>CAVGQN010000019.1:0-49745 GCA_963631395.1 bacterium
AATTCCGTTGGCTGGCGAGAAATTTTTGCCCGAACATTTGGCCGTTTCGGCAAAAGGCGTACCTTTGCGGCGATATATAATATGTTTTACGATTTGCCTTCGAGGCTCTTCTTGTATTCGGTGGGGGTTATGCCGAATTCGGCCTTAAAGTTCTCGCCGAACGACTTGAGGGTGTTGTAGCCCGAGAGGTAGGCCACCTCGCTGATTTGCAGCTGGCTCTGGGCGAGGAGCTGCTTGGCCCGCTTGAGGCGGAGCGTGCGGATGAACTCGACGGGGCTCTTGCCCGTGGTGGCCATGAGGCGCTTGTAGTATTGGCTGCGGCTCATGCCTATTTCGGCGCTGAGGGCTTCGACACCGAAGTCGCCGTCCTGGATGTGCTGTTCGACGATGTTGATGGACTTCTGGACAAACTGCTCGTCGAGCGGCGTAATCCTGACCGGTTCGGGTTCGATGTCGGGGCTCTGCTGCGGGGGCGTCTGCCGGATGAACTCCTGCGGGCGGGTGCGCTCCTGGTTCTGCATATTCTTGAGCAGTTCGGTAATCTGCTGTAGCTTCTCGCGCGTGAGGCGGCTCTGCTGTTCGTGCAGCTGGATGCGGTTCTGCTGCAGGTTGAGGCGGCGCTGGCGCACCAGGATAAGGCGCACGGCGGCAAAGAGAACCAGGGCGGCGACCACGAAGTAGAGGAAAATCATGCCGCCAGTTTGCCAGAACGGCATGCTGACCGAGAGGGCGATGGTGCGCGGCTCGCTCAGCTGTCCGTCGGGCCAGGCGGCGCGGAGCTGCAGGCTGTAGTCGCGGCCGGGCGGCAGGGAGATGACGGTCAGCCGGTTGCCCGTGGCGGGCTGCCACTGGGAGGTGAGCTGGGGGATGCGGTAGAAGAACCGGGTGCCCGAGGCGTCGAGAGGGTTGCCCGTGTAGAAGGTGAAGTTGAGCGGGAACTGGTTGTACTCGAGATGCTGCAGCGCACGGAGGTCGACGAGGCTGTCGCCGATGGCGCACGAGGCGAAGGCGGGCAGGCTGTTGTGGGCGGATTGCGAAAGTAGCTGGCGGGGGTTGACGCGGCAGTAGCCCTCGGTGCAGCCGAAGAGCAGGTCGCCGTCGGCGGCGAGGCAGGCGGCCGACGAGTTGAACGACACTTTGAGTTGCAGGCCGTCGGCGGGGAAGGTGCGGTTATGGCCGTCAGTGATGACGGAGACGGCCCCGGGCGTGTTGTACCAGATGTTGCCGTCGCAGTCCTGCACGATGGCGCTCACCTGGCCCTTGCCCGATTCGGGCAGCGCGAAGTCGGTCATACGGCCTTCTGCCATGTCCCAGCAAGTGAGGCCCTGGCGGTGACCCATCCAGAGGCGGCGGTGGGCGGCGTCGGCATAGAGGCAGCCGAACTGCTGCTCGGTGAAGGGTTCCTCGCGGTCGGTGGCGGTGAGCAGTGTGCCGGTGTGCGACTGCAGGTCTTCGGCCCACAACCCGTAGACGGCGCCCATGTAGAGCGTCTGCCGGCAGGTGTCGATGCACACCGACAGGCCGTAGAGGTTGTCGCCCTCACCGGTCAGGCGGACCTGGTAGGTCTCGGTGGCGGGGTCGAAGCGGTAGAGCGTGTTGAAGACCGAGCAGACCCACAGGGCACCCCCGCGGGCATCGAACGCCATGCGCGTCACGTTGTTGTGGGGCAGGTGGCCGGATTGGGCGGTGTAGTGCCGGAGCGTGGTGCCGCGCAGGAAGTAGAGTCCGTCGTCGTAGGTGCCCACCCACAGTCCGCCGACCGAGTCCTGCTGCAGGCTGGTGATGGTCAGGTTGGGGAGAGCCGAAGGGGTCAGCTGGCCCCGGGCGTCCTCGTACCACAGGCCGCTGCCGTCCGTCCCTATCCAGCAGTCGCCGCCGGGCAGGCTGAGCAGCGCGGTGATGTCGCCGAGCCGGGTGGCGCGGTGGTGGAACACCTGCTGTTGGGGCCGGCAGTAGGAGATGCCGTTCTTGAAGTGGCCCAGCCAAAGGGTGCCGTGGCTGTCGCAGAGCAGGCAGGCGATGTTGTTGGAGGCGGGCGACGAGGGGTTGTCGGCCTGGCGCGCGATGTTGGTCAGCGAGCCGTCGGAGGGCCGGTAGCGGAAGAGGCCCTTGTGGTCGGTGGCAATCCAGACGTTGCCGTCATGGTCCTGCTGGACGCCGCGTATGGAGTTCTGCGAGCGGACCTCGTCCTGGGGTAGGCGGAGCCGTTGCCAGGGGTCCTGGGGCGAGGTGCGGAACAGCAGCAGTTCGTCGAAGAGGGAATAGACCCAAAGTCGGCCGCTCGAGTCGTTTTGGCACTTCAGGTAGTAGATGTCGTGGGCGGGATTGCCCTGCAGCAGGGAGGCCGCCTCGTGGGGCAGGTCCTCGCGTTCCCATTGCCGGCGGGCGGGGTCAAAGCGCCACAGGTGGTCCTGGCCCAGGAGGAAGAGCAGAGAGTCGGCGTCGCTGACGGAGAGAGCGGAGTGTTCGTCCTTCAGGTCGTCGGGCAGGGCCTGCGCCGTGTTGCTGCCGTCGCGGTAACTGTGGCGGTAGAGGCTGTCGGCAGTGATGTCCCAGAGGTCACCCTGGCTGTCGACATAGAGCCGACAGGAAGGCGCGGCGGGCAGGCCGAGCGACAGGAGCGTGTCGGCCGCATCGGTGAGGTAGCCGTCGCCCGTGGGCAGCAGATAGCGTTCGAAGGTCTCGACCCAAAGCCGACCGCCGGCGTCCTGCTGGAGCGTCTTGATGTAGAAGCGCGTCTTGGCCCGGTCGGTCAGGAGCCGCATCTCGTAGCCATCGTAGCGGTTCAGGCCGAAGCTCGACCCAATCCACAAGTAACCGTCGCGGTCTTCGCACAGGGTCGTGATGTTATTTTCGGCCAGTCCGTCGTTCATGCCGAGGTGCCCGAAGTAGTAGTCGTGGGGCAGCGTGGGGAGCGACGAGGCCCGGGCCGGCAGGAGACTGCAGGCGGCCGACAGCAGCGGCAGCGTTCGGGCGAGCAACCGGAAGGCGTTCATCGTGGCGTGAAGGGTGGTCTTATTTGTCCCAGTCGTCGGTGCGGAAGGGATAGGCACAGATTTCGTTGCCGCCGATGAGCGTGCCCGGCTGGAAGTCGCGGAAGCAGTAGCGGACGGCGACGGGGTGGGGCACCCGGGAGGAGCGGACCAAGATGTGGTTGGTCTGCCAGCGCAGTGAGACGTCGTCGGCGGGATAGAAGACGCGGTCGTCGCCGGCCACCTCGAAGCCCCGGATGTCGGTGTTGCGGCAGATGCCCATCTGCAGGTCAGTGAAGCCGATGAAGCAGGTGTCGCCCCGGGCGGTCATGTCCTTGTAGCGCGGTCCGGAGCAGCAGATGTCGGTCATGCCGTACACGCGGTTGAGTGCGCCGTAGCAGAGGCGCTGGCCGACGGCCTTCTTCTGCCTGGGGTGGATGTTGTGCAGCTCGTAGGGCTCCACGAGGTCGTTGGTCGAAATCATGAAGCTGTTGGGGATGAGGCTCTGCGCCTTGTACTGCTGTTCGCGCAGGAAGGCGGCGCGGCCCTCCTGGATGCCGTCGTAGTGGTAGGGAGCAATCTCGACGTAGTGGAAGGGGATGTCGCCCAGTCCGATCTGCTCGCGCCACAACTTGACCATATCGGCCAGGCGCTGGGCGTACTCGTCGCTCGAAGGTCCAACGCCGACGTTGCTGCAGCCCTGGTACCAGATGATGCCGCGGTAGGTGTAGTGGCGCACGGGCGCAAACATGGCGTTGTACATGAGCAGGGGGCGCGTGTAGTGCGGCTGGCTGGCCCAGATGTGCTCCAGATTGGTGTCGATGTCGGGGTAGGTGTCGAGCAACTCCTTGCTGCACCAGCTCTCGACGGTGGCGCCGCCGTAGCTGCTGTTGACGATGCCGACGGGCACCTGCAGGGCCTGGCTCAAGGTAGAGGCGAAATAGAAGGCCGTGGCGCTCCACGCCATGGCGTTGGGGAACTTGCCGTCGGTCCACCTGCCCGTGCAGTCGGTCTGCACCTCGCTCTTCTGGTCGAGTTTGACCACCATCATGCGCACGCCGGGATAGTCGCGGTAGGCGTTGATGGCGTCGGTCGTGCCGTTCTCGATGCAGCAGCCCGAGAAGCCACGCAGCGGCATTTCCATGTTCGACTGACCGGAGGCCAGCCACACCTCGCCGATGAGGACGTCCGAAATGCGGACGGTGCTGCCATCCTCTTTGCCCTTTTTGTACTTTTTATTCTCTTTACCCTTTTTGCTATCTTTGTCTTTTTTATCCTCTTTACCATCTTCGGTGAAGACGAGAGTCTGCGCTTCGAACGAAGCCGCGGGCGTGTTGACGCTGAGCTGCCAGCATCCGTCGCCGTCGGCCTTGCAGCTGTAGGTGTCTTCGGACCACGATGCCGACACCCGGACGGTGCTGCCGGGAGTGGCCCAGCCCCAGAGGCGGGCTTGCGACTGCTGTTGCAGCACCATGTGGTCGCCGATGAGGGCGGGAAGACGCAGGGCAGCTTGGGTGGCCGTCCATGCGGCGAACAGAGATATGAGCAGGAAGATTCGTTTCATGGTTTGTGGGGTTTTTATTAACCGTTATTTTTCATTCCGGATATATTCGATGACTTGTTCGGCAATGGCCTTATGACCGGCTTGCGAGGGGTGTCCGACCTGCTTGTCGATGTCGTGGAGCGTGATGACGGGCAGTCCGTAGTGGCGGCAGATGACGTAGAGCGACTCGACAAACTCGGGCTTGAGCTCCGTGTTGAGGATGATGTAAATCTTGGCCAGCGGATAGTTCTGCTTCATCACCGAGCAGAGCCGGGCCATGGCCGGACGGAAGTACCAGAAGTCGGTTTCGGTCCAGTTGGCGTACTTGTACGAACCGAGTTTCTCGCCCGTCCACGAGTCGTTGGTGATGCAGCAGGAGAGGATGACGTCCGGTTCGCCGAGTTCGGCCACGCGCGTGTTGAACGACCGCGCCTTGTAGTTTTCGTTTTGGTAGCCGAAGTAGCCCACCGTGCTGCCCGAGTAGGAGTTGTTGCGCTCGAGGGTCCAGCCCATCTGGTCGATGACCTGCCACCACCAGGTCTGTTCGACGCGGGTCACGTCGTTGTCCTTGACCTTGTGCGGCGAGTTTTCGGACCAGTACCAGGGTTCGTTGTCGGCGGGGGTGAGCCAACCTTCGAACGTAGAATAGCTGTCGCCGAAGATGGTGACGCGCGTTTCGGCCTGCAGGGCAGTGCACGAGAGGAGCAGGGCGGATGTCAAGGTCAGAAGCGTTTTCATATTGCTGTGATGTTTTGATTTAAGAGTAAAAACGTGTTTGGTTTTAAATGTAGAAGTGTATGAATCAAGCGTGGAAGCCTGTTGTTTTGGCACAGAAGCGTCCCGCTTGACTTTTGCGTGCAAAGGTACGGTTTTTTCCTTATGCTTCCAAATAAAAGCGGAGAAAACCGCCCACATATTTTCAGAGATTCGGCATTCTTCTTTCAGAGACTCAGCTTTGCTTTCTTTCAGAGATTGAGCTTCCGGATTTCGTCGAGGTCCTTGCCGAGTTGTCTCTTGAGGTCGTCGAGGTTGTCCATCTTCCGCTCGTCGCGGATGCGGCGGACGAAGTCCAGGCGCAGCGTCTGCCCGTAGAGGTCGCCCTGGAAGCCGATGAGGTGAGCCTCGACCGTGGGGCGCTGACCCGAGCCCACAGTGGGGCGCACCCCGACATTGACCATGGCGGGGCAGGTCCGGCCGTCGGCCAGGGTGGCCCGGGCGGCATAGACGCCATTGGCGGGCAACGGGTGGTGAGGCGCTGTCTCGAGGTTGGCGGTGGGATAACCGAGCCGTCGCCCGAGCTGTTGGCCGTGCACAACCCGGCCCGTCAGGGTCCGAGCTTCTGCGGGGTCCATGGACGTCAGAGACCCTTGATAACGTTGACCATCTCGATGGCCGAGATCATGGCGTCGGCGCCCTTGTTGCCGGCTTTGGTTCCGGCACGCTCGATGGCCTGCTCGATGCTGTCGGTGGTGAGGATGCCGTTGGTGACGGGCACACCCGTCTTCAGACCGGCCGTGGCAATGCCTTTGGCCGACTCGTTGGCTACCATGTCGAAGTGAGGGGTGGCGCCGCGAATGACGGCTCCGAGGCAGACAACGGCGTCGTAGCAGCCGGACTCGGCCATCTTCTGGGCGACCAGCGGAATCTCGAATGCACCGGGCACGAAGGCCAGGGTGAGGTCGGCGGTGTTGCCGCCATGGCGCACGAAGCAGTCTTCGGCTCCGTCGATGAGCCGGCTTACGATGAAGTCGTTGAAACGCGAAGCCACGATGCCTATCTTCTGGCCGTTGGCCGACAAGTTGCCTTCAATTCTTTTCATATATTTAGAGTTTAGAACTTAGAACTTAGAACTTAGAGTTTAGAACTTGGAACTTGGAATCTAGAACTTAGAGTCCTTATTTTTGAACGCCCTTATCAATAGGGTCCTTGCCCGCGTGGTCCTTGAATTTCTTTTGCAGGTCCTTGACGTGGAGGAGGTGGCCCATCTTGACGTATTTGGTGTACATATAGAACTCGTCCTTCTCGTTGCAGGTCATCTCGATGGGTTCGCGGCCCACCACCTTCAGTCCGAAGCCGTCCAGTCCGTCGATTTTGGCGGGGTTGTTGGTCATGAGGATGAGCTCGCGTATGCCCAGGTCGGCCAGGATGGAGGCGCCGGTGCCGTACTCGCGGAGGTCGACGGCAAAGCCCAGGGCCAGGTTGGCCTCGACGGTGTCCATGCCCTCGTCCTGCAGCTTGTAGGCCCGCAGCTTGTTGATAAGTCCGATGCCGCGGCCTTCCTGGCGCAGGTAGAGGAGCACGCCACGGCCTTTCTTCTCGATGCGGCGCAGGGCCTCGGCCAGTTGCTCACCGCAATCGCAGCGCAGACTGCCGAAGGCATCGCCCGTGAGGCACTCCGAGTGGACGCGGCAGAGGACGGGTTCGGGGGTCGTCACGTCGCCTTTGACCAGTGCCACATGATGTTCGCCGGTCACCCGGTTCACGTAGCCGTAGGCCTGGAAGGTGCCGTACTTGGTGGGCAGTTCGGCCACGGCAACCTGGTCGACGAGTTTCTCCGTGCGGCGTCGGTAGGCGATGAGGTCGGCGATGGTGATGATGACCAGGTGGTGCTTCTTGGCAAACTCGAGCAACTCGGCGGTGCGCATCATCGTGCCGTCTTCGCGCATGATTTCGCAACAGAGGCCGCACTCCTTGAGTCCCGCCATCCGGCAGAGGTCGACGGTGGCCTCGGTGTGGCCCGAGCGGACCAGAACGCCGCCCTCGCGGGCCTGCAGCGGGAACATGTGGCCGGGGCGGCGGAAGTCGGTCGGCTTGGTGTCGTCGGCCACGGTGGCGCGCGCCGTGATGCCGCGTTCCACGGCCGAGATGCCCGTGGTGGTCGAGATGTGGTCGATGCTCACGGTGAAGGCCGTCAGGTGGTTGTCGCTGTTGTTGGCGCACATCTGGGGCAGGTTGAGCTTTTCGCACATCTGCCGGCTCATGGGCATGCAGATGAGGCCCTTGGCCTCTGACGCCATCAGGTTGACGTTTTCGGTCGTCGCAAACTCGGCCGCACAGATCAGGTCGCCCTCGTTCTCGCGGTTGGGGTCATCGAGCACCAGGACGCACTGGCCCTGGCGGATGGCCTCGACGGCCTCTTCTATCGTGTTGAATCGTTCGTCTTTTTCAGAATCCATACCTTCTCAGTTTTTAGAATCCCGTTTTTTTCTTATTATTCTTCTTTTTCTTTGGAACCCGAATTTCCTTGGTTTCAGAATCCTTGGCTTGTACCAAAAAAACTTTATTTTCCCGGTTCCAGAATCCTTGTTTCCTTCGACATCCTTCAGAATCCGTATTTCCGTAGTTTGTCCATCAGGCCTTCTTCGCTCGGGGCCGCGCCGGACAGCTTCTCGACATATTTGGCGATGATGTCGTTCTCCAGGTTGACGGCGTCGCCGACGCGGGCCTGGTGCAGGGTGGTGGCGTGCTGCGTGTGGGGAATAAGCGAAACCGCAAACGAGCGGCTGTCGACGCGGGCCACGGTGAGCGAGACGCCCTGCACGGTGATGCTGCCCTTCTCGACAATGTAGCGGAGCAGGCGCGAGTCGCACTCCACGGTGAGCCATAGGGCCGTGTCGTCCTGCCGGCGGTCGGAGATGCGCCCCACGCCGTCGACGTGACCCGAGACGATGTGGCCGCCCAGGCGCGACTGGAGGGACAGGGCCCGCTCGAGGTTGACGGGACTGCCCGGCTTGAGTTCGCCCAACGCCGTGCGCGAGACGGTCTCGGGCATTACGTCGGCCGTAAACCCGTGCCCCGTGAGCGATGTGACGGTGAGGCACACGCCGTTGGTGGCAATGCTGTCGCCCACCTGCGTCCCCTCGGTAACGAGGCTGGCTTCGACCTCGAGCGTAAAGCTCTTGGCGCCCCGGTGCAGGGCCTTGACGCGGCCCGTTTCTTCGATGATTCCCGTAAACACTTTGCCTTGCTTATTTGCTTGTTTTGTTTCCCTTATTTGCAGACTTTGCCTTGCTTGTCCGCAGTCTTTGCCTTGCTTGTCCGCAGACTTTGCCTTGCTTTACTTGCAGACTTTGACTTGCCTTTGTTTGCCGGCTTTACCTTGCCTTATTTTTCCACGATGCCATGGATAAGGACGTCTTCCCCGAGCATCTTTGTCTTGACGATCTTCAAAGCGACGGCCTGCGACATGCGGGCGAGGCCGAGTCCTTCGACGGGGGTCTTGGCGTCGGTTCCGCCTATCAGCTTGGGAGCGACAAAGGCAACGACCTCGTCGACCAGTCCTTCGCGCAGGAAGGCCTCGTTGAGGGTGCCGCCGCCTTCGAGCAGGATGCTGTCTATCTGCTCCTTGCCGGCCCGGGCCATCAGTTCCTGCAGCGAATCGCACTTCCAGGTTTGCACGCCGAGTTCATGCAACCGGGCGAGTTTGTCGGGGTTTGCCCCTTCGGCATGGGCCACGACGAGCGGAAACTCGCGGGCGGTTTTGACCAAATTGCTCTCAAGCGGGATGCGCGCATTGCGGTCGGCCACGATGCGTACGGGAGTGGGGTGGTCATCCGGCAGGTCGGGGATGCGGGCGGTGAGCATCGGGTCGTCGGCCAACACAGTTCCGATGCCGCACAGGATGCCCATGTGCCAGAGGCGGAGATGGTGCGCAAGCTGCCTTGACTCTTCGCCCGACACCCAGCGGCTGTCGCCGGTGCGGGTGCAAATCTTGCCGTCGAGGGTCATGGCATACTTCATGGAAATCCACGGCAGACCGCTCGTGATGTACTTGAGGAAGATGCGGTTCTGAAAACGCAGATCGTCCGCCTCTTTCGAATCCTCGGGCAGAATGTCGACGTCGATGCCTGCCGCACGGAGCTTTTCCACGCCCTTTCCGGCCACCAGCGGGTTCGGGTCGAGCATGCCGACCACGACGCGCTTGATGTGATGGGCGATGATGGCATCGGTGCAAGGCGGCTGTTTCCCCTGGTGGCAGCAGGGCTCGAGGCTGACGTACATTGTCGCTCCCGTGCAGTCGACGCCCTTCTGTTCGGCATCGAGGAAGGCTTCGCGCTCGGCGTGCAGGCGCCCATACCGCTTGTGGTAGCCCGTGGCCAAGAGTTGGTCGTCGCGGTAAATCAGCGCGCCCACCAGCGGATTGGGGTTGACGAATCCCAGACCATTTTGAGCCAACACCTTGGCAATATCCATACGCTCGATGTCTCGTTCTGTAATCATAAACGTGCGTTGTGTTATCGTAAATGCGTTGTATCGCAATAATTTTCAGGACTTAATATCCGCAACTCCAGGACGGGGAGAGGGGCGGCCTCGGGGGTAAAACCGAAAGGACACCGTCTTCCGGATGCCCCTGGAATAACGATGTCCACTGGAGGAAAAGCGGTCCGTCGGCTGCCCGCACAGACCGGCCCTTTGCCTTGCACGACACCTTCTTCCATCCAGACTGTACTGTCGGTACCGAAGTTGCATCGGTTCGTGGTTCCGGGGAACCTTGCGGACTATACCGCCGATCGGGAATTTCACCCTGCCCTGAAGAGTCTGCCGCGAAGATACGGCGTTTCCGGTTCCGCTCCAAATTTTCGGCCCTTATTTTCGTCGGCAGTCACATAAAAGCCCAAATCTTCCTCCCAATCGGCATCTAAGCGTGTCAAATGTTTCGTCAGACCGATTTCCGTCCGCCTTGCCGCGCTTTTTTAGGAAACGGAATTTGCGTGTTACGTTTAAAATATATATCTTCGCGCCCGAAAGGTAGAAGACGGGAACCCGTTATTCCGAATGTAAATCAGTTAATTATATATACAACATTATGACAAAGAAAGCACTTCTGCTCATCCTCGACGGCTGGGGATGTGGCGACGGAACAAAATCAGATGCCATCGCAAGTACTCCGACTCCATATTGGGACAGCCTTTTGGCCAAATACCCTCACGCCCAGCTTCGTACGGACGGCCTTAACGTAGGTCTGCCCGAAGGTCAGATGGGCAACTCCGAAGTAGGTCACATGAACATCGGCGGCGGCCGTATCATCTATCAGGACCTGGTCAAAATCAACATGGCCTGTGCCGACAACAGCATCATGGACAACAAGGAGATCAAGGCCGCTTTCGAGAACGCACAGAAGGGCGGCGCCATCCACTTCATGGGCTTGACGTCGACGGGCGGCGTGCACTCGTCGCTGGCTCACCTGCTCAAGCTCGTGGACATCGCCAAGACTTACCACCTGGAGGGCCGCACCTACCTGCATTGCTTCATGGACGGCCGTGACACCGACCCCCATTCGGGCAAGGGCTTTATCGAGACCGTGGCCAAGCACTGCGAGGAAGTGGGTTGCGGCGAAATCGCTTCCATCACGGGCCGCTTCTATGCCATGGACCGCGACAAGCGCTGGGACCGCATCAAGAAGGCTTACGACCAGCTTACGGCCGGTGTGGGTCATCCCTATGCCTGCCCCGTCGAGGCCATGCAGGCTTCGTACGACGCCGGCGTGACCGACGAGTTCGTTGAGCCCGCCGTCCTCACCCGCGACAATGCACCCGTCGGCATCATCCGCCCGAACGATACGGTCATCTTCTTCAACTACCGCAACGACCGCGCCAAGGAGATTACGTCGGTTCTGACACAGGAGGATATGCCCGCCGAGGGTATGCACACCATGCCGCTCTACTACTGCTGCATGACGCCCTACGACTCGAAGTTCCAGGGCTTGCACATCCTCTTCCCCAAGGAGAATGTCGAGAAGACGCTCGGAGAAATCGTCTCCAACGCCGGCCTGAAGCAGCTCCGCATCGCCGAGACCGAGAAGTACGCGCACGTCACTTTCTTCTTCAACGGCGGACGCGAGTCGGAGTATCCGGGTGAAAACCGCATCCTCGTGCCTTCGCCCAAGGTGGCTACCTACGACCTGCAGCCCGAAATGTCGGCGCTCATCGTCAAGGATAAACTCGTCGAGGCCATCAAGACGCAGCAGTTCGACTTCATCGCCTGCAACTTCGCCAACGGCGATATGGTAGGCCACACGGGTGTCTATCCGGCTATCCAGAAGGCCGTCGAGACCATCGACGTGTGCTGCCATGACGTGGTGGAGGCTGCCAAGGCCAACGACTACGCCGTGCTCATCATCGCTGACCACGGCAATGCCGACCACGCCATCAACGCCGACGGCACGCCCAATACGGCCCACTCGCTCAACCCCGTTCCTTGTGTCTACATCGACGACAACAAGCTGCAGATGAAGGTCGCTTCGGGCCGTCTGTGCGATGTGGCTCCTACCATCCTCTCTATCATGGGCTTGCCTCAGCCTACCGAAATGACGGGCAAGAACCTGATTTCGGAGTAAGCAGGAATCTGATTTGAACAAGCAGAAACCTGATTTCGGAGTAAGCAGGAATCTGATTTGAACAAGCAGAAACCTGATTTCGGAGTAAGCAGGAATCTGATTTGAACAAGCAGAAACCTGATTTCGGAGTAAGCAGGAATCTGATTTGAACAAGCAGAAACCTGATTTCGGAGTAAGCAGGAATCTGATTTGAACAAGCAGGGGAGATTTCTCTCTCCATAACCAAAACAATAATGCGAAAGCCGTTCCGACCGAGTGTATTATCCCTCTTCGCCGCCCTGATTGCACCTTGTGTGTGGTCGGGGTGCGATGACTACGATACGGATGTGGTAGGGACGGCTTTTTCGCCCGTCAACTCGCTGGTGTCGCGCTTCGTGCATCCCGTCTTTGTCGAATACCGGGAGGGCGATGTGCGGGTGTGGGGCCCGAATGCAGGGTTGGTCGACGTGGTGCGCGACGGGGCGCGGCTGAGTCTCACGACGAGCGACGACAGCCTGGCGCTTATCGTCTACGGCAAGGCTTCGGTCGACTCGCTGCATCCGCTTGGCGGCCAACTCAAGGTGTCGGCTGACCGCGACTTTGCCCTCTACTTGAGCGGATTGCGCCTGCAGTCCGGCCATGGTCCGGCCGTCGAAGTCCAGACGGGCGACAAGGTCTGCTATGTGGTCGTGACGGGAAAGACGAATGTGCTCTCCGACTCGGTCTACACCACTCAATATGCCGACGGCTACATCCAGGAAGCCGACGGATGCATCTATGTGAGCGGTCAGCTCTATTTTGACGGAACCGGCACGCTGACCCTCAACAACCGGGCTTTGCCGCGCTACGACACGGACCTCGGCGATTCCATCTACACGCATGCCCTCTATGCCCGGGGCGGTGTGGTCTGCAATTATGCCCTGACGGCCAAGCTGACTTCGTCCTGCGGCGACGCCATCCACACCTCGGGAGCACCCGTCAAACTGGTGAAGGGAACCTGGAACCTCTATCCCGGACGGGAGGCCATCAACACCGAACAGGCAGAAATCAGCGTCGGCGACGCGGCTACGGTCTACGTCAACGACTCAATCCAGACTTTTTAGTGACCCGGACTTAGTGTCCTGCCTCACCGGGCTTATTTGAGTCCTGACGCGTCAGAAGTTTAGTGTCCTCACGCGCGTCTGAATCGGACTTGGGCGTGCCGGGACGGGTGTAGAACTTCACGGAAGGTTTTTTAGCTTTAGCGCCTTTTGCCAGGGTCTTCTTCCGCTCTTCGTAGGCAGCATATTGTCGTTCCAAAAAGTTGTCGGCCATAGTGTACGGATGTTTTTTCGTGTACAAAAGTAGCGGTTTCTGTCCGAATGTCCAAGTTTTGGAGCAAAAAAAGAACCAAGAACTTGGAAAAACCAAAATAAAACCGTATTTTCGTGCCCGACAACTAATCAAATTACCCACAACAACCCAACACCTATGAAACGCTTAACTATTTATTTGTGCGCCCTGTGGATGACGGCATCGGCCGTCGCCGTAGCCCAAAGCAAGGAACAACTGCTCCTCGACGGATGGCGGTTCCAGCGCGGAGCTGCCGAGGGGGCCGAAGCTCCGGCTTACGACGACTCCGGCTGGCAACAGGTTTCCATTCCCCACGACTGGGCCGTGAGCGGACCTTTCGACAAAGACATCGACAAACAAACCGTGGCCATCGAGCAAAACGGAGAGAAGGAGGCCACCGAGAAGACGGGACGCAGCGGTTCGCTGCCCTGGATTGGCGAGGGCTGGTACCGGACGGAAATCACCATCCCCGAGGGATACAGCTCGGCCGAACTGGTCTTTGACGGAGCCATGGCCGAACCACATGTATGGGTGAACGGCCAGGATGTGGGTTACTGGGCTTATGGCTACAATACGTTCAGTCTCGACATCACCGGCGCCGTCGGGACAACACCGGAGGCTCAGGACGGCAATCAGACGAAGGCCCCGAACCAGGCCCTGAAGGCAGGTACCTATGCCGTGGCCGTCCATCTGCAGAATGTGGAGGAGTCCTCGCGTTGGTACCCTGGAGCCGGACTGTATCGCCCGGTGCGCCTGCTTTTGCACCAGGAAAAATACTTGGACAAATGGGGCACTTTCGCCCGCACAACCATGACGGGAGGCATTGATGCCAAGGCCGAAAAGGCCGCCGAAGCCCGTCTGTATGTCACCTCGGAGGCTATCCTGGGGGGCAGCAAGGCCAAGTGCACCATCGTGCAGACCCTGCTGGACAATGCCGGCCGCCAAGTGGCCCGGTCGGAAGCGGAAGTGAACCGTTCGAACGAAACCAGCCAGTTGCTGACCGTCAAGGACGCCTTGCTCTGGAGTCCGGAGCACCCCGTCCTCTATACCCTGGTCACGGAACTGAAGGAAGGCGACCGGCTTTGGGATAGGATGGAAACCCACGTCGGCCTGCGCAGCATCGCCTACGACAACGAAGGCTTCAAACTGAATGGCCAGGTGCGCAAGTTCAAGGGCGTCTGCCTGCACCACGACCTCGGTCCGCTGGGTTCGGCCTTCAACAAGGACGCCTTCCGCCGGCAGGTGCGCCTGCTGAAGGAAATGGGCTGCGACGCCATCCGTACAAGCCATAATATGCCGGCACCCTGGCAGATGGACATCTGCGACGAGATGGGCATGATGGTGATGGTCGAATCGTGCGACATGTGGGTGAGCCGCAAGTGCCGCAACGGTTATGCACGCTTCTTCAATGTCGTCGACAAGACGTCCGTGAACCGCGACGGACGCCCCTGGTGGGAACGCGACTTCACCAACCTGGTGCGCGTGCACCGCAACCATCCGTCCAACATCATGTGGAGCATCGGCAACGAAATCCCCGAACAGGGAACGGCCTCGGGCCTGTACTATACCCGCCAGCTCCAGCAACTCGTGCACCGGCTGGACGGAACCCGCCCTTGCACGCAAGGCATGGACCGCGGCGAGGCCCCGATGTACAGCGGCGTGTTCCAGGAGACGGATATCCCGGGATTCAACTACCGCCTGCACGTCTACCAGAAGGGTCTGGACAATTCGCCTAAGGGCATAATTCTCGGCTCGGAAACGGCCTCGACGGTCTCCAGCCGCGGTGTGTATAAGTTCCCCGTGGAGGAAGTGCACGGCGTGGCCTACGATGACGGCCAAATCTCGTCTTACGACTTGGAGTCGTGCATCTGGAGCAACCTGCCCGACGACGACTGGATGTGGCAGGACAAGGAGCCGCGTGTCATCGGCGAATTTGTGTGGACGGGCTTCGACTACCTCGGCGAACCGACCCCCTACGACGAGTACTGGCCGTCGCGCTCCAGCTACTTCGGCATTTTCGACCTGGCCGGACTGCCTAAAGACCGAATGTGGCTCTACCGGACGCACTGGGCTCCGGAGAAGGAAACGCTGCACCTGCTGCCGCACTGGACCTGGACCGGTCGCGAGGGCGAGACGACACCCGTCTTCTGCTACACTAACTATCCGGAAGCCGAACTCTTCGTCAACGGCAAGAGCCAGGGCCGCTTGAGGCACCTCGATTGCAGCATGGACGACTACCTCGCGTTGCGCCACGAGGAACGTATGCCGTGGGGCGGCACCTCGATGTTTGCCAATGGCGATGCCCCTGCGGGCAAGAACCGCCTGGACCGCTACCGCCTGCGCTGGATGGATGTGAAGTACGAACCCGGCGAACTGAAGGTGGTGGCCTATGACGCTGAGGGCAATGTGGCCGCTACCGAGACCATCAAGACGGCCGGCCAACCCCACCACATCGAACTAGTGAAGGACCGTGAGTCGATGTCGGCCATTCCGGTCGATGCCGACGGCAAGGCTTTGGATTGCCCGGACCTCACCTTCGTGACTGTGCGTGTGGTGGACCGCGACGGAAACCTCTGCCCGGATGCCGACACGCAACTGAAATTTGCGGTCAAAGGCAAATCGGCCAAGTTCAACTCCTGCTGTAACGGCGACGCTACCTCGCTCGAAACTTTTGTCAACCCGACGATGAAAGCCTTCCATGGCGAACTGGTCGTCGTCGTTCAGGCAACGAAGGAAGCCGGCCTCTCGACTTTGTCTGTAACCGGCAAAGGCCTGAAGAGCGCCAAGACGGAGATTTCGGTGAAGTAAGCGCTTATTCTAAAGCAGGAAAAAGCCTTTGCTTAGGAAAGATTTTTTGCATAGGAAAACTCTTTGCTTAGGAGGGTTCTTTGCTTAGAAAAACTACTTTACTTAGAAAGTTCTTTGCATAAAAAACTCTTTGCTTAGAACACTTCTTTTAAGAAGAAAATAAAATACGCACTCCGTATCGGTACGGGGTGCGTATTTTGCTTTGTCAGAGAGTATTTTTTGCTTTGTCAATGCGCTTCATTTTGTCAGTGAGCTTCGAGCCAGTTCCGGCCACTTCCGCAATCGGCTATCAGAGGAACGCTCAGCTGGCAAGCCCCAGCCATCTCTTCGAGCACGAGTTTCTGCAGCTGGCCCAGTTCTTCGGCTGGCACGCTGAAGTTCAATTCGTCGTGTACCTGGATGAGGAGCTTGGCATGCAGCTGCTCCTGCCTGATGCGGCGGGCTATGCGTATCATGGCTATCTTGATGATGTCGGCAGCCGTTCCCTGGATGGGGGCGTTGATGGCGTTGCGCTCGGCGTAACCGCGCACCGTGGCGTTGGCCGAATGGATGTCGGGCAACATGCGCTTGCGGCCGAACAAGGTCTCGACATAACCCTTCTCACGGGCGGTCTCGATGCTCTGCTCCATGTATTCCTTCACCTTCGGATAGGTGGCGAAGTAGCCTTCGATGAGTTCCTTGGCCTCGCTGCGCGGGATGTTGAGCCGGCTGGCCAATCCGAAAGTAGAGATGCCGTAGATGATGCCGAAGTTGGCCGTCTTGGCTTTCGTGCGCTGCAGCTTGGTTACCTCCGACGGGTCGAGGTGATAGATCTTGGCCGCCGTGGCCCGGTGGATGTCCTCTCCGCTCTTGAAGGCTTCGAGCATGTTGGGGTCCTGGCTGAGATGGGCCATCAGGCGAAGCTCGATTTGGCTATAGTCGGCGCTGAAGAAGATTTCCCCGGCATCGGGTATGAACGCCTTGCGGATTTCGCGGCCCAGTTCGTCGCGGATAGGGATGTTCTGCAGATTGGGGTTGGACGACGAGAGCCGGCCCGTGGCGGTCACGGTCTGATTGAACGAAGTGTGTATCCGTCCCGTGGTCGGGTTTATCTCGGCCGGCAGGGCTTCGATGTAGGTGCTGAGCAGCTTCTTGATGCCTCGGTAGGAAAGGATGTCTTCGATAATCTCCAGCTTGTCGGGGGCGTCGGCCACCTTGCCCTTCAGTTGCTGCAGGATTTCCTCGGCCGTGCTCCGTTGTTTGTTCTTCGGGTCCATCTTCTGCTCATCGTACAGGACGGTGGCCACCACTTTGGGCGAAAGCGGATTGAATGCATGTCCGGCCAATTCGGCCAGGCGCCCGTCCAATCGCTTCAGTTCGGCATTGAGAACGCCCTCTGATTCTTTCAGGGCCGATGTGTCGAGGCGAACGCCGGTCAGTTCCATGTCGGCCAGGACCTTGACAAGCGGCATCTCGACGTCTTCAAAGAGGCGGACCAGGCCCTCCTTTGCCAATTCCTGCCGAAATATCTGTGCCAGCTGCCAGGTCACATCGCTGTCCTCGCAGCAGTATTCGGCCACTTGTGCCACCGGACATTCCCGCATTGTCTTGGGTAGGGTATCTTCCTCGTCGGCTGCGGCCATTGCGAAGAGGTCTTCGACAAAGACCTTCGGCTCCTTCTTTTTCTTGCCCGTGTCAATGAGGTCGGAGGTCGGGATAGGTCGGTACTTGAGGTAAGTCTCCGACAGATAGTCCATGTTGTGAGGTTGCTCGGGCTGAAGCAGGTAGTGGGCTATCATCGTGTCGAAGACGGGGTCGGCCACCTCGAGACCGTACCGTTTCAGGACGGAATAGTCGTACTTCAGGTTCTGGGCAATCTTCTGCGCAGAAGTGTTATCCAAGAGGGGACGAATCTCGTCCACCACCGATTGGGCCTCGCTCCGGTCGGCCGGCACTGGTACATACCAGGCCTTGTGTCCCCCTACGGCGAAACTGACTCCGACGAGTTCGGCGGCCATCACATCGGTAGAGGTCGTCTCCGTGTCGAAGGCGAACTCCGGACAAGCGGACAGCTGCTTGACAAGGTCCTGGCGTTTTTCAGGCGTGTCGCAGACGGCATAGTCCGTCCGGATGTCGCGTATGGTGGACAAAGTGACGTCGGCTTTATCTTCCGCCGGTTCCTCCCCGTCCGCTTGCGGTCCGAAGTCCAGCATTCCGTCCGAGGCAGCCCGGTTGCGTGTCGTTTTCGGAGCGGTTTGTCCCGTTTTTGGAGTGGTTTGTCCCATTTCGGCCAACACCTTGTCGCGCATGGAGCGGAACTCCAGTTCGCCAAACAATCGGGCCAGGGTCTCCCGGTCCGGCTCCTGCACTTGCAGGGACTCGGCATCGAGCGTCAAGCCGGGCACATCGCGGCAGATGGTGGCCAAATACTTCGAGTCGCGTATCTGCTGCACGTTGTCGGCAATCTTGGCAAACATGCCTTTCTTGAGATTCGGCAACTCGGTCTTGCCCTCCCCTGCGGCTTCTTCCACTTGCCTCAGCAGCTCTTCGACGCTGCCGAAATCGGCGATGAGTTTCTGTGCCGTCTTCGGTCCGACGCCCGGACAGCCCGGGATGTTGTCGGCAGCATCTCCCTGCAGGCCCAGCATATCGATGACCTGCCCGGTGTGCTGCAAGCCGTATTTGGCCAGGACTTCTTGCACACCGAGCGTCTCGTAGCCGGGTCCGAAACTCTTGGGCTTGAAGATGCGGCTGCGCTCCGTCACGAGCTGGGCGTAGTCCTTGTCGGGCGACATCAGGTAGGTGTCGTACTCGCCGCTCTCGTCGGCCATGCGCGAGAGCGTGCCGACCACATCGTCAGCCTCGTAATCGGGAATCTCGAATATGGGAATCCGATAGGCATCGATGATCTGCTTGACCCAGGGGACAGCTTTGGTGATGTCCTCTGGCTGGGCTTCGCGCTGGGCTTTGTATGTCGGGAACTGCCTATGCCGGAAAGTGCCTCCCTTCGGGTCAAAGCAAACGGCAATGCAGTCCGGATGCTCGCCCTGCAAGACATCCTGCAAGGTTTTGACAAAGCCGAACACGGCACCGGTGTTCATCCCCTTGCTGTTGACAAGAGGCTTGGAGATAAACCCATAGTAGGCGCGATAGATGAGCGCGTAGGCATCGAGCAGGAACAGTTTCTTCATCTTCTCATTATTAATATATGACAACTTGCCGCAAAGATAAGCAATTTGAACGAGAAAACGAAACGGAAGCCGAATAATTTCGAAATATTGTTGACATTATTTTGCAAGAAAAGTGACATTTTGCATAAACTTTCGATAAAATCAGTCTTTTTTCCATTTTTTCTTTACTTTTGATTATTTTTTGCAAAAAATATTTGGCCGTGTGATTTCTTTTCTCTATCTTTGCCGCCAGATTGCACGACTTGCCGTGCGGTCTGATATTATTAAGGTTTGTCTATACACTACATTCACATAATCCTAAACAAACATTTTAGTCAATGGACGCAAAAAAAGTTCTTGAGAATCTGAAGCAGAGATTCCCCAACGAGCCTGAGTACCACCAGGCAGTGAGCGAAGTCCTCGAAACCATCGAGGAGGAGTACAACAAGCACCCTGAGTTCGACAAGGTCAACCTTGTGGAGCGTCTCTGCATCCCGGACAGAATCTATCAGTTCCGTGTAAGCTGGATGGACGACAAAGGCAACATCCAGACCAATATGGGCTACCGTATCCAGCACAACAATGCTATCGGCCCCTACAAGGGAGGTATCCGTTTCCACAAGTCAGTTAACCTCAGCATCCTGAAGTTCTTGGCTTTCGAGCAGACTTTCAAGAACTCTCTGACCACGCTGCCTATGGGTGGCGCCAAGGGCGGTTCTGACTTCTCGCCACGCGGCAAGTCAAATGCCGAGGTAATGCGTTTCTGCCAGGCTTTCATGCTTGAGTTGACTCGCCACATCGGTCCTAACTGCGACGTTCCTGCCGGCGATATCGGCGTAGGTGGCCGCGAGGTAGGCTATATGTTCGGTGCTTACAAGAAGTACACCCGCCAGTTTGAGGGCGTTCTCACAGGCAAGGGTCGCGAGTTCGGCGGTTCGCTGATTCGTCCCGAGGCTACCGGCTACGGCAATGTATACTTCCTCTGCAACATGCTCGCCCGTGTAGGCAAGAGCCTCAAGGGCCAGAAGGTGCTCATCTCAGGCGCCGGCAACGTTGCCCAGTACACAGCCGAGAAGGTGCTCCAGCTGGGCGGTATTCCGATGACTATGTCTGACTCTGACGGCTATATCTACGATCCCGAAGGCATCGACCGCGAGAAGCTCGACTACATCTTCGAAATCAAGCAGGTGAACCGTGGCCGTATCAAGGAGTATCTCGACAAATATCCTCACGCCAAGTATGTTGAGGGTGCTAAGCCCTGGAACGAGAAGGCCGACATCGCCCTTCCTTCTGCTACCCAGAACGAGGTCAACGAGGAGGCTGCCAAGGCTCTCGTAGCCAATGGTGTCTATGCCGTTTCCGAGGGTGCAAACATGCCTTGTACTCCTGCCGCTATCCGCGTATTCCAGGAGGCCAAGATCCTCTATGCTCCTGGCAAGGCTGCCAATGCCGGCGGTGTTTCCGTATCTGGTCTTGAGATGTCGCAGAACTCTGAGCGTCTCTCTTGGACTGCCGAGGAGGTTGACAACCAGCTCCATCGCATCATGAACGACATTCACGAGAACTGCGTGAAGTACGGAACCCGTCCTGACGGCTATGTAGACTACGTCAAGGGTGCCAATGTTGCCGGCTTCATGAAGGTTGCCAAGGCCATGATGGCTCAGGGCGTCTTCTAAACAGATTCCAACAATACCAGCGTCCGCCCCTTCACAAGACGGACGCTACCCTATAACCCTCGTCTGTGTGTATCGGAAGGTTGGTTTTACACACACAGATGAGGGTTTTACTTTGTTCGCACGGGCAGACTTATTTCTTCTACAAAAGACAGGCTTATTTCATACAAACAGACTTATTCACACTGACAGATATGAGTACAAACATCCGTTACCGCGTTCTCTCCCTGTTGTTGGTCCTGTCGGGGACATTGCATACGGGTCTCGCCCAAACAGAGGCAGCGTCGAAGGCCGACTCTTTGACCGGTGCTTCAACCGACACCATCGCCGGCGGACTTTCGATAGATAGCCTTATGCACGACCTGCCGGAAGTCTTCGTGACGGGGCAAGTCCCCATCGTAAAGGCCGAACGCGGCATGCTGACCTACAACATGAAGCAACTCATGAAGCAGATGCCGGCCGACAATGCCTATGAGGCACTGTCGCGCATCCCCGGCATAAGCGATGCGGATGGCAGCCTCAAGATGGCGGGCAGCGCCATAACACTCGTCATTGACGGCAAGCCCACCACACTGACCCAAGAACAGCTCATCGAACGGCTGAAGACTTTGCCCGCCGACCGCCTGGCCCGTACGGAACTGATGCTAGCAGCCCCTGCCCGTCTTCATGTGCGGGGTTTGGCCCTCAACATCGTCACCACCAAAGCCCGCGATGGTGAATTGTCCGGACAGGTGACCGGAGCCTATACTCAGAGCCATTACGGCTCGTGGTCGGGAAAGGGTTGGCTCTCGTGGCAGAAGGGGAAGCTCGGCATGGATGCGCAATACGGGATCCGCGGCGGAGACTACTACGGAACCGTGACGCACTCGGCCGAACATCCGCTCAATGGCACCCCTACGGAATACAGCGACCGGGTGTGGCAGAAGTCGCACTTTGACCACGACCAGGACTGGCGACTGGGTATAAACTACGCCTTCGCCGACAAGCACAGCCTCGACGTGGCCTATACGGGCAGCTATTCGGATAGAGATGCCAAAAATCATACTACCGGTACAGTGCCCGCTGAGCAGAAATCGACCAACCGCATCAACATGCACAATGTGGACCTCAACTACTCGTTGCCCTTTGGCCTGCAGATTAACGGTTCTTACACCCACTACAGCAATCCGCAGGAGCAGCTGCTCGAAAGTAACGCTACGGGCAGAGAGTCGGTCAACACCCAAAGCGAACAGACCATCGACAAGTGGCAAATCTCCATCGACCAGGAGCATTCCCTCGGCAACGGATGGGGCTTGTCGTATGGAGGCAAGTTTCAGCAGACCCGCAACAACAGCTATCAGTCTACGCTCGATAAGGACGGCCAGATTATGGCCGATGCAACAAGCAGCGTGGATATCGACGAACGCATCTGGAATGTGTATGCGGGATTCAGCAAGCAACTGACGGAGGCCATAAGCCTGGAAGCGTCTGTCACCGCCGAACAATATCATTCGCCGATTTTGGACAAATGGCGTTTCTATCCGGTGGTCAATGCTCTTTGGGTTATCAACTCCGACCACATACTCAACCTTTCTTTCAGTTCCAACTCCGAATTCCCAGACTACTGGTCGACCATGAATAGTGTCTACTACTCGTCGACCTACACGGAAATCTGGGGCAACCCAACCCTACAGCCGTCGTCCAACTATAACACTTCGCTGGTATGGCAATACAAAAGGCGCTACACGCTGATGGCCTTTGCCGACATCAATCCGGATTTCATCACACAGTTGCCGTACCAGCCTACTGACCGGCTGGCCGTCATCATGCAGCAGACCAACTTCGACTACCGCAACAAGTTCGGATTGAGAGCTATGGCCGCGTTCAATATCGGCCAATATATAGGTGGAGATGTGTTTGTAGCCGGTTTGTACAACCACGACAAGAGCACAACCTTCTTTGACTTGCCGTTCGACCGTGACAGACTCGTCTTCCTTGCAGGCGGTTCGGCTTATGCAAAACTCTGTACTACCCAGAACCTTCGACTGATGCTCTATCCCTTCATCCAGACGAAATCCATACAAGGTGTGTACGACATTCTGCCCGTATTCCGTCTAAACGCCGAACTGCGCTGGGCTTCGCAAGACGGCAAGTGGAATGTCTCCCTGCAGGGCAGCAACCTCTCCAACGACCGGTTCAAGACGCGCTCCGTACAAGGCAACCAGGACTTTCACATGAATACGGCGCCAAACTGGATCAGCGGCACGCTGTCCGTCTCCTACAAGTTCGGCAACTACAAGGAAAAGAATGTCAAGGCCGTCGATACATCGCGAATGGGACACTAAAATGGGCAGAAATCAGCCAACCCAAAATCAGCCGAACCGGAACATATAAAAAGGCTGAAACTTGCCGAACTGGGAACGTATAAAAAGGTTGAAACTTGCTGCCCCGGAACATAATCCATACAAAAATGCCGTCAGTTGCTATGTCCATTGTAACTAACGGCATTTCTTCTTGATAATTATAACATTATTCGGATATTTTTTGTCCGAAAAAAGAAACCGGTTACAAAAGTTTGAGTACCTTTGCGCCCGAAAAATAAGATTAAACATTAAAATTTTTAACAAATGAGCAAGAAATTCTTTTCCCTGTTTATGGGAGCAGCTATCGTTGCATCTACCCTCTCTCTGGCTTCGTGCAACAAAGACGATGATGACAATGATCCCAAAAAGCCTCAGGAAGCCAAAACTGCAACTGCCCAGGTTTCAGTTTACTTCGCTGAAGATATGTTGAGAATCTATGACGTCACATGCACAGTGGATGGCAACGCAGTAGCGCTGACCACCGAAAACACCGACACACTCTCAGAAAATATGGGATACGAGGTTGTTAAGGTTCGCAAGTTCACGACTGACGCAAAGACCTACGAGAGTTTCCCTGCATCACTGAAAGTCAGTGCACAGGCTAAGATAAAGGAAAGTATGGACCTCAAAAAGGTTGGTGAGTTTGACTTTTACTTCAAAATGGACAAAACTCTTTCCAACGATGCAAAACTTGCGTTCATCTTGAATCAGGATTGTGTTATGTCCCAGTATCTCGGAGGTGCTGACTTCTCGAATGCCGGTGAGGATGACCAGGACTTGGTAGATCTTTACTCGAACGTAACAGGCACTATGGAATTTAACTTCACGAGCGCCAATACAGCAGAATTTAACAACACTTGGAGCTTCCCTATGAAGTAAGCCCAGCGTCACGCTTATAATTCACATATAACAAACGCGTTACGCATATAACAAAGCGTTAAGTATATAATAAAACTTTACGCATTCAATAAAGCGTTGCGCATACAATAAACAGGAGGCAAATGCTAGTCATAGTATTTGCCTCCTGTTTTTTATTGCTTGTTCGGCAACGAATACGTCCCGTATTCTGCATTCAACGATATGGTTTCTTAGTTCAATGCCTTTGAACATAAGTTTAACGTCGCTGAACATAAGTTTAACGTCGCTGAACTTAAGTTCAACGACGCTGAACATAAAATGCGACTATTCGTGTTGACGATTACAACCAATAGTACCCCTAAATGCAATCAGAGGTAACTCTTGCAAGCGAAAGGAGAGAGGTCAACGAATGTACGCTTTGCCGAGGGTAAAGAAGTTAATGATCATACCCCTTGCTCGAAGGGAGAAGAGATTAACGAAAAAGGTTCTGTAATGCTGTTGGAATGCATTACAGAACCCTTTATATGGAAGATGTAGTTGGCTGCAGATTACAGCTTCGAAACAATTTCCTTTGTGTCGGTAGCAATCATAAGCTCCTCGTCTGTAGGAACGACGGCCACTGTAACCTTTGAGTCAGGTGTAGAGATAATGGCCTCGTCGCCATGGATGGCCAGGTTCTTGGCAGGGTCCATCTTGATGCCGAGGAACTCCATATCCTTGAGCACCTGCTCGCGGACATACGAGTGGTTCTCGCCCACACCGCCCGTGAAGGCAATGGCATCGAGACCGCCCATAGCAGCGGCATACGAGCCGATATACTTCTTGATGCGGTAGCAATAGACGTCCATAGCCATCTTGGCTCGCTCGTCGCCGTCCACCATCTTCTGGGCAGCGTCGCGCATGTCGCTCGAACCGCACAGACCCAGCATGCCGGACTTCTTGTTGAGGACGGTATCCATCTGCTCGGCCGTATAGCCTTCCTTCTCCATCAGGAAGAGGACGGCAGCAGCATCGATATCTCCTGAGCGGGTACCCATCACGAGACCCTCCAGCGGAGTAAGACCCATGGAGGTGTCGACACACTTGCCATTGACGACGGCAGACATCGAGGCTCCGTTGCCGATATGTGCAACGATGAGTTTCGAATTGTTCGGGTCAAGACCCAAGTACTCGATGGCACGCTTGCTTACGAAGCGATGCGATGTGCCGTGGAAGCCATAACGGCGCACACCCCACTTCTGATAGAGCTCGTAGGGAATGGCATACATGTAGGCCTTCTCGGGCATTGTCTGATGGAATGCCGTGTCGAAGACGGCCACCTGCGGGCAATTGGGCATCAGCTCCTTGACGGCCATAATGCCCTTGAGGTTGGCGGGGTTGTGCAGAGGACCGAGGACGGCGCACTCCTTAATCACTTCGATGATTTCGTCGGTGACGAGGCAAGAACCCGTAACCTTCATGGCTCCATGGAGCACACGATGGCCTACAGCCCCAATCTCGTCGACTGACTTGAGAACGCCGTACTCCTTGGAGAGAAGCTGTTTGAACACAAAGCCGACAGCGGCAGTGTGCTCGGGCATGCTATACTCCAGGATAACCTTCTCTCCGTCAGGTTTAACCAGCTTCAGGAACGAGTCAGGCAGACCGATTTTCTCCACGCCGCCCTGTGCTATCACTTTCTTCTCGTCGAACAATTTGTACTTCAGGCTCGAAGAACCGCAGTTCAATACTAGAATCTTCATTTTCTATCCTTTAAAATGTACACTCTCTGTTATTTCTTTGCTGCGCGTTCCTTGGCACCGATGGCCTGGTTGCAGGTTACGACGATGGTCTGGTAAACTTCGTCAACGTTGCATCCGCGGCTGAGGTCATTGACCGGAGCGGCAATACCCTGCAGGATAGGACCGACTGCGGTGCCGCCAGTGAGACGCTGTACGAGCTTGTAGCAGATGTTGCCTACCTCGAGAGAAGGGAATACCAGCGTGTTGCAGTGGCCGGCGATTGTCGAACCTTTGGCCTTGCTGGCGCCTACGGAAGGCACAATGGCGGCGTCTGCCTGGAGTTCGCCGTCGATCTGCAGGTCGGGATTGAGTTCCTTGGCCAAACGGGTGGCCTCGACTACCTTGTCGACCATCTCATGCTTGGCAGAACCCTTGGTCGAGAAGCTGAGCATACCGACAATAGGTGTCTCGATTCCGGCGATATCGTGGGCTGTCTGTGCTGAGCAAACTGCAATTTGTGCAAGTTGCGAAGCCTCCGGGTTGGGAGTAACGGCGCAGTCGGCGAATACCAGGATGCCGTCCTTGCCGTAAGCCTTGGCAGCTTCGTTCTCCATAATCATGATGAAAGCGCCGCTCACACATGAGATGCCGGAAGCCGTCTTGATAATCTGAAGAGCAGGACGGAGCACATCACCCGTCGTGTTGCGGGCACCGGCCACCTGACCGTCGGCCTCTCCGCTCTTGATGATCAAAGTACCCAGGTAGAGAGGGTTCTTGACCAATACGTCGGCCTGCTCGCGGGTCAGACCCTTCTTCTCGCGGAGCTTGAAGAGCAAGTCGGCATATTTCTGCGCGTTAGGATTGTTGTCGGGCTCCACAATAGTAGCCTTGTCGATGTTCTTAAGATTGTACTCCTTAGCAAGAGCTTCGATTTCGCTCTTGGCGCCAATTAAGACAATATCTGCCACGCCGTCACCAATGATGCGGTCAGCGGCCTGAATAGTCCTAGGCTCTGTGCCCTCTGCGAGGACAATACGCTGCTTGTTGGCTTTGGCCTTAGCAACGAGCTGATCCATTAATGCCATAATGTTAGTTGTTTTTAGATTAATAAATTATTTTTGAATACTATTTGAGTTCAGTTGCATTGCAGTGTCTTGATGTCGTCCACCTGCACGATGCCGTGCACGATGGCATAAATCACCAGTCCGGCAGGTGTGTGGATGTCGAGCTTCTTGGCGATGTTGCGCCGGTGGGTCAAGACGGTATGGGTGGCGATGAAAAGCGAATCGGCAATCTCCTTGTTTGTCTGGCCTTTGACCACGCCCATGATAATCTCCTTCTCGCGCTGGCTCAAGATGTCCTTCTCGCCCTTCTTGGTCTCCGGCTCCAGTTCTTCTTCGCTGACGTCGACCTGACTCTCCAGCATCGACACAATCGGGATGAAGACGGTGTCTTCGAGTTGTGTGTGGCTGTCCATGTCCTTCTCGAACTCAAACAGGTTGAGCAATGCTTCGTTGAGAATCTCCTTGTTGGCCGATGTGGGCGAATAGCGGATGATGATATTCTTCAAGTCGGTCAGCTTCTGACTAATCATCTTGTCATCATTGCGGTGTTCCAGATCGTCCTCGAAGTGCTGCACACTCACATCGGCAGGACGCTTGCCGTGCATAAGCCCATCCACATACTGGTAGAAGTGTTCGGACTCGTACTCCTGGTGATGCTTGATCTCGGCCACATAGTCGTCAAAGAACTTCAGAATCAAGAAGCCAATTTCGTTGTGCGTCGAGCAGTCGACGGCATTGACGAATTTGCGGCGTATGGCCGGCAACTCAAAGTCGAGGAAGAAGGAGTGGCTGTTGCGTAAATAAGTCAACAAGCCCTCTACATGGAGCGACATGTACTCATCGAACGAAGGCTTTAGCCCTTGGCTGACAAAGTTGCATACCGCCAGAAAGGTGTCTGTGTCGACATTATTGTCCCGGCAAACCTCTTCGACGGTCTTGTCGCCAAAGCCCAGGGCGATGCCGAAACGGCTCATCACCTGCAGCAGCTTGAAGTCAGCGCTTATCAGTTCTGCCAGACTGTCGTTGCTATGATATTTGTGTCCCATACTTGTTTCCGCCTCAATCTGACGGCAAAGATAGTCATAAAGTAAGAACAATGAACAAAAAACTGGAGCAAAATGGAGTTTTTGTCTTTTTTTTGACAAAAATATGTTTGATTGCGCGAAAAACATTATATTTGCGGCCATGCAAATCATCTACGAAGATAACCATCTGCTCGTCGTCAACAAGAACTGCCACGAGATTGTGCAAGGCGACAAAACGGGCGACGAACCTCTGTCGGAAACGCTGAAGAGTCTCATCAAGGAACGTGATGCCAAGCCCGGCAATGTGTTCCTTGGGGTCACGCATCGTCTGGACCGTCCAACGACGGGACTGGTCATCTTTGCCAAGACCTCGAAAGCCCTTGAACGTATGAACCGCATGTTTGCGAATAGCGAAGTGCACAAGACGTACTGGGCCATCGTCGACAACTCTGCCTTTAATCGTAGCGAACGGGCCGTACCTGCTGAGGCAGACTTAAAGCATTGGCTCATACGCAACGAAAAGGCCAACCGCAGCTATGCCTACGACACGCTGGAGGAAGCTATGCGGCATGCTCCGCAAAAAGAATGCAAGGAAGCCAGGCTGCATTACAAGGTCATTGCCACTGGTGTCCGCTATGCACTGTTGGAAGTCAACCTCTACACAGGCCGGCATCACCAGATCAGATGCCAATTGTCGCACATCGGCATTCCCATCAAGGGTGACCTGAAATACGGGGCTCCGCGCAGCAATACCGATGGAGGCATCTCTCTGCACTCGCGTCAAGCCACCTTTGTCCACCCGGTCAGCAAAGAGGAAATACAAGTAACGGCTCCCGTGCCGGCAGATACGCTCTGGCAAGCACTGGAAGCCGAATCCCATCAAGACAATTGATGGTTCTGAATGCTGTTCGAAGGAAATTTTGCAAGCGCTCTTAGTCTCGAGGAAACCTACAGATGAGGTGCGCTTGTCCGTGTCTTTCTACACA
This sequence comes from bacterium, assembly GCA_963631395.1. Taxonomy (GTDB): domain Bacteria; phylum Bacteroidota; class Bacteroidia; order Bacteroidales; family UBA3663; genus Liminaster. The sequence continues at coordinate 28,789 of CAVGQN010000019.1, forward strand.
ACCGGAGTCGGTTCTTATAACCGGAATCCGTTGAGGAGGGCTTTAACGTCCATACGTTTTTTGCCCGGCAACTGCAGTTCCTCAAGGGCAATGACTCCATCTGCACAACCGACGTGGATATAGTTCTTGCCATCGCTCGTGATGGTTCCTGGCTCGGCCTTGCCTTCCACTACGCTTACCCGAAACACCTTGACGGGCGACAATACGTCTCCCGACGACAACGTTAGTTCGGTCCAGGCTGCGGGATAAGGCGACAAACCGCGCACTTGGTTGTAGATGGTTCGGCTTGACGCTGTCCAATCGATATGACACGTTTCCTTGAATATCTTCGGCGCAGGTCTCAGCTTGGCAATTCCCGTAGCCGCCACAAGGTCATTCATCATCGTGTCTTGACTGATGGTGGGGATACGGTCCATCTCTCCGTCGGCCTCCAGCACAAGGTCTACGGTACGGAGCACAAGTCCCTTACCCAACTCCATAAGGCGGTCGTGCACTGACCCGACACATTCGTCAGGCGCAATGTCGGTCTCATCCTTGAGTATAACACGTCCCGTATCTATATCGTGGTCCAGGAAGAACGTTGTGACTCCCGTCTTGCTATCGCCGTTCATTACGGCCCAATTGATAGGAGCCGCCCCCCGGTATTGCGGCAACAAGGCGGCATGCAGGTTGAAGGTGCCGCAACGGGGCATATTCCACACGACTTCGGGCAACATCCTAAACGCCACGACAATCTGTAGGTCTGCCTGCCAGGCCTTTAGGTCTGACAGGAAGGTCTCATCCTTGAGCCGTTCCGGCTGCAGCAAAGGCAGGTTGTGGGCAAGAGCATACTCCTTGACCGGCGAATACTGCACCTTATGGCCTCGGCCGGCCGGCTTGTCAGGCATCGTGATGACGCCCACTACATTATATCCGCCCTGCACAAGGGCATCAAGAGACGGAACGGCAAAATCCGGTGTCCCCATATAGACTATCCGCAGGTCTTCCTTATTCATATTTCGATTTCAGATATTTAGCAGTATAAGAACTTTCGCAGCGACACAAGTCACGAGGTGTGCCCTCGAACACAAGATTGCCGCCTTCTGCACCTCCCTCCGGACCTAAGTCGATGACATAATCCGCGCACTTGATGACATCCAGATTGTGCTCGATGATGACCAGAGTATGGCCGTGCTGTAGCAATTCGTCAAAGGCGTGGAGCAAAATCCGCACATCGTGCAGATGAAGGCCAGTGGTGGGTTCGTCGAAGATGAAAAGCGTACGGTTGTCGTCCTGGGTGCGATAAGAAACGTCGGGAGACTTGGCCGACCACGATTCCTGTGACAGATAATAGGCCAACTTGACGCGTTGGTTCTCGCCGCCTGACAATGTGCTCGACGACTGCCCCAACTTGATGTAACCCAAACCGACTTTCTGGAGGGGAAGAAGGCGTGCCTGTACGGACGGAATGTCGGCAAAGAAGTCCAAAGCCTCATCGACCGACATGTCAAGCACGTCGGCGATGCTTTTGCCTTTGTATTTCACCTCAAGCACATCGCTGTTGAACCGCTTGCCGTGACACGACTCGCAGACCATCTCAAGGTCTGCCATAAACTGCATCTCAACCGTTATCTTACCTTCACCCTTGCACTCCTCGCAGCGTCCGCCTTCGACATTGAAGGAGAATGTTGCTGGTGTAAATCCAAGTTGTTTGGCCAAAGGCTGGTCGGCAAACACCCGACGGATTTCGTCGTAGGCTTTCAGATAAGTGGCGGCATTGCTGCGCGTAGATTTGCCGATAGGGTTTTGGTCTATAAACTCTATGTGCCGGATGCGCTTCACATCCCCCTCAAATCCTGCAAAAGCGCCCGGAGCATCGCCGGCCTCGCCCAATTGCCTGAGCATACCCCTATACAGGATGTCGCGCACCAAAGTCGACTTGCCGGACCCCGAGACTCCCGTGACCACCGTCATTACCCCTAGCGGGATTTTGACATCGAAGCCCTTCAGGTTGTTCTGTACGGCGCCCGTGATTTTGATATAACTGCTCCATGGACGAGGCATGGCAGGCACATCTATCCGCTCGCGTCCGGTGAAGAACCGCGCCGTATAACTATCGCCCTTGGTAAGGTCAGTCAGCGGTCCCTGGTAGACGATTTGTCCGCCGTTGACACCAGCCTCCGGCCCGATATCTATCAGATAGTCGGCCGCGCGGATTATCTCCTCGTCATGCTCGACCACGATAACCGTATTGCCTTGGTCGCGCAACTCGCGCAAGACATGTATCAGCTGGTCGGTATCCCGACTGTGCAGGCCGATACTCGGTTCGTCGAGGATGTACATGGAACCTACCAATGCAGAACCCAGCGACGTGGCCAGATTGATGCGCTGGCTTTCTCCTCCGGAAAGACTGTTGGACAAACGGTCGAGGGTCAAATAGGAAAGGCCGACCTCATCAAGAAAGCGCAGACGGTTTCGGATTTCCGTCAGCAGGCGCTTGGCCACCTGTGCCTCCCTTTCGTCGAGCGGCAGGTTGTCAAACCAGGGGATAAGTTCGGAGACGCTCATTCTGACTATCTCCGTTATCGTCTTCCCGCAGACATAGACATAGCCGGCCTCTTTCTTGAGCCGTCCGCCATGACACGCCGGACAGACGGTCCGACCTCTGTAGCGCGACAGCATCACGCGGTACTGTATCTTGTACAGATTTTCCTGCACCATCTGGAAGAAGTCGTCGATGCCGTACACGACCTTCGACTCTTCCCAACCCGTCTGCGGATTGGTCTCAGAAGCCGCTTCACGCTGCTTGCGGTTCATGACGCCCGCCGGATAACCATGCCATAGGAGATCTTTCTGCTCCTGTGTCAACTGGTAATACGGGCGGTGTATGGGGAATGTCTGTCCGTCACTTAGCACCACTTCACCGCAACGGGACATGAAATACCTCTTCCATTCTCCCATCTTCTCGCCACGCCAACATACGACAGCATCCTCGTACAGCGAAAGAGCCTTGTTGGGGACAACCAGGTCCTCATCAATGCCCATCACCTTGCCGAAGCCTTCGCACACGGGACATGCACCGACGGGAGAATTGAAGTTGAACATCATGTCAGAGGGCTCCTCAAACTGCATGCCGTCTGCCTCAAACCGCTTGGAGAACACCGTCTCCGAGCAGTCTCCCTGAGGTGTCCAGGCCTTGAGAATCATCTCTCCGTCACCCTCGTAGAAGGCGGTCTCCACCGAGTCGTTGAACCGGCTCAACGAAGCGGCATCTTCAAAATGTACCTTAAGCCGGTCGACGACCAAATGGAACGGAGCGGCCGTAACCTCTTCGAGTTTGACGAACTGACCTTTGACTTCGGCGCGCGCAAAGCCCGATTTCTGCAAGACCTCCAGATGCTCTGCAAGACTTCGCCCTTCAGGCAGACTTACCGTCACCAGTACGGCCAGTTTCGTCCCGTCGGGGAAACTCTGTGCCTTGGCAACCACATCGTCGACGGTGTGGCGCTTCACCTCACAGCCGCTGATGGGGGAGATGGTCTTCCCTATGCGGGCGAAAAGCAGGCGCAGATAGTCATATATCTCGGTAGAAGTACCGACTGTGCTTCGCGGATTGCGGACGATGACCTTCTGCTGAATGGCCACGGCCGGCGGAATACCCGAGATGTAGTCACACTCAGGCTTGCCCATTCGTCCCAAGAACTGACGGGCATACGAAGACAGAGACTCCACGTAGCGTCTTTGTCCTTCGGCATACAGGGTATCGAAAGCCAATGACGACTTGCCCGACCCTGAAAGACCCGTAATGACAACCAAACGCCCACGCGGAATCTCTACGTCAATATTTTTCAGATTATTGACACGAGCACCCTTGATGAAAATGTTGCCCTCGTTCACTGAAAAATACTGTATATTAACTTTATTTCTTATTGATGTAGTCTACGATCCAAGCACCGACCTCACGGGTTCCGTACTTGGCGCCACCCTCGACCTGAATCTCCGGTGTGCGGACATTCTGTGTCAACGAAGCGTCAACGGCCTCACGCACCAATGCGCCTTCTTCCTTCAGGTCAAAGTACTCGAACAGCATGGCTACGGAAAGAATCTGAGCCAACGGATTGGCGATATTGAGGCCCTTGCCCTGTGGCCAGGAACCGTGAATAGGTTCGAAGACAGGAGTGTGCTCGCCAGTCGAGGCAGATGGCAGCAAGCCCATCGAACCTGTGATACAACTGCCCTCGTCGGTCAAAATATCTCCGAAGGTGTTCTCGGTCACCATGACATCGAAGAAGCGTGGGTCTTGAATCATGCGCATAGAAGCGTTGTCGACATACATAAAGTCGGTGGTAACGTCAGGATATTCTTTCATTACTTCCTGAGCCACCTTACGCCACAGACGTGAAGAAGCCAATACGTTGGCCTTGTCGACAACAGTGACATGCTTGCGACGCTGGCGAGCATACTGATAGGCGACACGCAGGATGCGCTCAATCTCAGGACGAGAATAGTAGTTGGTGTCGAAAGCGTCTTCTACGCCTTTGTCGTTGACCGAAGGCTCTTTCTTCTGTCCGAAGTACATGCCTCCGGTGAGTTCGCGGATACAGATGAAGTCTGCGCCTTTGACGACCTCGTCCTTCAAAGGTGACTTGTGGACCAAACAGTCGAATGTCGTCACAGGACGGATATTGGCATAGAGGCCCAGCTTCTTGCGCATGGCCAGCAATCCCTGCTCAGGGCGAACCTTCGCATTCGGATTGTTGTCAAACTTGGGGTCACCGACGCTGGCGAAGAGCACTGCATCAGCATCCATACATGTCTGGAAAGTCTCCTCCGGGAAAGGATCGCCCACCTTGTCGATGGCATCGGCACCACAGATGGCATACTTGTAACTCAGCTCGTGGCCAAATTTCTTGCAGACAGCCTCGGTCACTGCCAGGCCCTGCTCCATAATCTCGGGTCCGATACCGTCGCCGGGAAGTACAGCTAATTTTAACTTCATAGTTCTTTTATTCTGTTTCTAATAGATTTAACATTTTGATAGTCGCCTTGATGGCAGCTTCGGTTTGGTCTGCATCCAGACCACGGGTTCTATACACCTTGCCCTCATACTCCCACGAGATGGAGGTTTGCACCAACGCATCCGTGCGGCCTCCTGGCGGTATAGTGACCGCATAGTTGGTGAGCCAGGGGAAAGTGCGGCCCAACTTGAGCCGGTAGATGTGGCGGACGGCACGAACGAAGGCGTCAAACATACCGTCGCCCGAGGCAGATTCTTCGTACTCCTGTCCGTCTATCTCGAGTTTGACAACGGCTTGGGGGTGCAAGCCGTAAGCAGTCGAAACCATATAGCTGAGGAGCCGTATTTTGTCCGATACGGTATCATGATGCAGTACATCAGAGATGACGTATGGCAAGTCGTCGATAGTGACGCGCTCCTTCTTGTCTCCGAGTTCGTTGATGCGCTTGGTCACCCTGCGCATATCATCGTCGCTGAGGTGTATGCCAAGTATCTTGAGGTTCTGCTCGATGTTGGCTTTGCCTGACATCTTGCCCAAAGCGTACTCACGGCTACGGCCGAATCGCTCGGGGAGCAGGGCGTTCATATAGAGACGTCCTTTCTTGTCGCCGTCGGCATGTACACCGGCGGTTTGGGTAAAGACGTTCTCGCCGACGATGGGGGTGTTGGCGGCCGTTGCCAATCCGGAGTAGCTCTCCACCATCCGGCTTATATTGTTGATAGACTGCTCGACGACGCAAATCTCGGCTCCAGGCACCATGTCGTTGACGACAGCCACGACACTGCTCAACGAAGCGTTGCCGGCTCGCTCACCGAGACCATTGACGGTCGTGTGCAGGCCTTTGGCTCCTGCCTTAGCCGCCTCCAGGACATTGGCGACAGCCAGGTCGTAGTCGTTGTGAGCATGGAAGTCAAAACTCAGGTTGGGGAAGCGCTGGACCATGCGTCCGATAAACTCGGAGGTCTGCACCGGGTTGAGAATGCCCAGTGTGTCGGGCAACATAAACCGCAGTATGCCGCAATCCGTCAGACTCTGCACCATATCAAATACATAGTCCGGACTATTGATCATGCCGTTGCTCCAGTCCTCGAGGTAGACGTTGACGTCAAGTCCTGCCTCGTGAGCCATTCGGACATTGTTGCGGACATCGGCCCAATGCTCCTCGGGAGTCTTCTTGAGTTGACCGACACAATGCTTCTCCGAACCCTTGCAGAGCAAGTTGATAACCTTGCCGCCTGCGCGGTTTATCCAATCTATCGACGTGCCGTTGTCACAAAATCCCAAGACCTCGACCCTGCTTAGGCAACCGGTTTCTGCTGCCCATTCGCAAACCTTCCTTACGCACTCGAACTCTCCGTCACTCACACGGGCTGAAGCCACCTCGACGCGGTCTACGCAGACCTCCTCGAGGAGTTTGCGCGCAATGGAAAGCTTCTCGGAAGCACTGAAAGCCACTCCCGAGGTCTGTTCCCCATCGCGCAGGGTCGTATCTAGAATCTCGAACCTCATTTTCTGTTTTTCTCGTAATTCTCGATATCGGCTTTCTTGGTCAAAAGATAATCGATGTCATCGTAGCCATTGAGCAGACAATACTTCTTATAACCGTTGATATCGAACTTCTCCGAATGACCCGTCGTCTGATTCGTTACGGTCTGGTTGGGCAGGTCGACAGTGACAACGGCTTGCGGATTGGCACCGACCGTCTCAAACAGCTCCTTTTGGAAAGCCTCGCTGACGATGACAGGAAGGACGAAACAGTTGAGCAGGTTGTTGCGGTGAATGTCGGCAAATGATGAGGAGATGACGACATGGACTCCATAACCCGAGATGGCCCATGCCGCATGCTCACGACTGGAGCCGGAACCCCAGTTCTTTCCGCCTATTATAATCTCGTGACATCCCTCGTGCGGCGCTTCTGAAAACTCCGGGCGATTGAGCACGAAGTCAGCTACAGGATTGCCCTGTGCATCATAACGGAGGTCATGCATGAAAGCATCGCCAAAGAACTTCGGGTCACGTGTGGTCGAAGCCAAATAGCGGGCAGGAATAATCAAATCAGTATTGCAGTTGTCAATGTCGATTGGCAAGCAAGTCGATTGTATGACTGAAAATTTATAGTGTGCCATAAGTGTATCAAAGTTTACGGGGGTCAGTTACAACACCGGTGATGGAAGAAGCCGCTACAACCAACGGAGAGGCCAGGATAGTGCGGGCACCCGGACCCTGTCGGCCGACGAAGTTGCGGTTGGAGGTGGAGATGGAAAGTTTTCCGGCCGGTACCTTGTCGGGGTTCATGGCCAGACAGCTCGAGCAAGAAGGAAGGCGAAGTTCGAAACCGGCTTCCTCCAGAATCTTGTCGATGCCTTCGTCGATAATCTGCTGGCGGACGAGCCATGATCCGGGTACTAACCAGGCCACAACGTTGTCGGCCTTCTTATGTCCCTTGACGATACTGGCGAAAGCACGGAAGTCCTCAATACGGCCGTTGGTGCAGGCGCCCAGGAAGACGTAGTCCACCTTGTGGCCCTCCAGTTTCTCGCCTGGCTGGAACTGCATGTATTCGAGCTGGCTGAGGAACTGGGCCTTTTCGCTCTCTGACATACCGTCGGTCGTAGGGATGCACTCGTCGATGGCGATGCCGGCACCGGGGTTAGTACCATAAGTGATGCGTGGACTGATGTCCTCAGCACGATAGGTTATCTCCTTGTCAAAGACAGCATCGTCGTCGCTCTTCAATGTCTTCCATTGGGCAACGGCCTTGTCCCAATCCTCGCCCTTGGGAGCGTACTCGCGACCCTTCAGATAAGCGAAAGTCGTCTCGTCAGGAGCGATAAGACCTGCGCGCGAACCCATCTCGATTGAGAGGTTGGAAAGCGTCAGACGGCCTTCCATCGACATGTTGCGAATCGTCGAACCTGCATACTCTACTGCATAACCTGTAGCGCCCGAAGTTGTCATCTTGGCCATAATGTAGAGAGCCACATCCTTGGCTACGACACCCGGCTGAAGCTTGCCTTCGATGTTGATGCGCATCGTCTTCGGCTTGCTCTGCAGGATACACTGGCTTGCCAGTACCTGAGCGACCTCCGAAGTGCCGATGCCCATTGCGATAGCGCCGACGGCACCGTGAGTAGAGGTGTGCGAGTCACCGCATACGATTGTCATGCCCGGCAGGGACAGTCCCTTCTCGGGACCGACCACATGGATGATGCCGTTGTCCTTGGTGCCCATGGCAAAGTGGCGAATGCCGAACTCTGCGCAGTTGGCAGCAAGAGTCTCGACCTGCTTGCGGCCGATAGGGTCGTTGATGACTTTCTGCTGGTCGCTGGGCGTATTGTGGTCCGGCATCGCAATGATGTGGTCCGGACGAAAGGCTTTGATGCCCTTGTCGCGCAGTGTGTCGAATGCCTGAGGCGAAGTCACCTCATGCGCATAGAGACGATCTATGTAAAGTTGGGTCGGTCCGTCCTCGACCTTCTGCACTACGTGTGCATCCCAGATTTTGTCAAATAAAGTCTTTCCCATATTTTAATAAAACTGTTTGGTTTAATGCTTGAATTTGTTGATACAGTCGATGTAGGCTTCCACAGATGCCGTGACGATGTCGGTGTCCGAACCGAAACCATAATAGACATGTCCCTCGTGCTCGACCTGAAGGTGCACTTTGCACATATCGTCCGAACCTTTGGAGATGGCCTGAATGGTCATTTCCTTTAGTGTCATCTGACGGTGTATGATCTGCTTGAGTGCGTTGATGGAAGCATCGACAGGACCATTGCCGATTCCGGCTGCCTCAAAGATTTCGTTGGCCACCTTCAGGCGAATGGCGGCTATCGGCGTAACGCCCTTGCCCGTCGTTACTTGGAGGCTCTCCAACTGAATGTGGTTGTTTTCGGCCTTGTCTGCTCCGGCCAAAACCAGGAGATCGTCGTCGGTAATGTCCTTTTTCTTGTCGGCCAAACGCAGGAAAGCCTCGTAAGTCTTGTCGAGTTTCTCCTTGTCCATCTGAATGCCCATTTCCTCCAAATGATAACGCAAGGCTGCGCGACCGGAGCGGGCAGTGAGGACGATGGAGTTCTCGTCAATGCCGACATCCTTCGGGTCCATAATCTCGTAGGTCTGCACGTTCTTCAGCACGCCGTCCTGATGGATGCCGCTCGAATGTGCGAAGGCATTCTTGCCCACCACGGCCTTGTTGGGCTGTACGGGCATATTCATCAGCGAAGACACCATGCGCGATGTAGGCCAGATCTTGGTCGTATTGATATTGGTAGTAACGGGCATTGTCGCCTGGTGACACTTGATGATCATGGCGATTTCCTCCAGCGACGTGTTGCCGGCTCGTTCGCCGATGCCGTTGATGGTGACTTCCACTTGGCGTGCGCCGTTCATCACACCGCTTATGGTGTTGGCCGTAGCCATACCCAAGTCGTTGTGGCAGTGGGTAGAAAGAATGGCGCGGCCATCCTGCAGACCGTCGACATGTTCCATCAGGTACTTGATCTTCTCGCCATATTCCCATGGGAGGCAGTATCCAGTCGTGTCCGGAATGTTGATAATGGTAGCGCCTGCGTTTACTACCGCCTGCACGACCTTGGCCAAATACTCATTCTCCGTACGGCCGGCATCCTCGGCGTAGAACTCCACCTCGTCGACCTTGTTGCGGGCATACTTGACAGCCGCTACGGCCCGTTCGATGATATCCTCTCGAGTGCTGTTGAACTTGTATTTGATATGGCTGTCGCTTGTGCCGATACCCGTATGTATGCGCTTGTGCTTGGCAAACTTCAAGGCTTCTGCTGCGCAGTCGATATCTTTCTCCACGGCTCTCGTAAGGGCGCAGATGGTCGGCCAGGTAACGGCCTTCGAGATTTCCACTACGGAATTGAAATCACCCGGGCTGGATATGGGGAATCCGGCTTCGATGATATCGACACCCAACATTTCGAGTTGTTTGGCAACCTGAATCTTTTCGACAGTATTCAGCTGGCAGCCCGGCACTTGCTCTCCATCACGCAACGTGGTATCGAAGATGTAAAGACGATCTGACATAATACAACAATTTAGATATAAATAGGAGAAGTCTGTTTTTATTCCTGTTTTTTACTTTCTACTCTTATGACGGCCAACTTGTGACGGTCAACTGCCCTCCAGGGTATAGATGACTTGTATGCTCTGCGCACCGTCGCCTTTCTTCAGTCGGACAGCCGTCGGCAGAATATAGTTGGATACGGACAGCAGTGTGCCGTATGTGGAATTGGTCGTGACATCGACAGGCAGAATCGCCATGCGTACCGTATAGTCATTGATGTCTATAACACCATTGCCGTCCATGTCCTGGGTCAGCTTGCCGTTGTCTTTCAGCAACTGTTCCCATGCGGCGACTGTGGTAATGCCGTCTTTGCTCCAGCCGTCGTTCTCGGCCAAACCGACAAAGACGGTATTGATATTGCCGAAATTGTAGTAGTAGACGCCTTGAGTCGGGTCGTTGTACTTGCCGTTGGGCACGGAGTCGCATGTATACGAAGCATAGCACGAAGTGGCGCTATTGGGCAACGAGCCTTCCTCGAAGAAGGTGTCTACCGAGTCCTGCTGCACCATCAGCACGGTCGGGGCCGGGGTGTTGCTCAACATATAGCCTTCCGGTTTATAAGCCTTTAGGTAGAAGTTGACGGCATTGAGGAAGTAGCTGGAGTCGTTGCGCAGCGGGTCGTCCATAATGGTGCTGATGACCTTGCCCACGGGGAGATCAAGAGTGGCATAGTATCCTTGGGGTGAGGATATATAGGCTGCTTCCGAATCAGCCAGTCGTGATTCCTTATTGCCATCGGCAAAACGAAGGCCGCTCATCTGGATGACGTCGGGCGTCACGGCGATGTACTTCACGTGATTGGTGACATACGAGGAGTCGGCGTCGTCTGTAGTATTGCGGAGCAGAGTGCCGTCTTCGTTGTAGCGATGGAAAGAACTGTAGAACAGGTAGATGGCCGTATAGTAGACCTTGACAAGCGAACCGTCGCCGAAGGTAGGTTTGACGCATACGCCCGAGAGCCACCTTGAGCGCAGGGAGTCTTGGTTGGCGAAGATGTCAACATACTCAGCGTGGTGCGGGTTGTCTTCGTCGCGGGCCACCTCGGCCTGAACGGCCATAGAGAGGAACTCGTCTTTGTAGGAGGGGTCCAGTTTGACCTCGATGTAGTGCATATAGTCCGACACGCTCCGGAGGGAATCGCTCAGTTCGCGGTTGGCGGAAGTGTAAGCCTTGCGTCCCAGCAGATTCGACTCGTCGTAGAGGGTACTGAAGTCGTTGTTGCTGTAAAACTCGCTCTCGGGCATCGTCTCGAAGTTGACATTCGGATTCAGGCCATAGACACTGACTTGCATCGGGGTCAAGGAGTCGCCGTAGTAAGACTGGTAGTAGATGCGGATGGTCATCGAGTCTATCCGGTTGCCGACCAGCGAGTCGAATCTCGAATTGTAGTGGTAGTCATCCCAGTCGTATCCCAACTGCTTGGGCAAGGAGGTGCGCAGGATGTCGAAGGTCAAGGAGTCGGAACTGTCGTACGAGTTGATGCTTGTCTCCTTGTTGGCATAGAACTGCGCCAGATAGCTGGCCGAGATTTCGCCGAACGAAGGGTCGGTAATCGTTCCAAGCAGGGGGTAGCCCGTCCGGACATAGATAGAATCGCGATAGACCGTTGCAAGGTCCACGCCATAGGTCGTGTTCCTAATGGTGATGCCATCGGTCGACGGACGGGTCGAAGCGCCGACTTCGCTCAAGTCGTCGCTGCAGGAAGCCGTCAGCCCCATTATTCCCAAAGCCGCCAGGGCGGCATAGACAATATGCAATTTCATTGTATTCAAACAGACTAAGCTGAAACTAAATAAGTCGACAATCTCGTGACACCCGCACACCCGATGCCTTTTCATTCCTCGGGATGGAACTCCTCCAGGAAGGCATCGTATTTGGCCTTGTCCAGAACCTCGTCCGTAGCGGTCAAGACCTTACAGCCTTTTGCATTGGCATAATCGAGCAGCTCCGAATCTATACCTTCCTCCGTGACAATTGCGCCGTCGCTGTACTTCAAGGCGAATTTGCAGAGTGTCGTGTGGGTCATTGGCTTGTCCTTGATCTCCGCAACGTCGGCTTTGGTGATTCCTTCGTTCCGGAGCATCTGCGCGAATTTCGGAGACAAAGGCTTGGCGTAGGCATCGTTGTAGAGGGCCGTCACTATCTTGCATCTCTTGAAGCACGGGTCGTCCGAATATCGCTTCTTGATGTAGATGGGGGCTATGGCCGAAAACCAGCCTTGGCACACAACCACATCCGGCACCCATCGCAACTTGCAGATGGTCTCGGCCACTCCGCGTGTGAAGAAGAGGGCGCGCTCTGCGTTGTCCTCATACTCGCCGTGCTTGTCGCCGAACTCTCCCCGGTGGGTAAAGTAGTCGTCGTTGTCGATAAAGTAGACCTGCATCTTAATCGGCTGTAAACTGGCAACCTTGATGACCAGCGGATGGTCTCTTTCGTTGATGACGAGATTCAATCCGGACAGTCGGATTACCTCATGCAGCTGATTGCGTCGTTCGTTGATGACTCCGAACCGTGGAACGAATGTGCGGATTTCGTGTCCGGCTTCCAGCATGCCTTGAGGCAACTTGCGTCCAATCTCAGCCATGCGCGATTCCGGCATGTACGGCGACATCTCAGTGTTGATGAACAGAATCTTCGTCTTTGTCATTTTGTCGTATAGAATCCTACTTTTTAGGAATTTTAGTGGGCAAAGGTAAAAATTTTTCCCCAAACAAACAACTTTTCGCGCGATTTTCAGACACAAGAACCCCTTTTTTAAAGGTTTTTGGCTTTTATGCCACTCCTTTTTGTCGTTTTTGGCAAATGCCGGGTCTGTGCCGGTGGGGTTGCAGTCAGGTAGCCGGCGGGGTTGCGGTAAGATAAAGGAAGGAAATGGCGAGCCGTCTTTGCTGTCCGGAGCGGTCGCATTTGTCTGTTTCCTTAGGGAGTATCGGCAATGTCCAAGGCTCATCGTTAAGTGCCGTCTTTTGTGTCAATATGGATACTTTTGCCCACATAAGCAATGCAAAAAGATTGACATTGCAAATAAAATGCTTTCATTAGTTGTGCGTTGTTTGTCGAAAACAAACCAATTTGCTTGCAAAACATAAGAAACGCCTTACAAAAGTCTATTTCGCGCCAAAACGCAAGGTTTTTGATAATTATAAATATCATAATATGGAAATTTGCCAGCGGAAATGCAAAAAATCCGCGTTTTTCTATTCCGTTTAAAATTATTGCCTTTACATTTGCACCGTCAAAACTGATTAATGAAAGAAATGACAAACAAAAGTTCAAAAGCTGTAAAACAAAGTATCATCCGACAAGTAACATACAATTCTTAATCTGTGTTTTTATGAAAAAAGGTATGATTGCCGTTGCATCTGTACTGACATTGATGACGGCGACTTCTGCAAAAGCGGAAGACGGAGAGAAAGCAACATTTGAAGTGGGCGCAGACGTGGTCAGCAGCTACATCTGGCGAGGACAGGATTGTGCAGGATTCAGTGTCCAGCCTGGTGTGACCTACACTTGGCTCAAGCCGGGCATTTCAGTCGGGGCTTGGGCGAGTGCCGAACTCTTCGAGAACAGCCGGTTTGCCAATATGAACGAGTTTGACCTCTCTGTGTCGTGGGCCCCGGTTGATGCATTGAGTGTCGGAGTGACGGACTATCACTTCTGCGGCGGCAACTACTGGCGGGACTGGGATTTCAGTGCAGGAGCAAGCCACAACCTCGAGTTGAATGTTTCCTACGACTTCGGTCCGGTTTCGCTCGCCTGGAACACTTGCTTCACCGGTCCCGACCACCACGCCAACGGCGACCGCTGCTATTCGACTTATGTCGAGGCCAAGGCACCGTTCGCTTTGTGCGGCGTCGAATGTGAAGCCGCCGTCGGCGTCACGCCTTGGGACGACCACTTCACCGTGGCCGATGGGCAGGAGAATTTTAAGGTAGTCAATGTCTCATGTCGGGCTTCCAAAGACATTAAGGGGATTCCGTTCTTCGGGCAGGTTGTGTTCAATCCCCGTTCTGAAGCTACTTACTTTGTTGTCGGTCTGAGCTTCTGAGGCGAAAGAAGACTCAAGCGGACAAAACGAAACTTATTGAATCAACGGTAGGCCAATAGGATTGGCCGGAAGGTATTATATAGGATTTATCAGGTTATGGTTTTTAAGGATTAGTCAAGGATTATTCGACATCTTTTGTTTTGTGTCTATGCAATGAATGTTTGTGTGTGACCGACAATCCGAAGGCCTGCTGCTGATTCTTTTTGTTGCAAAAAAAATGGAAAATAAACAATATCTGTTAACAAAAAATTCTTACGGTTATGAAAAAAATTGAAGCAATTATCCGTAAAACCAAGTTCGATGAGGTCAAGGAAGCTCTCTTGTCTTCCGACATCAACTGGTTCGAGTACCACGACTGTCACGGCATCGGACAAAGTCGTCAGGAACGCATCTACCGTGGTGTAGTCTACAACACTGACATGATTGAGCGAATACACATCACCGTCATCTGCCGGGAGATGTTTGTCGAAAGCACCATCAAGGTTTTCCTCAGCGCCGGACACACCGGAGAGGTCGGGGACGGCCGCATCTTCGTGAGTGACGTAATCGACTGTTATTCCATTCGAACGGGCGAACACGGTGACACCGTTCTGAGAGATAAGAAATAAGACAACGTAAAAAAAATGAACCATTAAGACTATTGTGTTATGTTTATGTTAGATACAACTGCAGTCGCTCCCGTAGTGGAAAAGGCTGTCGATTATGTGAACGGTGTGGACACCATTTGGGTGTTGTTGGGTGCCATATTGGTCTTTTGGATGCAACCTGGCTTCTCTTTGGTCGAAGCCGGCCTGACGCGTGCCAAGAACACGGCCAACATCCTGATGAAGAACTTCTGCGACTTCATGTGCGGTTCGGTGCTCTTCTGGATTGTCGGATTCTCGATCATGTATGGTTCGGGCAACGGCTTCGTCGGTTGGGACGGATTCTTCTATATCGGTGAAGACAGCAATGTGCCTGCCGAAGCCACCTTTATCTTCCAGACGGTTTTCTGCGCCACGACTGCCACTATCGTATCCGGAGCCATGGCCGAGCGTACGAAGTTCTCCATGTACCTCGTCTATTCCATCATCGTTTCGCTGATTGTCTACCCGCTCGAGGGCCACTGGTCATGGGGCGGCGGCTGGCTGTCTGAACTCGGATTCCATGACTTTGCCGGTTCTACCGTAGTACACCTTTGCGGTGGCTGTCTTGCCTTGGCCGGCGCCATCGTGCTCGGACCCCGTATCGGCAAATATGACAAGAACGGCAAGAGCAAGGCCATTCCGGGTCACTCGCTTACACTCTGCTGCCTCGGCGTCTTCTGCTTGTGGATGGGCTGGTTCGGATTCAACCCCTGTTCTACCGTAGCTGCCGTGGGTTATGACAACGCCACCAGCATGTCGCACGTATTCGTCACCACCAACATGGCTGCCGTGACGGGCGGTCTGGCCGCTATTGTCTACACCTGGATTGTTGACGGCAAGCCGTCTCTCAGCATGATGTGCAACGGCATTCTGGCCGGCTTGGTCGGTGTCACTGCCGGATGCGACTGTGTCGACATTTGGGCTTCGGCCGTCATCGGTGTCATTGTTTCGGTTGCCATGTGCTTCTCCGTCAACTTCCTCGACAAGAAGTGTCATGTCGACGACCCTGTCGGCGCTGTCAGCGTACACGGCGTAGGCGGTTTCCTCGGCACTCTTCTGACGGGCCTGTTCTGCAACCCTGCCATCGATGGCGTGGACTGCGGTAGCGACAGCATCTTGGGCCGGCTCGGCACTCAGGCTTTGGGTGCAGTGACGGTTGCTGCCTTTGCCTTCGCGGCCGGTATGGTCATCTTCCTCATCATCAAGCACACTCACGGTCTGCGTGTCGACAAGCGCGTCGAGGAGGAAGGTCTTGACATCTACGAGCACGGCGAGACAGCCTACAACTGAGCATGGCCTTTGGCCGGATGACGGCCTGCAAAATTGTAACAGCAAACTGTCATTTGGCCAAAGCAGTGATGCTTTTATTTACAGAATGCAAAAAAACTCCGGGAAAAGTCTTTTTTCTCCGGAGTTTTTGTTATCTTTGCGCTCGACCCGTCTTTCATGACCGAAGTCACGGGCCCATAACACAAAACGACAATACTCTATCAAACAAAGCAATAACAAACCAATTTTATAACTCTTATTAAACCTTCTTTTTTCTATGGATTCTACTAGCAAGAAAGTCGCATTGATCACCGGCGTTACCGGTCAGGACGGAAGTTACCTCTCTGAGTTCCTCCTCGAGAAAGGCTACGACGTGCACGGCATCATACGCCGTTCGTCGGTCGATTACCGCGAGCGTATCGCGCACCTGGAGGGCACTCCGCATTTCCACTTGCACTATGCCGACATGTCCGACTCGATGTCGCTCGTCAAGATTGTGGGCCAGATTCAGCCTACTGAGATATACAACCTTGCCGCACAGAGCCACGTGCAGGTTTCGTTCGATGCGCCGGAGTTTACGGCCGATGTCGATGCTGTCGGCGTCTTGCGCGTGCTGGAGGCCGTCCGCACCAACCATCTCGAAAACAGTTGCCGCATCTATCAGGCTTCTACCTCCGAGCTCTACGGCAAGGTCGAGGAAGTGCCGCAAAACGAGAATACGCCCTTCCACCCCTATAGTCCCTATGCCGTTGCCAAGCTGTACGGTTTCTGGATTGTCAAGGAATACCGCGAGGCCTACAACATGTTCTGCTGCTCGGGCATCCTGTTCAACCACGAGTCGGAGCGCCGTGGCGAGACTTTCGTGACCCGCAAGATCACGCTTGCCGCCGCCCGCATCGCACAGGGCAAGCAGGAGCGCCTCTACCTCGGCAACCTCTCTTCTCTGCGCGACTGGGGCTACGCCAAGGACTATGTGGAGTGTATGTGGCTCATCCTGCAGCATGACAAGCCGGAGGACTTTGTGATTGCCACCGGCGTGCAGCATTCCGTCCGCGAGTTCACTTACGCCGCTTTCAAGGCAGCCGGCATCGAGCTTGAGTTCAGGGGCGAAGGTATGGACGAAACCGGTGTCTGCGTCAGCGGCCCGAAGGAACTGGTCGGAAAGACCCTGGTGGCTGTCAGCCCCGATTTCTACCGTCCGACCGATGTGGTGAACCTTTGGGGAGACCCGTCGAAAGCCAAGCGTGAACTGGGTTGGGACCCGCAGAAGACGCGCTTCGAACAGCTCGTCAGCATTATGGTCCAGCATGACATGCAGAAGGTGGCCGCCGACCATGTGGCAAGCCTTGTGCGCACCAACCTGGCCGAGTATCTCGAAAGAGGTGTAGTCAAATAAATTTTGCCGCCATGCTTAGTAAAGACGCCAAAATCTATGTAGCCGGACACCACGGGTTGGTGGGCAGCGCCATTTGGAACAATCTGCAGGCGCGTGGCTACCACAATCTCGTGGGCCGCAGCCATAAGGAGCTCGACCTCCTCGACCCCGTCGCCGTAAGGAAATTCTTTGACGAAGAGCAGCCCGATGCGGTCGTCCTTGCCGCTGCCTACGTGGGTGGCATCATGGCCAACCTGCAGTACCGGGCGGACTTCATCTACCGCAACCTGCAGATTCAGCAGAATGTCATCGGCGAGGCTTGGAAACACGGTGTGCAGAAACTTCTGTTCCTCGGCTCTACCTGCATCTATCCCGGCGAGGCTCCGCAGCCCATGCCCGAAGACTGCCTGCTCACCTCTTCGCTCGAGTACACCAACGAGCCGTATGCCATCGCCAAGATAGCCGGCATCAAGCTGACCGAAAGCTTCAACCTGCAGTACGGCACCAACTACATCGCCGTGATGCCCACCAACCTGTATGGGCCGAACGACAACTTCCACCTCGAGAATAGCCACGTGCTGCCGGCCATGATTCGCAAGATACACCTGGCCAAGTGTCTGAACGAAGGTGACTGGGAGGCCGTCCGCAAGGACATCTCGCTCCGTCCGGTCTCCATGAAGGGAACCGACCTCCGCGTCGACGGGCAGTCGTCCGAAGCTGACATCCTGAAGGTCCTGGGCTCTTACGGCATCTCAGCCGAGGCCGTCACCCTGTGGGGCACGGGTGCACCGATGCGCGAATTCCTCTGGAGCGAGGAGATGGCCGACGCCTCGGTGCATTGCCTGCTGAATGTCGACTGGCAGGACATCCTTGCCAAAAGCGACTTTGTCGTCAACCACGACGGCATCCGCGAGATACGCAACTGCCACATCAACGTAGGTACGGGCAAGCAGCTCTCCATCCGGGAGTGCGCCGAGAAGATTGTTGCCGAAGTGGGCTTCAGGGGCAGTCTCCGTTGGGACCGTTCGAAACCCGATGGCACGATGCTCAAGCTGACCGACGTCAGCAAGCTGCACAGCCTGGGTTGGCACCATACCATCGAGATTGACGAGGGCATCCACCGTCTGTACTCGTGGTATCTGGAGGGCATCTGCATCAATCACAAGGACTAAACAAGCGTTAACGAACCATTATATTATAAACTTAAATCATTCGATGAACTTTGTACAAGAACTAAAATGGCGCGGCATGATTCAGGATATGATGCCGGGCACTGAGGAACAGCTGCAGAAAGAAATGACTGCAGCCTATCTGGGTATTGATCCTACAGCCGACTCTCTCCACATCGGACATCTGGTCGGCGTCATGATGCTTCGCCACTTCCAGCGTTGCGGACACAAGCCATATGCCCTCATCGGAGGCGCTACGGGCATGATTGGTGACCCTTCCGGCAAGTCGAAGGAGCGTGTGTTTATCGACGAACCCCTGCTTCGCCACAACCAGGAGTGCATCCGTAAGCAGCTGGCCAAATTCCTTGATTTTGACAGCGATGCCCCCAACCGTGCCGAGTTGGTCAACAACTACGACTGGATGAAGGACTTCACCTTCCTCGATTTCATCCGCAACATCGGCAAACTCATCACTGTCAACTACATGATGTCCAAGGACTCTGTCAAGCGCCGCTTCACCGGCGAGAACGGAGCTGAGGGCATGTCGTTCACCGAATTCTCCTATCAGTTGCTCCAGGGCTACGACTTCCTCTACCTCAACGAGCACAAGAACTGCAAGCTTCAGCTGGGCGGAGCCGACCAGTGGGGCAACATCACGACGGGCACCGAGCTGATTCGCAAGGTGACCGGCAACGAAGCCTTTGCCCTCACCTGTCCGCTTATCACCAAGGCCGACGGCAAGAAATTCGGCAAGACGGAAAGCGGCAACGTATGGCTTGACCCCAAGCGCACCAGTCCCTACAAGTTCTATCAGTTCTGGCTGAATGTCGGTGACGAAGAGGCTAAGCGCTACATCCGCATCTTCACCTCCCTGAGCCGCGAGGAAATAGAGAGTCTGGAACAGGAGCAGGATGCAGCCCCCGAACGTCGCGTGCTCCAGAAGCGCCTCGCCAAGGAGCTGACCATCATGGTGCACAGCGAGCAGGACTTCGCTCTCGCCGAGTCTGCCTCCAACCTGCTCTTCTCCAATGGCGGTGCCGATGCGCTCCGGTCGTTCGACGAGACAACGCTGCTGCAGATTTTCGAGTCTGTCCCGACGTTCGTCATCAGCCGTGACCAGTTTGCCGGCGGAATGACTGCCGTGCAGCTCTGCGCCGATGCCAAGCCATCGAGCGCCGACCAGGCTGTCCAGACAATCTTCGGCTCCAACAGCGAGATGCGCAAACTCGTGCAGGGCGGCGGCGTGTCTGTCAACAAGCAGAAGCTCTCGGCTTTCGACCAGCAGATTACGGAAGCAGATTTGCTGCAGGGCAAGTACATCGTGCTGCAGAAAGGCAAGAAGAACTACTTCCTTATCACTGTGGCCTAAAGCCCCGTTTTTGCTGTCCGGCAAAACTTTTGGATTTAACGTAAAACGCAAAACGAAACACGTAAAACAATCAGGAGGTAAATGCTTTTTCATTTACCTCCTGAATCGTTTTATACCACCGGCGTCACTGACGCTTTCTACCTACTACACTATCGGCGGCATCATAGACGCTTTCTATTATACTACCGTGAGCCAGACGGGTTCCGTGCGGGCCATGCAGGCGCTGATGTGGCGCATCGCCCAATAGCCGCCGAACGTAGGAGGCCCGATTTATATCCTCCGCCGCTTCCACTCAGATTAATAAATAGTTTAGAACGTTTTGTACACTAAGTGTGCTTCTTGTTTTGCTCTATGCCCTAAGTACTAAGTTCTAAATTCTAAGTTCTATGTTGAGTTCCCGAACCAGTTCCCGAATCATTTTCCCGAACTTTCGATGCATCCTGCCTCACCCCTTGGCGAGGCGGGCGTAGAGTTCGAGCAGGCGGCTGGTGCACTCCGGCTCGGTCATACGGGTGCTCCACGCCGTAGACGCTCCCCAGCAGGTCGAGCCAGAAGCTCTGGCTTTCGCCCTTCTCGTATCCGCGTCCCTGCCACCTTTGGGCGAAGGCTGCCGCTGCCGCTTTCTGTTGTTTCTCTGTGAGCATATCGTGAGTAAGGTGAGGTTTCGTAGTCGGCTGCAAAGGTACGCAATTTCCGCGAAACTACCAAATCTTTGCGCACAAAAGGGGGATAAATTTATTTTTTTTTGCCTCGTCAGAGCGGACTTTGCCTTTACCGCAAAAAGCCGATTGAAATGCCACAAAATGCCGATTGTCACCGCGCAGGGAGTTGGCGCAAATGACGCAAGAAGTACATAATGCATTGTGTAACAATCATATACCTTGTGTATTCGTCAATAAACCCAAAACAAAACGGTGACGGTGACGGATACAGTTTGATTTTCCGCAAGCTGTATTCTACCTCCGAAAACCTTGAAAAGGAAAAGTTAATATATATATAATATATATAT
>CAVGQN010000020.1:0-47121 GCA_963631395.1 bacterium
CGCCATGGCAAAGCTGAAGCAAGCTTCGCTTTGCTCATTTGGCTTACGAAAATGTTCTAAACTCTAAGTTCTAAACTCTAAATTCTAAATTCTAAAACTCTAGTACGCCTTTTCGTGCACGCCGCCCACGGCACGGCCGGAGGGGTCGTTGAGGTTCTTCCATGCTGCATCCCACTCGAGGGCAATGGCCGTAGAGCAGGCCACGGAAGCCTCGTGGGGCACGGTGCGCGCTGCGGTGTTCGACGCAAAGTGCTGCTCGAAGATGGAGCGGTAGTAGTACTCCTCTTTGTTCATCGGCGTATTGACGGGGAAGCGGTCGGCGGCCTCTTCCATCATCTGGTCGCTCACGCGCTCGGCCGTGATGCGCTTGAGCGTGTCAATCCACGAATAGCCCACGCCGTCGCTGAACTGCTCCTTCTGCCGCCAGGCTATCTCTGTCGGGATGATGTCCTCGAAGGCTTTGCGCAGTATCCACTTCTCTATCCTGCCGTCCGCACCCTTGCCGCACATCTTGTCCTGCGGATTGAGGCGCATGGCCACGTCGAGGAACTCTTTGTCCAGGAAGGGCACACGACCCTCCACACCCCAGGCGGAAAGGGCCTTGTTGGCGCGCAGGCAGTCGTAGAGGTAGAGTTTGGAGAGCTTGCGCACGGTTTCCTTGTGGAACTCCTCGGCCGACGGCGCCTTGTGGAAGTAGAGGTAACCGCCGAAAATCTCGTCGGCACCCTCGCCGCTGAGCACCATCTTGATGCCCATGCTCTTGATGACGCGGGCCAGCAGGTACATGGGCGTCGAGGCGCGCACGGTGGTCACGTCGTAGGTCTCGAGGTAGTAGATGACGTCGCGCACGGCATCGAGACCTTCTTGTACGGTGTAGTTGACCTCATGATGTATGGTGCCGATGTAGTCGGCCACCTGACGCGAGGCCACCAGGTCGGGTGCGCCCTTCAGTCCGATGGCAAACGAGTGCAGGCGCGGAGTCCAGCCCACCGTGGCGTCGGCCTCCATCTTGCTGCGGTTGATGCGCTGCGCCAGAGCCGAGATGATGCTCGAGTCGAGACCGCCGGACAGCAGCACACCGAAGGGAACGTCCGACATGAGCTGGCGGTCGACGGCTGCGGTCAGTGCATCGCGCAGCTCGCCTATGTCCGACTTATTGTCCTTGACGTTGGCATAGTCCATCCAGTCGCGCTCGTACCACGTCTGCAGGGTGTCGCCGCCCGGGCTGTAGATGTATTTGCCCGGAGGGAAGCACTTGATGACGGTGCAGTAACCCTCGAGCGCCTTGAGCTCCGAGGCCACATAGAGATGGTGTTCGGCGTCGTAGCCGTAGTAGAGCGGGATGATGCCGAGGTGGTCGCGGGCAATGAGGTAGACGTCCTTCTCGATGTCGTAAAGGGCGAAGGCGAAGATGCCGTTGAGCCGGTCGATGAAGCGCGGTCCGTACTTCTGGTAGAGGGCCAGAATGACCTCGCAGTCCGAGCCCGTCTGGAACTCGTACTCGTCCTTCAGCTCGTCGCGGAAGGTCTGATGGTTGTAAATCTCGCCATTGACGGCCAGCACGAGGCTGTGCTCTTTGTTGTAGAGCGGCTGCCCGCCCGACAGGGGGTCCATGATGGACAGACGCTCGTGGCACAATATGGTCTTCTCGCCGCTGTAGATGCCGCTCCAGTCCGGTCCGCGATGGCGGATGCGCTTTGACATCTGGAGCATCTGGGGACGGAGCGCGTACGACTCACCGGGTTTGAGGTTAAATACCCCTACGATTCCGCACATAGAAGTGATGATGTTTTATCTGACGACAGTTATTGTATTCTTTTACTATAATAACCAAACGGATACGGAGCTCTCTTTCCTGGTCAAATATTATTTCTTTGGTCAAATACTTTGATCAAAACAAAGAGTTCGTTCCGAACGGACGAAGGTGTGTGGCCTACTTCTGCTGCTGATGGAAGTACTCGTCGACACCCTGTGCGGCGCACCGGCCCGAAGCGATGGCGCGTACGACCAGCGAAGCTCCCGTGCGGCAATCGCCGGCGGCGAAAATCTTCGGATTGGACGTCTGGCCGAGGGCCGAGGTGAGGATGTTGCCGCGCTGGTCTTTCTCGAGCTTGAAGGCATTGACAAAGGCCGCATCGGGCTGCGTGAAGCCCATAGCCAGGAGCACGAGTTCGCAGGGGATGACCTTCTTCTCGCCCGTGGGCACCATGTTGGGACGGCCACCCTCAGAGGGAGTGACCCAGTCGACCTTCTCGACCTCGGCGCCGCACAGCTTGCCCTTGTCGTCGAGCACGAAGCGCAGCGTGTTCAGACTCCACTCGCGCGTGCAGCCCTCCTCGTGCGACGAGGTGGTCTTGAGCAGCAGACGCGGATAGGCAGGCCACGGATTGGTGGGGTCTTCGTTCTCGTAGGGCTTTGGCATTACCTCAATCTGCGTGACGCTCTTGGCACCCTGGCGGTTGCTGGTGCCGACGCAATCGGAGCCCGTGTCGCCGCCGCCTATGATGAGCACGTTCTTGCCCTTGGCCGAGATGCAGCTGTCTTTGTCGAACTCATAGCCGGCATTGACGCGGTTCTGCTGCTGGAGCAGCTGCAGGGCAAAATAGACACCGGGAACGTCGCGGCCCTCGACCTTGAGGTCACGCGGCGTTTCGGCTCCGGCACAGAGCACGACGGCATCGTAGTCCTGCTCGAGCTGGGCGGGCGTGATGTCGCCGTCGGCAGCTATGCGGGTGCTCGTCCTGAACGTAATGCCCTCGGCCTCGAGGATGGCCAGACGGCGGTCTATGACGTGCTTGTTGAGCTTGAAGTCGGGGATGCCGAAACGCAGCAGGCCACCCACGGCCTCGTTCTTCTCAAACACAGTGACGGTGTAGCCCATCTGGTTGAGCCTATCGGCTGCACCCAGGCCCGAAGGTCCGCTGCCCACTACGGCCACCTTGAGTCCGTTGCGGTAAGCGGGGATGCGCGGCTGCACAAAGCCCTCGGCATAGGCGCGCTCGGCCGTGGCACACTCGTTCTCGCGGATGGTGACGGCCTGGTGCTCCATGGCCTGCACGCAGCTCTTCTCGCAGAGCGCGGGGCACACGCGGCCCGTAAACTCCGGGAAGGGGTGCGTGCGGTTCAGCACATGATAGGCTTCCTTCCACTTGCCCTTGTAGACCAGATCCTGGTACTCGGGCATGCGGTTGCCCAGCGGACAGGCCCAGTGGCAGAAGGGCACGCCGCAATCCATGCAACGGCTGGCCTGCAGCATGCGGTCTTCGATGGCCAGCGTCTGCTCTACCTCGCTATAGTCGTGGATACGCTCCTGCACAGGACGGTATCCGGCTTCTTTTCTATCTATCGTAAGAAATGCTCTTGGATTTCCCATATTGCTCAAAAATATAAAACGGTCGTTTTTATGCTCGTTGACAATAAAACTCGGTGCAGATGATTACTCCTGGTGCGTGAGGAACTTCTGCTTGGCTTCCAGCTCGTGAAGGCGCTTCTCCATCAGGACCTTCTTGTACTCAATAGGCGTAACCTTGATGAAGTTGCCGAGGCTTTCGTACCAGTTGTCGAGGATGCGTTTGGCTTTGGCCGAACCGGTCTCGGCGTAGTGGCGCTCGACGAGGCCGCGCAGCTCCTTGATGTCGAAGAGGTCCTCGACCAGGGTCAGCTCGACCATCTCCATGTTGCAGAAGTAGTCGAAGTTGTGCTCCTCGTCGTACACGTAAGCCACACCGGCGCTCATACCTGCACCGAAGTTGCGGCCCACCGTGCCCAGCACGACGACTACACCACCGGTCATGTACTCGCAGCAGTGGTCGCCGGCGCCCTCAATGACGGCTGTGGCACCTGAGTTGCGGACGGCAAAACGCTCGCCCACGCGTCCGTTGATGAACACCTCGCCACTCGTGGCTCCGTACATCAGCGTGTTGCCGCAGATGATGTTGTCCTCGGCGGCAAAGGTAGTGCCCGAAGCGGGAATGACCGTAATCATGCCGCCCGAGAGGCCCTTGCCCAGATAGTCGTTGGCGTCGCCCTGCAGGCGGAAGTGAACACCCGGCACAAGGAAGGCACCGAACGACTGGCCGGCCGAGCCCTTGAAGTTGATGGTGATGGTGTCGGCCGGCAGACCCTCAGCCCTGTACTTGCGGGCGATGGTGCCGCTCAGCATGGCGCCCACGGCACGGTCGGTATTGCCGATGGGGTAAGAGAGCTGGATGGGCATCTTGGCGTTGATGGCCGGACTGGCCACCTTGATGATGCTCTGGTCGAGCACGCTGTCGATGCGGTGCTGCTGGGGCTTGACGTTGCGGATGGCCGTCGTCTTGGCCTCCTCGGGCACGTAGAGCAACTTGGAGAGGTTGATGTTGCGCGTCTTCGGACAGCTCTCGTAGGTGCGGGTCTCGATGAGGTCGGTGCGGCCGATGACGTCGTCCATGCTCCTCATGCCCATCTCCGACAGGTACTCGCGCATCTCTTCGGCCACAAAGTGCATGTAGTTGATCACATACTGGCTGCGGCCGCGGAAGCGGGCACGGAGCTTGGGGTCTTGTGTGGCCACACCCACCGGGCAGGTGTTGAGGTGGCACTTGCGCATCATGACGCAGCCCAGCACGATGAGGGCGGCCGTGGCGAAAGCGTATTCCTCGGCGCCGAGCAGGGCCATGATCATGCAGTCGCGTCCGGTCTTCATCTGTCCGTCGGTCTGCAGCTTGACCTGTCCGCGCAGCAGGTTGAGCACCAGGGTCTGCTGGGTCTCGGCCAGACCTATCTCCGGGCTCATGCCGGCATGTTTGGTCGAAGAGGCGGGCGAAGCACCCGTGCCTCCGTCGGCACCCGAGATGATGATGCGGTCGGCCTTGGCCTTGGCCACACCGGCAGCGATGGTGCCGATGCCCGACTCAGAGACGAGCTTGACCGAAATCTCGGCCTTCGGATTGACGTTCTTGAGGTCGAAGATGAGCTGGGCCAGGTCCTCGATGGAGTAGATGTCGTGGTGAGGCGGAGGCGACACGAGGGTGATGCCCGGCATGGCGTGGCGCGCCTTGGCGATGACCTCGTTGACCTTGAAGCCCGGCAACTGGCCGCCTTCGCCAGGCTTGGCGCCCTGGGCTATCTTGATCTGTATCTCGTCGGCATTGACCAAGTACTCGGTCGTCACGCCGAAGCGGCCCGATGCGACCTGCTTGATGGCCGAACGGGTGTTGGGCTGGCCCTCCTCGACATAGAAGCGCTCCGAGGGTTCGCCGCCCTCGCCGGTGTTGCTGCGTCCGCCGATGGTGTTCATGGCGATGGCCAGGGCCTCGTGGGCCTCCTTCGAGATGGCTCCGAACGACATGGCGCCGGTCACGAAGCGGTGCATGATGCTCTCGGCGGGTTCAACCTCGTCGAGCGGCGTGGGCGTGGCGGCCTTCTTGAAGGTCATGAAGTCACGGATGAACATAGGCTGTTCGCGCTCGTTGACCATCTTGGCAAACTCCTTGTACTTCTTGTAGTTGTTGAGACGCGTGGCAATCTGCAGGGTCGAGATGGTCTCGGGGTTCCAGGCGTGCTTCTCGCCATCCTTGCGGTAGGAGTAGTTGCCGAAGTTGGGCAGCAGCGAGTTGTCGGCATAGGCGGAGTAGGCCTTGCTGTGGGGCTCGAGCACCTCCTTGCAGATTTCGGCCATACCGATGCCCGTAATCTTGCTGTCGGCGCCGCCGAAGTAGCGGTCCATGATGTCCTGGTCCAGGCCGGCCACCTCGAAGAGGCGAGCGCCCTTGTACGAACCGAGGGTGGAAATGCCCATCTTCGACATAATCTTGAGCAGACCCTTGGAGATGGCCGTGATGTAGTTCTTGCAGGCCGTGCCGTAGTCGAGGGCCAGTTCGTGCTGATTGATTTGCTCCTGGATGGTGGCAAAGGCCAGGTAGGGGTTGATGGCCGAAGCGCCGAAGCCCATCAGCAGGGCGAAGTGCATGACCTCGCGCGGCTCGCCCGACTCGACGATGACGCCGATCTGGCAACGCTTGTGCTTGTTGATGAGGTGCGTGTGTACGGCCGATGTGGCCAGAAGCGAAGGCACGGGTGCGTGGGCGGCGTCCATCTTGCGGTCGGAGAGCACGATGTAGTCGTAGCCCTCGTCGACGGCTTTCTCGGCGGCGGCACAGAGGTCGTCGACGGCCTTCTGCAGACCCTTCTCGCCGTCTTTGACCTTGAAGAGCATGTCGACCTTAACGGCCTTGAAGCCCTTGTAGGCGATGTTGCAGAGCAGGTCGAGTTCGCGGTTGGTGAGGATAGGATTGCTGAGCGAAACCATCTTGCAGAGCTCGGGATTGAACTCGAGCAGGTTGCCGTCGATGCTGCCCACATAGCCGTCCAGGCTCATGACGGCCTTCTCGCGGATGGGGTCGATAGGCGGGTTGGTGACTTGGGCGAACTGCTGGCGGAAGTAGGCGAAGAGGCGCTGCGGCTGGTTGGAGAACGCGGCCAGCGGCGTGTCGTTGCCCATTGACCAGGTGGGCTCCTGGGCGTTCTGAGCCATCGGGATGATGATGCGGTCGATGTCCTCCTGGCTGTAGCCGAAGGCCATGCTCACGGTGCCGTAGTTGTCGACGGTGGTCGGCGTCTTGCGGCCGCTGCTTAGCTTGTCGAGGTAGATGCGGTTCTTCTCGAGCCACTCGCCGTAGGGGTGCTCGGAGGCCAGCTCATGCTTGATCTCGGAATCGCGGCTCACAACGCCCGTCTCGAGGTCGACGAGCAGTATCTTGCCCGGACGCAGGCGGCCCTTCTCGGCTATCTCGGCGCCGTCGTACTGCAGCACGCCGATTTCGGAGGCCATCTGCAGCAGGCCGTCCTTGGTGATGACGTAACGGCAGGGACGCAGGCCGTTGCGGTCGAGCATGCCGCCCACGTAACGTCCGTCGGAGAAGAGGAGCGCTGCCGGGCCGTCCCAAGCTTCCATCATGATGCTGTGGTACTCGTAGAAGTCCTTGAGGTCCTGCGGGATGGGGTTCTTCTCGTTGAACGACTCGGGCACCATCATGGCCAGAGCGTGGGGCAGCGACATGCCGCTCTCGACGAAGAACTCAAGCACATTGTCGAACGAAGCGGAGTCGGACATGCCGTCCTGAATGAGCGGCGTGATGTCCTTCATGCCTCCCAGTTCGCCGGGGTTGAGCACGGTCTCGCGGGCGTGCATCCAGCTGCGGTTGCCGCGTATGGTGTTAATCTCGCCGTTGTGACCCAACAGACGGAAGGGCTGGGCCAAAGGCCAGCGCGGCGAGGTGTTGGTCGAGAAGCGCGAGTGCACGAGGGCCATGGCCGACGTGAACCACGGAGAGAGCAGGTCGGGATAGTACTGGCGAAGCTGACGCGAGATGAGCATGCCCTTGTAGACCACGACGCGCGTGGAAAGCGAGCAGACATAGAAGTCGTCCTTGTGCACCATGTCGCTCTGCACGATGCGCAGCTCCACGCGGCGACGCACGATGTAGAGGGCCTTGTCGAGCTCCTCCTGGGTCATGTAGTGCTCGCTCTTGATGAAGAGCTGCTTGATGGAAGGTTCGGCCGCAGCACTCAGCACACCCAGCACATCGCTGTTGACGGGCACGTCGCGCACGGCAATGAGATTGAGACCCGACTTGCTAATCTCCTGCTTGAAGATATCCATGCACTGCATGTTCTCCTCCTCGTCCTTGGGCAGGAAGGTCATGGCCACGCCGTAGTGGCCCTTCTCGGGCACCGGAATGCCCTGCAGCAAAATGAACTCGTGCGGAATCTGTACCATGATGCCGGCACCGTCGCCCGTGCGCTCGTCGGCGCCCTCGGCACCACGGTGCTCCATGTTCTCGAGCACCTGAAGACCACGCTCTACAATCTCGTGCGTTTTGCTCCCGTTGATGTTGGCCAAAAGACCTACACCGCAAGCATCGTGCTCGTTAGCGGGATCGTACAAACCTTGTTTCTTAAACATAACCCTAATCTGATTATAGTAATTTGTAATCTATCTTATGCAATGTCGTTACAAAATGAAAGTATAAGCGAGAAATACTTTTCGTTTTGATGACGCAAATATATTTTCTTTTCGTTTACTTTCCAAACATATCCGCAATATTTTATGTAAAAAGTTTTGCTTTTTGACAAAAACATGGAAAAATGATTGCAAAAGTTAGCATTTTATATCAAAATAAAACAAAGATACCAATACTTGGTGTAGTATTGGTATCAGATCAGTGATAAAAGCCGTAAAAAACGTCGCGTCTCCTGGCTTGCGCCAGGAAGTTTTATTGTTTTGCGCCAGAATGTGCTCTCTCGCCTGCGCCAGGAAGTATTACTACTTGCGCCGGCAAACTACCAGCGTGACGGCAAGGAAGATGAGCAACATGCCGTACACCTCACGCTCCGTGACGCTCTCGCCCAGCACGAGCACGCCCAGCACTACCGCCGTAACGGGTTCCATAGCTCCGAGCAGGGCCGTCTGCGTGCTGCCGATGTTCTGAATGGCCAAAGCCGTCAGTACCAGCGAGATAACCGTCGGAATGATGCCGAGGGCCAGCAGATTGAACCACATGTACCAGTGCACGGGAAGGGTGAACGTCGAGAAAGCCGCAATGCGCACTATGTAAAGCAAGGTGCCGAACAAAAGGACATAGAATGTCACGGGTATCGAGGCTATGGTACGCACGCGCGTCTTGTTGAGCCCGACCAAATAGATGGCGTACGAAAGGCCCGAAAACATGACGATGATGAAGCCTATCAGGAAGTCATCGGACATCTCGAGCGCCCCACCCTCGAAGGGACAGAGCAACGCGATGCCCGAACAGGCCAGAAGCAGACACGCAACCACCAGCCACGAGAGCCGCTCGCCAAAGCACAACATCATAATCAGGGCCGTCATGATGGGATAGACGAAAAGCAGCGTGGAGGCAATGCCTACGGGCATGTAGTTGTAGCTGACGAAGAGCGTCAGACTCGAGACGGCCATCAGGATGCCCAGCACGATGAGCTGAGGCAAGGTGTGGCGGTTCACCTCGAAGGTTTGGGCCATGTGGGCGCGCAAACTGCCCGTACCTTGCGGACCGACACTTGCACCACCCGCACTTGCGCCACCTGCAATCACCTGGCTTTGACCATCACCGCCCACGCTCACGAGCAGACGGCAATCCTTGCGCCAACGGCTATAGCCGCTCCACACCATGTAGAGACCCAGGATGACGAGCGCCAACAAGTAACGGAAGAGCAACACCGAGTCGGGGTTCATTCCGTCGTTGAAGAGGGGCTTGGCAAATATAGGGTTCGTGCCGTAGGATGCGGCCGCGAAGAACGCATAAATATATCCTTTGAGTTTCATTGCCTTACACGCATTTATGTCGTTCCGGCTTACTTGTTTTGTCGTTTACTTGTATGTATACTTGCTTATATATGCGTACTTGCTTATATATGCGTACTTGCTTTATATATCGCTTACTTATAGAGGAAGCGCTTGATGGACTTCTTCGGAGTCTTCTCGAATTCCTTCTCTACCAGTTCGACGGCATTGACATGCGCATAGACGGGGAATTTCACGTTGACGTCCTTCTTCTTCTCGTTGTAGAAGTCGAGCAACTTGGCGTCGTCGGTGTAGCCGTCTTCGGCAGCAGCCTCTCGGCTCGGATAGACGAGGGCAACAAGGCGGTGCTCACGCTGCACGACCACGCACTCCTGCACGTAAGGCAGATTGCAGACCTCGGCCTCGATTTCCTCGGGATAGATGTTCTGTCCGCTTCCGCTGAGCAG
Organism: bacterium; assembly: GCA_963631395.1. GTDB lineage: Bacteria > Bacteroidota > Bacteroidia > Bacteroidales > UBA3663 > Liminaster. The sequence continues at coordinate 9,748 of CAVGQN010000020.1, forward strand.
CATGTTCTTGATGCGGCCACGGATGAAGATGTTACCCATGTTGTCCATCACGCCCATGTCGCCCGTGTGCAGCCAGCCCTCCGAGTCGATGGCCTTGGCCGTGGCTTCGGGATTCTTGTAGTAACCGAGCATGACGTTCATGCCTTTGGCCAAAATCTCGCCGGGCACGTTCTGCGGGTCTTCGCTGTCTATCTTGACGTCCATGCGCGGGGCGGACATTCCGCACGACGAACGGACGAAGTCTTTCCAGTCAGCGTAGCCGATGATGGGCGAGCACTCGGTCATGCCGTAGCCCACGGTGAACGGGAACTTGATTTCCTTGAGCAGGTTCTCGACCTCGGCATTGAGGCCGGCGCCGCCGATGATGACCTCGTAGGCACGTCCGCCGAGAGCCTCCATCAGTCCGTCGCGGAACCGCTTGTTGATGTTGCCTCTCAGCAATGGGATGCGGCGCATGAGCTGGATCTTCTGATTCTTGTACTTGGGCATAATGCCTTTGCGCACAATCTTCTCGATGAGCATCGGAACGACCACGATGAGGTGGGGCTTGACCTCCTTGAAGGCCTGAAGGATGACCGGTGCAGCCAACGGCTTGATAATGAACGCAATGTGGATGCCGACGCAGAACTCGTACATCAGCTCGAAGGCCATACCGTAGAGGTGGGCCGTGGGCAGCAGCGAGACGACGCTCATGCCGGCGTGCAGGTTAGGAAGCACCTGCTCGGCAAAGGCCATGTTGCTCCACATGGCGCGCTCCGGAATCATGACACCCTTCGGGTCGCTGGTCGTGCCTGATGTGTAGTTAATCATGAGCAGGTCCTCGGGCTTGTGGTTCTCGTAGTGCACGTCGCCGGGGCCGATCTGGGGGCAGTTCTTGAGCGTAACCAGCTCGGTGTTGGTCAGCAGCACCTGGCTCTCGGAGTGCTCGGTGAGCCTTTTGACCATATCGGGCGTAAAGTCGTTGAGCAAAGGCACAGCTACGGCACGATAGGTGAATGCAGCCAGCAGGGCAATGCTCCACTGGGCGCTGTTGCGGCCGCAGAGGGCAACGCGGAAGCCGGGTTTGTAGCCTGCCTCACGCCACATCTCGTGGTATTTGGCGATTTGCTGGGCCACCTGACCATAGGTGAAGGTTTCGCCCTGGAAGTTAGACAATGCCGGCAGGTCCCAATGCTCCTTGATGCTTTGTTCGAGCACGGCATTTAATCTTGGTTTCATATCGATGAATGTATTTAGGCTTGTTCGTAGTTTCATAATTCTGTTGTTTGTGTGGGTGATGGGATTCTTTTGCCCTCTCAGCGTTTCGGGTCGAGCGTGACGAGCGGAATCAGCATTTCCTCCATCGAGATGCCCCCGTGCTGAAAGGTGTCTTTGTAATATTGTGCATAATAGTTATAGTTGTTCGGATAGGCCAGGAAGTCTCTTCCCGTCGCGAAGACGTAGGTGGTAGAGAGATTCATAGTCGGAAGTCCAAAGTCTTTCGGGCGTGTGATTTCATAGACATTTTTCGAATTGTGATTTATGTTTTTGCCCAACTTGTACCTCAAGTTGGTGTTGACGTTGCGGTCGCCGACTATCTTGACGGGATTGTCGACGCGTATGGTGCCGTGGTCGGTGGTCAGAATGACCTTGTAGCCCATCTCGGCCATGCGGCGGAAGAGGTCGAGGGTCGACGAGTGCTCTACCCACGTCTTGGTCAAAGCCCTGTAGGCCGACTCGGTGCGCGCCAGTTCGCTCACGACCTTGATGTCGGTACGCGCGTGGCTCAGCATGTCGATGAAGTTGAGCACGACCACATTGAGCGGATACTGGTTGAGGCTCTTGAGCTGACCGGCCAGGCGCTCGCCGTACGACGACTCGTTGACCTTGTGGTAGGAGAACGCGTAGTGCTTGCGGAAGCGGTCCAGCTGGGTTTGGATGAGCGGGGCTTCGTTGAGGTTCTTGCCTTCCTCCGAATCTTCGTCCACCCATAGGTCCGGAAACATCTGGGCTATCTTGTCGGGCATCAGCCCCGAGAAAATGGCGTTGCGCGCATATTGCGTGGCCGTGGGCAGGATGGAGCAATACACCTCTTCGGTGCAGGTGAAGTAGTCGGAAAGCAATGACTGGATGGTCTGCCACTGGTCGAGGCGGAAGTTGTCGATAACGACGAAGAAGACCTTCTCGTCGCGGTCGAGTGCCGGCAGGACGCGGTCCTTGAATATGTCGGTCGACATCATCGGGGCCGAAGTTTCCGCCAGGGGACGTCCGTTCTGGGCCGCCATCTTCTCGCGCATCCACCCCTCGTAGTTGCGCTTGACGAACTTGGAGAAGGCCGTATTGGCGTCGAGTTTCTGCGTCAGGAGCATCTCCCCCAGGCTTCCGTCTTCGCTCTCGGCGAGCTCGAGTTCCCAATACACGAGCCTGCGGTACACGTCCACCCAGTCTGCAAAGCTCTGCGCCTCGCCGATGCGCATGGAGAGCTTGCCGAACTCCTGCTGGTAGCCCGTGGTCTGCCGCTGGTTGGTAATCTCGCGCGCGTGCAGATTCTTCTTTATGGAAAGCAACATCTGCGAGGGCAGCACCGGCTTGATGAGATAGTCGGCTATCTTGCCTCCGATGGCCTGGTCCATGATGTTTTCCTCCTCGCTCTTCGTGACCATCACCACGGGCAGCGAAGGCTGGATTTCCTTAATCCCCTGTAGCGTCTCCAACCCCGTCAAACCGGGCATGTTCTCGTCCAGGAAGACGAGGTCGAACGGATGACTTTTCACCTTCTCGAGCGCATCGCGGCCATTGGTGACGGTCTCCACGTCATATCCTTTCTGCTGAAGGAACATGATGTGCGGCTTTAGCAGCTCGATTTCGTCATCAGCCCAAAGTATCTGTTGGTTCGCCATTGATGAGAGGTGTGTTTGGTTCTCGTGTGTGATTATAAGATGTTGCAAAGATAGGGATATTTGCCAAATTGACCAAAATTATTTTCTTTTTTCTGAAGTTTCGGCGCTCAAAGCGGCCTTTTGCCCCCTTGGACGTAATATCAGGACATTATTTTTGGACAAGATAAGCGCTACAATCGGAGGTTGAACAGCTTCCGAATCAGCTTGCAATCTACTTCCAATTAGTTCTGCAATCTAGAGGAGAATAAACGGGATTTAGCAGATTTCTTCAGGAATTGGTCCATTTTCGAATCAGTTCTGCAAGTCCAGGATAAGTCCGTACTCGAAGCGGCGGGGCTGCATCGGGTAGTACGGCATAAGGAAGGTGTCGTTGGTCACTGCGTTGTTGAGCAGGTTGTGCATGGCCATAAAGAACTTGATGCGCTTCAGGTTGCAGTTGATGTAGCCGTTGAGGATGGGGAAGTTGCCGCACTTGTAGTCGCGCTGGGTGGCAAATTGCTGCGTGGCTGGCTGGTAGGCCGGAGCATAGTAGGCCGTGTGGTAATAGCCGGCCACACCCGCCTGGATGGACAAGGTCCGCGCAATGCGGAAGCGGAACGAAAGGTCGGTCTCCACGCTCACATTGGGCAGGGCGAGCACCTCGTCGTCGGTCGAGGTCTGCACGAGGACGGCGTTCTCCCACTTGAGCCATTGTCCGGCATAGAGTCCCTGGCGAATCTCGAGGCCGAAGATGTCGAGCTGCTTGCCGTACTCGCAGGGCAGGAAATCGGAACCGAAGTAATGGTAGTTGTTGATGTGCTCGATGGCAGCACGCACGGAGGTGTGGCTCCTCGGATAGGAGATTTTGCCCTCAAGACGCACCTTCTGCTCGCGACTGAAGTCGTTGCTCCACCGGAAGTGGTTGCTGAAGTAATGGTCCATCAGGTAGGAGACGCGGTCGTTCTTCATATAGCCGCCGAACTGCACGATGACGCTATTGCTCCTCTGTCCCGTCTCGGGGTCCCGATGACCAAAAGGCAGGACGGTACGGGCCTGGCCCTCGATGTCGATATCGCCAGCCTTGTCGCCCGACAGAGCGGTGCGCGCCGTGATGTCGAAGGTCAAGAGCGAAGAGAGATGTCGGCTTAGCTGCCCGCCTATCCACACGTTGTCGGAGCGATGATGGCGCGCCACGTAGCTGAGGTCGGTCGTGTCCTGGTGCATGATGTAGTGCTGGCGCTCGTAGCCGATGAGGGCGCTAACGCCGAACTGCGAGAAGCGGTTGAACCCTTCGTTGAGCCTTATGCCGGCATAGGTGCTGAAGTCGCGGTACTGGGTCGAGTCGTGCGTCGTGGTGGCGTCGTAGTAATAGTGCTCAAAGTAACCCGCATCGGTGCCGTCGGCGCCTTTGTCCATCCGATAGACGTGTTTCCACGACTCGATGTCGAGTGAATGGAAGATGGTGGCGACGGGCGTAAACGTCTCGTAGGTGCTCGAGTCGGCAAGGTCTATCGCCTCGCTCCACTTGCCCAGGTCATAGCTGTGCTGGAAATGGATTTGATGCTGGTCGTTGTCATTCCAGGTGTCGGCCAGCGAGGTGGGCATGTTGCGCGCCTCGGTAAAGTTGTCGTTGTAGGCGTCGGGATTGAGCACATACTCCCGGTTGGTGATTCCGCCGTTTTCCTGGTTGGCGAGTTTGGTCAGATTGTAGTTAATGTAGGCCTTGTACTGCTCGCCCTCATAGTAGACGTAGGAAGTCCAGCGCAGGGGTTTCGTCGAACTGCTCGGATATTCGCCGCGCGCATAGACATAATCCAGTTGTGTGCCTACACCCAAGCGGCTATTCACATTGCCCGCAAACTCCAGTTTCAAGTGGTCGTTGGCCTGCGTGCTTCCGCCCGACTTGGAGTAGCGCAACACGGTAAAGGGAATGCGGGTGTTGTAGTATATCTGCTGCGAAGCGTCGGTCCGGAACAGGTTGTAGGCATTGGCGAAAAGAAAGTCGTGCTGCTCGCGCCGGTCGAAGAAGGCCTCGACCTGATGCGGGCTGAAGAGATTGCCGGTATAGGTAATGGCCAAAGCGTGGCTCTCCATGCTCTGACGATTGCCCAAATCGAGGAATGTCGTGTCGGGCACGGCCGAATAGACCAGACCCGTCACGGGGTCGAGCGTAAAACTACGGCGATGGTCCAGGAGAGGAATGCACGGATTGTCCTCCACGGTCATCGTGTCGGGTTGCTCGCCGCCATCATCGTCGGCACGAAGCCCTCCGCCTCTCCCCTGCTGCGACATAGCTGGCGCACACCATAGGAGCAAGCCCATGGAGAGCAATACAAAGCGCATGCTTGGATTTATTTTCATGGCCGCAAAGTTACGACGTTTTATGCTAAATACCAAATTATTCGTCCGAAATCCCTCACTTTGACCCTAAGCCCGGTTCTTATGCTTCTTTAATAAGAATAACTAAATAGCTTCAGTTCTTATTTTAAGAATCGTTCTAATAGTTTCTTATTTTAAGAAGAGTTAAACGGTTCTCATTTTAAGAATCGCCACGATTCTCTTATAAGAATGCGCGCATTTCCTATTCTCCTTCCGTTTCCATACGGACCAGGAGGGCCGGAATCTCGTCGGGAGTTGTGGCAAAGTGCTTGGCGCCCTGCGTCAGAAGGAAAGCCTTTTCTCGATAGCCCCAAAGCACCGAGATGCAAGGCAGACCCGCGTTGCGCGCCGTCATGACATCCACCTCCGAATCGCCCACATAGACCGCACTCTCGCGCCCCACGCCCATCCGAGCCAGCACCTCATAGACCATGTCGGGTTCGGGTTTGCGTCTCATGGCGGGGCTGTCGCCTACGGCTATTGCGATGGTGTCGGCAAACCAGGTCCGGTAGAGTTCGTCGACGCCGGCCTGCAGCTTGTTGCTGACCAAAGCCATCTGGTAGCCCGTGTCCTTGAGCCGATGCAGCATCTCCTCGATGCCGGCGTAGGGCCGCGTATGGTCTTCGCAATGCGCCACATAGTAAGTCTTGAAAGCAGCAAAAGCCTCCTCGAAGCGCGGGTTTGCTTCGCCGTCGGGCACGGAGAGCACCATCAGCCGGCGCACGCCATTGCCCACGCTCTGCTTGGTCTCGGCCATCGTGCGCAGGGGCATGTTGCAGGCCGTAAGTCCGTAGTTGACGGCATCGTGCAAGTCCTGCAGCGAGTCCATCAATGTTCCGTCCAGGTCCCAGACGATGGTGGTGTATTTCTTTGCTTTGTCCATAATCTTGTCTTTTATTTATTGCCGGCTCTCTGTCTTCGAAACACTTCGGTCCAACTCCCTAAACGCACTCCAGGCGATGGGCAGGGCAAGCGCGAAACTGCACACGTCGGCACAAGCCTGGCTCATCTCGACACCCGTCAGACCCAGGATACGCGGGAGCAACACGATGAGCGGGATGAAGAATAGGCCGCTGCGCGCCGCCGCCACGAGATTGGCACGCCAAGGTTTGCGGAGCGTCTGCATAAGCATATTGGTGAGCACGATGGTCGAAATCAAGGGGAAGGAAATGACTTGCCAACGCAAGGCCGCCGTGCCGACAAGAATGACCTCGGGGTCTCTGCGGAACTGCTCGACGATGGGTTCGGCAAAGACAAAGCCCACGACACCGCAAACGAGCAAGAACAGCGTGCCCAACTTGACACAATAGAAGAAGGCCTCCTTGACGCGACGATAGAGTCCGGCGCCGTAGCAGAACCCGCAAAGAGGCTGGAATCCCTGGCCCAAACCGATGACGATGGCGTAGGTGAAGAAACTGATGCGCGTCACAATCGTCATGCCTGCAATGGCCGCATCGCCGTATGCGCCGGCTGCGACATTGAGCATCAAAGCCGAAATGCTGCCCAATCCCTGACGCGAAAGCGAAGGCGTGCCGCAAGCGAAAATCTCGCGCGCAAAGGCCCGTGACGGCGTGAAGAGCCGGGGCTGAATGGCGATATTCTGCCTCTTGCGGCTCATGCGCCACAACATAAAGCAACCGAAGCATTGGCTGACCAGGGTGGCGATGGCGGCTCCCGTAATGCCCAGGCAGAAGTAGATGATGAGCAACGGAGCAAGCACCAGGTTGAGCAACACGCCCGAGAGAATGCCCCGCATGGCGTAGGCCGCATTGCCCTGGAAACGCATCTGGTTGTTGAGCGTGAGCGAAGTCGTCATAAAGGGCGCACCCAACAGAATGATGCCCAGATAACGCTCGGTGTAGGGCAAGATGGTGGGCGTCGAACCTAGGAAAAGACACAACGGAGTGAGGAACACATGGCCCAACACGGCAATGAGGAGTCCGGTCAGGAAACTAAGCACCACGCCCGTAGCAGCCATGCGCCGCGCACTCTCCAAGTCGCGCGCACCCAAACGGCGTGCGATGTAGTTGCCCGACCCGTGGCCGAAGAAGAATCCGACGGCCTGAATGATGCACATCATCGAGAAGGAAATGCCCACGGCTGCCGTGGACTGCGTATTGATAAAGCCTACGAAATAGGTGTCGGCCAGATTGTACATGCTCGTGGAGAGCATGCTGACAATGGTGGGCAGCGCCATGGTGAGGATGACGCGGTGTACAGGTGCATGCGTGAGGAACTCGAAGTTGTCCCTGGTTTGTTTCATGGCGCAAAGATACGGATATTTTGCACATATCGGACCTTTCTGATGGCTTGACACCCCTTTTTGTCCTCTATTTTGTCCCGGCAACCTTGCAATCTCAAGAATTATACCTATATTTGCGGTTGCAAAGACTCTCATAAACCCCGACAAACAATGAAACAACACACGACACTTTCCATAAGACGCTTGTCCCGAATCAGAATCTTTCCCAATATAAGGCTTTTGACCGAAATAGGGATTATGACTAGAATAAGGGGCTTGATAGGAATAACTCTGCAAGTAATTGCTGCTGGGCTATTGGAGGTACCGACCTACGCACAACCCTACTGCACGGTGCGCACATTTGGACAAAAAGACCAACTGGTAACTAATAAGGTAAACGGCATCGTACAAGACACTGCGGGGTTGATGTGGTTCTCGTCATGGAACGGACTGATGTGCTACGATGGCTATTCTTTCACCTCCTTTAGAGGGAACAGTGACGACTCGCGCGTGCTCACGTCCAAACGCCTGCTCGGACTGGGGCTACTCGAAGACGGCGACATGTGGTGCTCAACCTACTACGGCGATATGTACCGCTTTAACCCCGAGGTCTGTCGATTCTCGCGCGACACGACACTCGTACGCCCCAATCAGCCTTACGAACAAAAAACTACATTTGTCGACTCACGACACAGAGTGTGGCATTACGACAATCAAGAGGGAGTCCTCATGTACGACCCCGCCACCGAGCGGACTCTACGTCTCACAGCCCGTGCCGAAAGGGACAACGAAGGGACAACCTGCGAAGTGCCGCTGTGGCTAGAGGACCACAACGGCATCGTGTGGTGCATACCTACAGGCGGCACTTTCGCCTACTACGACGAGTCGTCCCACAAACTTGTACCATACGTGCTTCGTTCGGTAGACTATGGCGAGTGCATCCCGCTCATACAACGCACATATATGGATGTGCAAGGCAACCTGTGGTGCACAGCTCCACACAGTCTGCACTGCATCAGTTTCCATAGGCAACGATTCCGCAACGTGACACTCGAAGTTCAAAGGGAAACGCGCGCGCTTCTCTATGACAATGCCGGTCGGCTATGGGCCGGCAATGTGGCCAACCAACTGGCCATCTACGACAGTACCTACTCCATACAAGGCTACCTTGATACTCAAGGGCAACTACATAAAGAAAAGCAAGCCTTCGCCATTCGTCCATATTACATCTTCGAAGACTCACAAGGCCGCATGTGGGTGGCCAACCGTGGCGATGGCATTGCCGTCATCGACCGCGACGGATGCATCCGCCACTATCGGCACAACGACAATGACCCCTATTCGATAAGCAGCAACATGGCATTCTGTATAGATCAAGACTCACAGGGCCGCATTTGGATAGGATGCTACGGCAAGGGCGGTGGGTTGAACCTCGTGGACGAAAGCAACGGATACGTACGTTTTCTCAATGAGCGGAATTGCCTTCCGGCTTTCCCCTCTCCTACTTTCTTCCGCGGCATACGACGTATCACCCACACGACCGAAGGTGTTGTCATCGTTTCAACCTGCGACGGACTGGTCACATTCTGCGACCGATTCCAAAAACCCGAGGACATTGTGTTCCATTTCTTCGGAAGTCAAACCGGCAACGAACAATCCTTGCCATCCAACGATGTGATGCAAACCATCGTCATGCGCAGCGGCCGTATTTTTGTGGCTACTATGGCCGGCGAACTATGCGAACTTAACCCGCAGACACTCCCCGTGCATCTGCAATTCAGAAGTCTGACACAAGAGTCTCCCTCACAGAGCAATATACAGTCCATGCAGGAAGACAGACAAGGACAACTTTGGATTGTGCGCGAGAACAGCTTGGAACGATTCAACCCCAACACAGGAGAAACGACGCTCTACAACACCTCCGAACTGGGTGGACTCATCGAGTTCACGGAAGCTCAACCCGCCATTCACCCCACCACAGGCGAGATGGCCGTAGGCACCATGGACGGAATGCTGATTTTTGACCCTGCCTCACTCACAGACACGAAGACAATGCCGACCATCGTGTTTCCTCACCTGCGCTATCACGGCGACCAGCAGAGACACCCCGTCTTGTATAGCCGACAAGTAGACTTGCCGGCAGATCATCGTAGCGTGACGTTCAGTTTCGCAGCTCTCGACTATGCCAACGCGGGCGATATTCGCTATGCTTACAAACTGGAAGGCGTGGACCAAGACTGGCAATATTTGGACAACGGACATAGTGCTTCATTCAGTCACTTGCCGCCAGGACATTTCCGTTTGTTGGTCAAAAGTACAGACCACGAAGGCCTTTGGCTCAACAATGCGACGGCTCTCAACATTTATGCACACCCGACATTCTGGGAATCATGGTGGGCCAAAGCCCTCTATGCACTCATCTTCACCGCACTCATCACTTGGGCACTACATTATTATAATATGCGCCGCAAAATGAAAGTAGAACACGAAATCGCCCTGCAGAAAGCCAAACTCTACACCGATGCCAGCCATCGTCTTCGTACACCTTTGACCCTCATCGGCGGACCAGTGAGCGAATTGCTGGAACACGGAGACCTTACAGAGCAGTCGCGCGAACAACTGGAGATTGTGCAACGTAATGCTCGCGACATGCTCGAGATGACCAACAATATGCTCTCGGGCTATATGGACAATACATTCTTCGTCGATGACCAACATGTGCCCGTCTTTGGCAAAAGCGATGAAACCCTAATCGGCACAGTGGAAGGACAATCGGCCTCTACCAGCGATGTACGTCTGCTAGTGGTCGAGGACAACGGCGACCTGCGCCGGTTCCTACACACCATACTCAGTCGCGACTATAGTGTCATTACGGCCTCCAATGGACAAGAAGGTTTGGAAAAAGCACAAACAGAATTACCGGACTTCATCATCACCGATGTCACTATGCCCGTAATGGACGGCATGACGATGATTCGCGAAATCAAACAGCGCGATGATATCTGCCACATTCCCATCATCGTACTCTCTGCAAAAGCATCGCTCGACGACAAATTGCACGGACTGGAGATGGGTATCGACGACTACATCACCAAACCCTTCTCTTCTGTCTACCTAAAAAACCGCGTAGCAAACATTATCAACCAACGCAGGCAATTTCAGCAGCGCATCATTGATGAGTTGAGCAAAGAACAATCGCACGCTGAGGTCACCAATTCAAATATTGAGCAATACCGACTCTCTACACCTGAGATTGTGGACTATGACAAGCAGTTTATGGAGCAACTGATGGCTTATCTGGAGCAACACATCAGCGATAGCGACCTTAGTGTCGAAGATATGGCGGAGGCCTTGTGCACAAATCGCACAAAGCTCTTTACCAAGCTGAAGAGTCTCGTGGGTTTGTCACCTATCGATTTTGTGCGTCATCTGCGTATACACCGGGCCATTGAAATGGTAGCTAACAGCAAAGAACCTTTTTCACAGATAGCCTACTCAATAGGCTTTACAGACCAACGCTATTTCAGCCGTGTGTTTAAAAAGGAAACGGGCATGACTCCGTCAGAATACCGGCGACAAGCTAACAGAAGTTAATATTCCACCGACACAATAAAACAACCTGAACACGATTACGCCTCAAACAGAAGCGTTTTCGTGTTCAATTTGTATGCTACTATTCTGTTCTTTTGCATTTTAGCCCACTTTTCCAACTAACTTCTGAACTTAAGTAACTCGTATGGACATGAAAAGGCTCGAATAATCCTGAAGAGTAGAAAAGTACGCCCAGTTGTGAAGAGAAGACCTTTCTTTTCTTGTGGAAGTTTTCCTCAATCCACATTCTTCTGCTAATCGTCCACAATTTTCGAGCTAAGGCTTCGTACTTTTGTGCCATCACTGTTAGTAAAGTTAGTAGTAAGGTTTGTAACAGGAGATACGCAGGGATGCATGTCTCCTGTTTTTTAAGAAACCTACGGCCAAGTCGCCACAAAGCAGCATGCATGATTGTATACTTTAAGACGCATCATGTTATGGTAATTCGGCGACCGACTTTCTGAGCAGTCAAACAGTTTTGACTTTCAAACAAGTGCACAATTTCACATTCAAAACTGATGCACGATTTTACATACAAACGAATACGCAATATGAATACTTTCAAACAATCCGTTCTCTCAGCCGGACTCTTATGTTTCTCGGCCATCACCGCCTCTCAAGCACAACAACAAGCAGTGACCATTGATGTAACAAGTCACGATGCAGACATTTCACCAACTATGTACGGAGTTTTCTTTGAGGAAATCAATCATGCCGGCGATGGCGGACTGTATGCCGAACTGGTACGTAACCGGAACTTTATGGAAAAAGAAATGCTACCGGGCTACACCGCCGTTGGCAAAAAACTCATATCGCCCCTCGGCACCAACCACCTCTCTGGCGAGCACTACACTAAAAGTCATCCGTGGAGTACAGACTCTGTGCCAGGATGGCGACTATCCGACACCAAGCATGGTACGATGATAGTCACCAAAGACCATCCCCACCATGACTCTGCTCCCACCAATCTAAAGGTAGACATCTCTGCTCCTGTATCTCTCATCAACGAGGGCTATTGGGGCATGGGCATACGCAAAGGCGAACAGTACAGACTGCGCACAATACTCCGCACCACTACACCCGCCATACTTACGGCTCGACTTACCGACGAACACGGCAAGACTCTTGCCTCAACTCTTATTCACACAACAGGCAACGGTTGGGAAGACCAAACCTGCATACTGACGGCACAAGCTACAAGCTACAAAGCAATGCTGTCCCTAGACCTTTCGAACGCAAACCATAATAAGAAATCCAATTCGAAGAAGAATCCTGTCTATAGTAACACCACACGAAAAGACAAGTCGCTTGCTAACATAAACAATGACAACAAAACGACACTTCCCAAAGGATGCACAACCTATTGGTTTGACTACGTGTCGCTCTTTCCCGTTGCCACTTTTATGGGTTGTGACAACGGTATGCGAAAAGACGTGGCCGAATTGCTCACCGGACTGCGTCCCGCCTTTTTCCGCTGGCCCGGCGGATGTGTAGTAGAGGGCATCACGCTCGACAACCGTTTTGAGTGGAAGAAGACACTTGGCGACCCTGCAGAACGTCCCGGACAATATAGTCTGTGGGGCTATCGTTGTTCGTATGGCATGGGGTATAAGGAGGTGCTGCAGTATTGCGAAGACGTAGGTGCACAGCTTATGTACGTATGCAACGTAGGTATGGACTGCGAACTGCGTCTAGGACAAGTGTGTCACGCTGATTCCGTCAAGTACTTTTTGCAAGACTGCCTAGATGCTCTCGACTACGCTTTGGGTGATAGCACTACCGAATGGGGACGACGTCGCATAACCGACGGACATCCGGCACCCTACCCGTTGCAGTATGTCGAGGTAGGCAATGAAAACTGGGGCCCTATCTATCAAGAAAGATTCGCTCTCTTCCGCGACGCCATTCGTCAGCGATATCCTCAACTCTCTATAATATATAATGTAATGCGCAAACGTGAGAGCGGCCGTCAACCGCAAACCGATTTGTCCGACCACCATTGGTACAAAGACCCTGCGTTCTTCTTTACCAACACAAGACTCTTCGATTCGTGGTCACGCAATGAAGGACAAGTCTATGTGGGAGAGTATGCCTGCAACGGCAATGTCGGAGGCGGCAATATGTATGCGGCCCTTAGCGAGGCAGCTTTCATCGGTGGCATGGAGCGCAATGGCGACTTGGTGCGGATGGCCAGTTACGCTCCGCTCTTCGAGAACCAACACGACCGCAGGTGGCGCACCAATCTCATTTGGATTAACTCTGAGAAGACCGTAGGACGCTCTTCGTACTGGGTGCAACGTATGGCTTCCGAACACCGTCCCGACTACAACTTGCATACCGACTTCGCGCCTCAGAAATCGAAGAAAGTTTTGACCGACGAAGACTTCAATGCTTCTGAAGAGAAAACTGAAAAAAAGAATGCAAAAAAGAATGGTGAGCATAGAAAAGACAATACCGTTAAAGACGACGGACAAACGAGAGGAAAAGATAGTCAAGAACAATTTGTATGGCAGACAGGCGAATGCCAATTGCAGTTTATCGATGCCGGTTATGACCTCAAGGCCAGTGAAGTTGTACTGAAGGTGGTCAATGCCACCGACCGGTTATGGAAACAGACTTTTCACCTCGACCATACTGCATCGGTAGAATCCCGAGGCCGAGTCATCACACTTTCCGCCGATAGTGGGGAAGATGAAAATTCTTTTGACGAACCGCTAAAGATTGCACCACACGAAAGCGTCTTCCAGCATTTTGGAAAGGAGTTTACATACACTTTCCAGCCATTCTCCTACACGATTTTGCGCATCAAGGCGCAACTATAAAACGAGGTTTGAGGATTGGAAGGTGGAAATCCACATTATACTGAGATTAGTCCACATCGCACGAATGTACGCTGCGTACTTTTGCAACCGGAAATACCACAAAATGTCGCACATTTTCTTGGATTCAAAGGAACGCAACTCACTCGTACGAACTCTCAGACTCTCTCACACAACACAACCTCCACCGCACACTCTCATCACGAGCTTGAATACAAGGCAAATATAAAGGCAATCGTCCGCATAAAAGCAAACAATTGCTATAACAAAATCTATACAACCTATTTAACACAACACAAAAACATGAACAAGACATTACGCAACATGATGTTGGCTACGGCTATGCTCCTTATGGGCACAACGGCCAGCGCCATCACAACTGGAGATGCCGTCACCGTACCAAACGGCGATTTCTCCAGCGGAACGACCGGTTGGACTCTTTCGACCGGCAAATTGACGGCTTTCAACAAGACTTTTGACGGCACTACCGTCTATGGCGTGGAGGCTTATCAAAGCACCTTTGACCTCTATCAAACCCTCACGGGACTGGACAATGGTGTCTATAAAATCAAAATACAAGGCTTCTGTCGTCCAGGTAAGGCTGCTGCAACCTATACTGCCTACACAGGAGGCTCATATGATGAGACTACCGTCAAGTTTTGGGTCTATGGCAACGGAACCGAACAACGTATGAAGAACATACAATCCGAGCCTTCAGAGACTGCATACGCCGAGCAAAATGTACAAGTGGCCAGCGATGCCAACATCCCCGATGGCACAAAATCAGCTGCAGAAGCATTCTACAACGACCTTTACTGGAACGAGGTAGAAGTCTTCGTGACAGACGGCACACTGAAACTCGGAGTAAAAGGCACCTCTGACGTAGGACGTTGGTGGTGCACTTTCGGCAATGTGAGCGTAACTTATGTCAAGCCACTCGACGTAACGCTTTATTCTGTCACCTTTATGGCCAATGGCGAAGAGGTGGACAAAATCAACTTGGCCAAAGGTGCAGATATCACATTGCCAGCCGACCCTGCAGTACCTGGCTACATCTTCAAAAGTTGGCAAGGTCTACCGGACGACATGGTTATGCCTGCCGAAGACTTGACAATTACTGCTGTACTTGAGCACCAGACAGAACTCGTCAACGGAGATTTTGCCGATGGTCTCGACGGATGGCTTTGGGACAAGACTCAAGGCTCACCAACTGTCGGCAATGGCGCCATAGAATGCTTTAACAGCAAGTTCGACTTCTATCAAGTACTCACCGGACTTACCAACGGAGCCTATCGACTCACGGCACAAGCCTATCAGCGTACGGGCGAAGCATCACCGGCATGGACAGACTATAGCGATGGCACAGCTCAAGTCAATACCTATATCTACATGAACGATTGGGAACAGTCTGTTGCCAACATCATGAGTGAAGCCCGAGCAGACAAACTCGCAGGCGGTTGGGTAGAAGTAAGCGATGCGCTCTATATACCTAACAATATGGCTGCAGGTGCTGCGGCATTTGAGGCTGGCATGTATCAGTGCCAGTTGTTGGCTCTTGTAACCGATGGCACATTGCGTCTCGGAATCCGCAACCAAAAGGGCGGAGACAAATATCACTGGAGCATGTGGGACAACATAGAGCTCACCTATCTTGGCGAGCAGGCCATGCCACAACTCACCGCACTCACCATAGGCAGTGATGACGTACTTGACCAACTCTCCGGTACGACATTCAACTACCAAATGACATACGGACAAACCTCCTTCCCCAAGGTCAGCGCCGCTTGTGATGCTGCCGGTATCCTTGACATCAAGCAGGCTTCTGTCAGCGAGCCTAAGGCTACTATCACAATGAAGACTACAAGTGGTATCGAAGTTGCCGTCTACACCATCAACTTCAAGGCAGGTACGCCAGCCACGTCCGACGATTATATCTATGTAGCTACACCGTCAATAGAAATAACCGACAACGGAGATGCCTGCTTGGTAACCCTCACGTGTGCCACACCCGATGCACAAATCTACTACACACTGGATGGCACGACTCCCTCTGCCGGCAGCCTGCTCTATACAGAGCCTTTCAGTGTCAACTCCAACCTCACGCTGTCGGTAGTCGGCATGCTTCGACCCTTCAACTACAAGGACAGTAATGTAGCTGGCTATATATTCTCCAACTTCAAAACCGTCAGCGGCTTCTCATTCACGCTGACCACGGGCGATGGATCAACCTCCGATTTGAGTGGAGATGACATGTACAAGTACATCCGCCAGTCCAGTTCGAACCCGGCCTTTGCCCTGGCTGGCAGCAACTATGTCTATAGCGATGCCCGCTTCAAGATTAAGGCTGGCGAAAAATTCCAGTTGCGTGTACCTGCCAATGCTGTGGTAAAAAAAGTGACTTTCAATAGTCTGAGCGAAAACTACTATAACGCTGAAGAAGACAACTATGCACTCTGGTCGTATATGCGTTCAGAGGGCGCTATCTGCCACTATGCCGACACCATACGAAGCGCAACCAACACTGACATCACAATACAGGGTCATCAACCTGGCACACCTATCGAATTCTCGGTAGCATCATGCCGTCAGGTAGCCTTCAGCAGCATCACCATAGAGTACGACCAGTACAATGACGGACAAGTCAATCTCTTGTCTACTACCATCGCCAATGGCAGCGAAACCGAACCATCGGCTTGCTTTACCATAATCTTTGACCGAAATGTCACACTTGCTTCCGGACTCAGCGCCGTGCTCGACGGCAAGACTATACGCACAGTAGCCAACGGTTCGAAGGTACGCGCCTACTACTGGGAACTTCCCTACGGCACAAGCCATACCCTGACATTGCCTGCCGGCAGTATAAACGATGTCTTTGACAATACCTATAATAAAGACATCACCATCAATTTCACGGTCAAGGTCGAACCCGCACCGGAGCATGCTCTCTTCGACTATGTCGTATCCACTCCCGACGAACTGAAGACAGCCCTAAGCGCCATCGCCACCTCCAATGCAAGTGCCGAAGCTGCCCGCAAGCGCATCCTCATCCTCAATGGTGACTACGATATGGGCACACAGACACAGACGTCTATCAAGGGCTACAACATTTCTCTCATCGGACAAAGTCGTGAAGGTGTACGCATCTATCACGAGGGCAATGGAGGCATCGTAGGTGATGCTACACTGTGCAATGAGAGCAAAGACTTCTACATGCAAGACATCACCATTGAGCATGCCAGCAGCGTACGTAAAGGAAACTCTCGTGGTGTGACCGTAGCCTATAGCGGCGGTAATAAAGCCATACTCAAGAATGTAGAGATGATCAGTGGACAGGACACCTACGTCACCGGCGACCGCACCTATCATGAGGATTGCACCATACACGGCACCGTCGACTTTATCTGCGGAGGCGGCGACAACTACTTCTATCACACCGATCTGCTTATCGAGGGCGGAGCCTGCATCACTGCCGGTAGCCACGATGCATCGACCGAGTGGGGGTATGTATTCCGCGATTGCACCGTCAAGCCTGGTACATTCATCAGTGGAGCTACCGACGGCAGCTATGCTCTCGGACGTCCCTGGAAGAACGAACCTCGTGCTACCTTCGTAGGTACCAAGATGGAAATCCTGGCCAGTACCAAAGGTTGGAACGGCATGTCGATGATTCCGACACACTTCTACGAGTACGGCTCTGTCGACAAGAACGGCAAGAGCGTCGACCTCTCCTCCCGCACTGTAAAGGACATCTCCGAAAATCAGTACACACCCGTACTCGCAGCTAACAAGGCTGACGATTACAATATGTACAACACTGTAGGTGGTGATGATGGTTGGGTTCCAACACTCTACACTACACAAGTCGAAGCTCCTGTTGCAGGCATCAGCGGCTCCACTCTGCAGTGGGAAGCCATCGACAATGCACTTTGCTACGTCGTCTTCAAGGACGGCACATACTTTGGTCAAACCACCGAAACGTCGCTTGCCGTAGAAGACGCATCGGCTACCTACACCATACGCTCGGCCAATGCTATGGGCGGACTAGGCGAAGCAAGCACAGCCACGCACTATACCGGCATCAGCGAGGCTTCGGTCAAAGTTCAATCCACAGAAGACATCTACGACCTATTGGGCCGCCGTGTGGCCAATCCTGACAAGGGGCTTTATCTCCAAAACGGGAACATAATCCTAAAGTAAAGTAATGAACTACACTATTATCAAAAGAAGCACCGTTGCTGCCATCCTACTGATGGCAGCAACGGCCGTTATGGCCGATATCACATTCGGCTTCAAGCGCACGCTCTCCGTAGCGGAAATTGGTGCAAATACCGGCACATGCGGTGACGTAGTGCTGAAGAATGGACACAAGGCCATTAGCCTGACCTGGATAGAGAAGCACAACAGCAGCATCAGGATTCCGACCGGGCAAAAGACTTTCACGCTCGATGATGTGACTTACACGACTACGGGCGGAGAAATGGACATCAAGTTCACTATGGGTGGCACATTCACGGTGCTGCCAGACGATAACTATTTTGGTTTTGAGATGTCGCTGGCCAAAGGCTACACATTGACTCTCAGCAAAGTAGATGTGGAGTATTGGCGCACCAACAAGGGTCTGGGGTACGATGTAGGCATCGTCAACATGGCCACACCTACCGACACCCTACGTCTTGGCTCTGTCGCAGAACGTAAGATAATGAACGTTGAACTGCATAAGAGCATCAGTGGCTATACGCTGGAAGGTGGACAGACCTATCGATTCGTCATTCGCCATTATGGTTGGTACACGAGCGGATGGGCAGAACATTATCCGTTGACCTTCCTGCTGACTGGTGCTATGAACTCAGCCGAGGTTATTACGCCACAACTAACCAGTCTCACCGTAGACGATGGAGACATCCTATCTACTCTCGAGGGCAAAAAGGCAGAATTTGCTTTGACATATGGTCGGACCACACTACCCGTCGTGGCAGCTACCGTCAATGACGGATGCTGTGTCGCTGTGACGCAGCCCACTCTACAGACGATGCAAGCCGTGGTGACTACATTCGACAGCAATGACAATGCCATAGACACCATCTACGTCACCATGCGTGCGGGTAAACCGGCTCAAGAATCTGAAACGAAGACACTCAGCTCACCCACTATCAGCATTGAGGAAGGAGACGCTGGCGACCATATAACCATGGAGGCCGAAGGACTGGCGCACATCTATTACACACTTACAGGCGAAGACCCGCGCACAGCCAAAGCCAAAGAGTACGAAGCACCATTCACGATAGCCGGCAACTGCACTCTGCGCGCATACGCTGCACTACCGGAATTGAATCTGCAGTCGAGCGGAATCTCCGAAGCCACCATCAGTCACTTCAACCGAGACGTTGACCCCGACCACAGCGAGTCGTTCCAAATGCCAGCATTTCCCGGTGCAGAGGGCGGTGGACGCTACGTAACAGGTGGACGTGGGGGCAAAGTCTACCACGTCACCAATCTCAACGACAGCGGTGAAGGTTCGCTACGTTGGGCACTGGAGAAGAGCGGAGCTCGAACGATTGTCTTCGATGTTGCCGGCACCATCGAACTGGCATGCGATCTCGTGGTAACTAACGGCAATGTGACCATAGCCGGCCAAACGGCACCTGGCGACGGCATCTGCCTACGCAACTATGCACTGCACTTTCGTTGTGACAATGTCATCTGCCGCTACATCCGCTCGCGTCTCGGCGAAGAATCAGGAGCTGAAACCGATGCCTGCTGGGGACGCGGTCAGAAAGACATCATATTGGACCACTGTTCGTTCTCGTGGTCGGTCGATGAGACGGCCTCATTCTACGATATGACCAACTTTACCATGCAGTGGTGTTACGTCAACGAGAGCCTGGCCAATGCCACACACGTCAAAGGTGCACATGGTTATGGAGGTTTGTGGGGCGGCTGGAATGCCAGTTATCATCACAATATGCTGGCACATCACTATAGCCGCACGCCGAGATGGGTAGTCCAAACCGACGGTTCGGTAGACTTCCGCAATAATGTAACCTACAACTGGGGACCCGTGCTAGGCTGCTATGGCGCACAGGGAGGAAAGTACAACATCGTAGGCAACTACTATAAACCGGGGCCCGCCACCAACGGCAAACCCCAAATAGCCGGCCGTATCGTAAGTTGCGGGGTTGTCGACGACGAGTCGCTGGAGGTCGCCAGTTACTATCTCACAGGAAATCGTTTCGACTACTCCAGTCCTTATCTGGGCAGTTCGGCCATCAACAATGCCAAGGCCTCTGACCTCGACAACACCAAGGGACTGCACCACGATAGTCGAGTAGCTCTTAAGGATCATCTCTCCGACAGCGAGCACTACTTTCCACACACCACCACGCACACGGCCGAAACAGCACTGAGCAAAGTACTGGAATACGGCGGATGTGCACTGCGCCGCGATGCTATTGACGAGCGTGTAGCCAACGATGTGAGTGCCGGAGGCTACACTTATGCCAATGGAGCGACCCAAGCCTCTAATGGCTCTACTGGCGGACTCATAGATGCTCCTGAAGACGTGGGCGGCTACGAGTCATACACTTGCACCACGACCGAGAAGATTCACAAGAAAGACACTGATGGGGACGGAATACCCGACCGTTGGGAGGAGAGCATGGGTCTAGACCCGAAGGATGCAAGCGATGCACTACAGTTGCACGCCTCGGGTTATAGCTGGCTTGAGTATTACCTCAATTCTCTCGTATCTTGCATTACAAGGTATTGCAG
The DNA here is from genome assembly GCA_963631395.1 of bacterium. Lineage (GTDB taxonomy): Bacteria > Bacteroidota > Bacteroidia > Bacteroidales > UBA3663 > Liminaster. The sequence goes on from CAVGQN010000020.1 coordinate 30,405, forward strand.
CGACGAAGGCACCATATCCGGCATTAACGAGATTGCGGCTGACGACAAAGACGATGCAGCGTGGACGTTTACGGCTGACGGCATCTCAGTCCGTGGAGCATCATCCCTACGAGCCTATGACCTCTCGGGTGTATGCCGTGACTATCAGCCCATCGATTGCCTGTCGTTCTCACGTCTGCAACCTGGTCTCTACCTCATCAAGGCCGATATGGCCGACGGGCGTTCACTATCACGGAGCATAGAGATAAAATAAAAAGCGTAAGAGGAACTAAGGCACTTGCTTATAGTCAAAGGAGTATATTTGAAAGTGACAATACACTCTCTTGAAGGGGACAAATACACATCTTTTGAGGTGCAAATGTTTCTCTCTGCCCTACTTGATAAAAATCCACACCCTACGATGTGGATTTTTTGTCAACTTTGCAGCTAAAAAGCAACACTCAAAAAACAAACTTTTCGGATTACAACAAAACAACACATTTTCCTAAACATCATACACTCAAATGAAAGGAATTTTGACAAATACTGATAACCTCCGGCTTCGGACTACGACTCACCGACTTCGGACGAAGATTCACACGCGGCGGCTATTGACCGGTCTGCTACTGGGAGCCGCACTGACGGGTACGCTCGAAGCACAGACGGGGTTGAAGGACAAAGCTACGCAAGATATCAATCTCTCTTTTGCGCAGGAAGACAAAGCCTCTATGAGGCCAACAGCCCTTGGGGTCTTCACGGCCGACAATGGTGATGGCACTTACACCAATCCCATCACGCGCGGCGACTATCCGGACACCGACATCATTCGGGTGGGCAACGACTACTACATGATTTCGTCGTCGTTTGCCTGCATGCCGGGCATCCCCGTGTGCCACTCCAGGGATCTCATCAACTGGCGCGTCATCGGCCATGCCTACGACTCGCTGACCTTCCTGCCGCAATACAGCATGGAGCGTACGGAGACGGCTTACGGCCGGGCTTGCTGGGCGCCGACCATACGCTACTGGGACGGATGGTTCTATATCGGCGTCAACCTCAAGAACGACCGCTTCATCATGTGCAAGAGCCAAAAGCCCGAAGGCCCGTACACGATGTACAGCTTTAAGGAGCAGCTCTACGACCCAGGCATGTTTATCGACGACGACGGACGCAAGTACGTCACCCACGGCATGAACAACATCAGCATTACCGAACTCAACGACGAGGGCACGGAGGCCAAGACTCCCGGCGACAAGGGCACCGTGATACTCCGCGCTCCGGAGAGCCACCGGCTCTACTTCGAGGGCTGCCACATGTACAAGCGCAATGGCTGGTACTATATCTTCAATCCCGCCCAGGGCTACAACGGCTATCAGATGGTAAGCCGCTCGCGTAACCTCTACGGCCCTTACGAAACGCGCATCCTGCTCGACGACGACCTCAACTACGCCGCCGCAGGCGCACACCAGGGCGGCTATGTCGAGACGGCCGAAGGCGAATCGTGGGCTTTCACGTTTCAAGACCGCGACTACATGGGCCGCGACCTGATGCTCTACCCCATGCGCTGGGTGGAAGACTGGCCCGTGGTCGGCCTTGACCCCGACACAACCCACCTCACGCCTGAGCTCCGCGAACGCATAGGCCGCATCCGTCCTGGCAAGGGCGTCGTCACCTATCGCAAGCCTTACATCAAGGGGGCAAAGGAAGAAGGACTGAATAGTTCAGACAAAAGCGGAAGAGAGTATGGGCCAAGTGGTTTTGGCAAAGACCTGCTCAGCCAAAATAGTTCGGATAAAGTCCAGCAGGAGCAGAATCCGCAAGAGCAAACCAGGGCCGAAGGCTTGTCACTCACGCAAGACTTCAGTTCCCTGCAACAACCGCTCTCGTCCATCTGGGAGTGGAGCCATGTGCCCATCGCCGACAAGTGGGAACTCGTCAATGGGCAAACGACACTCCGCCTGCACGCCTCGCCGGCCAAAGGCTACGAGTGGGCACGCAACTCGCTCACGCAGAAGTGTGTCGCCCCCGCCAGCACCGGCACCGTGCACCTCGACGTGAGCCATCTACAGCAAGGCGACTTTGCGGGCCACGGCATCATGGGCAGCACGATGCTCCAACAAGGCGTAATGCGAACACGCCAAGGCTACGAGCTGCAGATACATCAGAGCCGGCACGTCGAAGATACGACCACCGACCGGCTCTTACTCGGCAAGCGGCTCAAGGACATCTACCTCCGCACGGAGGTCACCAAGAGCGGCACCGTGCGCTTCAGTTACAGCCTCGACGGCACGGACTACAAGTCCTTCGGCCAAGAGACGGCTTCGGGCTTCTGGCGCTTCCTGGGCCTGCGCTTTGCCCTGTGCTGCTACCGGCACACCACCGGACAAGACTCCGCCTACTTCACCACCAGTCGCCTGCGCGACGCCCGCAGCGGTTATGCCGACTTTATCGACTTTACCATCCGAAGTCCCTGGCAAGGCAACCACTACGACGCCTTGGCCACAACCGACTTTGACCTCTACGACGACCGCGATGGTCTACAACTGGTGCGTCCGCAGGACTACACGCCCGTGCAGTATCTTAAGACCAATATGCAAATGAAGAATGAAGGAAAAGAAAGTAAGAATGGAGAAATAGGGAAACTGGCGAAGCAAAGAAATGGTGGGAATGGAGAATACGGGAAAGTCGAAGGAAACGGAGGAAACGGAGGGAATGGAGAAAATACAGAAAACCGAGAAAACGGAAAGTCGGAAACCTCCCCTTGTGAGCATTGGGTTTCGTTCTTCAACCTGCACTTCCCCTACTCGGCCACCAAGTGCAACATCGAACTGAAGGCGCGCCTCAGCAACGTGGTCATCGAGCTGCGTGAGGGCTCGACCGAAGGACCCGTAGTGGGACGTCTCCAGGTCAAGGCCACGGGCGGCAAGTGGTCACGGCAAACGTGTAAGGTCAACATCCCCGAGGGCCGACACAAGATTACCTTCTGCATCACGCAAGGCTTGCCCTCCGACGGCCTATGGCCCTACGACACGGAAGTGACGCAAGACGTAATGCTCAAGAACTTCCGCTTCGAGTAACGCCAAGGCAAACTTCCGAGTGCAAGAACACAAAGGCAAAAGCAAAACAAAACGCTGAAGCCAGAAACCGGGGCAAAAGCGAACAACACACTCAAGCTATAAGCCAAGGCAAATGCAAAAACAACACTCCCGACTACTGCACGAAAACTGTAGCCGGGAGTTTTTCTATAATCTGCAAAGAAATTCCTATTAGGAAAAATGCTTGTCTAAAGCACCGAATACTTAAAACTTAAAGCACTGAATGCTTAAAACCTAAATGCCGAATCACGTAAAACGTATAACGTAAAACGCCTCACGCTTCCACGTCACTTTATCACACGCAAGTTCATGCGAACATCCTTACGCGGACGGTCGGCGGTGTTGGTTTCGAGTTCGGCTATCTTGTCGATGACGTCGAGACCCTCCACCACCTCGCCGTAGATGGTGTAGTCCATATAGAGGTGATAGGCGCCGCCCACGGTGCTGTAGGCCTCGATTTCCTCATCCGAGAAGAACCGCGTGCCCGGTGTGGCGCGTGCGATGCTGTCTATCTGATGGTTGACTTTGCGCACGTAGGCATTGTAGCGCTCACGTTCGGCATTGGGGGCAAAGTCGCCGGGCTTAAGAGCAGCCAAGCTATCCTTGACCGCCTGCGTCATCACCTTGCGCTTGGCCGCCTTGCGGGCTGCCTCGTTGTTGACCTTTTCCCAACCTTTCCAGTACTCACGGCTTTGCACATAACCCTGCACGATGAAGAACATCGACATGTCGGAGTTCTTGATGTGCTCGCGGTGCGGAGCGGCCAGCGCACCCTTCTTGGGGATGTGGTTGGGCCGGATTTCACCCGGAATCTCCTCGTCAATGTCGCCATAGCCAAGGCTCCACCCCGGCCCAGCATTGCGCGAGTCGGGAGCGCCGCCCTGTATCATAAAACTCTGTATGACGCGTCCGAAGAGCGTGCCGTCGTAGTATCCCTCGCGCACCTTCTTGAGGAAAGTGGATGTCGTGAGGGGCGTGTCATCGTAGAGCATGACCTTCATGTTGCCCATGTTGGTCTCAATCATCACATAGTGTGTCTGACCGTACACTGCCGCCCCACAGAGGAGCAGCAGTGCAAGTATAAGGGTTCTTTTGTACAAAGAAGCAGTCATTGCGATTAACTATCAAAACGGCATTACGCCTTCAGGCAATCCGACATCCGGCCTCAAAAGCCTTCATCGGGGACAGGGCCGACCTTACTCAGCCTACTGACCTTACTCAGCTTCACTCGACATTACTCGCCGCGCGAGTAGTTCGGGGCCTCCTTGGTGATGGTCACATCGTGCGGATGGCTCTCGAGAATGCCGGCGTTGGTGATGCGGGTGAACTTGGAAGTCTCGTGCAGCGTCTGGATATCCTTGGCGCCGCAATAACCCATACCCGAACGTACGCCGCCCACCATTTGGTAGATGACCTCGTTGAGCGAGCCCTTGAAGGGCACACGGCTCACGATGCCCTCCGGCACGAGCTTCTTGACGTCCGACTCGCCGCTCTGGAAGTAGCGGTCCTTCGAACCGGCCTGCATGGCGTCGAGCGAACCCATTCCGCGATAGGCCTTGAACTTACGTCCGTTGAAGAGGATGGTCTCGCCGGGTGACTCCTCCACACCGGCCAGCAGTCCGCCCAGCATGACGCTGTAGCCGCCGGCGGCGAGGGCCTTGACGATGTCGCCCGAGTAGCGGATACCACCGTCGGCAATGAGTGGAATGTCTGTGCCGCGCAGCGCTTTGGCCACATCATAGACGGCCGAAAGCTGCGGCACACCGATGCCGGCCACGATACGGGTCGTGCAGATAGAACCGGGACCGATACCTACCTTGACGGCATCGGCACCTGCGTCAGCCAGATACTTGGCAGCCTCGCCCGTAGCGATATTTCCGACCACGACATCGATGCAGTCGTAGGTCGACTTGATGCGCTCGAGCACGCTAACCACGCCCTTCGAGTGTCCGTGTGCAGTGTCGACAACAACGGCGTCGACATCGGCCTCAACGAGGGCAGCAACACGGTCCATCACATCGGCCGTCACGCCGACACCAGCTGCGACACGCAGACGGCCCTTCTTGTCCTTGCAGGCATAGGGTTTGTCCTTGGCCTTGGTGATGTCCTTATAGGTGATAAGGCCCACGAGACGGCCTTCGCTGTCCACGACGGGCAACTTCTCGATCTTGTGCTCCTGCAGGATGTCGGCAGCGGTCACGAGGTCCGTACCCACATGTGCGGTCACGAGGTCGGTCGAAGTCATCACCTCGCTAATCTGGCGGTTCATGTCCTTCTGGAAGCGCAGGTCGCGGTTGGTCACGATGCCCACGAGCTTGTGGTCGGCGCCCACCACTACCGGCACGCCGCCGATGTGGTACTCCGACATGATGGACAGCACCTCGCGCACGGTGGCGTTGGGTGTGGTGCATACGGGCTGGTAAATCATGCCGTTTTCGGCACGCTTCACCTGACTCACCTGATGGGCCTGTGCTTCGATGCTCATATTCTTGTGGATGACGCCGATGCCGCCCTCACGGGCCATGGCGATGGCCATAGGCGACTCGGTGACGGTGTCCATAGCGGCAGAGACGATGGGCACGTTGAGCGTGATATTGCGAGAGAACTTGGTCGTCAGGTCTACCATGCGCGGCAGAACCTCCGAATACTGTGGGACGAGCAGGACATCGTCAAAGGTCAAGCCGTCCATCACAACTTTGTCTGTACTGAAACTGTTGTTCATACGCTGTTTGTGTATTGTCGTTTATATAATGTAGTCTTATATTGTCTAGGTGCCCAGTGGGTAGGGCGTCCGTTAGTCAAAGCATCTAGCCGAGAAACATCCTGTGGGGTAAACACCTGGCGGGCAAACGCCCAGTAAGGCAAACGCCTGGGTCGTCAGATGAGGAACTGCGGCGAGATAGGCTCGTTGTTCATCACGCGACGTATGGTCTCGGCAAAGAGGTCGGCGATGGTGATGGTCTTGACCTTGCTGCTACTGCCGCGGTAAGGGATGGAGTCGGTGAAGACGATTTCCTTGAGTGCCGAGTTGTCGATGCGCTCGTTGGCGGGACCGCTCATGACGCAGTGCGAAGCCACGGCACGTACGCTCCTTGCACCTCTCGACATTATGAGGTCGGCAGCCTTGGTGATGGTGCCTGCCGTATCGACCATATCGTCGACGAGCACGACGTCCTTATCCTCCACCTCACCAATCAGGAACATGTCGCCTATCGAATTGGGCTTGTCGCGGTGCTTGTCGCACATGACCATAGGCACATTGAAGTACTTGGCGTAGGCAAAAGCACGCTTCGAACCGCCGGCATCGGGCGAGGCCATGACGAGGTTATCCAGTCCGACGTGCTCGGCGATGTAGGGAGCCAGCACATTCGAGGCCCGCAGGTGGTCAATGGGCACATCGAAGAAACCCTGTATCTGGTCGGCATGAAGGTCCATGGTGATAAGCCGGTTGATGCCGGCCTTGCTGAGCATATCAGCCACGAGCTTGGCGCCGATGGCGACACGCGGCTTGTCCTTACGGTCCTGACGGGCCCAACCGAAATAAGGGATAACGGCAATAATCTGCTCGGCCGAAGCACGCTTGGCCGCATCTATCATCAGGAGCAGCTCCATGAGGTTGTCGGCACAAGGGAATGTGCTCTGCACCAGGAAGACATGCTTGCCACGGATGGTCTCCTCAAACGAAACGCCGAACTCTCCGTCGGCAAACGTAGTGATGTTGAGATTGCCGAGCGAATAGCCCATGCGGGCTACAATCTTTTCGGCCAGATAACGCGTTGCGCGCCCTGATACGATGATAAAATTATTATTCATTATTATAATAATAAGATAAATATTTTCTCTCTGTTTCCTTCCGCTGGAATCGACTTGCTTTTGAAATCGACTTACCGCCAAATTCGCCCTCTTTACCTTTGGGAGTGCCTTACCATTGGAATCGCTAGATTACCGCCGGATTCGCCTTACCTCTAGAAGCGCCCTCCTTACCGCTGGAAGCGCCAAACGGCAGCATCGTAGCCCTTGACCCGGATGCTGAAGGGGTGGGCCGTGTCGAGGTCAACGGTGTGTCGCTTGCCCGTAAGCAAGTCCTGCACGCTGCGCCGACGGCTTGTGACTCCGACATAGGCCCAAGCTTCGACCGGAATGTTGAGTTCAAGTTCTTTATCGTCGGCGTCAAAGTTGGCGACAACGAGCACGACCTCCTGCTCATAGTTGCGCAGGAAGGCGAACTGCCGGTGCACATCGTAGTGCGGATTGCAGTAGTTGCAGTAGGTCAGGTCGTAGAACGAGCCCCGCTGCAGTGCCTTGCAGCTGTTGGCTAGGGTGAGAAGGCGCACGTACCAGTCGCGCAGCGCACGCTCGTCTGCGGTGAGGCGCTTGGCGTCGAAGTCGCCCTGTTTGCCCACAAAGCGGCTCATGCCGTCGAGCGACCAGTAGTCGAAGATGGTGGTACGTCCGTCCAGGCCGCTGAAGCCCTCCTGGTCCATGCCCCGCTCGCCGAGTTCCTGGCCGAAGTAGAGCATGTAGGGGTTGGTGTTCATGAGGCATGAGACGGCTACGGCCGGCTTGCCCTTGCGTGCGTCGTCGCCAAAGAATCGGCTGGCCACACGCTGCTCGTCGTGGTTCTCGAGGAAGTTGAGCATCTGCCCCTGTATGTCGCCCACGCTCTGCCAGCAGCGGGTGATGTCGCTAGCGCTGCCTTTACACTCGACCACGCGGCGCAGAGTATCGTAGAGGCCGACTTTGTCATAGAGATAGTCAAAGCCTCCGTAGTTGATGTAGCTGCGGTAGAGCGACGGATCGTAGATTTCGGCAATAAAGATGACGTGCGGATACTGCTCCTTGACGCGGGCAATGGCCCAATGCCAGAAGTCGACGGGCACCATAAAGGCCATGTCGCACCTGAATCCGTCCACACCGCGGGCTGCCCAGTAGAGCAGGATGTCGAGCATCTTGTGCCAGGTGCTGGGGATTGGATTGAAGCAATTTCTGCCGCCTCCGCAGTAGTCCACGCCATAGTTGAGCTTGACGGTCTCGTACCAGTCATCGCGGCTGGGCCAAGAAGAGAAGACGTCGTTGCCCGACACCTTAGCCGGCACTTCCGAGTAGTCGCCTTCAATGCCGACACGGTCCAGGTGGAGCGGTTCGCGGCAATAGTAGAAGTTGTTGTTGGGGTCGAAAGTCAGCGATGTGCGGTCGGAAGCGCCAAGGTCCTCCACACCCTCCGGCTTGGTTACCGACTTGTACTGACGCGCCACATGATTTGGCACGAAGTCGATGATCATCTTGAGGCCGGCCTGATGGGTCCGCCTCACAAGGGCGTCCAGTTCGTTCATCCTCTGGGCGGGGTCATCGGCCAGGTCGCAACTGACAGAGTAGTAGTCGGTGATAGCGTACGGTGAACCGGCCTTGCCCTTGAGTACCTGCGGATTCTGAGTCGGAATGCCGTAGGCCGAATAGTCGGTGGCAGAAGCCTGCTGCAGCAACCCCGTGTACCACACGCAGTTGCAGCCGAGTTCGCGAATCATGCGCAAAGCCTCGTCGCTGAAAGCGCTCATTTTTCCGCACCCATTGTCGGCCACCGTTCCGTTAGGTTTCCGTGTTGTGTTGGTGTTGCCGAAGAGCCGGACCAGCACTTGATAGATGACCAGTTTTTCGTTGGGAGCAGACATTGCTTGTAGTAATCGAAGACTTTTTACCTGAAAAATTTTCGCAAAGATATGAAAAATATTACCACGACTGACGGATTAGGGGTGAAAAAATACCGAAAATCGCCTTTTTTTTCATTTTTTCCCGCCAATGTATTCCGTTTGTGACAAAATATCTCTATCTTTGCACTCGCTTGAGGCGACCGGGGCTCTCCGTTTGACCCACGCCACAAGACACTGTCGCCCTGATGGTGGAATGGTAGACACGAGGGACTTAAAATCCCTTGACCATTGTGGTTGTGCGGGTTCGAGTCCCGCTTGGGGCACAGCACAATCCCCGCTACGGACCATCCGTGGCGGGGATTGGTGCTTTAAGGGTGTTGGGTTTATGTGCTGCGCGCTAGGAGCAATGGGAGAAGAGAAGAACGGAAGCAACGAATTGCCATTATTAAGTTTTATGCATTGCGCAAGTGGAGCCTAACACAAAACCTAAAACATAAAACACACTCACATTATATGGCTTTCACCTGCGTGAGCAGACTCCAGCCCGGAGCCTCCTTGTATGCTTCGACCATGTCTGCGGGCACAGCCAGCGTGCAACCCTCTGGACAGACGCCGTCGAAGGCATTGCCGGGACAGGCAGGCACCATACGGGCCAAGCAGACGACCTCCGACAAGTGGCTGCACTCGCTGAAGGCCGAGTCGCCGACGCCGGTCAAAGCCTCGGGCAGAGTGATGGAGGTCAGGCGCAGGCAACCGCAGAAGGCGCCGAAACCGATGCGCGACACGTGAGCGGGAATGTCGACCTTAGGCAAAAGACGGCAGCCGCAGAAGGCATCGTTGCCGATGTGAGTAACACTCTGCGGGATGCTCACCGCAGTCAGATGGCTGCAATCGGCAAAGGCACACCAACTCACTTCCGTCACTCCCTCGGGCACAGAGGCCGAGACCAGGCTGGTGCATCCGTAGAAGACATGGTCGCCGATGTCAGAGACGCTTGCGGGAAGGCTCACCGTAGTCAGCCGGTTGCACATCTCGAAGGCGCTACTGCCTATGCTGACCACACCCTCAGGTAGGTTCACTGTGGTCAAGGCGCTGCATCCGCAGAAGGCGCTGTCCCCAATGCGGGTCACGGTAATGGGTATGAGTATCTGTCCAAGAGCCGAACACCGTCTGAACGCGTTGTCGCCAATATCTGTAATGCCCTCCGGCAAGTCGACCGACAGGAGACGGGTGCATCCGTTGAAGGCAAGCGAGCCGATAGCCGTGGTGCGGTAAGTCCGTCCGCCCGTCTCTACGTCGGCTGCGACCGACAGACTCACGGCAGTCTTGTCCGCCCGCTGCACCGTGGCCGTGCCTGTTGCGGTGTCACATTCATAGGTGACACCGCCGACATTCGCCTCAATGATTCCTTGCCCCACATGGGAGCGGGATAAGTCACAAAAGGGATTAGAAATTGCGTTTTCCATACACACTAATGATTATATTGCTATTTTGTTAATATCTGTTAATGTTACCTATTCCGTTAACAGTTGTCTCTGACAGGCCTCGTGTCTATCCAAAGAAGGCTAAGTACAACTGCACTGCAAATATAACGCAAATATGGAGTTAAAAATGGCTTATAGTTTCACCCCCCCCCCATTTTATATTTATTTAACATCTACACGAGCTATTTTTCACATATTTGCTAACTCCGCATTGCACAACCGCAGCATTGAGCGCGCACAAACAATGAGTGCGCGAACATCAGGCGCACAAACAACGAGCGCACAGACAATGAAGAAAAGGGGAAAAGAGGCCGAACCGGCTACGGCGAAAGGGCCAATTCACGACAATATCACGTCGTGATGGTGCTGAGGCAGGCCGGCGTCCGAACTAACAACAGCACAAGTGCCAGTTCATGGCGCTATGGTAATTGCGTTCGTCACGCGGTTTTTTGGTTTCTACGCCAGAAGATGCTCACCATAACGGCGAGACCCATGCCCATAGGATAGAAAAGATAAGGAATGATGCTGACGGGACTGAACGGAATGCCGGCCTGTTGGGAGACTAGAGTGGCAGCAAAGAGGAGCTGTACACCATAAGGAAGCAAGCCCTGCGTGAAGCACGACATAGTGTCGAGGATGCTGGCGCTGCGCCGGGGCGAGATGTCGTAACGCTCGGCAATGCGACGCACGATAGGTCCGGAAGTGAGGATAGCCACGGTGTTGTTGGCCGTGCAGACATTGACCACGCAGACCAGGGCAGCGATGCTCAGTTCGGCGCTGCGGCGCGTTTTCACTCCGCGCGAGATGCAGCGCAGCAAATAGTCGATACCGCCAGCAGCGCGTATCAGTTCGAGGAGTCCGGCGGCCAGCATGGCCATCAGCATCAGTTCGCCCATCCCGATCATGCCCGTGCCGAGACCGTCCATCCAGTGGAAGAAATCGAAGGTGCCGCGCCACATGCCGATGACGCCCGTAAGCACGATGCCCAGCAGGAGCACCAGCATCACGTCGAGTCCGCAGAGCGAAGCGACAACGACGACTAGATAAGGCACGACGAGCAGGAGGTCGATGTCCTGCGGCTCGCGAACGACTTGCGCGTCACGTCCGATGAGGTAGTAAATCGTCATCATCACGAGGGCGACAGGCAGCACCAGGCGCAAGTTGGTCCAGAACTTGTCCTTCATCCGGCAGCCCTGCGTCTGCGTGGCGGCAATCGTGGTGTCGCTGATAAACGAGAGGTTGTCGCCGAAATACGCGCCACCGACCACCACGGCGGCCATGATCGGAAGCGACAGGTCTGTGCTCAACGAAAGTCCAACGGCTATGGGGACGAGCTGGATGATAGTTCCGACCGAAGTGCCGATGGCCAGCGAAACGAAACACGAAGCCAGAAAGACGCCGGGCAAAATCCACGTGGCGGGCAGCAAGTGCAAAGTCAAGTCGACAGTGGCCTCGATGCAGCCCATCTGCTTGGCCAGGTAGGCGAAGGCTCCGGCCAGCACATAAATCCACACCATAAGCAGCACGGTAGGATGGCCCGCACCCTGCGAGAAGAGCGTGAGACGGTCGGCCAACTTGCCTTTCGCAATGGCGATGGCGTAGATGCACGCTATGAGAAAGGCCACGAGCGTGATGGACGAGTGCGAGAAGTCGCCTCCTATGCAGCACAAACCGAGATAGGACGCCAAAAACAGGATGAGGGGCGAAACAAGATAAAGACCATGCATATTTATCGATGAAACGATGACGCGGTGCATCCCGACAAGGAACGCACCGCATCTCTGTTTGCCTATATTATACTGCTACTTTATATAATAGGTATATAGGATTGGATATATACCCTTATACTTACTTATATGCAAATACTAGATATAATACTCTTATATTATATAAGTATATAGAAATATACAGAATATAAGAGAAGAGCAGTATAAACCAAGACGGAATATTATTCAAACATCTTCTGGAAAGCCTCGAGCGTAACCTCCTTGTCGGTCACCTTGACGGCACCCTTGATTTCAGCCATAATCTTGCGGCTCATGGCGCTGTCGCGGATTTGGCCGCGCTGGTTGTCGTCCTTAAGGCTGCTCTCCACGTAGCTAATGAGGTACTCCTCGGGCATATTGTTCATGCCGTACTGGGCCATCTGAGCCATGATCATGCCGCGAGCCTCGTTGCGGAGGTCGTCGTCAGAGAGCTTAATACCCTTGTCAGCGACAATCTTCTCCTCGATAAGCTGCCAGGTGAGTTCCTCCATCATGTGCGGGAAGTCCTTGTCGAGCTGTTCGGCATCGCGCTTCTCGTCGCGGGCAAGCAGCCACTTCTTGAGGGCCTTCTCAGGGAACGTCAGCGTGCCGACCTGCTTCTTGAGCACGTCCTTGGCGTCGAGGGTGAACTTATACTCGCTGTTCGACTTAAGCTGAGAAGCGATAGTATCCTTCACCTTGGCCTTGAAATCCTCCTCGGTCTTGCACTCGGGACCATAGACCTGCTGGAAGAAAGCCTCGTTCATCTCGGCCTTCTGGCGATGGTTGATCTCGGTGAGCGTGAAGCGGAAGTTAGCCGTAATGCCGGCTACCTCTTCCTGCGTCTTCTGCAGTAGGGAAGCAATCTCCGACTGGTTGTTGTTATAGGCAGCAGCGGGGTTGAAGTCGACCGTAGCACCCTTCTTGGCGCCCTCGAACTTCTTCTTCTCGTCGTCGTTGGCAAAGTAACGCGGGTAGACAGTTGCACCCGTCACCTGGATGCCGCCCTCCTTGACGTTGCCGTCGGCGTCGAGCTCAGCGAGGTCGCCCTTGATGACATCCTCGGCAGTAGCCTCTTCGGCCTTGACGGTCTCGCCGTACTGGTTGCGCAGGCCCTCAATCTGGTCTTTGACCATCTTGTCGCTGACCTTGATGGTGTAGTAAGGCACCTTGACCGTGCCGTCGAGCTTGAGGTCGAAGGCAGGTGCGATAGCGATGTCAAACTTGACCGTAAACTGCTCAGCCGTCTCGAAATCGACGGGAGTTTGCTCTTCGTTGACCATAGGCTCGCCCAGGACGTTGAGCTTGTTGTCCGAAATATAGTCGTACATGGCCTTGTTGATGACCTTGTTGACCTCGTCGACGGTAATCTGCTGACCGTACATCTTCTTCACCATGCCGGCAGGAACCATTCCCTTACGGAAACCGGGCATCTGGACCTTCTTGCGGGCCTCCTTCAGTTCTTTCTCTACTGCGGGGGCGTAATCAGCCTTCTCAATGTCGAGCTCAAGGACGATATTGACGTCGTCTACGACCTTCTTTGTAACTTTCATCTTTAAGTATGTGCTTAATAAATTTTTAAAATCTGGCGGCAAAGGTACAAAATGTCCGCGAAACTAACAAATTTCGGCGGACATTTTTTATGTTTTGGCGGCAAATTAGGCTTTCGGCCCTCTGCTCTTGCAGCCCATGTGGACAAAATGCAGCAGCTTAGCTGCCTTAATATAATCGACTAAGAGGTCTTAGCCAAACTGGCTTGGGAACTTTAACCAAGCCAAAGCAGAAGCCTTAATCCAGCTTTAGAATGCGGGCAATGTTGCGCGGAATCTGTGCGTTGTCGTTGTGCGACATGAAGAGCTCCTGCCCCACTCCGCAAGCATAGACAGGCACCAGTCCGGCCGTATGTCCGTTGCTGGTCCAGCCCAGGTGGGCCTTGTCGTTTATGATGCTGACGGCAAGGGCAACCAAGGGCTCGGTCTCGCTGTAGAGATTCTTCTCGGAAGGCATCTTGCCCTCAAACGAACGCTTGTAGACGTCCCGCAGACTCTGCTCCTCGTCGGCCGTGATTTCGACCTTGTCCCAGAAACCGAAGTCCTCGCGGAGCACACCCTGCACCTGTTCCCAGCTGACCTTGTTGCCCGTAGCGACACGCAGGGCGACGAGGTGGCGCGAAGCCTCGTCCTTGCTGGCACGCTGATACTGCAGCACGCCGGTGTTGATTTTGTAGCCATGCGGATTGCAACCGAGCGTCAGTCCTCCGGTCTCGTGGTCGGCGGTGACGACAATCAGCGTCTCGTCGGGGTGCTTCAGATAGAACTCGTAGGCCACCTTGACGCAGCTGTCGACGGCCAGGACCTCATTAAAGGCCGTAGCGCCGTCGCGGGCGTGGCAGGAAAAGTCGACCTTACCGCCCACTTCGTTCATAAGGAAGAAGCCCTTACAGCCCTTTTGCTGGCTCTTGGCGTAGAGGAAATCTATCTCGGCGCGCAGCTCGTCGACGATGGTCATCTGTCCGGGCTTGCGGTCAATCCAGTAAGGCAAGGAGTATGTGTCGGGCACATCTTCGCTCTGCAACATCACGACGCGCTCTGCCGTCTTGCCCTCGCGCTCGTACTGCTCAAGTCCACGCGTGATGGTGTAGCCATGCCCGGCGGCCCATTGGTTGAGCGTGTCGGTGTGGGCCTCGTCGGTGTAGGCCCGCTGCAGACTGATGAGGCTGCCGCCGAAAAACTCGAATTCAGTTTCGAAGAGCTGGCGCGTAATTTGCCAAAGCATGGCGCGCGTCTTGGCGTGGGCGTACTGTGCTGCCGGCGTGGCGTGATTGACGGGAACGCTTGTGCCGATGCCCACTGCATAACCCGCATCGTGGGCTCGCTGGGCCACGCTAATGGCGGGCGTGACGCTATCGGGACAAATGCCCAGTCCGGAGTTGTAGGTCTTGGTGCCCGTGGCCAAAGCCGTGCCCGAAGCGGCTGAGTCGGTCACGTCGCTCGAGGTGCTGTAGGTCGTCGCAACGCTGACCACCGGAAACGAAGTCATGCAGAGCGGCTTGGTGCCGAGGCGTCCTTCACACTGGGCCCGATAGTACTCCGTGCCGAGCACCGTGTTGACGCCGGTGCCGTCGGTGATGAGATAAAAAACGTATTTGGGCGCCTTGGCCTTCTTACCCTTGGCAGACAAGGGAAGGACACCACACACTGCAGCCATAGCCAAAAAGGCGAAAAATGAGATAATCTTTTTCATAGTCTAAGTAGTCTTAGTCCAAATAGTCTTAGTCAAGGTAGTCTTAGTTAGTCCAACAGACTCTTTGATTTGCGACCAATCAAAATCGGTGGGGTTTAAAGAGGACACCAATTTTATTTGATTTTTCTTTGCCAGAACCCAAATTCAGTGCGGACAAAGGAATTTGTCGATGCAAGAAAACGATTCTCTCAGCGAAGATTCTGCGACAAACAAGACCTTGACGACGAGCAAAGACCCTGCGAAGGACAATTATTTTATCAATTCACAAAGACCTTGCGATGTGCAAAGTGCTTAATCAATGCGCAAAGACTTTGTGCAAAAGACAGGTATGTGCGCAGAGGTTTTGTCTATGCCGTGTTTGTTTGTCTGTGCAAAGTTAGGCATTTTTCGGCACTTGACCCAATAGAATCAAGCACAAACGGAATGTTTAAGAATTTTTAACATTGCAGTGTTATTGTACCAATTACGATAAGCACGGCAAAGAATGGTATTTTGCCCGTAGGGGTCAAAGACTTTCGATTGCGCAAAGGAGTTTTGGCCCATAGAGGCGCTCTTGCTTAATGTATAAATTACGATATCAAATTCGGTGCATTGACAATAACGGGGCGCTAAAAAATGTAAAAAAATTTGGAGCAGAACGAAAAACGCCTTACCTTTGCGACACCTATTTGCATCACTAAAAAGATACCATAATGCAGACAACGGACAAACGAAGCGTAGGCTTCGACACCAACGTATCAGTGGATTGCGTCATTCTCGGTTTCGACGGAGAATCGCTCCAAGTGCTCCTCTCTAGCCGCGGCGACGAAAAGCCGGAGGAAGAATACCATGACCTCAAGCTACCCGGTCGATTGCTTTACGCCAATGAAGACCCGGACGAGGCCGCTTACGACATTATCAACCAGCTCACGGGCACGCGCAACCACTACGTGCGCCAATTCAGGGCTTTCGGCTCGCCCAACCGCACCAAGAACCCCAAGGACGTGCTTTGGCTCGAAAACGCCATCAAACAGAAGATAGGCCGCATCGTGACCATCGCCTACCTCTCGCTGGTGCGCATCAACAACCGCACACACCGCACCTTCGCCGGACACGAAGTGACCTGGTACAAGGTCAGCCAACTGCCGACTTTGGCCTTCGATCACAGCGACATCATCCGCGAGGTACTCAAGGAACTCGAGAATCTCTCCTCGCTCCAGCCGCAGTTGCTCTTCGAGATGCTGCCTGCCAAGTTTACGGCCCTCCAGCTGCGCCGCCTGCACGAGCAGATGATTGGCAAGGAAATGGACGTGCGCAACTTTGCCAAGCTCATCCTCAACAAGCCCTACATCGAGCCGCTCGAAGAGTGGGAGAAGAACGTAAGCCATCGCGCCGCGCGTTACTATAGGTTCAGGGCTGGCAAGGCCAAAAAAGAAATAAACCAGAACGGCTCGTTCTAAACTCTAATTTCAAAATTCTAAGTTCACTACGTGCTCATTTTCTCGCCATGGCATAACTCAAGCAAGCTTGGTTCTGCTCATTTG
>CAVGQN010000021.1:0-44379 GCA_963631395.1 bacterium
CCATTGAACTATCCAGACATTGCATTATGAGTTGCGGAGCGCAATGCTTGCCGCCCTTTGCACAATGACTTTCGGTGCGCGAAGATAGCGAAAAAAACGTATGCTGCCAAATAAAAAGGCAAATATTTGCGCAAAAGGGAACTTTCTATAGACAAAATATCTGAATTTTGACAATAAATCTTTATATTTGCACCTGCAAAATGCCCTTTTGCTGAGGGTCGATGGTTCCACTTCGGACATGAAACTCGACACAGAAGGGAGGGAAGTTTTGCCAAAAGGCGGCAAGTCGCTCCAAAATGCAACAGAAGATTTGACAGATACACATACATGCAAGAAGATTTCGACATAAGGGAGGCCAATAGCGCAACCCAACAGGAAAAGGAATTCGAGAGGGCGTTGCGTCCACTCACCTTTGCCGACTTTGCCGGACAGGAAAAGCTGATAGAGAACCTGCGGGTCTTTGTCAAGGCGGCAAAGATGCGCGGCGAGGCCTTGGACCACACCCTGTTTCACGGCCCTCCGGGTCTCGGCAAGACAACCTTGAGCAACATCATTGCCAACGAGTTGGGGGTGGGCTTCAAGGTGACCAGCGGACCTGTGCTCGACAAACCGGGCGACTTGGCGGGGCTCTTGACTTCGCTCGAGAAGAACGACGTGCTCTTCATCGACGAGATACACCGTCTCTCGCCGGTGGTGGAGGAGTATCTGTATAGTGCAATGGAGGACTATCGTATTGACATTATGATAGACAAAGGACCGGCTGCCCGCAGCATACAGATAGACCTCAATCCCTTCACGCTGATAGGTGCGACGACCCGTAGCGGCTTGCTCACCGCTCCGTTGCGTGCCCGTTTCGGCATCAATATGCACCTCGAGTACTACGACACGGAGGTGCTGTCGGGCATCATCGCCCGTTCGGCAGGAATACTCGGCATGAGCATTACGGAGGAGGCTTCGATAGAAATCGCCTTGCGAAGCCGTGGCACGCCGCGTGTGGCCAATGCCCTGTTGCGTAGAGTGCGCGACTTTGCCATGGTAAAGGGGGATGGCCGTCGCATAGACATCAAGATTGCCAAGCACGCCCTTGAGGCTCTCGGCGTAGACCAGTACGGACTGGATGAGGTGGACAACAAGCTGCTCACGGCCATCATAGACAAGTTCGGAGGCGGTCCGGTCGGTCTGACTACCATCGCTACGGCGATAGGCGAGGATGCCGGCACGGTCGAGGACGTGCTCGAACCATACCTGATTAAGGAGGGATTCATCAAGCGCACTCCGCGTGGACGAGAGGCTACGGAACTTGCTTACCGGCACCTCAACCGCCAGATGAAGGGTATGGGCGGTTTGCAGGGGACGTTGTTCTAGAGGCCACATTTGACTTTGTGCTTGCGGAACTCAAATGATATAATGGCGTTTTATCTGCAAAACTTCGATTTTTCCCTAAAAAAGTAAAATAAAGATGCGAAATTTTGGCAGTCTCTCTTTTTATGCCTAAATTTGTGCCCGATATGAACAGAAAGATATTCACAAGGTGGTTCCTGGCCCTTGCCCCAATGGCCATATTGACCGTTTCATGCAATGAAGCGGAGGAGGGTATTTCCTATAAGACGACCACATTCCCGGTCGGTGAGGCCGTGTGGCGTAGCGATGTGTCGGAGCAGGATAGAGCCGTCATCACTAATTTGATAGACAACATGGTTCAGGTGGAGCCGTGTCAGTTTTATATGGGCGCGCAGGCCAAGACTTACAAGCGTGCCAATTACTTCAGCTACTTTACGGCCCGCGACACCATGTGGTATCGCGACGGTCGTGCATTCACGCGCAACCTCAAGACGGCCGATACCGTCTACTACGATGCCAGGGATTTCCATTTCATCGACACGCTCAAGACGAAGCACGACACGGTGAGCTATGCCAACGTGTACAAGAACGGCTCCTTTTGGGTGGGACCGGTCATCGAGGTGTCTATGCCCGAATACTACATTGGCCGCTATGAAATCACCCAGGGTGAGTGGACGGCGGTCATGCACCGAGAACCTACGGGTCACTATTGCATCGTAGAGGGCGAACCTGTAGCCGCCTGGCACGACAAGATTGGCAAGGGCGATAAAGTGGCTGCCTACAACATCTGGTACGAGGATGCCGTGGCCTTTTGCGACTCGCTCAATGCCAAGACAGGATTGCAGTTCCGCTTGCCTACCGAAGCCGAGTGGGAGTGTGCTGCCCGTGGCGGCCGTTATAGCCGAGGCTACAAGTATGCAGGTGCAGACAGCTATACGGATGTGGGGTGGGGCTATGGCAATGCCTGCTCACAGAAGATAGGCAACGAGGACTATGGCATCCATGCCGGCGGCGAGAAGCGTGCCAACGAGTTGGGAATCTACGATATGAGCGGCAACGTGTCGGAGTGGGTGCAGAATGCCTATTACCACTATGCCGTGACCGACTCAATCAACCCGACTGGCAAGCCCGTGCGCAACGACGGACAAGATACACTCATCCTGCGCGGCGGCAGTTGGATGCAGCAGAAATACATCGACTTCAGTGTGGCCAACCGCAAGCACTGCATTATGAGCAGTTACTCGGATGAGGAAAGCCGCCAAAGTGCATTTGTCAACTGCGGTTTCCGCATCGCGGTTTCGGCCCATTGACGGAACTAGAGCATTAAAAGGAACAAAAACAAAACAGGCGAGGGGACGGGCATCGTCTTCCGACACAGACAACAGGTGACATGAAAATGAAGGCTCACTTATACTACTGGTCAGTTTTTGCCGCCTCACTCGTGGGGTGGCAGGCGACATGGGCTCAGAACCTTTTGTATCCGTCACGCTTCGACTTGCATGATATCACGTTGCTCGACAGCCCTTTCAAAAAAGCCCAGGACCTCAACCAAAGCCACCTGTTGGATTATGATGTCGACAGGATGCTGACCCCGTATCTGCGTCAGTCAGACCTCAGTTCTACAGACAAGGCCGACAGCCCTTACTACCAATGGGAATCAGACCATCCGGCCTTCGAGAGTTTCGCCTGGAATCCCGCACTCGCCATGGACGGGCATATCCTCGGACATTATCTTTCGGCTCTTTCTATCTCCTACCAGTCCTGCCAGGATGAAGTCATGCGTGCGCAATACAAGAAGCGCATCGACTATATCGTCCGTGTGCTTAAGGATTGCCAGGATGCTTTCGACTCGGACCGTGAAGGGCTGAAAGGCTATTTGGGCGGAATCCCCGACAACTCCATTTGGACTTCTCTGCACGAAGCCGACTACCGCACATACAACAAGCGTGGCGCATGGGCACCGTTCTACTGCGTGCACAAGGTCATGGCTGGCTTGCGCGATGCTTATGTCTATACCGGCAGTGTGATGGCTTGCGACGTGTACCGCAAGATGTGCGACTGGGCCATTGAGATTGTCTCGCTCTTCTCGGGCGATGTCATGGAGATGCAGATTCTGCAGTGGGAGACGGGCGGTATGAATGAAGTGCTGGCCGATGCCGCGCAGATTTTTGACGACAACAAGTATATCAAGGCCGCGCAGAAGTACTCGCACCAGATTGTCATCGAGAATATGAACG
The DNA here is from genome assembly GCA_963631395.1 of bacterium. Lineage (GTDB taxonomy): Bacteria > Bacteroidota > Bacteroidia > Bacteroidales > UBA3663 > Liminaster. Next base: position 3,579 of record CAVGQN010000021.1, read on the forward strand.
CTGACCCTACGCACAAGTTCCTCGACAAGAAGCAGGCCAATGGCCTCGCCGCTATGTTCGGGGGTGTGGCCCGCATTGACCAGGTGAAATCGAACAAACGCTATCGCTCGAGTGCGCGGCTCTTCTGGGACGATGTGGTGGAACGTCGTATGACGGCTATCGGCGGCGTGGGCGTAGACCAGTGCTTCGTGCCTGCCAAGGAGGGTCAGAGCCACATCACCAATGCCGACGGTCCGGACTTCTGTACTACTTATAATATGCTCAAGTTGACGGAGACTATGTTCACCGACACACGTGAAGCACGCTATGCCGAATACTATGAGCGGGCACTGCTTAACCATGTGCTGGCTTCGATAGACCCTGCCACGGGCGGCTACACCTACTTCACGTCGCTTCGTCCGGGCAGCTATAAGATTTACTCTACGCCCAACGAATCGATGTGGTGCTGCGTCGGAACGGGGATGGAGAGCCACAGCAAGTATGGCGAGTTTATCTATACGATGACCGAAGACACGCTTTTCGTCAACCTCTTCATTGCCAGCGAGCTCAACAACCATCTTGTCTCTTTGGTACAGGAGACAGACTTCCCCTACGGCACGACATCCAAGATTACCATACGCAAGTCAGGCAGTTATCAGCTGGCAGTCCGTCATCCGGGCTGGGCTGGAGCGGCCTTCTGTGTCAAGAGGAACGGCAAGGTGCTGAACTTCCGCGACCAGGGACCGGTGATTCCGGGCACGCCTTGCTATCTGTCGTGCGGCCGTTCGTGGCATGCAGGCGACGTGATTGAGATTTCCTATCCGATGGAACTCAACATCGAATCTTGCCCCAACTACCACGACTATGTGGCCTTGCGCTATGGCCCTTGCCTTTTGGCCGGACAGACGAGCAGCAATGTGCCGGGCGACTCGTTGTATCACGTTTTGCCGCATGAGTACGGAGGCGAGGGCATGCGTGACCACTCGCCCAAGTCGCGTGCCGAGTTGACGGATTTGGTCAATGCACCTATGTTTATTTGCGAGGCACAGGATGTGGCCAAGCGTGTCAAGGCGAAAGACCTCTCGAAGCTGCTCTTTACGGCCGATGCCTCCGCTGCCGGTTCTCGATGGGGAAATGTTCTGGTGAAGCCTTTCTTCGACATTCATCACACGCGATACTCTATCTATTGGAATCGGCAGACCGAAGCCAACTGGATGCGTAATCCGCTATTCAAGAACAACCTGCGCAAGAGGGAAATCGAGTCTCTTACGTTCGATCAGGTCACTCCGGGCGACAATGCCAGTGAGCGTGCCCATAACCTGAAGGTGAGCAGCACGGGCTCGAGAGGCAACCTCAACGGCCGTACATTCCGCGATGCCCAGCCGGACCAGTGGTTTGAGTACACGCTCAATATTGAGAAGCTGGCCGATTCTTCGGAGTCTACCGTAGCGCTCCTCTTTGACTTGTCTGTCATTGACAAGGGTCGTTCGGGTATAGTCAGTGTCAACGGCACGGAGTTGGAACGCTTTACTGTGTCGGGCATCAAGCCCAAATCGGGAGGCAAGGACAAGTTCTACGAACAGGTCTTTGAGGTGCCGGCAGACTTCGTTAAGGGAAAGCGTAGCCTTGTGGTCCGCATCTCTTCTGATGACGGCAGTTATGTGCCGCGCATCTATCAGATTCGCGTAGTCAAAAACGACAAGAGGATACTCAATTGAGTACCCTCTTTTTCGTTATTACCATTGGATAGGTGTGGCGCCGTGTTGCACAAGGTATTCGTTGGCCTTGACGAAGTGCCCGCAGCCGAAGAACCCTCTGTAGACGGATAAGGGGGACGGGTGGGGCGCTTTAAGCACCAGATGTCGGCGGGTGTCGATGACACGTCCTTTCTGCTGAGCGTAGCTTCCCCAAAGCATGAACACAAGGTGCTCGCGTTGTTCGGACAGCGCTTTGATGGCCGCGTCCGTGAAGGTTTCCCAGCCTTTGCCCTGATGACTGCCCGGCATGCCGGCCTGTACGGTGAGCGTGGCGTTGAGGAGCAGTACGCCCTGGTCAGCCCAATGAGAGAGGTCGCCGTTGCGAGTGGTATAGTCGACGCCGTATTCGGTAGAGAGTTCCTTGTAGATATTGACCAACGAGGGCGGCACGGCCACTCCGGGTTGGACCGAGAAGCATAGTCCATGGGCTTGCCCCGCCCCGTGGTAAGGGTCTTGGCCCAAGATGACCACCTTGACCTTGTCGAACGGCGTGCGGTTGAAGGCTTCGAATATTTTTCCTCCGGGCGGATAGACGATGCTGTTTTGATAGGCTTTGCGCACGAAGGCCGTGAGCAGTTCGAAGTAGGTACTGTCAAACTGGGGCTGCAGGACTTGGCGCCACGATTCTTCGATTTTTACTTGCATAGTTTCTTTTTTCTGTTTGACACAGTAGTGGTATTGGCCGTGCTTTTGACGCGCTTGAGGTGCGAAATGTTTATATTCTGTAGTTTACAATGACATTTTCGGGTCAAAATTTGGATTTCTCGGCAAAAGCCATTAACTTTGCAGCGGTTTTGAGAGGCGTGCTCCTCTGTTTAGGTGCATTTGACTCAAGATTTGGACCCGTAGTTCAATGGATAGAATAGGGGATTCCGGTTCCTCCGATTACGGTTCGACTCCGTACGGGTTCACAAGGCAGTCTGTTCAGGCTGCCTTTTTTCGTGCCTATGTCTCCTCTATTCTGAATTTGGCAAACTTGAGCAGCAAAGTCTTGTTGCCCATCGTGTCGAAGTTCACGGAGATGCGCGCACTGTCGCCATTGCCCGAGAGTTCGGTTACAGTGCCCTTGCCGAACCGGTCGTGTATGATGCGTGTGCCGGCCGTGAGGGTGTGAGACCCGTAGCGTAGTGTGGCTTGCGATTGTAGTGACGATGTGTCTCTGATGGCTACCTTCTTCGGCCGGTTGAAGTCCAGGACGGAGGGTTTGCCCGTTGCAGATTCAGACAATTTGCTCGTTGGAGACTCAGTCGGAATGCCTTCACTGTGACTGGCAGTGGAAGACGAACTTCCGCTGCTATAGGTAGCGGTATGGCGGTCTCTGATGAATGAACCGCCTCCGAATGTGTCGCCGCCGAAAGAACCGCCTCCGGTCGTGCCGTAGTCGGAGAACGAATCCGGACGACTCGTGGTCTGCATATATCGCGGAGCAATGTCTTTCAGGAATCGGCTCGGACGGCACATTTCGCTCTTGCCGTTGCGGAATCGTGTCGACGCATAGCTCAAGAAGCAATTCTCTTCTGCGCGAGTGATGGCAACGTACAGCAGACGCCGTTCCTCTTCGATGCCGCTGATAGAGTCCATCGACATGTCGGATGGCAGAAGGTTTTCCTCTACACCGACTATAAAGACGTTCTTGAACTCCAGTCCTTTGGCCTGATGGATGGTCATAAGCGGTACGCAGTCGGTCGTCGCTTCGGCTTCCGTCGGTTCTACATCGCCTGATAGGGAGGCTTCGGTGAGGAAGTCGATGAGTTTGTTCCGTTCGTTGCCTTCTTCTTTGCAAGTGGTGACGAAGTCCTGTACGGCACTGAGAAGTTCCTCTATATTCTCTCGGCGTGATTGGCCTTCGATTGTCGAGTCTTTGGCCAAATCTGCTTTGATGTCCGATTCGATAATGATACGGTCGGTGAGTTCGTAAGCATCGACTTTCTGGTTGAGGTCCTGAAACCGACTTATCATTTTGGCGAAGTTGCGCAGTTTTCCTTCTGTTCCTTTGTTGACGGGAATCTCGTAGCGGGCAGGGTCTGCGCATAGGTCGAAGAGGCTCACCTGCAGTTGCTTGGAGGCTTGTATCAGTTTGCCTACTGTCGTATCGCCGATGCCGCGAGACGGATAGTTGATGGTGCGCTTGAATGCCTCCTCGTCTGCCGGATTGACCACCAGGCGCATATAGGAAACGACGTCTTTGACTTCCTTGCGCTGGTAGAAAGACAGACCGCCGTAGATGCGGTAGTCGATGCCGTTCTTGCGAAGCGTCTCTTCGAGCGTACGGCTTTGGGCATTGGTGCGGTACAGGATGGCGCAGTCGTGGTATTGGTAACCTCCGTCATGCAGCGACATGATGTGCTTGACCACCTTGTACGACTCTTCGAGGTCGCTGAAGCACCCGGTGAGCTGCAACCGCGAGCCGCGTTCCTTCTCGCTGAATACCGTCTTCTGGATTTGCTCCTTGTTCTTGGAGATAAGACTGTTGGCTGCATCTACGATGTTCTGTGTCGAGCGGTAGTTCTGCTCGAGTTTGAACAGTCGGGTGTCGGGTATCTGCTGGCGCAGGTCGAGGATGTTACGGATATTGGCCCCGCGGAAGGAGTAGATGGACTGGGCATCGTCGCCCACCACGCAGAGGCGCTTGTGCTTGCGGACCAGCTGCTCGACGATGAGGTGTTGGGCGCGGTTGGTGTCCTGATACTCGTCGACCAGTACGTACTTGAAGTAATCGTTGTAGTAGTCCAGCAGGTCCGGATGGTCGCGAAAGAGGATATTGGTGTAGAGCAGCAAGTCGTCAAAGTCCATTGCTCCGGCGCGATAGCAGCGGTTCCAGTACTGTTGGTAGATTTCGGCGAAGCGTGGCCTGCGGGCCTGGGCGTCGTACATCATCAGCTCACGGTTGGCGGCATACATTCCCGGTGTGACGAGGTTGTTTTTGGCGTTGCTGATTTGCCCTTGTATGGAGTTCGGCTTGTAAACCTTGTCGTCGAGATTGAGTTCCTTGATGATGGCTTTGACCAGACTGCGCGAGTCCTGCTGGTCGTAGATGGTGAAGTCGGACTTGAAGCCCAAAGCGGCAGACTCACGGCGCAATATCCTGCTGAAGAGTGAGTGAAACGTGCCCATCCACAAGCGGCGGGCCGGACCCGGTCCGACCAGACCTTGAATACGTGCCTTCATCTCGAGCGCTGCCTTTTTGGTGAAGGTCAGGGCAATGATTTCTTCTGCATTGTAGCCGTGCTGTAGCAGGTAGGCAATCTTCATGGTCAGCACTCGGGTCTTGCCGCTTCCCGCACCGGCTATAACCAACTGGGGGCCGTCGCAATATTCTACGGCGGCCCTCTGACTTGGGTTCAGTGAATCTAGATAGTTGTCCTTTTCCACAGACTTCGGTTTCTTCTATGGGATTGTTTTATGAGGATATGAGCATCGTCTGCCCGCGCTTCGTCGCTCAGAATTTGAAACCAATGCTCAAATCCCATTTCAGCAGGTGGGTCTTCAGATCGGAATAGTCACCTGTCGTAGCGCCGTAGTTAGGGTCGTTTGTCATGGTTGCTTCACCGTTGTCATATTTGTAGAGGGCATCGGTGGTCGGGTAGGCCGAAACCAACTCCTTCATAATGTGGTTGGTGCAGGCCAGGTCGACGAAGAACCAGTCGTTGTGCCATCCGATTCCTGCACAGATGAAGTGCTGGTCGTCGAGAAGTGTGTGATTGGGCTTTGTCGATGAGTCGAAGAGGAGGGTGTTGTCATCTCCATAGTAACCGTTGGTCCATCCGCGAGAGGCATTGGGATGGTCCATCAGGCTCTTGTCGTAGGGCGACGACTTGTAGGCATAACCGCAGCGGACGCTGAAGTTGTCAGTGACGCGGTATTCGGCTCCGGCCTTGAATGTGTGCTGTATAGCCGTATAGTCCTTGATGGCGGAGTTGAGGTCGCTGAACGATGTGTAGTCGTCATTGTAGTCTGCCTTGAACTTCTGAGACTTGAAGTTCTTCATGTCGTACTCCAGACTGAGCAAGGCTTTCTGACCCAGCACCCAAGCGGAGCTGATTTGGTATTCCCACGGAGAGTAGTACCTGTACTTGAAGGTATATGTAGTACCTCCGGAGTAGTCCTTGGTGCTCTCCGTCTTCATGTAGCCGCTATACAAGTCTTTCATGTGATACCATGTCGGCGTATGTACAGCCACGCCCAAACGCCATCTGTCGGTTGGCTTGATCAGGATGCCGGCCTTGATGTTGACACCTGTGCCTTTGGTCTCGAGGTCGTTGAAATACTGGATGTAGTTTCCGCTATAGTCATACGTCTCGTCCTCGTTAAACTCCGTGTTGATCATTGAATTGAAGTCGGCGATGCTTACGGTCAAACCTCCGTAGATAAAGTCATCCCAGTTGGCCGAGAAGTTGATGTTGTACTCGTCATTGCGGTTCTGCTCCTTGACAAAGAGACGTTGATAGCCTAAATCACTGGTCGCCACTACGCCTTGGTTGTTGATGGCTTGGTCGTTGGCATCTTTAGGCAGGTCGAGAGCATAGCAGTCGAAGGCATAGAGAGAAGACAGCGGGATGAAGTTGTTGCTCCAAGACGCATCGCTTCCCATGTAAGAACCGGCATTGTCGTATTGCCCGGTGTAGAGCAGCGCGTTGTTGGTGCGGTTGGCCAGGTAAGCGCCGAACGAACTGCTCGATTGGTCTTGTGCCATCTTGTACTTGCGCACCAATCCTTGACTGTGGTTGAATCCGAGACCGATATTGAAGTTGACAAGGTGCTCGGCGCTGGAGGTCTTGAATGACAGGACGTACGACAGGTTGCTGAGAGAACTGTCGGCTCTCCGGCGCTTTGTTTCCTGCGAAGCATCGAGCGTCGTATGGGCGAACGAAAGGTTAGGTGTGAACGTAATCTCGCTTGTGCCACGATAGATGCCCATGCCGGCCGGATTGTCGGTCATGCTTGACGGGTCGCCACCCAAAGCACCGAAGGCGCCCGCCATACTGCGGTAGCGTGCCGTGCCTGTAATGTCATTCGATCCGAATCGTGTTCCGTCCACTACCGACTGTGCCATTAGAGGCAAGGTCAGCAAGGACGCAAATGATAGGATAATATAGGACTTCATAATGTTCTGTTGTTTGTCGATGTTCTGTTGTTTGTCGTGTGCAAGGTTTTGTTCGCCTATGCACGTGATTGTTTTTGCCGGTTGTTTCCTCTAGTTGATATACTTTCCTTGTCGGAGAAACATAGTATTTCAGTTAGGAAAACATGCTTTCCCGGTTAGGGAAACATAATTTTGTGGTTGGAGCGATTCTGTTCCGCGGGTGTGAACCGACAGAACTTATCTGCGACCGCCTCCACCGCCGCCACGAGAACCTCCGCCTCCACCGCTACGGGTGCTGCCGCCTCCGCTGCTGCTTCGGGTCGAGCTGCCGCTGCTGTATGAAGAGCTCCGCGTAGAACTTCCGCTGTTGTATGACGAGTTGCTCCGTGTTGTCGTGCCGCTGTCGTAACTGCGCGTCGTTCCGCTATTGTAGCTGCGTGTCGAAGAAGATGACCGGTTGGCATTATAGCTTCTGTTCGACGAAGAACTTGAGCTCGAAGTGCCGCTTACGGATGAACCTGATGAACGTGTGGCTTGCTGGCGGTAGACCCCAGTTGCGACATTCTTCCGGTTCGTGTTGACCGAACTGGTGCGGTTGGCCGTTGTGGCGCTGCGTGTAGCTGTGCTGGACTGCCTTGTGCCGGACGATGCCTGTGTGCCGGTACTCTGACGTGTTGTGCCGGTCGCGGTGTTGCTTCGTGTTGTCGTACCGCGTGTGGCGACGCTGTTCGAACCTTCACGGGTAGCGGCAGACATTGTTCCGCCGCGGGTGCCCATGTTGCTCGACCCGGTACGGGTGTTCAGGTTGCTTCCTCCTCTTGAAGCACCTGAAGCCGTCATGCTGCGCGTCGTGCCGCCATTGCCCAACCGCACGCTGCTGCGTGTATTGCCCGTTGTGCCACGGGGCGTGCCGGCTACAGTGCTGCGAGTCGTTCCGCCCATGCCTACCCTCGTGTTGGCAGGTCCGTTGCCTGACCTGTAACTGCGGTTTACGTTGGCACTTGCCACTTGTCCGCGTGGTGCGCCTCTGAAGCCTTCACGATTGCGGAAGTTGCCGCCCATGTTGTTGCGAGGTCCGCGGTTGCGATGTGCCGTATGGAAACGCCCGGGGTCACCTCCACCATGGAAGGCCGGTCCGTAATGATGCGGATACGGCCGGTAGTACGGAGCATACCAGCCTCCATACCAACCCTGGTAGTAGCCGAAGTCCCAGCCACCCCACCAGCTGCCCCAATGCCATCCGAAACTCGGGGTGCAATACCACCACGGATCCCAGTAGCAGTAATCCCAATAGTAGGGGTCATAATAGGCAATGTCGTACCATGGGCTGTAGGCATAGAAACTGAAGTATGGGTTGTGAAACCGTCTGATGCGGTCGCTGTAGCAATAGGCATCGGTGATGATTACCTTGTCGACGTTTGAAACGCCCGTGCTGTCGGTGTACAGTATGGTGCCGTCACTGCTGATGTGTACGGTCGGTATCGTGCCATTGGTCGTGACGGTGCTGCCCGTTCCGTTATAGGTGGACGTGCCCGTTGCTGACGTACTTGCCGTTTCGTCTACATATACACCGCGGCGGTTGTATTCGTCAATGTCCCAGTCGTCGTTGGCATTGGTTGACCAGGAATCCGATGCGGTTTCGGCATAGATTGCTTTCTTCGTGTTCGACTTGCTATAATAGATATCGTCCGGAGCAGAAGTGCTCGCAGTAGGTGTCCCGGTTGCCGTCATGACGGTCAACGCAAGAGCCGTTGTGGTCAGTATCATCTCTTTCATAGCCGTATGGGTTTTAAGTTATTGTTCACTATTAAGACATTTTTGCACGGGTTCGGTTTAATCTCTTCGTTTAATCTGTATCAGATTGTCTACCTAATCTCCTCTCGGTTTTCTGCCCAATCTTTTCCAGCCTTTCCAAAAAACTTCCCCTAAAAACGGCATTTTAACGCCGCTGTAATGCATTTTTGCCTTATTTATGCCACAAAGATACAAATATTTTCATAACTTTGCACGCGTGAACAGTACTTTAACAATTTTTTTGTACGTATTTTCAATCAAAAGGTCTCGTTCTACGAATGAAATATACTGTAATACAATGAAATTGCAAGATTGCTGTGGTTGTTCTCCACCTCTTGTGTTTGTGCTTGAGATTCGCGATGTGGAGAACTAAAAAGGATAAGAAACCAAATATGACAGGAAAATGAACTATATAGAAGTACGGCTTGTCCCTTCGCCTTTTGAAGAGACCTATACGGATATTCTTGCAGCCGAATTGGGAGATTTGGGTTATGATAGCTTTTGTACAGAAGAAGGATGCCTAAAGGCTTATTGTCCAAAGAACCTTTTCAGCGAGGAGTCTCTGCAAAAGTGCGTTGACGAGTTGCCTATGCCGGGCGTCAGCGTGAAGTGGTCGGCCAGCGAAGTGGAGACCCAAGACTGGAATGAGCAGTGGGAGAAGGAGAACGTATTGACTCCCATTCCGTTCGGGGAGGAAAGCATCGTCATCCGACCGCAGATGTCGTTTGGCAGCGGTCATCATGAGACGACCTCCCAGTTGCTGGAAGAAATACACGGTCTCGCTCTCAAGGGCCGTTCGGTACTCGATATGGGCACCGGTACGGGCGTTTTGGCCATAGCTTGTGCCATGAAGGGTGCGAAAGTCCGTGCCATTGAGATTGACGACCGTGTGGCGCTCAATGCAGTCGACAACGTGTTGCTCAATGGCATGAGCGGTCAGGTGCAGGTAGAGTGCGGCGATGTTAACCTCTTGGGCAATGGTCAGACCTATGACCTTGTGCTTGCCAACATCAACCGCAACGTGTTGCTGTCAGATATGCACGCGTATGTGGCGGACATGAAAGCCGAAGCCACCCTATTGATGAGTGGCTTCTATGAGGAGGATGTGCCTCAAATAAGGGAATGTGCAGAGTTGTTAGGCCTTGAGTACTGCACTCACCGCAACCGGAATGGCTGGGTTGTCATCAAGTTCCGCAAGTAAGGCACTTCTTCTTGCAGCTCTCTAGTCTTCTTTCCCAGGCATGACTGCGGTGTGTCGGTAAAGCAGATAGACCGTGTTAGTCCATATGGAACATCTCGGGCAGCGGGATGCTGACGGGACTGTTGTCGGGATTCGTCTTCATGATGTCGGCCATATAGGCCCACCACTTTTGGCAGATTTCTGTCGCGCCGAGGTCTTGGCTGCCGCCGTCTCCTTCCAGTTCTTGATAGGCATAGAGCGTGTCGGTGTCTTCGTCCAGATAGATGCTGTAGTTGCGTACACCTGACTCGGAAAGCAATCTGCGCAGTTCGGGAAACAGATTCTGATGACGGCGTTTGTATTCCTCCTTCATGCCGGGGTTCAGATACATCTTGAATGCTTCTCTTCTCATTGTTGTTAGATTTAGTGGACTCATATTCTGCATTTTCTTCGCTTCTTACTTGTAGATCTTGTTTGTAGGCCGTTCTCGTTTGCATGCCGATTCCGGTCGCATACAATTCTCGTTTGCATGCCATTTACGTTTGTATACAACGCCGTTCACGTTTACGGGTCGTTCTCGACAAGTCAGCAGATATTTCTTGCGCTTTATTATGTAGGATATGGAGTCCGGGTTATTGTTTACATTTGTTTCTATTTCTGATTTTCATATCCGGACCGAAATAGAATCCGGGTTGTGTGGGTTGGTTGTAGGCCACGTTTTCGGTGACGACGCTGAGCCGGTAGGGAATGTCTTGCAGGAAGGTGTCAAACCGGTAGTCGGTCGGGTAGGGTGTCATAAAGAGGTAGACGTGCTCGCTGTCGGTAGAGCGCATCAATACTTCTTCACGCCAATCGCCTAGAACATCGGCCTGCAAGCATGGGTTGGACTTCGAACTGTTGTTGCTCGATACCCCTAGAAATGTAGTCATAGTCCGGATGCTTTTCTTCGTCCAGTCATATTTCGTTACGGAGTTCCTGTCAAGCAGTTCTCTTAGTAAGTCTCCGTCCCACCAGACAGCCATATTGTATGATAATCCACGTGGGCTGGCAATCTTTTCTCCACGCGTGTTGCATATGCCGCCTGTACAGAGCGACCACATCTCTACACCTTTACTGGTCGGGTCGATGTCGGCAGCCATGCAGCGGCCACAGTCTTCGTCGTATGGTATTTGGAAGATGATTTTCCCGGTCCGTGCATCCCGGAAAGACGAACCTCTGCCGTGGGATTCGTGGCATTGCCAGACTTGCAGGTGCTTGTCGTCGGGTAGGAACGCGGTGAGGTGCATGGCGTCACCATGTCCAAGACCGGTCGAATAGAGACCTGTGCCGTTGTGGTCAATGGTGCACGAACCATATACGATTTCGTCGTACCCGTCTGCATCGACATCGGCTACTCTTAGGTTGTGGTTGCCTTGGCTAGAGTATGCTCCTTGGCCATCAGCGTAGCTGTCGAAGAACCACCGCTGACGCAACTCCTTTCCGTTCCAGTCCCACGCTGCAAGGGTGGCGCGGGTGTAGTATCCTCTGCACATGATGACCGAGGCCAGTTCCTTGCCATCTGCAGAGACGTTGCCGAGGTAGCCTACACATGCCAGATAACGTTCGCTGCGGTTGCCTTTGTTGTCACCCCACAGTCCTGGTTCGCCGCGTCCGGGAACATAGTCTGTCGTATATAGGGCCTTGCCGGTTTCACCGCTGAAGACGGTGAGAAATTCCGGTCCGTCCAGGATGTGGCCGTTGGCATTGACCCAGAAGGCTGTCGGATTGCCAACCACATTGCCCTCGCCATCTGTCGTTCCGTCGGCCGTCTTCATCACGACTTCGGCTTTCCCGTCGCCGTCCAGGTCGTAGACCATTGGCTGCGTGTAGTGCGCGCCGGCTCGGATATTGGGCCCGAGGTCAATGCGCCATTTGTAGCGATGGCCTGCAGTGCCTGATTCCTGACCGGTAATCTCGTAACAGTCGAGGTAGACATTGCCGGTGTATCCGTTGTGAGAGTTGTCGTGGGCGTTAGAGGGTTCCCATTTCAAGATTAGTTCCAATTGGCCATCCCCATCTACGTCTGCCACTGAGGCATCGTTGGCATTGTAGGTGTATGAGGTGTAGAGGTCTAACCACTGGTCTTCGGGTTTGTCGAGCGCAATGTCTAGATAGCTCAATGGGGCATTGGCTGGAAGAATGTAGGTAGCTTCCTGCGGGAAATGGCTATGACGTGACGAGGAGTGGGCTGTCACACGGAATGTGTGGGCTTTGGAGAAGTCGATATTTGAGACTCCGAGGTTAAGAAAGGTGTAACGCGTGTCTTTGATCATGCACTTCTCGTCCATGTATAGGTCAAAGCAGATGTTGTCGGGATCTTCACGTAACATTCGCCAAGAAACGGAAAGCGAGTCTTGGGTTTGTCGCATGGCAATCAACCCGCGATCTAGACTTTCGGTGTGTAGTCGGTCCATCCTATAGGCAGGTTGGGCTATTACGACCGAATATGCGGACTCAAGTACGGTTAGTAATAGAAAAAGTCTCTTCATGATGGTTCTGTGTTCTTTGTGTTTTCGCAATCTGTGTTCTCGTTGATATGATGTCTCCCGGCGTGCAGGATGTCGAATCAGAGCAAGACGCTCTGCCGCACACTTCGTGCACACCGGGAGGCTGAATATATATCGGATGTCTTTTGTGGAAAACTGTAATTCCGCAATCTTACATTACCGGAGGAAGGCAATCAATACACCTGCAGCAACAGCCGAACCGATTACGCCCGAGATGTTGGACGACATACAGTAGTTCAGGATGTTGTTCTTCGGATTGATCTTGGTTGCAATCTCGTTGGCTACACGGCTTGCCATAGGTACGGCCGACAGACCGCAGGCGCCTACTAGCGGGTTGATCTTCTTCTTGGAGAAGAGGTTGAAGAACTTGACAAGCATGATACCGCCTGCGATAGAGATGGCAAATGCGCAGAAACCACCGGCTACGATGCCTATCGTCTGCCAATTGAGGAACGACTGTACCGTCATGGTAGCACCGACAGACAAGCCCAGGAAGATGGTGGCGATGTTCATCAGCGCATTGGATGCGGTGTCGGCAATACGTGAGGTGTCGGAACCGATTTCCTTAATCAAGTTGCCGAACATCAGCATGCCGACCAGCGAAACGGCTGATGGAACGAAGAGAGCACACAGTACGGTGACGAAAATCGGGAAGATGATTTTGGCAACGCGCATGTTCTTGATCTGGAACTTGTTTGGGTAGAGTTTGTCCTGCTCCTTCATGTTGATGGCCAGTTCCTTCTTCGTGCAGCAGATCTTGACTACCAACGGAATGATGACAGGAACCAATGCCATATAGCTATAAGCGGCAATGGCAATAGGACCAAGCAAGTGAGGAGCCAGTTTGATGGTGGTGTAGATGGCCGTAGGACCGTCGGCTCCACCGATGATACCCAGTGAAGCAGCCTCCTGTGGCGTGAACTGTCCGGAACCAACGGCAACCAGAACAACGGTGAAGATACCAATCTGTGCGGCGGCACCGAAGATGGCAAGCTTCAGGTTGCGGAGCATTGGGCCGAAGTCGGTCATGGCACCTACGCCCATGAAGATTACCGGCGGGATGAAACCTGTCTTGATGAGCCAGTAGTAGATCATGTTCATCAGGCCGAGGTCGTGGGCAATCTTAGGCAGACCCACTTCATAGACATCGTAGGGTACACCCTGTGCATCACACCATAAGGAACCGTCGGAAAGGAGTATCGCATTCCGGTAGGTAACGCCGTTTTGTATGATATCCTGCGCACCGAATACGCCCATCTCGCCACCGGGGAAGTTGGCCAAAAGGATGCCGACTGCGATGGGGACGAGCAGCAAAGGCTCGTAGTGCTTTGCAATGCCGAGGTAGAGGAAAAGGAAGCCGATGGCATACATGATGAGATATTCCGGGCTTTCGGCAATGTTGCTGAACGCCGACATCTCATACAGTTTGGTCAATATTGATCCGTAATCCATAATACAGAAATACTTTTAAGGGTACTTACTTAATCTTGAAGATAGGATCATCCTCGTAGACCGTATCGCCAGGGTTGGCCAGGATGGTGGTAATCTGACCGTCGATATCGGCTGCAATGGCATTGTAGGTCTTCATGGCCTCGATGTAACCGATGGTCTGACCCTTCTTGACCATATCACCGACCTTAACAGGTGACTCGGAGGCGTTCTTGACCAAGAAGAACTTGCCCTCGAGCGGAGCGAGTACATCTGTGCCTTCGCCAGCGGCTACTGGAGCAGCATTGGCAGCAGGAGCGGCAGCGGATGCCTTGCCGTCGTTGGGAGCGATGCTTACGGTATAGGTCTGTCCGTCGATAGTAATCTTAAGGTCTTGAGCCTTGATTTCGCCCTTGGGTGCATTCTTGGCAGCCTTGCGCTTGGCCAAATCTTCCTCAAAGTCGGCTTTGGCCTTACCGCTCTTGTAGGCTTCGTACTGAGACGGGTGCATAGCGTATTCGAAGAGTTCTTCTTGGTCTTCGCCCAGTTCCCAGCCATTGGCCTTCATCTTGGCTCGGAATTCGTCGAGGTTGTCGGGGAAGTAAGACTGAGGGTCTTCGGTCTCGAACTTCCTGCCCTGGCTCTTTGCCAGTTCGACGAGCTCGGGAGCGACCTCGCCTGGTAGACGACCGGACTTGCCCAGTATCATGTCCCAGATGTTGTCGGCAATCAGACTCCAACGCTCTTTGCCCTTCTCCATCTGCAGTACATTCATAAGAGACAAGTTTTTGACATACTGGCTGAACGGAGTTACGAGGCAAGGATAGCCGACTTTTGGCCAAACGTAAGCCACCTCATCAAACAACTTGACCAACAACTGGTCGGTGGTGAGCTTGGGCTGATTGTTCTTTTCCTTCCAGCGGTTGAGGCTTTCGAGGTTCTCCTCCAAATCCGTCATCAGCGAACCCATCATACCGCCCGGCAGACCCGGCTTGACGAGCAACGAATTGTTGAGGTGGTTGAGTTCAGGAATGTAGTAACCGAGGAAGTCATCCATCATCTCCTGAATCATAGTGCGGACTTCCATGTAGGCGGTCATGTTGATTTCCTTGACCTTGAATCCGGCATCCTTCAGCATCTCCTGGACGGTGATGATGTCAGCATGGCCGGTACCCCAAGAGAGCGGAGACATACCGCAGTCTACATAGTCGCAACCGGCTTTGCATACCTCAAGGATAGAGGCAACGTTGAAGCCTGGTCCGGCATGTGAGTGGTACTGGATTACGATGTCTTTTTTGTAAGCCTTGATGCCGGCTACAATCTTGCCGAGCGTCTGTGGACGGCCGATGCCGGCCATATCCTTCAGGCAGATTTCGTCAGCACCTGCCTCAATGAACTGCTTGGCCAAATCGACGTAGTACTCGACGGTGTGAATGGGAGAGAAGGTGATGCACAACGAAGCCTGGGCAATCATGCCGGCCTCTTTGGCATATTGGATAGAAGGAATCACGTTGCGAGGGTCGTTCAGACCGCAGAAGATGCGGGTGATGTCCGTACCCTGAGCTTTCTTGACTTTGTAGAAGAGCTTGCGGAGGTCTTTAGAGCAAGGGAACATACGGAGACCATTGAGAGCACGGTCCAACATGTGTGTCTGGATGCCGGCCTCATGGAACGGCTTGGTCCATGCGCGTACGGCTTTGTTGGGGTTCTCACCATAGAGCAGGTTGACCTGCTCGAAACCGCCGCCATTAGTTTCTACACGATCCCAGCAGCCCATCTCGATAATTTTTGGGGCTACCTTTACGAGTTGGTCTACACGGGGCTGGTACTTGCCTGCACTCTGCCACATATCGCGGAAGACCAGACTAAACTTAACTTCTTTTGCCATGGTTATTTTTGTATATATTAGATTAACGCAATTGACTCAGACGGATGCCGAGTATGTCAGTCTTTTGTAATCTTAGTTATGACAGCACCCGGAGCGACTTGATTGACAGCTGCCTTGATGGCATTCTGTACGTTGGCTGGGATTGGAGCCTCTGCCTGAACATTTTTGTTTTTGGCAACCGGGGCTTCTTCCGGTGCGAACTTATTGACTACTATAATCATCAACTGCGAGAGGTAGATGATCAGACAAAGAATGATGAACACCATACCCATGCCGATAACCATCAGCAAGAGCGCCATTTGCATGTCGGTAAGTCCTTCCATAGAATTATTTTAAGATTGAACAAACAACAATACTATTATTATAATATAACACATCTAATTTTGTGTGCGCAAATTTACATTTTTTCTCGATAATGAACAAAAAAAAGACTTGTTTTTTCACTCCTTATGCAAAAAAACAAGTCTTTCTCGTATTTTGTTTCATTTTATGGCTTCATATACTAACGATTGTATGCGAGGCCGATAGTTGTCGTCGGTGAGCCCGGTGTTCCACCTGTGCGGATTGACGCGATTGCTTAAGAAAATAAAAATCAGTTGCTCTTGAGGGTCAATCCAGAAGCAAGTGCCGGTGTAGCCGGTATGGCCGTATGTCTGCGGCGAACATTCTTTGCAACAAGGGTTTATCTTTCTAGGATTCGTCTCGGGCTTGTCAAACCCTAATCCCCTTCTGGAAATGCGCGACTTTTGCGTCGTCACCCGTTGACAAGTCACTTCGTTGATGTAGCGCTTGCCGTTCAGTGTGCCGCCATTCATTATCATCTGCAAGAGCGGGTACAAGTCGGAGGCACTGCCGAAAAGGCCGGAGTTGCCTTCTACACCTCCACACCACGCTGCAGTCTCGTCGTGTACATAGCCTCTGATCTGTTGGCGGCGTAAGGCGAGGTCATTCTCTGTCGGTGCAATGCGCGACAGGGGGATGCCGTGGTCGAGAGGGTTATAACACAACTTGCCGTCTCCGTAAAAGTCCGGCAGCATATCGTAGAGATATTGGTCAAGTCTTTGGCCTGTCAACGTCTCGACTAACGCTCGTAGAAGGATGAAATTCAAGTCCGAGTAGCGGTACTGGTGTTGAGGTCGAAGCGGACGGTCTTTGATAATGCGTACGATACTATCACGGAATTCTGGCTTGATATATAGGTCATTAGCAATCTTGACCGAGTGCCTTTCGTCCGGTCGGGTAACAATCCATGCCGTGTCAAAGCGTAATCCTTCGTGAAACCAGCATTTCTTGTCTTGTCGTATGGTGTACGGATGTTTGGGGACGGTACTGTAGTACTTCCCTTCATAGGAGGTGCTGTCTAAAGTGAGAGCATAGAAAGGTCCTCCGTCACGGATGTCTGATTCGTGCAGAAGCACTTGCCGTATGGTAATATTTTTCTTGTCAGTGTTGCGTAGCAGTGGAATATGCCAGCAGATGGGGTCGGAAAATTTTAAGTTGTAGTGGTCATATACCAACATCACGGCCGGAAGCGTAGCGGCGGCTTTGCTGGCCGAAGCGAGGTCGTAGACAGTATGGATGGAGTTGGGTTCGCTGCGGTCATAGTCCAACCAGCCGAATGCACGGTTGTAGATGACCTTGCCTTTGTGGGCTACAAGAATCTGACAGCCGGGAAAGGCCTCTTTGTCTATACCTACTTGTACCAGGCTGTCTATGCGGTGGAATCTGGCATTGTATATCTGTCCGTCAGACTGAAGTCCGTCAACTTGATGCACGTCGGTCTGAATTCCGTTGCCTAAAACTCTTGCTGTAGGCGGTAACCCCTGTATGGTCGGATCATATTCTTCCGTGCTGGGGAGAAGGGAGTCTGTCGCATTTCTTTCCTTTCTGTCATCAGCTTTCTTGAGTTTGGCTTTTTCGACCTCGTCGTTCAAGATATCCTTTAGCGTATAGGCCTCATCTGTATTGATATACTGTACGAGGTCGGTCGCATCCAGATGGTCAGTCTTGCCGACACAGAGTATGTACTTCCAGCACAAAACCTTGCGGCATTTCTCGTCAATGAGACTTTGCGGCAGTGTCCCTTCGCTGATGGCCTTCTTCAGACTTTTCCATTGGGTCGGCAGAGGAACGGGGTCGAGTAGAATGTCGATGCCGGCCAACAAAGCTTTGACGCTGTAGTCGGGAATGGCGTTGACACCTTTCATAGCCAATCCGTCCGTAAAGACCAGCCCGCGAAATCCGAATTGTTCTTTCAATATGCCAGTGACAATAGGTTCGGAGAGGGAGGAGGGTAGTCCGGAGACGGAGTCAAGCGACGGAACTTCCAGATGTGCGACCATAATTCCGCCAAACCCTGACTTGACGAAGTAGCGGAAAGGTTCGCACTCGAATGACATCATGCGTTCTTTGGAGTGGGACAATAGAGGTAGTGTTTTGTGACTGTCAGTGTCTGTATCTCCATGCCCAGGGAAGTGTTTGGCTACAGCCAGAATGCCTCCATCTTCAAGACCCTTGCTGTAGCTGAGGGCGGGCGGAATAACATCCCATACTTTACTGCCGAAACTTCGGTTGCCGATGACTGGATTCTGGGGGTTGGAGTTGATGTCAATGACAGGGGCAAAGTTAATATTGACCCCAATCGCGCGACATTGCCTTGCTATTTCCTGCCCGTATCGGTACATGAGGGAATCCCGAATCTCGGGGTCAATGGTGCCGAGCAGTCCGTTGCGCGGGTATTTGATGGCATCGGTCAGCCTCATGCCAAGTCCCCATTCTCCATCAAGGGCAATCCAAAGAGGCGCTTTCTTTGCCAGGCTTCGTCCGTATCGGGTCATCTTGGCTTGCTGTTGGATTGTACCTTTGGAGAATAGCAACCCGCCTGCGTGATACTGCTCGATGTCTCGACGTATGATTTGCCTATGCGCATCATCGTTTTTGCTGTCTACGATGGGCATGATGAGTTGGCCTAGACGTTCGTCGGGGGTCATCTTTTGCATAATGCTATCGGCCCACAGGTGCATCCTCACAGTGTCGACACTGTGATATAGGGTTTGGGCTTCGGCTCTACATATTATAATAAATAGTATGTAGAGAAGCAGTAGTCGTTTAGTCCTGATAGACATTTGCCTTCTTTTTCTTTTTGTCCTTCTTTAAGATTCCCTTTTCTTTTGTCCCGTTCGGGTCTTCTTTTACAATGACGCGGTTGTCTAACTTGGCATCCACTTCAATGTCTTTGGCTGTTAGAGAACGGACATATTTAATCATAATGTCACGGAGTAGGATGCCAGTGTTGAAATATCCTTCGTTTTGGGTCAAGCCCAACAATCCATCGTTGCCTTCCGCCAAATAGTCGATGGTGGCCACGTAATAAACCTTTTCGGGGTCGATAGGGGCATTGCCGACTAGAATGTCGCTAGCCTTTGTATGACCATTTTTAGTCTCGAGTGTAATCTGTGTTCCGGAGAAAGCTTCAAGATGTTCTTCTACCTGATGGATGACTTCTTCCAGATGTCTGCCTTTAAGTTTGAGTATGACAAGTGTGTTCTCGAACGGGAAGATCTGATAGATGTCTTCCAGTTTGATGTCACCCGCGTTCAGGTCATCCCGTAACCCTCCGACATTCATGATGCCCACATCTATAGGATGCCCGCAGTATTCGACGCCTGCCTTACGTATGACATCACTGACCAAATTGCCCAATGGGCTTTGGGGACGATCTGCCGGCAGATTGCGGGCTGCAGTTCCCAGTAGGGTGCCCATCTTGATGTCAAGACTGTCGCGGTATTGGGCAATGAAATCGCTCATCACGCTGCCGTAGATGTGCAGGTCGTAGAGGCCCGGATGGAGTTTGCCGCATACGATATCCGCAACTTCGTATTTGTTGCCGTATTTTGAACTCCTGGCTTTTTTCATCTTGACTTTGGCATAACCGATTGGGCTCGCTTTGGCTCCGGTCTGTGTTATCATGACGGGCTTTCCATCTGCGTTGGAAACAATGATGCCGTTCTCTATATTGCGGTGCGTGTGGCCTCCGATGATGAGGTCTATGTTGTGGGAATTGGCAGCAAGCCAACGGTCGCCGACAGAATCGGAAGGATAATAACCGAGGTGAGAGAGCACGACGATGATGTCACAACTGTCTTGCCGAAGCTGTTCTGTCTGGTCGTTGACGGATGTCAACGGGTCAAGATAGCGGATGCCTTCTATGTTTTGTTTGGAGATTAGGTTGTTAGGGTCGAGAGTGACGCCGGTGATGCCGATTTTGACTCCTTTGCGTTCGATTACGACGGCCTTACGTACGTACTTCTTCAAAGGTGTGTCACTTGCATCGTAGTTGCACGACACGATGGGAAAGGCTGCGTATTCCATCATGTTACACAAGGCTTTTACGCCGTTGTCAAACTCGTGGTTGCCAAACGTGGTGGCAATGAGCCCTTGCAGGTTCATGGCCTTCATTTCGACCATTCCGTTCCAGATGTTGAAGTAGGGAGATCCCTGCACCATATCACCGGCGTCCAGATAGACCAGTTGCGGGTCTTCTTTCTTCATCATCTCAATGAAGGAGGCGCGCTCTACGACTCCCCCTGAGGGGTACTTGTCGAGTTGGATGCAGTCAATCTGGCTATGCGTGTCGTTGGTGTGTATGAAAGTGAGTTCGGGACCTTGCTCATCTATACATCCGTTGAGTCTGCTCAAGCAAAACAGCAGGACGACGGCAATGGTCGCGAGGATTGCCAGTTTCGAACGGTATGTTTTTTTCATTGTTTTTGTCATTTAGAGTCTAAAACTCGCGCAAATATAAGCATAAATAGTCAGACTAGGTAAGAAAACCAAGAAAAGTTTTGCCTTTTGATAGGTTGCTCCTGTTTGGTGCTCAGTGTGTTAGACAAAGAGTTGCTTTAAGACTTCGACCGAACGGAGATTGCCGATTTCGGGCATGTGAATGCGTAGGAAGGTAAGAATCATATCGAGCAGTATATTGCGCTGTTCTTTTGTGAGCCGTAACGAGTCAAGGTCAGAGAATCCCGTTTCGAGGAGTTTGTGAAGCCACCGGGCCGATTCAGCCGTCAGATAATAGGGGTGCATGATTGGAGCGGAGGTGAAAATTCCTTCGCTGATGTCAAATTTCATGCCATCGACATAGCGGCTATTGTCTACATGGAATCCGATTAAATGACACAATTTGGTTGTGAAAACCAGATGAAAGTTAGCTGTGCCCCGTTCGGTGAGTTGCAGTAATTCGATGGACTGCCGGATGAAGTCCCATAGCGTCGGATTAGGTTCTCCGATTTCGCCAATGGTCTTGTCCAATAGTTCTGCCATGTACAGGCATTGTGCGGTCTTGGCCATGTCGCTCATAGAGAGCAGATATGGCGAACTGACCAAGGCGGCTTCCTTGATTTGCAGGATTTCGCGTCCGGTTCTGCATTCGAGCACCAGGTCTACTACCGTCAGAGGTGCGTAGAGAGTACGTTGACCTCCAGCATGGTGCATCCGTCCGAGTGTGACTTTGCAAGTCACTTTGCCCATGCTTTCCGTATAAATGTGAACGAACTGTGTCCGATCGTTGTAAGGCACCGTAGTCAGTACGACTCCTGTGGTTTTGTTAGTTGAATTTGTCATTTCGAAAGCCAAAAGTAGCGTTTTTATTGTGAATCACCAAGAATTTACACAAAAAACTGACCGAAAATTGGGTAGAAAGTGAAAAATATCTATATTTGCACCCGCAATTCATTGCAAGAAGTCCATTTTTAAGTCCTGACTACGTGTGCAGGCAAGACCGGCCAAAGCGGTTGGCGGCGCAGGGCTGGAGCGGTTTAGAGGCTTCTGAAATGAAGAGCATAACAAGAAATTATTAAAAAGAAAAATACAAAAAAAAGACAATGGCAAATCACAAGTCATCAAAGAAGAGAATCAGACAGACCATTACAAAAAACGAGAGCAATCGTTATTTTGGTAAGGTAGCCCGTAATGCAGTTCGCAAGTTGCGTGCCACTACAGACAAGGCAGAAGCTGCCAATCAGCTCCCCGAGGTGAGCTCAATGCTCGATAAGTTGGCCAAGAAGGGCATTATCCATGCCAACAAGGCTGCCAATCTGAAGAGCAAGTTGGCCAAGCAGGTCAACGGTCTTGCTTGATTGCTTCGTTGTCATTCCTAATCCCCACTTCGCCCTTTAGGGGTGTGGTGGGGTGAAATGTTTTTTCGCGCGCGCACATACGTACGCATACGTACACGCGGGCGCATTACCTTAACTTTTATTTTATGTCAGAGAATCAGAACAACTACGACGCCAGTCATATCCAGGTCCTCGAGGGTCTTGAGGCTGTACGCAAGCGTCCTGCCATGTATATTGGCGACACAAGTGTGAAGGGTTTGCATCACCTCGTCAGCGAGGTGGTCGATAACTGTATTGACGAGGCGTTGGCGGGATTCTGCAACGATGTTCAGGTTACAATACTTCCCGACAATTCCATCAAGGTCGTCGACAATGGACGAGGCATTCCGGTGGATATGCATCAGAAGGAACATCGTTCAGCTCTCGAGGTTGTTATGACTGTGCTCCATGCCGGTGGTAAGTTTGACAAGAATACTTACAAGGTTTCTGGCGGTCTGCATGGTGTCGGCGTAAGTTGCGTCAATGCCCTTTCCGACAGCTTTACGGCTATTGTTCATAGACAGGGTCATATCTATCGACAGGATTATGCTTACGGCAAGCCTCTGACTGGAGTCGAAGTTGTTGGTGATGCTGACGATACGGGTACGACCATCATATTCCATCCTGATGCTTCGATTTTTACGGAAACCGTCTACGAGTGGGATCGTTTGGCCGAGCGTCTGCGTGACCTTAGTTATCTGAATACCGGCATCCGTCTTTCTCTGACCGACGAACGTCCGGAGGCTATGCAGCCCAACGGAGAGCCGCGTTCGCAGAAGTTCTACAGCACCGAAGGTCTTAAGGAATTCGTCCAGTGGCTGGATGTGAGCCGTACACCGCTCATCCCGCATATCATCCATCTTGTAACGGAAAGTGATGGAGTGCCGGTGGAGGTCGCACTGACCTATAACACAGGCTATAGCGAGACTATCTATTCGTTTGTCAACAACATCAATACACACGAGGGCGGTACGCACCTCGATGGCTTCCGTAGCGCTTTGGGTTCTTCGCTCAAGGAATATGGCAATCGGGAGAAGATGTTCGAGAAGGCCAAGGTTGACATCAAGTCTGAGGACTTCAAGGAAGGCTTGACTGCTGTTATCAGTGTGAAGGTAGCTGAGCCGCAGTTTGAGGGACAGACCAAGACGAAACTCGGCAATGTCGAGGTGCGCCCGGCCGTTACCAAAGCAGTGCGCAATGCTATGGACAATTATCTGGAGGAGCATCCTTCAGAGGCACATACCATCATTGACAAGGTGATTTTGGCTGCACAGGCCCGTGTGGCTGCCCGCAAGGCGCGTGAAAATGTGCAGAAGAACTCCAAACTGACCGGCGGCGGTCTGCCTGGTAAGTTGGCCGACTGTTCGAGCAAGAATCCGGAGGAGTGCGAGATTTTCCTCGTCGAGGGTGATTCGGCCGGAGGTACTGCCAAGACAGGCCGCAATCGTTTCTATCAGGCCATCCTTCCATTGCGAGGCAAGATTCTCAATGTTGAGAAAGTGCTTATCCACAAGATGTTGGACAGCGAGGAGATACAGAATATGTTCCGTGCTTTCCGCGTAAATCTGCGAGAGGACAAGAGTCTCGATATCGATAACCTGCGGTATCACAAGATTGTCATCATGACCGATGCCGATGTCGATGGTGCGCACATTGCAACATTGATTCTTACTCTCTTCTTTCGCTATATGCGGCCACTTATCGAACTTGGCCATGTGTATATTGCTCAGGCTCCGCTCTACAAGTGCAGTATCGGTAAGGTCGAGGAATATTGTTGGGACGATGCCGAGCAGCGTGCATTCTTCCAGAAGTACGGTCAGGGTAAAGAAGATAAGATTAAGGTGCAGCGTTACAAAGGTCTCGGTGAGATGAACAGCGAGCAACTTTGGGATACTACTATGGATCCTGAACATCGTCGTCTCAAGAAGGTTACCATCGAGGATGCGATTTCAGCAGACCAGACATTCTCTCTCTTGATGGGCGAAGATGTCGCCCCTCGCCGTGAGTTTATCGAGAGCAATGCAACTTATGCCAATATCGATGCATAACGGCTTCAGGTCGTAGGGCTATGACCGATGAACCCATAGACATTCCAATATGTCTATAATAAGACGGAAAAGGTGGGTGTTATAATGATAGGCTTTGCTGGGTCAAATGAAGAGTTTGACGACTATTATGCCAATGACAAGTAACTGCCAAAACTTATCGTAGAGGCTAATGAGTGGCAGTAACTGGATAGCATAAAATAAAAGGGCCATATCTGTTGAGTGAATCAATGGGTATGGTCTTTTTTTGTCCCAAAAAAGCAGGTGTAAAAGAGTGTAATGTCATGGGCTCAAGAGTACATAGTCTTTGGCAGTTGAGAATGGTACTCATTGGCGGTTGAGAATAGTACTCTCTGCACTGAGAGTATTTTTCTCTATCTGATTCTGCATTCCAGCACCTGCTGCCCTTCCAACTGTGCAGTAATCAGGTCTCCTTCGTGCAACTGACCGACTCCGGCGGGAGTGCCTGTAAAGATGAGGTCTCCCATCTTCAGTAGGTAGAAGCGGGATATGTATTCGATGATTTCGTCGACTGAGTGCAACATATCTCCGGTAAAGCCTTTTTGGCGGAGCTGACCATTGAGCTGCATTTCGAAATGCAGGTCTTGTATGGTCTTGTCCGAGGGGATTGTGCCTTCGTTCTTGCGTATGATACCCAAGTCATGGAGTTTTATCCACTCTCCGCAGAAAGCCGAGTTGTCAAAACCTTTCGATATTTCCCAAGGCAGGCCTTTGGCTTTCAATTGGCGTTGTAGGTCGCGGCAGGTGAAGTCTATGCCCAATGTGACTTCGTCGTAATACCGGTAAGCGAAGCGGGCGGGGATGCCTTTGCCCAAACGGTTGATTCTTACGACCAGTTCGGTTTCATATTCTACCTCGTTGCTGAAGTCCGGGATGTAGAAAGGCCAGTCACTGCGTAGCAGGGCTGTGTCTGGCTTTAGGAAGATGGTCGGGTCTCCATGTTTTTTTGTTGTGTCGCAACCTAATGCTTCGGAAGAAGGGATGGAGATGCCCTCTGTCTCTCCGATTTTGCGGGTGAGTTCTTGGTTATGCAGGGCGTAATTCATGCCCACGCAAAAGATTTTCATTGTCAAACGGAGTATTGGTACTTATTTTCGACCGAAGTCTGCCGGAATCTCTCCCCAAAGTTTGGTTTCCCATTTGTATATCGGCAGACGGAACGTGTGCGTGCGAAGCCATGATTCAGCGCGACGTATCATGTCAAACACGGGAGCTGTCGTTTCATTCTCTTCCAGCTTTGTCTTGCACATTCCTTGTCGCACCCACAGTTGGGCGTTCACGGAGTCACTATAGATAGGAAGCCGTGTGCCTTGCTTCTCTTGTAGAGCCAAAGCATGCACGATGGCCAGGAATTCACCGATGTTGTTGGTGCCTTGCATCGGCCCGAACTTGAATACGGTTTGTCCGGTGCGGATATAGACTCCGCGGTATTCCATAGGGCCGGGATTGCCTGAGCAAGCGGCATCAACTGCGAGTGCATCGATGAAATAGGGCGTCCCTCCGGTGGGGGATATGAAGGTCTTGCCGGGTACAAGGTCGGAATGGTCTGAAAAGGCTTTGACGTTTCTGATGCCTAGCGATGTGAGTCTGCGGGGTTTGTTTGCCGATTGTTTGTTTGTGGTTCGTGATTTCTCTGTCTGTGCCTGAGAGGTAGTGCTTGCGGTGTTACTGCTTTCTTTGACCTTCACTTTAACACCTTCGGTCTGAAGCCGGTGCATCTCCCGGACGACATCTTGTATCAACCCCTCTTTGTCGTATCCTTCGCGGAATGCTTTGGTGGCGGCCTCCAATGTCTGGAACGCGTGATACTGGGCACCCGGATATCCGGATACTTGTATCTCTGCTTCCTCCCAGCTGTCATATATTCCGGGAGCATAACCTTTCCAAACGACGTAGTACTTGTCGGACCGCATTGTGTAATTTTTTATAAATATGCGGCAAAGTTACATAAAAAATGCGTTTTTGCCAAATAACTGTCAGAATATTTGTCATTTCTGATAAATTTTTGTATCTTTGCGCCTGTAAAATTCCATTCGGATGCAAAGGATTTATCTGATAGGCTATATGGGTGCAGGCAAAACCACTTTGGGCCGGGCTTTGGCCGAAGTGGTGGGATTGCAGTTTGTGGATCTTGATGACTTTATTGAGCATCGTTTCCATAAGACCATCCGAGAGATATTCGCAGATTCGGGTGAAGCGGGATTCCGGGATATTGAACGGAATCTTTTGCGCGAAGTCTCGACATTTGAGGATGTGATTATCTCGTTGGGCGGAGGAACCCCTTGTTTCTTCGACAATATGGAGGTTGTCAAGCGCACGGGCAAGTCTGTCTACTTGAAGCCAACGGAAGAAGTGTTGTTGCTCCGCCTCGTGAAAGGCAAGCGCAAGCGCCCCCTTTTGGCTGACAAGGATGAGGCAGGAATCTTGCAGACCATACGTGAACAGCTTGTTCTGCGCGAACCGTTCTATGCGCAGGCCGACATCACGTTTGATGCTTCGCGGTTGGAGAATAAAGCCAACATACGCACCAGCGCGGAGCAATTGGCCCACCTGCTGGCAGAATTGCAAAATTAATGGCTTGGCCTTATCAATAGACAGCCGAGAAGAGATTGGTATTAGGAATACACATTAATATTATATAGATTGAAAGATTATGGAGAATCCGAAGATTATTGAGACGCCCGAGGTTGTGGTGCGTTTCTCAGGCGACTCGGGTGATGGTATGCAGCTCGCAGGTACCATCTTCTCGACGGTTGCCGCCATTTTGGGCAATGAGATTTCCACATTCCCCGACTATCCGGCAGAGATGCGTGCACCACGCGGTTCGTTGGGTGGCGTGTCGAGCTATCAGGTTCATGTGGGCAAGAAGGTCTACACTCCTGGCGATAACTGTGATGTGCTGATAGCTATGAACCCAGCTGCTTTAAAGCAGAATGTCAAGTACTTGAAGAAGGGCGGTGTTTTGATATACGATGCCGACACGTTCGTGCAGTCAGAGTTGGAGAAGGCTAAGTTTGCGACCGCCGACCCCTTTGAGGAGTTGGGTATAGCTGGCAAATATCAGTTGGTGGCCGTTCCAGTTACTGAGAGCACCAAGGCTTCTTTGGCAGACTCCGGTATGGATGCCAAGTCTGTGCTGCGTTGCCGAAATATCTTCGCGCTTGGATTTGTGATGTGGCTTTTCAATCGTCCACTGGACAAGGCTGTTGACTTCTTGACCTCCAAGTTCGGTAAGAAGCCCGATGTGCTTCAGGCTAATGTCAAGGTCATCACGGACGGCTTCAACTATGGCGCCAACACCCATGCCAGCGTGTCGACCTATCGTGTGGAGAGCGAGAAGGCTGAGCCTGGTATCTATTGTGATGTCAAGGGCAATGCTGCAACGGCTTACGGTCTTGTAGCCGCTGCTGAGAAGGCCGGGTTGAAGCTTTTCCTTGGTTCTTATCCTATCACGCCTGCTACCGATATTCTCCACGAACTGTCGAAACTTAAGTTTTTGGGTGTAACCACAGTACAGGCAGAGGATGAGATAGCCGGTATCTGCACTGCCATTGGAGCTTCGTTCGGTGGCGCTTTGGCTGCGACATCGACTTCCGGACCAGGTGTCGCCCTCAAGAGTGAGGCTATCGGTTTGGCTGTGATGGCTGAACTTCCGTTGGTTGTCATTGATGTGATGCGCGGTGGCCCGTCCACTGGTTTACCTACCAAGACGGAACAGACCGACCTTATGCAGTGTCTCTACGGCCGTAATGGTGAGAGTCCCGCTGTAGTGATGGCTGCCTCTACACCTGTCGATTGCTTCTACAGTGCATATCATGCTTCGAAGATAGCGCTCGAGCACAATACTCCAGTTATCTTGCTGACGGATGCCTTCCTGGGCAATGGCTCGTCGTCACTTCTTATCCCAGACCCCAAAAAACTGCCCGATATCAAGCCTGCAGTCGCATCGGTTGCCATGGCAGGTAGCTACGAACCTTTTGCCCGTGATCCCGAGACCTTTGTCCGCCTCAAGGCCAACCCCGGTACGGAAGGTCTGATGCACCGGTTGGGAGGTCTGGAGAAGAATGAGCACGGAAGCATAAGCACTGACCCCGAGGTACATCAGCGTATGGTTCGTAACCGTCAGGCCAAGATAGACTATATTGCCAACTGTATTCCGGAACTTCAGGTTAAGGGGGATGCCGATGCTGATACCCTCGTGATAGGTTGGGGCGGTACCTATGGCCACATCTCTGCTGCAGTCGAGAATCTTCGTCAGCAAGGTCATAAGTTGGCTCAAGCGCACTTTACCTACATTAGTCCGCTGCCGAAGAATACCGCTGAGGTACTGGGCCGCTACAAGAATATCCTCTGCTGCGAACTCAATAACGGTCAGTTTGCGGCCTATCTCCGTTCTAAGATTGAGGGAATCACTGTCCGACAGTTTAACGAAGTCAAGGGCCAGCCGTTCCAGATCAGTGATATTGAGGAGGCCATCAAGGCACTGTGAGCGTCTGCCCATGGTTCGGGGCTGAATGCCTCGAGGTAGGACTGCGGTATTTAACACTTGATACATAACTTTTTATTTTGCATTCAATTATGAACTATACACAAGCGGATTACAAGTCTGACCAGCCTATGAAGTTCTGTGCTGGTTGTGGCGATTATGGAGTGGCTGCCTCGATGCAGAAGGCGATGGCCGAGTTGGGTATTCCGCCCCATCAGACGGCTGTTATATCTGGTATCGGTTGCTCGAGCCGTATGCCGTACTATATGAACACTTATGGTATGCATACCATCCATGGCCGTGGTTTGGCTGTGGCTACTGGACTGAAGACCAGCCGCCCGGATCTTACGGTTTGGAATGTGTCGGGCGACGGCGATTGTCTGGCCATTGGCGGCAACCACTTCATCCATGCTATGCGTCGTAATATCGACCTCAATATCATCCTTTTCAACAATAAGATTTATGGCTTGACCAAGGGCCAGTATAGTCCGACTTCTGATCGCGGTCTTGTCTCCAAGTCTTCGCCGTGGGGTACTGTTGAAGATCCATTCTGCCCAGCCGAACTTTGTATTGGTGCGCGCGGCACTTTCTTTGCCCGTGCTATCGATTCAGATATCAAGAATAGTGTGGCTGCCATGAAAGCCGCTGTTGGACACAAGGGCGCGGCTGTTGTCGAGATGCTCTGCAACTGTGTTATTTTTGCGGACGGCATTCACAAACTCGTCACTGATTCTGCTGTGCGTGCCGACAAGACAATATTGCTCGAAGACGGGAAGCCTATGATTTATGGCCGCAATCGCGACAAGGGTCTTGTGCTGGACGGATGGGATATCAAGCCTGTGACTATTGGTGAGAATGGTATTACGGAGCAGGATCTTCTCGTTCATGATGCACACAAAGTGGACCCGGCATTCCATCTTAAGTTGGCTATGATGGGTTATAGCCCTTATGGTTATGCTGGGGCTGATGATAATCTGCCGATAGCTCTTGGCGTCATCCGTGATGTTGAGGCTCCGACATACGACCAGTCCGTCGGAGAGCAAATAGAAGAGGTCAAAGGCAAAAAGAAACAGCGCACACTTCGCGACCTTCTTTTGTCAGGTGATACTTGGGAAGTCAAGTAAAAACGCCGACACACACATCCATCTCGCTTCTATTACAGGTGCGTGGTGGACTCAGCAAAAAACTTAAAAACTCCGACTTGTAAGATGCTAAGTCTTGCAAGCCGGAGTTTTTAGTTGTGGAGCTGGAGGGATTTGAACCCTCGTCCAAA
This sequence comes from bacterium, assembly GCA_963631395.1. Lineage (GTDB taxonomy): Bacteria > Bacteroidota > Bacteroidia > Bacteroidales > UBA3663 > Liminaster. The sequence goes on from CAVGQN010000021.1 coordinate 33,217, forward strand.
CAGGGGACATCTGCGCTTTCTACATGCTTATTCCGGCCTTCATTGTCAGAAGCCACCAAGACCCGGACCACCAAGTGACTTCTTAGCCTCTAAGATTTCGCCGCTGTCGCGAGGCCGACCACGGTTAGTTCCGATTTACCTGCACCACCGGTTCCTCTGTCTCGGAACAAGGACATTGGGGTGATGTCTTGTCAGTCGCACCTAGGCGGCTGATTAAGCCAGTAATCTACTGTACTTCGATTAGGCAGCAAGAGCGTAGTTATTCTCGCCAATTGTATTTCGCCATCATGTATTATAGTGATAGGTGACGTCTCACTGCATGCTTACACAAAGGCCCATCCCGCTGTCAAAGCCAGTCAGCCCCTTGGTAGTCCCATCTTCATCTGCCGAATTGGGACTGCAAATATATATCTTATTTTCTTGTCGGCCAAAAAAATGACAAACAAACTTACTAAATTTAACTGTTTCAGTGCGTAAAACCTCGAGTTTGATGAAAAATGAATCAAAAAACGACTCATTTTTGGGTATTTAAGAAAAAATAAGTACATTTGCACCGCAAAAATTTGTGTGTACTAAAGAATATTTATGAGCAATAACAATAGAGTTGTCATCACGGGTATGGGCATTTGGTCCTGCCTTGGTACCGACCTTGAGACCGTCAAGGATGCCCTTTATAGTGGCAAGTCGGGTATAGTATTCGATCAGGAACGCAAGGATCTCGGATTCCGTTCCGCTTTGACATCTGCTGTCGAGAAGCCGGATTTGAAGAAACTCATCCCGCGTAACCAGCGGCAGTTCATGCCTGAGGAGGCACAGTATGCATATATGTCTACACTCCAGGCACTTCAGCAGGCAGGTATAGACCAGGACTATTTGGACCGCAACGATGTTGGATTGCTGTTTGGCAATGACTCTGTGGCTAAAGCTACTTATCAGGCCGTATCCAAAATCTATGAGTTCAAGGATACTGCCGCTTGTGGTTCTGGCTCTATTTTCCAGTCGATGAACTCGACGGTGACTATGAACCTTGCCACTCTTTTCCATCTCCGTGGCATCAACTTGACAACATCCGGAGCCTGTGCATCGGGTAGCCATTCACTTGGCCTCGGCTGGTTGCTTATTCGTGATGGGTTGCAGGATTGCATCGTGTGCGGTGGAGCTCAGGAAGTCAACCTGGAGTGCGTGGGATCGTTCGATGGCATTCAGGCATTCTCGACTCGCGAGGACGAGCCGACCAAGGCCAGCCGTCCTTTCGACCGTGACCGTGACGGACTTGTGCCTGGCGGTGGTGCTGCAACGCTGGTGATAGAGAGTTTGGACCATGCTTTGGCCCGTGGTGCCAAGCCCATCGCCGAAATTATAGGTTGGGGCTTCTCCGGCAATGGTGACCATATTTCGACGCCCAATGTATTGGGCCCCCAGCGTTCCCTTGAGATGGCCATTCGGATGGCGGGTGTGGATATCCACGAGATTGGGTACGTCAATGCACATGCCACTTCTACTCATGCCGGCGACGGCCGTGAGGCTATGGCTATCGCCAATGTCTTTGGAGATTACAAGGTACCTGTCACTTCGACGAAGGGCCAGACAGGTCACGAGATGTGGATGGCAGGTTCGAGTGAAGCTATCTATAGCATACTCATGATGAAGAACAACTTCATCGCCGGCAACTTGAACTTCGAGAATCCTGACGAGGAGACGGCTTGCATCAATGTCATCCCCAAGACGTGTGAGGCACATTTTGATATGTTCTTGAGCAACTCGTTCGGGTTCGGAGGAACTAACTCTACCTTGGTTATCAAGGACTATAAAGAGTGAACAGCAGAGTGCTTGAAGGTCAAGGCCTGAGAGATAATGGGCAAGAAATACCAAAAGCGTAATACAACAACACAATAATAATAAATTAAATCATCAGTTATGACTAAAGAGGAAATCATTGAGAAGGTTAATCCCTTGCTTGCAGAAGAGTTTGAAGTCGAAGAGAGCGATATTACTCCTGATGCTGTCATCAAGGATACACTGGAGCTCGACAGTTTGAGTCTTGTCGACCTCGTTGCTGTCATCGAACACACCTTCAAGGTCAAGATTCCTGCTGCCGACCTTCCTACTGTAAAGACTTTCGAAGACCTTTACAACTATATCGCGAGCCATCAGGCCTAATCCTATTGATGAATAGTAATGGACAATGCACGTATTTGTAGTGTATTGTCCATTTGCGTATATCCATAAGCCAACTATGCTTTATCAAGGCGAACAACTTTACAAACTGATGCCTCAGCGCGACCCTATCGTAATGGTCGACAAGATACTGGATGCAGAGGGGGATGTGGCCCATACGGGTCTTCTGGTTACGGCCGCCAACTATTTCATTGAGGAGGACGGTCGTATGGCTGAAACTGGCCTTATCGAGCATATAGCCCAGTCGGCGAGTGCCTTCAAGGGCCACAAGGCTCTTTTGGCAGGCGAACCTTTGCCGGTGGGATATATTGGCGAGGTGAAGAAATTCCACTGCTATAGTCGTCCGGCTGTGGGCGACGAGCTGACCACAACCATAACATTGGGTGCAGAGGTCAATGGCATCACCCTGATGCAGGGAGAGACACGTTGCGGCGACACCGTCGTGGCTGATACCCAAATGAAGATTTTTGTAGAATAATATCATCCGTATGCTTCTGAAGGATAAATTTTATACGGTTTTGCATCGGGAGGACCTGTCGACTAACGAAGCAGTCTTCTTGTGCAGCCTTAATCCCGACTGTGATGTTTATAGGGGACACTTCCCCGGGAAACCCGTCTCTCCGGGCGTGTGCAATATCGAGATGATACGCGAGTGCGCCGAGATGCTGACCGAGAAGGACTTGTTTATCAGTACCATCAAGCAGTGTCGTCTGACGGCAGTTGTTTCGCCGGCCATTTGCCCTAAGGTAGACGTGAGTGTCAAGGTGGCCTTTGCAGAGGATGGAGAGTCTTGTAGTGTCGAGGCCCATATTCGGGACGAGCGGCAGACTTATATGGAGCTGAAAGGGACCTTCGTGGTCAAAGGTTGAGTAAAAAGACGGCCGTGAGGCCATAAGAAGATAACGGCCAAAAGGGCCAAAATAGAGAAAGATGACAGAACTGTTTCTGACAATATACCATTTCCTGCGCAGACGCCGGATATTCTGTTGGGCCCTCATGGTGGGGTTGTTCTTGTTCTTTGGGCATTTCGCCTCGTTGATTTATCTTGAGGAAGATTTGACCAAACTGCTTCCGTCGTCCAAAAATGAGGACGGGACGACCAAACTGGCCTTTGCAGACCTCAAAATCAAGGACAAAACCTTTTTGCTCTTCCAGTCGTTGGGAGAGGGTTCGGCCGATGGAGCTTCTATAGAACTGCTGACTCAGGAGTGCGATAGCTTTGTGTCCAGTTTGCAGTCCCAGTTGGATACTCTGGAGGCGAAGGGCGATACGTTGGTCGATGACATCTTCAGCAGTATCTCGTTTGAGGATTTGATGCTCGATGGCGCAGACTTTATGATGGCCAATCTGCCGGCTTATGTCGACACATCGCTTTATGCCGGCTTCGACACGTTGCTGACGCGTCAGCACTTCCGTGTGCAGATGGAGCAGAACCGCCGTACCTTGATGAGCCCTATTGGCAGCATGTTCCCGGAATTGATTCAGACTGACCCTATGGGCATGCGTACCAATCTCTTCAAGAGTATTATGGATATGAAGGAGGGCATGGGCGGTAACTACCGCATCATTGACGGCCACTTCTTTACTCCCGATTCTACGGTATGTATCGTCTTCTTGACTCCGCACTTTACGGCGACCAATACGGGCGGAGGAGCCAAGTTGTTTTCGTTGCTCAATCGTATGATAGACGAGCATGCGGGTATGAAGCGCGCTGAGTCGGTAAAGGTCTGCTACCACGGAGCTCCGGCTCGCGGTGCCTACAATAGCTGGCAACTCAAGGCGGACATCCGCACTACTGTAGTCGGATCGCTTGTCGTTGTTCTGCTGTTCATCTTTTTCTGTTTCCGCAACTGGAATACCATTCCGCTGCTCTTGTTGCCGGTAGGTTTCGGTGCACTATTCGGATTGGCCATGATGTACTTTATCAAAGGTCAGTTCTCGTTGCTGGCTTTGGGTATTGGGGCTATTGTTTTGGGCGTTGCACTGAGTTATGTGTTGCACGTCATTACCCATTACAAGTATGTCGGTGACCCGGTGCAGGTGCTCAAGGACGAAACAGTACCGGTCTTCCTTGGTTGCTTGACTACCATAGGTTCATTCATGGGCCTCATATTCATCGACACTGAGTTGCTGCAGGACTTCGGCTTGTTTGCCACCTTCGCCATCGTGGGCACGACGTTGTTCAGTCTCGTGTTCTTGCCTCAGTTCTTCAATCCCAATAAGAACAAGCGCAACCGGAGGGCCTTTGCCGTTATCGACCGCATCAACGCCTATCCTTTTGACCGTAAGCCAGCTATTCTGATTCCTATTGCTGTCATATCTTGCATCTGCGTGGGTGTGTACATTTTCAGCGACACGCGTTTCGATGATGATATGCGTAATCTCGGTTACCTGTCGGACAATGTCACATACTCGGAAACGCTCTATCAGCAGAAGACGCGTAGCGGCAACAAGCAGCAGTATTTTGCTGTATCAGGCCATACTATGGAGGAGGCCCTTGACCACTTTGCGCAGATGGCCGATGTGCTTGACTCTCTGCAGGCCGAGGGACTTGTGAAGAGCTATACGCGTACGGACGCCTTGTTTGTTCCTCAGAGTGTACAGCAAGAGCGCATCGATGCATGGCATGCTTACTGGACACCCGAACGCCTGGACAAGGTTCGTACTTTGGTGCGTCAGACGGCACCGGGCGCAGGACTCCGTGCTGAGGCTTTCGAGCCATTCTTCGAGGCGACTACAGCCGATTACCAGCCGGAGCCTCTCTATGAGGCAGGTATCATTCCGACAGGATTCCAGTCTACGCTGATGGAGCAGAGTCGGAGCGGTGATTATCTTTGCTTCACTTCGGTCATTTGTGAGATGGATAGTGTGCGTGGAGATTCGACCGACTATCGGCGCATCTGTGATGCTGTGGCCAATCGTCCCAATATGATGGTGCTGGATACATATTACTATACGACCGATACATTGCGTCAGTTGAATGCTGACTTCAATATTCTGCAGTGGGTCAGCATGGCTTTCGTGTTTGTGGTACTTTTGTTCTCGTTCCACTTTAACCTCAAGTATACGGCACTCGGATTCTTCCCGATTTTAGTCAGCTGGCTGATTGTGCTGGGAGCGATGGCTATATTCCATCATGAGTTCAATTTGGTCAATATCATCATCTCTACCTTCATCTTCGGTATTGGTGTAGACTATTCGATATTTGTGATGAATGGGTTGTTGGGTAGTGAGAAGGACACTCGGCTGCTTGCATACCACAAGACTGCAGTTCTCTTCTCGGCCGTAGTGCTGATAGTGACGGTTGCTTCTATGCTCTTTGCCCGGCATCCTGCCATCCAGAGCATCGGTTTCGCTACGCTCGTGGGTATGGTCAGCGCTGTGGTGCTGAGCTACGTTGTCCAGCCGTTCCTGTTTCGGCTGATGACCCGCAGAAAGCGTTGAAACGCTTTTGACGAAACGGCGTTTCGCAGTTAATAAAACAGCGTTTTAGGACAAAGAAAACTGCGTTTTTTCAGGGCGACACTTCTGCACAAACGATCCCAATTTGGGGAAGAATTATAATACTTTTCTGACAAGATACATGAGCAAATACGATATCGTTATAATCGGATCGGGGTTGGGCGGCCTTCAGTGCGCCTATATCCTTGCAAAGCGCGGATACCGAGTCGTCGTACTTGAGCGACAGCATCAACCCGGAGGTTGTATGCAGAGCTACAAGCGGCATGGAGAGGATCTTGATACAGGCATGCATTATGTGGGCGGCCTCAGCGAAGGCAGTTGCTTGCATTCGTCATTCAAGTATTTGGGACTTATGGACTTGCCATGGGTGCATCTTGACCCAGCAGGCTTCGATCGGGTTACTATCGGCGGACGTACATTCAGTTATACTGAGGGTCATGAGGCATTTGTCGATACCTTGTCTCGCGATTTCCCCTCCCAGCGGGCGGGTCTTGAGCGGTATGCCGGGGTGATGAAGGATGTCGGTTCGCATCTTTTTGATGCTATCAAGCCCAGAGATGTGGCAGACTTTTTTACGACGTCGCTCTTTGCGACGAGTACCTACGACTTCCTAGAGAACTGCTTTAGTGACGAGTTGCTTATTAATGTGCTGTCGGGTTCGTCGCTCAAGATGGAGTTGGCCAAAGACACCTTGCCTCTCTACAACTTTGCCCAGGCCAACAACAGTTTCATTCAGGGCAGTTACCGGCTGAGAGGTGGCGGCAATCTTATCGTTGATAGTCTGATGAACAGTGTCAAGTCTTTCGGCGGCGAAGTGATATGCGATGCCGAGGTCAACGAACTGGTCGAGAAGGATGGAAAGATTGTGGCTGCACGTTGTTCAAATGGAGAGGTCTATGAGGGTGATACCTTCATTAGCAATGCGCATCCCGCCGTCACATGCGATTTGGTTAAGGAGAGCACTAAATTGAAGCGCGTCTACCGCAACCGTATCGCTCGCCTGGAGAATACCTATGGCATGTACACGGTGTCGTTGATACTCAAACCAGGCACTCTCAAGTATTTCAATTGGAACCAGTATATCTATGTCCGTCCCAATGTGTGGGATTACTACAAGGACAACGGACCGGTGAGCGGTTTGTTGCTCTCCTGTCGTGTGCCGGAAGAGGCCGAGTTGTCTGATGGTTTTGTCGCCAATAATCCGGATGCCCGCATCCTTGATATCTTGACGCCGTTGCCATGGGAGAAGATTCAACAATGGGAGAATACGACCGTGGGTCATCGCGGCGAAGATTACAAGGCTTACAAGGAGCAACTTGCCGACCAGTGTGTTGCTTTGGCCGAGCAGTTTATACCGGACTTGCATACGATGATCGAGGCCAGGTATAGTTCGACACCGCTGACCTATCGCGACTATACACTCACTCCTCGAGGTTCGGCATACGGAGTGCGCAAGGATTATCATGCGCCGATGATGACTCTGCTGTCGGCCAAGACACCAATCCCCAATCTCTTGCTCACGGGACAGAGTCTCACGTTGCACGGTTTGCTTGGTGTGACGATGACATCACTCTTTACTGTATCGGAAATTATAGGCAAGGAAGAAGCCTGGCGGATAACCCAGACGGTCTGAATAAAAACGAAAAAGCCCGACTGAAAAACAGTCGGGTTTTTTCTGCCCTTGCGTGCGTGGGGGAATCAACGACGGAGGCCGAGCTCCTTGATGATGGCGCGGTAGCGGTTGATGTCCTTCTCGGCCAAATAGTCGAGCATACGACGGCGCTTGCCGACCAGCATCTTCATCGAGCGGCTTGTTGCAAAGTCCTTGTGGTTGGCACGAAGGTGATCTGTGAGGTGAGAAATGCGGAAAGAGAACAAGGCAATCTGTGACTCGGCAGAACCGGTGTCGTTCTTGTCCTTGCCGTACTTGGCGAAAATCTCTTCCTTCTTGGCAGCATCTAGATACATGATGATGTTGTTTTTTGGGTTAATAATGGAGGTCGAGCCTAAACTCTCCCAGATTAAGTCGATGATGTCGAGCCGTGACTCTAATCATTCTATCTTTTCATAGAAAAGCGCGGCAAAGTTAGCACTTTTGTGCCGGATGACAAAATATATCGGAGATAATTCCTGTTTTTCATTCTCTTTTTTGTATATATGCGCGAAATGTGCTACCTTTGCAGTACAAAAAAATAACAATGGAAAAACGAAAACAGACCCTGTCGTATACTGCTGCAATCAAGGAACTTGAGGAGATTGTTGCTAAGCTGGAGAGCCCGCAGTGCGAGGTGGACCAGATGGTCGATTTGACTAAGCGGTCAGTCGAACTGCTTGATTTCTGCAAGAAGAAACTCACCGCAACAGATGACAGTCTGAAACAACTGCTTGAAAATATTGATTGAATTTTATGGATAAGCCTATTGTCGTGCGCTTTGCGCCGTCTCCTACAGGACCCCTTCATATCGGAGGTGTCCGTACGTGTCTGTACAACTACTTGTTTGCACGCCAGCATGGCGGCAAGTTGATTTTCCGCATTGAGGATACCGACTCCCAGCGTTTCGTGCCCGGGGCCGAAGATTATATTTTGCAGTCGTTTAAGTGGCTGGGTATTGAGTTCGATGAAGGTGTTTCTTTTGGCGGCCCTCACGGTCCCTATCGCCAGTCTGAACGTCGCGCCATCTACAAGGAGTACGTCACCCGTCTTCTTGATGCCGGCAAGGCTTATTATGCCTTTGATACCAAGGAGGAATTGGATGCAGCTCGTGCTGAGGTGCCCAATTTTCAGTACGATGCTTCGACCCGTGGCAAGATGCGCAACTCGCTTAGCCTTGGGGCCGATGAGTCAGCCCGTCTGATTGCCGCCGGCGAGAAGTATGTCGTGCGCTTTAAGATCGAACCAGGTGAGGAGGTCGTAGTCAACGATTTGATACGCGGAGAAGTACGAATCAATTCGTCTATCCTTGATGACAAGGTGCTCTACAAGAGTGCCGATGAACTGCCGACATATCATTTGGCTAATATCGTCGACGACCATTTGATGGAGGTCACTCATGTGATTCGTGGTGAGGAATGGTTGCCATCCTCTCCGTTGCACGTGCTTTTGTATAGGGCTTTCGGTTGGGAGGCTCCCCAGTTTGCGCACCTGCCTTTGCTGTTGGCTCCCGAGGGTAATGGCAAGTTGTCCAAGCGAGATGGCGACAAGTATGGCTTCCCTGTGTTCCCGTTGCAGTGGCATGTGCCAGGTACGGACACAACCTATAGCGGCTATCGTGAGGCTGGCTATCTGCCGGAGGCCGTAATCAATTTCCTGGCTCTTTTGGGATGGAATCCGGGGAACGACCAGGATATCATGACGATGGACGAGATGATTCGTATGTTTGACTTGTCGCGTTGTTCGAAGAATGGTGCTCATTTTGACGTCAAGCGTCTGTTGTGGTTCAATCACCACTATCTGCAGGAGTGTGACGAGCAGATGCTGTGCGATACGCTCAAACGTCAGGTGGTCGATAATGGCGGAGATATCAAGTCAGATGATTATGTCAAGACGGTGGTTGGCCTTATGAAGGAGCGTATCAACTTGCCGCAAGAATTGTGGCAGCAGTGTAACTTCTTCTTCAAGGAACCTGAGACTTATGAAGAGAAGTCGCTTAAGAAGTGGTGGAAGCCCGAAGCTCCGGCTTATGTTACCGAATTGTGCGATTTTCTTGAGTCACAAAGCGAGTGGAATGGCGAGACATTGGAGCCGAGGGTCATGGATTGGATAGCATCCAAAGGTTATAAGACTGGTGCGGTGATGAATGCTTTCCGTGTTTGCCTGGTAGGTGAGGCCCGTGGACCGCAGATTTTTGCCATCACCGACCTCTTGGGCAAGGAAGAATCCATCCGCCGCGCTCGGGTTGCTGTCTCCCGTTTGTCATAAGGATTGAAGAGAGACATGAACGCTATATATAATATAGGTACGCGCGCGTACTTCTTTGGCATTCAGGTTGCGGCTTCGTTCGGACACCGCAAGGCCCGGCAGATGCAGGAGGGCCGTAAGGATTGGGCCACTGCATTGGAGCAGAAGATGCGTCCATTGCAGGGGGAGAAGGTCATTTGGTTCCATGCGGCAAGTTTAGGTGAGTTTGAGCAGGGTCGTCCCCTCATTGAGTCATTGCACACCTGCTATCCTGAGTATCATGTCGTGCAGACTTTCTTCAGCCCATCGGGATATGAGGTGCGCAAGAACTACAAGGGGGCTGATGTAATATGCTATTTGCCATACGACAAGCCAGCAGATTGCCGTCTCTTTTTGGACCTTGTTCATCCGCAGATTGCCATCTTTGTGAAGTATGAGTTTTGGGGCAATATGCTTGGAGAGTTGAGCCGTAGGTCTATTCCGGCCTATCTCGTGTCCGGAATCTTCCGTCCCCGTCAGGCTTTCTTCAAGTGGTATGGGGCGTTTCTTCGTCCAGTACTTCATGACTTTACGCATTTCTTTGTTCAGGATGACGAGTCGAAGCAGTTGTTGTCTAAATTGGGATATGATAATGTTACAGTGAGTGGTGATACGCGTTTTGATAGGGTTATCTCCATACAACAGCAGGCCAAGCAGTTTGATTGGGCTCAGAGTTTTGCCGAAAGCGCAAGTTTTGTGCTCGTTGCCGGTTCGTCTTGGCCCAAGGATGAGGATATCTTGCTGGAACATTTCAATCGGACTCCTTCGATAAAGTTGATTATTGCACCTCACGAGATTCATGAGGAGCACATACAGAGCATCATCGCCAAGTTGAAACGTCCGTATATGCGGTACACGCAACTCGACGAATCTAGGCTTTCCGAGACCGATTGTCTGATAGTTGATGCCATCGGATTCTTGTCCGGCATCTACCGATATGGTAAGGTTGCCTATATAGGAGGGGGCTTTGGGGTCGGTATACACAATACTCTTGAGGCTGCCGTTTATGGCATTCCTGTTCTTTTCGGTCCCAACCATCAGGCATTTCGCGAGGCATTGGGCCTTATAGACGCCGGTGGCGGCTTCCCTATTTATTCGGCTTCCGACTACGAAACGCTGATGACGAAGTTGGCAAAAGAAGAAGATTTTCGCAAAAAAGCGGGTATCGCAGCCGGAAATTATGTAAAAAATAACAGTGGCGCGACACATACCATCTTTTCGGCCATCTTTGGCAAAAGCGCCGCTGATGAAGTATAGTATAGACCAAAATGATAAATTCGAGTGGCAAAACGAGGGCTTTGAACCCCAGTTTTGCCTCTTTTTTTGCCCTTTTTCAAAAAAAGTTGCAAAAAAACTTGGTGGGTTTGTGGAAAGTCTCTACCTTTGCACTCGCCAAACGGAAAACGGGAGTTCTAAGCAACACCACGAGTCGTTTGACAACGATCTTTGAGAGAGTGAGATTTTGACAATAATGAAACAAGTGACCGAGCAATCGGTCACGGGCAAACAAGCAAGCAAACCTGGTCAATTCAACAAGACGTCTTACATTTCTTCTCCGCAAGGAGGGGAAAGACAAAGATAAAAAA
>CAVGQN010000022.1:0-41830 GCA_963631395.1 bacterium
CCAACTGCCAGAGCCGAAAGAAGGAGGCCTTGGAGTTTCACTTCAATATGTCACTCTCCTCCATCAATGTCATAAGGGAATTTGCAAGGGAGAATAACCTCAGACTTTCTGTCTCCGGAGTCAAGACTCTGATACATAACGCCGTACTGATAAAACAGTTTTTGCGTAAGTGTGGCTGCAGACCAAACTTACTATTAAATACCAACGATTTCAAAGATCTTTTATTTTATGGGGTCGCGCATGCGGCCTAGTACTCAAATTTTTAACGAACTATTGATAGAGACTGCAAAATGAAAAAGATTATACTTGCACTTCTGTTCATCCTCTACATCGGTGTGACGTGCGGCACATCAGCCATGTTGTGCGCACATCCGAAGCTCTTCTTCTGGAAGAAGGACAAGACCGAGATGCACCACCACTCTGATTACTGTAAGCTCACCGGCCGCGACGGCGTCGAGATGAAGGGCCTGATGAACGTGGTGCAGAAGGAGGACGAATACTACCTCGAGATTCCCGTACAGCTCATGAACCGCGTGTTCCTGGTCAGCAACAAGCTGCAGCAGGTGCCCGTCGAACTCAACGAGGCTGGCGTGAACCGCGGCATCAACTACGAGACCAAATGCGTGCGCTTCGAGTGGGACAAGGACCGCGAGCTCGTCCTCGTGCGCCAGCAGCGCGTCATGCCCGAGGTGGACAGCACCGACATCATGGCCCGCTCGGTGACCGACAACTACATCGACCCGCTCATCGCAGCCCTCGAGGTGGAGACCATGCCGAGCGACAGCAGCACCGTGCTGGTCAAGGTGAACGACCTCTTCAACGGCCAGGACAAGTGCATCAACGACGTCTTTAGCAACATCAACCTCGGCACTTCCGCCGAAAGCAAGCTCTCGCACATCGTCGGCATCAAGGCCTTCGCCAACAACGTGACCGCCACCTCCGAGCTGACCACGGTGGTCTATGAGGGCAACGACCACGTCAACGTCACCGTAGTGGTGAGCAGCACGCTGATGCTGCTGTCCGACAAGCCCATGGCACGTCGCCGCGAGAACCAGCGCGTGGGCTACTTCACCACGACGTCCCTCCGTTATGGCGACATGCAGCAGAAAGCCGAGCGCCACAACTACATCACCCGCTGGCGTCTCGAGCCGAGCGACACGGCCGCCTACATGCGCGGCGAGCTCGTCGAACCCGTCAAGCCCATCGTCTTCTGGCTCGACCAGACCATCCCGACCCAGCTGCGCGGCTACATCAAGCAGGGCATCACCGACTGGAACGTGGCCTTCGAGAAAGCCGGATTCCGCAACGCCATCCAGGCCCTCGACATGACCGACAGCATCGCTGCCCTGGGCGACGACATGAACTACTCGGTCATCACCTACGACGCCTCGGAGAAGGCCAACGCCATGGGCCCTTCGACGATTGACCCCCGTACGGGCGAAATACTCGAAGCCGACGTCATCTGGTGGTACAACGTCCGCTCGCTGCTCCGCGAATGGCTTATGGTCCAGACGGGCCCCTACAACGAGGCCGCCCAGCAATACAACCTCCCCGACAGCCTGATAGGCGACGCCGCACGCTTCGTGGCCTGCCACGAGGTGGGACATTCGCTCGGCCTGCGCCACAACATGATAGCCTCGTGCGCCTGGCCTACCGACTCGCTGCGTTCGGCTTCGTTCATGGACAGGGTAGGGGGCACGGCAGCTTCCATCATGGACTACGCCCGCTTCAACTACGTGGCCCAGCCCGGCGACGGCGTGCGCGTGGTCAGTCCGCACATCGGTCCCTACGACCTGATGGCCATCGAGTGGGGCTACCGTTGGTATCCCGACGAGGAGCAGGCCCGCACCGCGCTGCACGACTTCCTCAGCCGCCACACGGGGCGTGAGTACCGCTACAGCGAGGCACAGAGCCAGCGCACCGCCATCGACCCCCGCGCGCTCAGCGAGGACCTGGGCGACGATGCCATCCAGTCGGCCACCTACGGCATCGAGAACCTCAAGCGCATCATGCCCCACATCATCGACTGGACGCGCACCGGCGAGGCCGGCCAAAGCTACGACGAGGCTTCGGAACTCTATCAGGCCGTCGTCTACCAGTGGAGTCTCTATCTCTACCACGTCCTGGCCAATGTGGGCGGCATGTATCTCGACAATACGACCATCGACGATGGCGCCAAGACCTTCACCCACGTGGAGAAAGACCGCCAGAAGCGCGCCGTGCAGTTCCTCATCGACGAGGTGTTCACCTACCCCGAGTGGCTCTTCAATACCCCGCTCTCCGACTACACCTACCTCAACCGCAAGACGCCCATCGGCGTGCAGGAGCTGGCGCCCGACTATGCGCTCAAGAACCAGCAGTGCTACATGCTCTGGGACTTGCTCGACAATGCGCGCCTGATGCGCATGGCGGCCAACGAACTGCACAACACCGACGAGCCTTTCTCTGCCGTCGAGATGATTGACATGCTCCACAACCACATCTTCGGCCAGACCAAATCGGGCCAGACGCTCACCATCATGGAGCGTGCCATGCAGAAGAACTACGTGGACGCGCTCATCACGGCCGCTGCCAAGGGCGAGGGCGTGAAGCTCAACAAGCACCTGACGGGTGCTGAGGCGCTCCGGACTTCCGGAGCCGAGGCGCTCCGGACGGACAAGGCTTCGTGCCCCATAGCCGACGCTCCCTGCCTCGTCGACGACCCGCGCTACGGACTCTCGTGCCGCGAGCTCAGTTCGGCATCGCGCATCCTCGACTTCGGAGGTTCGCAGGTGCAGCGCAACAGCGACTGCATCAGCGTGAAGCGCGGCGAGCTCTCGCGCATCCTCAAACTCGTCAAGAGCAAGCGCCACACCGGCGACACGGCCACGCAGATGCACTACGAGGACCTGATCATGCGCATTCAGACCTCTCTCGGACAAGAACAACAGCCTGAGTAACGACGCTATCGCTAATCGGATACAAGATGTTCGCCAATCGGATATAAGATGTTCGCTAATCGGATATAAGATGTTCGCTAATCGGTATTAAGATGAAAGAAATGAAAAAGTCACTGCTTCTCTCACTCCTCCTTTTCTGCACCGCCATGGCGGCCTTCGCCCAGACGCGCACCATCAGCGGCACCGTGCTGGAGGACGGCTTCGGCAACGAACCCCTGATGGGGGCCTCGGTCGTCTTGACCAAAGGGGGCATCAGAGTGCAGGGTGCCGTGAGCGATATGGACGGCATGTTTGCGGCCCAGGTGAGCGGCGACGTCGACGCCATCACGGTCAGCTACCTCGGCTTCGCCACCCGCACCGTGCCCGTCACGGCCGGCCAGGACCACTACCGCATTGTGCTTACGGCCGACTCCAAGTCGGTGGGCGAGGTGGTCGTCACGGGCTACCAGAAGATTGACCGCCGCAAGCTCACCGCATCGGCCACCACCATGCAGATGTCGGAGGAGAACGTGGGCGCCGTGACCAACATCGACCAGGCCCTGTCGGGTCAGGTGGCCGGACTCTCGACCGTGACCTCGACCGGCGCTCCGGGTGCTCCGGTCAAGATTCGCATACGCGGCATCGCCTCCATCTCGGGCACGCAAGAGCCGCTCTGGGTGCTCGACGGCATCCCGATGAACGGCACCGACATCCCCGCCATCGACGACCTCAACGACATCGACGATATCTACCAGACCTCCATAGCCGGTCTCAACCCTTCTGACATCGAGACCATTACCGTGCTCAAGGACGCCGCCGCTACGGCCATCTACGGTGCGCGCGCCGCCAACGGCGTCATCGTCATCACCACCAAGCAGGGCAAGGAGGGCAAGCCTATCGTCAACTTCTCGGGCCGGCTCACCTTTTCGCCCAAGACCGACATCGACCGCCTCAACCTGCTGAACAGCAGCGAGAAGGTGGACCTCGAACTCGCGCTGCTCGCCTCCGACTACACCTACCGCTCCAACAAGGGCGCCGTGTCGAGCCTGCTCAGTTCGCTCGGCGAGACGGAGGCCTACAAGACCGGCGGCTGGGACGCCCTGAGCCAGGAGGCCCAGGCCCAAATCGGCCGCCTGCGTCAGACCAACACCGACTGGAACGACATCCTCTTCCGCAACACGCTCAGCCAGGAGTACAACGTGTCGCTCTCGGGCGGAGGCGACCGCACCGACTACTACACCTCAGTGGCCTACACCACCGAACTGGGCAACGTGGAGGGCGTGGGCAACCGCCGCTACAACGTCACGCTCAAGACCAACTACCGCGTGAACCGTATGCTCAAGGTGGGCGCCAGCGTCTTCGCCAACGAGCGCAGGCAGAAGACCTACCTCACCGACACCAACGGCTTCACCAACCCCGTCTACTACTCCCGCCTGGCCAACGCCTACTTCGAGCCCTACGACGCCGACGGCAACTACAACTACGACACCAACGTGCAGGGCAAGGAGACGTCGTCGCTCGACTTCAATATCTTCGAGGAACGCGCCAACTCCGGCACCGAGCGCCGCGACCGCTCCGTGATGGCCATCTTCGACGCCGAATTGCTCTTGGGCACGCACCTCACGCTTACCTCGCAGTTCGGCTACCAGCTCGACTCGTACTCGCTGAGCAAGTACGCCGGCGCCGACACCTACGCCATGCGCCAGCAGCTGCTCAACACCGAATTCGTGCAGAGCGATGGCAGCCGCAAGTCGTTCCTGCCCGACGGAGGCATGCACAAGACGACCGACTACAACAGCCACCAGTGGACGTGGAAGGCCCAGGCCGAATACGGACAGACCTTCGCCGACCGCCACAACGTGGGACTCATGCTCGGCACCGAGGTGCGCCATTGCGACGACAACTCGGTCTACTCGCTGGCTTACGGATACGACCGCCGCACGCTGACCGTGCAGCCCGTGGTCTTCCCGAGCCAAAGCTGGGCCGAGAGCTATCCGCTGCACCAGGAGACGGAGACCGAGAACGCCTATGTGTCGTGGTTCGCAACGGGCAACTACACCTTCGATAGCCGCTACACCCTGGGCGGAAGCGTGCGCTTCGACGGCAGCGACGTGTTCGGCGTGGCCAAGAAGTACCGCTACCTGCCTCTCTACTCCGTGAGCGGCCTGTGGCGCATCAAGCAGGAGGAGGCCCTTCAGGACGTCGACTGGCTCGACAACCTCGCCCTACGCGCTTCCTACGGCCTGCAGGGCAACATCGACAAGAACACTTCGCCCTACCTCATCGGCACCTTCGACCGCCTCACCATCCTGCCCGGCGTGACCGAAGACGTCATCAAGAGCGAGACGTCGCCTAACCCAAACCTCAAGTGGGAGAAGACCGAAAACGTCAACGTCGGACTCGACCTGGCCGTGCTCGACCGCGCCATCACCCTCACCGTCGACTACTACTTCCGCCACAGCTCGGACCTCATCGGCCTCAAGATGCTGCCACTCGAGACGGGCTTCGCCTCGACCTCCATCAACTGGGCGCAGATGGACAACCGCGGCCTGGAGGTGGCCCTCGCTACACGCAACATACACACGCGCGACTTCTCCTGGACCACCAACCTCAACCTGGGCTACAACGTCAACAAGGTGCTCAAGGAGACCGTGGCCGAAAACTCTACCTATCCCAGCCGCGAGGGTCATCCCGTCGGCGCTCTCTTTGCCTACCGCACCGCCGGCCTCGACGACGAGGGCTATCCGCTCTTCCTCACCAAGGACGGCGAGAAGGTCACCGCCACCGAGCTGCTCCAGCTCAATGCCGTCGGCGCCAGCACGCTCACGGCCGAGGAGCAGCGTAACCTCTACTCGTATATGGGCACGACTGACCCCAAGGTGTCGGGCGGCTTCATCAATACGTTCAAGTACAAGGACTGGCAGCTCGGCGTCACCTTTATGTTCAACCTGGGCATGAAGGTCAGGGTGCAGCCTTCCTACAATCCCGCCAACTACGACCGCGGCCTGAACACCAACCGCGACATCCTCGACCGGTGGACCGACGACAACCATTCGGGCCACTTCGCCAAGCTGATGACCAGCAGCGAACGTCCGCGCGAGTATGTGCAGTACAACGAGTATAACCTCTACAGCATGCTCGACACCTGGATTCGTGACTGCAACTACGTGCGCCTGCAGAGCGTGCGACTCGGCTACAAGCTGCCCGAACGCTGGACGGGTCGACTGGGCATCAAGAGCGCTTCGCTCTCGCTCGAGGCCCGCAACCTCTGCGTCTTCGCCAGCGACTACCACAACTTCCTCGACCCCGAGACGATGGGCAACCCCTACGCCCAGCCGATACCCAAGAATTTTATCTTTGGTGTGAATGTAAACTTCTGAAAATGAGAAAGTTTAATTTTGAAATGAGGAAGTTAACTTCTGAAAATGAGAAAGTTTTGGAACGGGAATGTGATTTTTGAAATGAGAAAGTTTTTTGAGATGAAAATAACTTTTGAAATGAGAAAAGTCAACTTTTGAAATGAGAAAAGTCAACTTCTGAAATGAGAAAAGTCAACTTCTGAAATGAGAATTTCTAATCTGGAGGATAGCCCACAATGAAAACGATACGTATACTCGCACTTCTCTCCCTGTCGGCCGCGCTGCTGTGCGGTTGCGACGACTTCCTCGACATTACCCCTACGGGCAAGGTCATCGCCAAGACGGGCAAGGAGTACCGTGCGCTGCTCACCTACGAATACAAGAATTTCCCCGAGGACCGCGGACTCGCCACGCTGCGCTCTGACGAGCTGTTGCTCTCGTCGAGCGTCACGAGCAGCGACGACTACAACTCGTACTTCGACATCTGGGCCTGGAACGACCTGAACCGGCAGAGCACTACCTCGTCGTTCAGCTGGCGCCGCTACTACCACACCATCTACATCGCCAACTACCTCATCGAGCATCAGAACGAAATCTCCGATGCCAAAGCCAGCGAGGTCAACCAGCTGGTGGGTGAGGCCTACATGCTGCGCGCCTACTGCCACTTCCTGCTCGCCAACCTCTTTGCAGAGCCTTACACCCGCTGCACGCCGGCCGCCACGCGCGGCATCCCGCTCTCGCTCAAGGCCGACGTCAATGCCGTGCTCCGCTGCAGCTCGCTCGAGGCCGTCTACGACCAGGTGCTCGCCGACATCCAGGCCGCGCAGACCTACCTCAACGTCGACGTGTGGGACGCCGGCTGCAACTACCGCTTCGGGCGTGTGGCCGCCGATGCCCTCCTCTCGCGCGTGTACCTTTATGAAGGTGATTGGCAGAACGCCCTCCTCGCCGCTAAGGCCGTCATCGCCGAGCACGGCGACCTCGAAGACCTCACGCAGAGTTCGGCCCTGATGCCCAACAGCTACAAGTCGGTGGAGAGCATCCTCGCCCTCGAGAAGGTCATGACGGCCGGCTACTCGCGCATTGGCATCCCGTCGTCCACTTTTGTCAATACTCTTTACCGCGACGGCGACCAGCGCAAGCGCAAGTACTTCAAGCAGGTCACGCTCAAGTCCTTTAACCTGCGCAAGGGCATCAACGAGAGTGAGGACTATGTGTGCTCCATGCGCACGGGCGAGGCTTACCTCACCGCGGCCGAGGCCGCAGCCCAGCTCGACAGCCTCGAGGCCGCCCGCACATGGCTGAAGACCTTGATGCGGAAGCGCTACTCCGCCTCGATGTACGAAACCTATGCCGCCGAACTCGACCCCATGGATCAGGGGCAGCTGCTCGAAGCCATCTACGACGAGCGCACCCGCGAACTGGCCTTCGAGGGTCACCGGTGGTTCGACCTGCGCCGCACCACTCAGCCCGAACTGGTCAAGACCTACGGCTCCGACACCTACACGCTCTCGCAGGGCGATGCGCGCTACACCCTCAACTTCCCCACCGAGGCCGTCGAGGCCAACCCCGACATCGAGCTGTGGGAAGATGATGCCAAATGAAAATGATTTATACTATATACTTAATTTTCTAAATGTTTAACTTCTAAAATCAGGTGATTATGAAGAAATTTACCTTTTTGACAGTCATCGCATTTGCAGTGTCTTTGAGTGCAAATGCCTGGAGTGACAAAATTACTCCTGTCGACAAAGCCAGCGCCTATGTGCGCAGTATGCCAATGGCTATGGACGCCGAAGGCAACACTATTGTGACAGCTCCTTTAACCAAGAGTGAGTTAATGTTCGGTTCCGATACGTTCTATGGCCAAACTGAAAACGATGCTGTTATTGCCAAGTATGACTGCAACGGCGTCGCAACGTGGCTGACCGGCATCAATGGCAATGCCATTTTTACAGCCATCACTACCGATGCTGAAGGCAACATCTATGCAGCCGGCAAGTTCGCTTCAAGCGCAGTCTTGTACGGCGGCTCTTCAGCCCTTACCATCTCAGACGGAAATGAGGGCAATACGACGCGCTACTCTTCTTTCATCGCCAAGTATAACAGCAAAGGTTACATACAGGCTGTGAAGACCATCGTTCCTACCAAGGACACGACGCTCTTGAGCGGTGGCCTGATGGAAATGATTGAACTCAACACCACAATCAGCCATATCGAGTCGGACGGCAAGAAGGTTTACTTCTCGCTGAGCTACAACGGCGATGTTTCTGTTGCCGGACTCTCGCTGCAAGGCCATTACAAGAATGCTTTTGACTATTATCTGATGAACGCTACCACATCGGCCATCGTTTCGCTCGACGCTTCCACCCTCGGCTCTCCTGAAGTGGTAGTTTCCGTTGGCGCTACCGAACAAGTCGTAACCGATGTTTATTATTGTCCGGAGGATGTATGTTTCACTCTGAACAACGGCGTCATCTATGCTGGCTTCATCGCAGAGGGTACTGTAGGCGTTACCACACCGGCAGGTACGACCAAGGTGTCTTTGGATTATGAATTATACGGCTCAATCGAGCACGCTTTCCTGTTTGTCAAGGTTGACGGCACGAAGTCCGATATGAAGGTTTACCACACGACGGCTACTGATGCTACAAATCTGAGCAGCATCGACCAGATGCGCGTGATTGGCGGTTATCTCGTTGTGGCCGGCACGTTCAATGTGAAGGGCCTCTTCGGCGGTCTCACGCACGAGGGCGGCAGCGACATGTTTGTAGCAACGCTCAACTCTTCCAACCTCAACCTCACGGCTGCCAAGTCAACGCAAAACAATGAGGGCGACAGCAAAAAGTGCGCCGAGGTTGTCACTGGTTTGTGGAATAACGGCAGCTCATGGAAATTGGCTGGTTATGCTGAGAGCACTACCGACCATTCGTTCCTTCAGCCTTTGGACCAATCAGTCGTTTTGCCCTCGTGTGAAATGACTTACAGTCCTAATGAGGTGTATACTACTGCAGTTGTTGAAAACGACAACTACGTCACGAGGCAGGTTTATTATCCTACCGACTCCCTCACTTATCGTTATTCAGGTATGGCCAGAACTTACAGCGGCCTCGAAGAGGTGGTTGCCAACCAGGGCAAGACTATCCAGCTCAATGGCGACAACGTAGTGCTTGCCGCTGCTGCCGACATCAATGTCTACAACATCAACGGTGCTCTCGTCAAGGACGCCAAGGCTGCTACTAGCCTCTCTCTCTCCGACCTCAGCAAGGGTATGTACATCATCAAGGTCGGCCAGAAGGCTATCAAGTTCAATAAGTAAGGCCTGACTTGAATAAGTAAGTCTTGACTTGAATAAGTAAAGTCTGACTTGTTCAATAAGCAACAAGGCTTGACTTGCAAGCATCCATCTCTCGATTGACAAGCTTGCGATAAACAAAATGCGCCGTGGGGTTTTGCTCCACGGCGCTTCTTGTTATGTGTTGTGCGAAAAAAGTATAGCCTTAATGGTCCGGATGGTTGTTTTTAGCCGAAGGCGTTGTTTTTGCTTGATGTTGTTCTCTGGCGGCCTAAAGCCGCCTGCAGCGCGTTTATGGCCGCTGCGTGGTAAGCTTGCTTACCTAAGCGACGGACATAAATGCAATGCAAAGCCCGTTAGGGCAGAGAACGGCATCGGGAGTTTTTTCTTGTTTTTTTCTTTTACTCTAAATTCTAAGTTCTAAGTTCTAAGTTCTAAGTTCTAAATTCTAAATTCTTAGTTCTTAGTTCTAAACTCTAGAACTCCAGTATTCGCGTTCCGTCCTCGCGCACGGTGATGGTGACGTTGACGGTGTCGTAGGGCAGGAGCTCCTCCACGTTCTCGGGCCACTCGATCAGGCAGAGCGCTCCGGATTCCATATAGTCGTCAAAGCCCAGGTCGGCGGCTTCGGCTATCGTCTTGATGCGGTAGCAGTCGAAGTGGTAGATGAGTTCGGCGGTGGCTGAACGGTACTCGTTGATGATGGCGAAGGTGGGCGAGTTAACCTCATCCTCCACGCCCAACACGTCGCACACGGCCTTGATGAAGGTCGTCTTGCCGGCTCCCATTTCGCCGCGGAAGGCAAACACGGTGTTGTCGCCCATCTGGGCCACAAACTCCCTGGCTGCCTCGGGCAGGGCTGCGGTGTCTTTGATTTCGATTTTCATAACTTGTCTTTCGTTCTTTAATCGTTCTTTTGTAAAACGAAAATCTTTGTTTTTTCTTTTAGAATAGGTTTCCCCCTTTCTGTTTTGAATAGGACTCTCCCTTTCTGTTTTGAATAGGATTCTCCCTTTCTGTTTTGAATAGGATTCTCCTTTTTAGAATAGTTTTATTCCTTTGTCCAGGAGAAAACTTTCCGGGAGAAAGTCTTTCTGAAGGGATAGGGGAGAGGTCAGTAGACTCGAGGGCCGAAAATGGCCGTGCCGATGCGGACCATGTTGCTGCCCTCCTCGATGGCCACGGGATAGTCTTCGCTCATGCCGTAGGAGAGGATGGAGAACTGCTCCGCGCCTATTCCCTGGTCGCGCATCGGACCTTCGAGCATCGTCTCCCGACAACGGCGTATGGCCTCAAACTCCCGGCGCCATTGCTCGGGGGTGTCGACAAACGAAGCCATGCCCATCAGTCCACGGAGCCTGACGTGCGGCCAGCGCTCGACCACGCGGTTGTCGGCCAGCAACTGGCAGGCCTCGTCGGGCAGGAATCCGCTCTTGGTCTCCTCCTGGGCTACGTGCAGCTGGAGCAGGACGTCGATGGTGTCCTTGCCCCCGAAGCGCTCCTTGCGTTCGGCCGAGAAGCGAACGGCCTGGCGCTCCACCTCGTCGAGCAGCTTCTCGGTGTCGATGCTGTGGATGAGGCTCACATAGGGCGCGATGTACTTGACCTTGTTGCTCTGCAAGTGGCCGATGAAGTGCCACTCGATGTCGCTGGGGAGGACGGCGACCTTCTGCTTCAGTTCGCTCTCCCTGCTCTCGCCGAAGATGCGCTGGCCAGCCTCGTAAGCTTCGGCCACCATCTCGGCAGGATGGAACTTGGAGACAGCCACCAGCGTGACCCCTGCGGGCAGCGTGGCGCGTATCTTTGCTAGGTTTTCCTTAACCATCCGTTCAGTCTCCCGATTCTTTTTTGTCCTTATTATTCTTTGTTCCGGGATTTTTTCTATAGGTTTTCTTGTTCGAGATTTCCTTTTTCTTAGGAATTCTTTCGAGATTTCCCTTTTCAAAAATCCTTTCCCAGGATTCCCTTTCGAGATTCCTTTTCGAGATTCCTTTTCGAGATTCCTTTTCAAGATTTCCTTTTCAAAAATCCTTTCCCAGGATTCCCTTTTCAAGATTTCCTTTCCTAGAACTTTTTATTTAGGACTTTATTCTTATTTCTCTTTCCCAGGTTTCCAGAACTTATTGTCCCTTCCTTATTCTTGGCCCTCTTTCTTCACTTTGACCTCCAGGCCGAACACGTCGATGAGGTTGGTTTCGCTCACGGTGTTGGTCTCCCAGTCGCTCATGGTGCCCTTCATGCCGTCCTCGAGGTTGCGTATGGCTGCCTTGAAGTCCTTGGCCTGCACGAGCATGGTCGAGGCGGTCTTCTTCTCTGCGCCGCTCTTCTCGTCGAGGGTGATGAACATCACCTTGGCCCTGTACCAGCGGTCTCCATCGGGGTCGAGGAAGAGCTCGGAGATGCGTTCCTTCTTGACGGCCGACACCTCAAACTCTCCGCTGATGTAGGGCTTCATCTCCTCGATGATGCGGTTTTCGGCCTCCGTGAAGCTCAGTGCGTCGACCAGATAGGCCTCGGTCACTTTCTTCTGTATTCCGTTCTCAAGTGTCTTTTCGTATTTTACCTTACACTCGTACCAATTGTTCATTTCCATAGTTGTATGTATTTTAATGTTGTTGATTATTATTGAATTTCTTTTCTGAATTTCTTTTGAATTTCTTTGAAGATTATTTCGAAGATTGAAATTCTTCTTTTGAAAAGAATCTTCCAAATCCATCGAAATCTCTTTCTTTTCTGAAGTTTTCCCTTTCTGAAGTTTTCCTTTCCTCCGAAGTTTTCCCTTTATCCCCTCCAACGGCTTAGCCTTGTTCGGCTTTTGCGGCCTCTTTCAGCGAGTCATTGACGGAGTGGATATAGTCCAGGATTTCGTCGCGGCCCACGCCCTTCTCGGAGCTGGTGGCAAAGATAGGGGGCAGTTCCTCCCACTCTTCCGCCAGGCGCTCCTTATACTTTTGCAGGTTGAGTTGCCACTTGGCGTTGGAGAGTTTGTCGAGCTTGGTGAAGACGATGACGAAGGGAATGCCGTTTTCGCCGAGCCGCGCCATAAACTCCAGGTCAATCTTCTGCGGCTCGTGCCGTGAGTCGATGAGGACCATGAGGCAGGTGAGCGCCTCGCGGTGCATGATGTAGCCGTTGATGAGGGCCTGGAGCCGCTGCTGGCCGTTCTTGTCGACTTGCGCGTAGCCGTAGCCGGGCAGGTCGACGATGTACCAGCTGTCTTCGACCAGAAAGTGGTTGATGAGCAGGGTCTTGCCGGGCTTGCTCGAGGTCTTGGCCAAACCCTTCTGCTGCGTCAGCATGTTGATGAGCGACGACTTGCCTACGTTGCTCCGCCCTATGAAGGCGTACTCGGGCAACGCGGTCTGCGGGCACTTGCGCCAGTCGGTGTTGCTGATGACGTATTGGGCTTTCATAGCGGATATTGCATGGTGATACAGTGCAGCGACCCGTGCTGGCGGATGAGCACGCGGCAATCGATGCCAACGATTTCCCGGTCGGGGAAGGCTTCCTGCAGTTGTTTTTTGGCCAAAGCGTCTTTGCGCGGCTGGTCGTAGGTCGGCATGAGGACGGCTCCGTTGATGATCAGGAAGTTGGCGTAGGTGGCGGGCAGACGTTGGTACTCCTCGCCGCTGACGGCGTCGTCGAAGTTTCCCTCGTATATGGGGTCGGGCAGGGGGAGAGGAATGAGCCTGTAGGGCTTTCCGGTGCGGGTGCGCATGGCCTGGAGTTCCTGCTCCATGGCGTGGAGCCCCTCGTAGTGAACGTCGCCGGGGTCGGTGCACTGCACGTAGGCAATGGTGTCGTTCGGACAGAAGCGGGCCACGGTGTCGATGTGTCCGTCGGTGTCGTCGCCCTCCAGCCAGCTGTGGTCCAGCCAAAGCACACGCACGGCATGGAGCTTGTCGCGCAGCATGGCCTCGGCCTCGGCTTTGGTGCGGAAGCCGTTGCGGTTGGGGGCCAGCAGGCAACTCGTCGTCGTGAGGATGGTGCCCTCGCCGTCGCTCTCTATGCTGCCGCCCTCGAGGATGGTCTGCTGCTCGTCGCGGTACTCGGCCTTGCCTCCCAGAAACTGCCGGATGGCGAGGAAGGTGTGGCTATTGATTTGGTTGTCGAGATTGGCGGCAAACTTCAGTCCCCAGCCGTTGAAGCCGAAGTCCATCAGGGTCTTGTTCGAATTGACGCCTTCCACCCCGACACACGTCAGGAAGGCGTGGTCGCGGGCCCAGGTGTCGTTGGTCTCTATGCGGGCTACGATGATGTGCTCCAGTTTGATGCCCTTCATCAACTCCATCAGTTCGCACACCTCTTCGTTGTGAGGGGTGACGATGAACAGGGTTTCGCGTCGGGCTATCTCACGGGCTATGCGGCAATAGCAGGCCTCGGCGGCCGGCAGGTAGGGTTTCCAGTCGGTGTCGGCGTGCGGCCATGCGATTTGCACAAAGGCCTGTTGGCTCCATTCAGCGGGGAGATGCATTATTGTGTGTTGACTTTATTTTGTTTGTAATATCAGGACTTTTTGCCTTAAAATATAGTATTAAGACTTTGGCCCTGAATATAAAGACTTTTCCTTTAAATATTAAGACTTTGTATCCTGATTATCAGGATTTTTGCCCTTTTATTTGACCGTAACGTTCTTGACAACCATGCCGTCGATGAACGAATCGTCGATGGCCTTGTCCTTTTCAGAGGTTATCTCGAGGTTCTCGAACGTGAAGTTGGAGAGTTTGTAGACCTCATCCTGGCGCTTGACGTTGAAAAAAGACTCGCACGAGATGTTGCAGTTGCGCATGGTGATGTGTTCGCTGTACGACATGGGGTTGTCCTTGCGTCCCTTCAGGTCGTAGAACTGCTTCCAGGGAGCGACGAGGAGGAAGTTGCGCACCGGGCCCGTGATGTTCTCCACGGTGATGTACTCGTAGCGCTGCGGGGTGTCGGGACGCATCTTGAGCCAAAGCAGGTTGTGCGTCGGATTGGAAATCTGCACGTTGCGCAGGATGATGTTCCAGCTGTGCACCGACTCGCTGCCGAGGGTCAGGCAACTGTGTGCTTCGCCGTAGTGGCAATCGGAGATGAGGATGTTGTAATTGGGGCCGTTGCCGATGCTCTCGTCCGGGATTTTGACGCCGGGATATTCCTTCTCGAAGGCGTCAGCGTAAGGGCCTTTGCCGCCCTTGATGGCTACGGCATCGTCGTTGACCGACATGTAGCAACCCTTGATGAGCACGTCATGCACGGCGTCGAGGTCCACGGCGTCGGTCGAAGGGCCTTTCGAGTCGTCCGGGTGGAGCAAGCTGTAGATGTGCAGGTTGAGCAGCTTGACGTGGTCAGAGTTGTAGATATGGGTGGTCCAGAAGGGCGAATTCTGCAGGTTGACGTCCTCGAGCTGCACGTTCTTGCATCCCGAAATCCACACGAGGCGCGGACGCTGCTCGTCCTTGTTGGTGCACTTGCGGTTCCACTTGCGGCGCAACCAGAACTGCTGGTGGTAACGCAGTCCGTTGCCGTCGATGGTGCCTTTGCCCGAGATGGTGAAGCCGTCCAGGCCGATGGCGTTGATCAGCCCCTCAAAGTAGAGGCATGTTTCGCCCTCGATGCGGGTCTTGCCGAGCTTGTAGTCGCCGATGAAGTCGCTGCCCATCAGCACGGCGCCTTCCTCAAGGTACAGGTGTGTGCCCTGCTTGAAGTAAAGTCCGCCGGTCATGAACACGCCCGAGGGAACCACGATGACGCCGCCCCCGTTCTCGGCCGCCTGGTCTATCAGCGCCTGGATTTCGGCCGTGTGGATGCGTCCGTCGGCGTTGATGTGATAGTCGGTGAGCTTGTACTGCTTTCCTAGGCTGTCGATGCAGACGGGTGTGGTCTCTTTGTACCAGCTCTCCATGACGTCGCCGTTGGGCCAGGTTTCTACTGCTGTCTTCTGCTTCTTGGCAGCTAGCGAGGCCGTGCCAACTACGACAGAAAGGGCGAGAATGAGGAATTTCTTCATAGTTTTATTGTTTTCTTTTTATGGTGAAAGTTTCTTTTTGTCGAAATATTCTTGTCGATGAAATATTCTTTTGTGTGAAATTTCTTTTCGATGAATTATTCTTTTGATGAACTATTCTTTTGATAAAGAGATAGACAATCTGTCTTTTTTCTCTTTTGCTCAAAACTCTCTTTTACTTAAGAAGTTGTTTGTTCAAAACTCTTTTGCTGGAATCTTCCCTTTTTAGGATTTTTTCCTTTGCCGGAAATTTTTGAGCGTCAGAGCTTTTTATTGCTTTTCTTTGTGGCTTTCGTAGCCGTTGATAATCATTGTGTAGAGGTCGAGCACGACGGCTATGGCAAAGGCGATAAGCCAGTAGTTGCCGGTCCGGAACATCAATCCTGCGCCCACCACATAGGCTGCGCCGGCCAGGTGATAGATGCGTTCCAGGCGCCGCAAACGAAGGTTCTGCCCTTCATATCGCTTCCGAAAGTGGGTGACGGCCACTCCTGCCGCTCCGACTGAGGCCAAATAGGGCGTCAGCTGGGGTTGGTCAAATGCAAACAGTATTGCTACCATGAGCAATGCGTATCCGATGTACTCTACGTATTTCATTGTGCGGTTTTGTCTGTAACTCTAAGTTCTAAGTACTAAGTTCTAAGTACTAAGTTCTAAGTTCTAAGCACTAAGTTCTAAGCACTAAGTTCTAAGTTCTAAATTCTAAATTCTAATCACTTACTCGTCCTTGATAATGAACACGTCTTCGTCGGCGGCCTTCATCAAGAGTTTCTCGCGGGCGAAAACCTCCATTTCGTCCTTGTCTCCGCTCACTTCCTCGATGGATTGCTGGAAGTTGGCTATCGAGTCCTTGTAGTTGACGATTTCGTTCTGTATCCTCGTTTTTTCGCGTTGGAGCGCGAAGATGGCGTAGAGCGAATGTTGGCTCAAGAAACTCAACCAGACGATGGCGGCCACAATCAGTGACCAGAACATGTGCCGGCGTATGTAGCGGAATCCGTTTACCAGTGAAGTTTTGACTTGCATAAGAAGGGACATTTGGGTGCAAAAGTACAAAATTCTGACGTATTTCCCAATTTTTTGGACGTTTTTTTCTGCAGATAGGAAAAAATGTAGGTTCGGTGGGCCGCAATTGTGGGAAATGTACTATATTTGCAGCATGAATGTGAAGAGTGACATGTTTCCCGCTCTTGAGGAAATGCTGTCCGAGATGCGTCAAGCCCTTACGGAAGACGACATCACGGCTGGCTTGCCGTACTCTGCCGACGCCAATCCCGATGTGTCGTCGGTCTATGTGACGTGGACGGAACTCCTCAAACGGCGCAAGCGTGAGGAGGAACTCATCGCCGAACTCGATGCCGACATCCAGCGCATGTCTGTGTGGGCCGACTATCCGATGGCCCGCATCGACCAGTTGTCGCACGAGGGCAAGGTCTTGTCGTTTTGGCGAGCTCGAACCTCTGTATTCCGCCGCCAAGAAGGCTCCTGGACGGCTCAATATCACGTCGCGAAGGTGGCGGAAGAGGGTGGCTATTGTTACTTTACCGCCGAAACGCCGGTGGGCACTGCGCTCTCTTTGCCCGAAGCCGAGCGGATTGAGGTTTGTCCCAGTCCCGTGTCGACCTTGATCATGCTGCAAACCAAAGCCAAAGACTCCCTTCGCAACATCGTTCTCGAAATCGGCGACTTCGCCATGCAGCACTATACGGAGGTGGAGACCGCCCTTGGCCTGGAGGGAACCATTCAGCCTGCCGCCAAGCGCAAACGCCTCCTCAACAAGCTGCGCCACCTCGTCAAGAAGGTGAAACGCTCGTGAGAAGGGGTGAGAAAACGCTTGAAAAGGGGGTACGAAACTCTTGAAAAGGGTCGAATACTCGAGAGTAGAGTAATATATTCTTGAAACGAGAAAGGGGAAATACTTATTGATAATCGGTATAAAACTCTTTAAAAAGAGTGAGAACCGCTCGTGAAAAGGGCAAGCGAATAACAACAATAGTATAACAGCAAGCGAATAACAACAATAATTATATAAGAAGCAAAGTTATGGTAAGACACATTATCTTATGGAAGCTCCGCGAGGATATCGAAGCTGCGGAGAAGGAGTCAATCAAAAGTGGCATCAAGCAAGGATTGGAGGGCCTGAAGGGTGTTGTGCCCGGTCTCATCGACATCCACGTTTATACAGGCAAGCGCCTTGATTCGTCCAATTGTGACGTCATGCTCGACAGCTCGTTCGAGAGCGAAGCCGCCCTCAAAGGCTATTCCGTCCATCCCGCCCACGTTGCCGTCGCCAACTCCAAGGTTCGTCCTTTCACGGCTCAGCGCACTTGCCTCGATTTCGAAATCTGATAATCATACTTTGTGGCATGAATGTGTTCAAAGGATTGATAATCGGGGGGGTATTGTGTTATTTCTAAATGCATGTACTTCAGAACCTAAAAAGACTATAGTTTGTTGGGGAGACTCGTTGACTGCAAGTCACGCCAATAGACCTGGCATGAAAAATGCAGTGAAGAGATGGTTGCAGATGGAGGTAGATGATAGTTATCCTGGTGTGCTGCAAGGTATCTTGGAAGATGATTATGAAGTGGTGAATTGTGGCGTGCCAGGAGCGGGTGCGTCTGATATAATGCGCCTACAGCAAGATTCTGCAAATGCAATGAGAGATTTGCGTGGACAGTGCTGCAATATTTTCTTTATAGGTCAAAATGGAGCATTTAGCAACACGAGCGAACTTGTCGAACAGATAAATTCGATGATTGACTATAGCGAGTGTTCCAACTATATTGTGATTTCTTTTCACAAGCCTAACCTTCGCATTCCGACACCAGCGCGTATGTCCGGAATGGAAGATACATTGCAATATTACTTTGGTGAACATTATATCAATTTGCGATGCCACTTGATACAAAATGGACTGGATGAAGCTGGGATGACAGCCACACAAGAAGATCTAGACAGCATAGCGCATGGTCAAGTGCCGCCACAACTAATGGAAGATGGCCTTCATTTTAAACCTCAAGGTTATGCTATTATAGCTCGTCTTGTGGCTGATAAAATCAAAAGCCTTCACTATTGATTGATAAAACTTTTCTTTGCTGTTGTACTTTGCTGATTCTATTGAACTCTGTTCCGTAACAGAAAGAGTGCCTTTTCGGCTCAGACGGAACTCTGTCCGTTACTGCTTGATGCTTGTTCCCTCAATGCGCACGGCGTAAGGCCATTGCTCGTCGTTGGTTGCGTTGCTGTCCCACGAGTGAGTCCAGTAGGTGGTGGGGGCGCCCATAACCACGAGCCAGATGTATTGGCACTTGGCCGGTACGGTGAGGGTGATTGTGCCTGACGCGTCACGTCCCATCTCGCCATAGGTGCGAGTGCCGTCTGTGCTGTAGGCCACCATTCCGTAGCGCCATCCGGCGTAGGAGGCGTTGACGGCACGATAGCCCGGTGCTCCGCTGATGCCCTTGAAGTGGGCCTTGATGACAGTGCCTTCGGCGGGAACGGTGAGCGGGTTGGCATTGTATCCGTAGTTCTGCACGCAGTAGGCCGAGTCGACGACGTACCATCCCTGCGTTTCCTCAGCGATGTAGGTGGTTTGTGCCGACGTGGGTTTGACCAGCCTTTGCTTCTCCTTGTTGATGTAGATGCGGCCGTAGCGGTACCAGCGGTCGATGTCCATGCTGGCGATGTGCGCATAACCCAGCCACTGCTCGTCGGCAAAGGACTGTTCGTCGAGGCCGAAGATGCGCATGTAGGCCTGGATGGGGTCTTCGGGCTTGATGGCCTCGCGCCAAATCCGGCCTATGGTCTTGAGTCCGTGCTGCTGACACCACCAGTCCTGATAGTAGCAGTTGTTGTAGCGCGCGTCTTCGTGCAGGATATTCATGTGGTGCATGTTCATGTTGTTGCCCCAGTTCTCGCTGAACTGGTTGGCGGGATAGACCTTGTGGGCCTGCCAGTTGGCACAATCTTCCCACCATTCGTTGCCTGACGAGTTCTCGCCCAGTACGTAGTTGAGGCCGTGCGAAGAACCCAAGTCGGCGCCTACCAGATACTGGAACGTGTGACCTATCTCGTGCGCCACGGTCACGAGGCTGCTGGCGGCCCAGGGGTTGCAGTGGAAGATGCCCGTCACGCTGCCCGTTGAGGTCTTGTCGGTCGAGGTGTTGGACTTGTACTTCCAGTAGGTGCCGTCCGTGCCGCTTCCGTCAGCGCGCCATTCGCTTTGGTTCACGATGTACATCTGTATCTTGGTCTTGTCGGTGAGGCTGCTGCCCGGCTCCAGGAATCCGAGCGAGTCGACGTAGACGTTCCATATCTTTTCGACATTGCCTATCAGCGAGTTGACGTTGACCACCGAACTGGACTCGCCGCCGTTGATGAGTCCGTTACTTTGGCGGGTGAGCCCTTTCTCCCAGAAGACGGCAAAGTGCGTCGACTCCTGGCTACGGGCAAAGCTCCATTGCGACGATTCCTTGCTGTAGTCGATGGAAGAGTAGTAGTTGGGCTTGACGAGCCACCGGTCCGGCTGGAAGGTATAGGTGCCTCCGTCGCGGTATTTCTTATTTGCTCCAATCGTGACCGTGCCATAGGTCTGAAACGCCTTGTACGAGTCCTCGAAAAACTCCAGCGAGTCGATGCTCGAGATTTTGATCGGTTCGTTGGCCGTAAAGCGGTCGGCGTGCTGCACCCAGAGGGTGTCAGGCTTTTGGGCTTGGGCAAGGCCGCAGACAGCCCATCCTGCCACTATGGCACATACGGTGGTTATGGTTTTCATGTTTGTAGTTGTTTTACCTGTTCTCGATAGTTTTGACCTTCAGTTGCTTTGTTCTAAGATGGTTTTCAACTCTAGGTCTTTTTGATCGTGGTCGTTTTGACCTTTAGTTGCTTTGTTCTAAGATGGTTTTCAACTCTAGGTCTTTTTAATCCTGGTTGTTTTTCCTATTTTTTTGACCCTAGGTCGTTTTGACCTTCTCACTTTTTGGTGACGGTCAAAGCGCTTTGGGCTGTCCGCACGATGTAAGTGCCGGAAGGAAGTTCCTCCAGACTACGGCAAGCCAGCAGCTGTCCGTCGAGCGTGTAGATGCCGATGGCGTCGTTGCCCTCGTTTCCGTTGGCCACCAACTGAATGGCGTCGGGTGCGTCGGCCTCGGAGATGTGCCAGCTGTCAAATTGCGCAAACGTATATTGGTCGGCCATAATCGTCACTCCCTCGTCGGAGAAAGCCATCTTGGGATTGGTCTCTCCGCCCAGCTGGTAGTGCAGCTCGGTCTGGTCGGACAAGGTCACTACGAGGCTCTTGGCGTTGGCCACGGTGTAGCTCGTGAAGGCAATGAAGATGGTGGTCAGCAGAATGCCCTCCCATCGGGACAGTCTGTACTCAGTGCGCAGAAGTATCCACAGCAGAATGCCCACGCCCGTCATCACCGAATAGTCCACGATAAAGTCCTGCCAGGTATCCTGGATAGGGCTGATAGTGGCCGAAAGACCGACCACGCAGAGGATATTGAACGACACCGACCCGATGATATTGCCGATGGCGATGTCCGCTTCGCCTTTGTAAGAGGCCACTACCGATGCGAAGAGTTCGGGGAGCGAAGTGCCTACGGCCACGATGGTCAGTCCGATTACGCGGTCAGAAACGCCCAGTTCGGCGGCTATGTCCGAGGCGCTGTCAACCAGTAGGTCGGCACCGAAAACCAGCGCGACGAAGGCCACGGCCACGAGCAGGAAGGCTTTGGGCAGTGACATCTTGGGCTTTTCGATTTCCTCTTTCTGGCAGTTCTTCTTGGATTGCCGTATCTGCCAGGTGATGTATACGACCAGGATGAGGAAGAGGAGCAGTCCCGGCAAACGTCCGATGGTGCCCGTCATGGCAATGCCCACGAAGAGCAGGCAGGCGAGAATCATGAAGGGCAAGTCCGTGCGCAGCGTCTCGCGTGTCGTGGGCAGAGGGCGGACGATAGCCGCTACACCCAGAATGAGGGCGATGTTGGCGATGTTGCTGCCCACTACGTTGCCGATGGCAATGCCCGAATTGCCGTCCAAAGCGGCCTGGATGGAAACCAGGAGTTCGG
This sequence comes from bacterium, assembly GCA_963631395.1. Classification (GTDB taxonomy): domain Bacteria; phylum Bacteroidota; class Bacteroidia; order Bacteroidales; family UBA3663; genus Liminaster. The sequence continues at coordinate 21,633 of CAVGQN010000022.1, forward strand.
GGGTCGAAGTTCCGAATCCGACTATGGTGAGTCCGATGACCATCGAACTCAGTTTTGCCCAGCGTGCGATGGCTACGGAGCCGTCTACGAGATAGTCCGCACCCTTGACCAGGAGCAGCAGACCGATGATGATATAGAGGATGTTGAGTAAGATGTTGAGTAACATGATGACAAAGTCTTTATAGTCTTCAAAAGTCTTTTTATAGTCCTTAAAAGTCTCTATTGTCCTTAAAAGTCTCTATTGTCTTTAAAAGTCTTTTTTATAGTCCTTAAAAGTCTTTATTGTCTTTATTTGATTATGCCGTCTCTCCGCATCAGGGCTTCGACGGTCGGGTCAGCGCCCTTGAACTCCCTGTACAGTTCGGCGGGGTCGACCGTGTCGCCCGATTCGAGCAGGTGGCGGAAGCGTTGGGCCGTCTTGGGGTTGGAGAGTCCTTCACGCTCAAACACGGCAAAGGCATCGGCGTCGAGCACCTCGGCCCACTTGTAGCCATAGTAGCCGGCCGCATAGCCGCCGCTGAAGATGTGCGTAAACGTCGGACTCGTCATGGTGCCTTCTACAACGGGCAGCAGGTTGGTCGGCGCATTGGAGGCTTTTTCGAATGCCAGCACATCCTCCAGTTCGGGGAAGCGCTCGAGAGGCTTCTTCTCCAGGTCCTGCACCTCCGGACGGGCAGCATCCGTCTTGCGGCCCAGCGAGTGGTAGGCCATGTCGAGCATGCCAAACGAAAGCTGGCGCAGACAAAGGTATCCGGCCTGGAAGTTGCCGGCCTCCTGTAGCCGGTCTATCAGCTCCTGCGGGATGGCTTCGCCCGTCTCCCAATGGGTGGCGAAGGTGTCAAGAAATTCCTTCTTTCCGAGGAAGTTCTCGTTGAACTGTGAAGGGAGTTCCACGAAGTCGCGGGCCACGTTCGTGCCGCTCTGCGAGGGATAGGTGCATTTGGTCAGAAGGCCGTGCAGAGAGTGTCCGAACTCGTGCAGGAACGTCTCCACCTCGTCGTAGGTGAGCAGCGAGGGCGTGTAGCCGGGTTCGCCGGGATTGCCAACCGGTTTGGTGAACGACATGACAATCTGAATCGTAGGCCGGTGGTCCTTGCCCGTTTTGGGGTCGAGGTATTGGCCGTCGAATTCCGTCATCCAAGCGCCGGGACGTTTCGTCTCGCGCGGGAAGAAGTCAGTGTAGAGGAGACCGAGGAACGTCGAGTCGCTGTCCAGTACGCGGAAGCACTCCACGTCGGGGTGGTAGACGGGCACGTCAATCTTGTCGAACGTAACGCCGTAGAGGCGTGTGGCGAGTCCGAACACGCCGGCCTTGACCTTCTCGAGCGAGAAGTAAGGCTTGACCAAAGCGTCGCTCACATTGTACTTCATGCTCTTCAGTTTCTCGCTGTAGTAGCTGAAGTCCCAGGGCATCAAGGTCTCGATGCCGTCCTTTTTGGCCAAAGCACGGACCTCGTTGACGTCGTTGACTGCAGCGCCCTTGTAGGCCGTAAGCAGCGTGTTGAGCAGGTTGTCAACGGCCTCGGGCGTTTTGGCCATCGTGTTGGTCAGCCGCATGTCGGCAAACGAGCGGAAGCCAAGCAAGTCGGCCTTCTCCTGGCGCAGCAAGGCTATCTCGCGGATATTCTCGCGGTTGTCGTATTGTCCCTCCGAGCAGCGGGTGTTGTAGGCGCGGTAGAGCATCTCGCGCAGGTCACGCCGGCTCGAGTAGGTCATAAACGGGCGGTAGGAGGTGGCGAGCAGGGTCAGCTTGTAGCCGTTGTCGCGGTAGGCATTGGCCGCAAACTCCGGCAGGCCCTCCAGGTCGCCCTTCTCCGGGTCGAGCTGATAGCTCCAGTCGGCGGTGGCCTTCTGCACGTTTTGACCGAAGGCGAGCGTCAGGCTATCGAGTCGTGCAGATACGGAGCGCCAGCGGTCGCGGGCTTCGCCTTTGAGTGTGGCGCCGGCCTTCAGATAGCTCTCGTAGCGGTCCTTGAGGAGGCGTTGCTGTTCGAGCGAGAGACCTTCGAAGCCACGGGTGTTGTAGTCGTTCCACACGTAGGCGACGCGTTCGAAGAGCTTCTCGTTGAGGGCGATATTCAGGTTGTGCTCGCTGTAGAGTGGCTGCATCTGCTCTGCCAGGGCAAGCATCTCGGGCGTGCCGTTGCACTCCATGAGGTTGTAGAAGATGCCGACCACGCGGTTGAGCAACCGGCCGGTGTGCTCAAGGGCCACGATGGTGTTTTCGAAGGTGGGCGTCTCAGGGTTGTTGGCGATAGCGTTGATTTCGTTGTCCTCTTCTTCCATGCCTTTCTGCAGGGCGGGCATGTAGTGTTCGACCTTGATTTGGTCAAAGGGAATGGCACCGTAGGGCAGTGTCCATTCGGTTAAAAACGGATTGTTCATAGACTCCTGGTTGTGGCACCCGACAAGGGCGGCCGCTGCTATTATTGCAGTTGCGAGATAAGATCTTTGCATGATATTCTGGTTTGTTCACCGGTGACCATATTCTTGAGCGAGACTTGGCCTGCTGCCATTTCGTCTCCGCCGATGACGGCTACATAGGGGATTTGCTTTTGGTTGGCGTAGCCCATCTGGCGTTTCATCTTGGCGCCTGCTTCCGGGTAGATTTCGGCCCGAATGCCGGCTTTGCGCACCTGGGCCAACAGAGGCAGTGCATAATCCATTTCGGCCTGGCCGAAGGTGACGAAGAGCAGCTGGGTGGCCAGCAGCGTTTCCTTCGGGTAGAGGTCCAGCTGGTTGAGCACGTCGTAGATGCGATCGGCTCCGAACGAGATGCCGACACCGCTCATGCCGGGCATTCCGAACACGCCGGTCAGGTTGTCGTAGCGTCCGCCGCCCGTGATGGAACCAATTTCGACATCGAGGGCCTTGACCTCAAAGATTGCGCCCGTGTAGTAGTTGAGGCCGCGTGCCAGCGTCAGGTCGATGTCGAGACGGCAGCGTGTGCCTCCCAGTGCCTCTACCTTCTGCAGAATCCATTGCAGTTCGTCGACGCCCTGTGTGCCCGTCTGGCTGGCCGACAGCGTCTGGCGTATTGTGTCGAGTTTTTCCATATTGCTGCCCTCGAGCCGGATGATGGGCTGCAACTTGCCAATCTGCTCTTCGCCGAGTCCCTTTTCACGGAGTTCGGCGTTGACGTTGTCCAGTCCGATTTTGTCCAGTTTGTCGATGGCCACGGTGATGTCGGTCAGCAGTTCAGGAGCGCCGATAGTCTCGGCAATGCCGGCCAGCACCTTGCGGTTGTTCATCTTGATGGCAACACGCACACCGAAGCGGCTGAACACCTCGTCGACCATCTGTATCAGTTCGACTTCGTTGAGTAGGCTGTCGCTGCCCACCACGTCGGCGTCGCACTGGAAGAACTCGCGGTAGCGGCCCTTCTGCGGACGGTCGGCACGCCACACGGGCTGTATCTGATAGCGCTTGAAGGGGAAGCACAGTTCCTCTTTGTGCATCGTCACGAAGCGGGCAAAGGGGACGGTCAGGTCATACCTGAGGCCTTTCTCGCAGATGCGTGCGGCCAGGTGTGCGGTGCCTCCTTCCTGCAGTTCCTCGGGCTTGACGTCGGCCAGGAAGTTGCCCGAGTCAAGAATCTTGAAGAGCAGTTTGTCGCCCTCCTCGCCGTATTTGCCCATGAGGGTGGAGAGGTTCTCCATCGAGGGTGTTTCAATCTGCTGGTAGCCATACAGGGCGTAGACGTCCTTGATGGTCTGGAAGATATAGTTGCGTTTTGCCATTTCGACCGGACCGAAGTCGCGGGTGCCTTTTGGAATGCTTGGCTTGATCTGTGCCATATTTTCTGTATTTGTTATGTGTAATGTTTTGGTTTTATATTGCGCAAAGCGGTGACATCGCCATATTGCGCACGCAAAGGTACTAAATAGTGACGAAATAGCCAAATTTTCCGACCGGATAAGACATAATCTTGCAAAAATTTGGGCATTTCCGAGTTTTGTGCTATCTTTGCGACCCACAAAGTATGCCTAATGTACCTTGGCCGGTTTGCACTTTGTGCCTATATATTAAGGTATGTTTTTTCTTTGTGAGAACAAGCAATATTCATCGTCCTGCACGGACAATACCCACTGGATTCGTCAGATGAAGAGACCGATAAGGGAAATATTGAAAGAGCGCGTCATGGTCCTGGACGGGGCCATGGGCACGATGCTGCAGCAACATGGTCTGCGGGGCAACAACGATGAGTATTCGTTGACGCGTCCGGAGGTTGTCGGCGGCATCCATCGTCAGTATCTGGAGGCCGGTGTCGACATCATCACGATCAACACGTTTTCTGCCCAGCGCATCTCCCAGCAGGAGTATGGCTTGACCGACCGCGTCGCCGACCTCAACAGAGCTTCGGTCCGCCTGGCCCGTGAGGCTGCCGACGAATACACGCGGCTCACGCCCGACCGTCCGCGCTATGTGGCAGGCTGTGTGGGACCGACGGGCAAGATGCTCTCCATGAGCGAGGACGCCGACGACCCGGCAGCGCGGAGCCTGACCTTCGACGAACTGGAGTCGGCCTACCTCGAGCAGATTCGGGTGCTGGTCGAAGAGGGCGTCGACATTGTGCTGGTCGAGACCGTCTTCGACACCCTCAATGCCAAGGCTGCCATCTCGGCCTATATGAAAGTGGCCGACGAGGCCGTAGCCGACGGGAACGGGAAGCCCGAGCTCATCCTCTCCATGACCGTGAGCGACGCTTCGGGCCGTACGTTGAGCGGACAGACCGTGCCGGCCTTCGTCACCTCGGTGCTCCATGCCGACCCATTGGCCATAGGGCTCAACTGCGGACTGGGAGCACTGGGACTGTTGCCGTGGCTGCGGCAGTTGTCGGCAGCTGCGCCTTGTTTTGTCTCCTGCCACCCCAATGCAGGCCTGCCCGATGCCGACGGCCGCTATGTGCAGACTCCCGAGGAGTATGTGGGGCAGGTGGCCGGGTTCCTCGACGAACGGCTGGTCAACATCGTGGGCGGCTGTTGCGGTACGACTCCTTCGCACCTCAAGGCCCTGACCGATTATCTGGCTCAGCATGGCGCTGAGGTGCGCATTCCCGTGACACCCGAAGAGGCGATGCGTCTGGCCGGATTGGAGGCGTACGCCTATCGCCGTAACCACTTCGTGCGTGTGGGAGAGAGGTGCAATGTGGCCGGTTCGCGCAAGTTCCTCCGACTGATAGGCGACAAGCATTACAACGAGGCCCTCGAGATAGCCCGCAAGCAGGTCGACGATGGGGCAGAGGTCATCGATGTCAACATGGACGACGGCCTGCTCGATGCCGGTCACGAGATGACGACCTTCCTCAACCTGCTGGCCGCCGACCCTGACATCTGCCGCGTGCCGGTCATGGTCGACTCGAGTCGCTTTGAGGTCATCGAGGCAGGACTCAAGTGTCTGCAGGGCAAGGGTGTGGTCAACAGCATCAGCCTGAAGCCGGGCGAGGCAGAGTTTGTCCGCCAGGCGCGCGTGGTGCGCAGGCTGGGCGCTGCTGTTGTCGTGATGTGCTTTGACGAAGAGGGTCAAGCCACGGACTACGCCCGGCGTATTGCCATCTGCCGTCGTGCCTACACGCTTCTGACCGAGCAGGTCGGCTTCGACCCGCACGACATCATCTTCGACCCCAATGTGCTGACCATCGCTACGGGTATGGCCGAGCACGATGACTACGCCCTGGACTACATCCGCGCCACCCGCTGGATACGCGACAATCTGCCCGGAGCGCGCGTCAGCGGCGGATTGTCCAACTTGTCGTTCGCCTTCCGGGGCAACAACTATCTGCGCGAGTGCATGCATTCCGTCTTCCTGCATTTCGCCATATCGCGAGGCATGAACATGGCCATCCTCAATCCCGCTACGGCCGTCCGCTACGAGACCATCCCCGCCGAATTGCGTTTGGCCATCACGGAAGTGATACTCAACACTTCGCACGAAGCTTCGGAGCATCTGACCGAAGTGGCCCAGCAGTTGTCTTCATCCGGCAGCGCGTCCGGGGCTGTAGCATCCGCGCCGGCAACTAATCAGAGTACGGTTGGCAAAAGCACAACGCCGGCGGAGACGGCACGGCGGTGTCTCTTGCGGGGAACGGGTGCCGGACTCGAAGAGAGTCTGCAGGCTTTGCTCGATGGAGGCAAGGCGCCCGTCGACATCATCTCCGGACCGCTTATGTCGGCTATGGACGAGGTCGGCAAGTTGTTTGGCGAGGGCAAGATGTTCCTGCCGCAGGTGGTCAAGACGGCCCGTACCATGAAGCAAGCGGTTGCCTTCCTGCAACCTTATATCGAAAAGGAACGGCAGGGCGACGCGCTCGCTTCGACCAAGGCCGGCCGCATTGTTATCGCTACCGTCAAGGGCGACGTACACGACATCGGAAAGAACATCGTGGCCGTCGTGTTGGCGTGCAATAACTTCGAGGTCATCGACTTGGGCGTGATGGTGCCTCCCGAGGAGATCGTGCGCCAGGCCATAGAGCAAAAGGCCGACATCGTCTGTCTGTCCGGTCTCATTACGCCTTCGCTCGAGGAGATGCGCCAGGTGGCCATCCAGATGCAACAGGCCGGATTGCGTATCCCGCTGATGGTGGGCGGCGCGACTACATCACCGCGACACACGGCCCTGCGCATTGCTCCTTGTTATGACGGACCGGTCTTCCATGTTCGCGATGCAGCGCAAAATCCGGCCTTGGCCCTGCAACTGCTCGACCCGGCGCGGCATGATGCATTGCTGGCAGAACTCCGTACCCAGCAGGCAGCCCTGGTTTGTCCCTCCGGTCCAGCTGACGAGGGAACGGTCCCCGTCAGCGAGTTGTTGCCGCTCATCGACTGGCAGTATTTCTACTGGGCATGGCGCACCAAGGCCGACAGTGCAGTGGGCGAGGAACTGAAACGCGACGCCTTGCGTCTGCTCGAAGAACTGGCCGCCGCTCCTGACGGCAAGTACGACACGCACTACGTGCAGCGCTTCTATCCCGCGTGCGGTCTGCCTGACCGGGAGGCCCTGCAGGTGCGGTTGGCCGATGGCGCGACGTTGCTTCTCCCCACACCGCGTCAGACGCACGACAGTCCTGCCTATCGGGAAGCGACGCAACAAGGAGTGCCTTACCGGCTCAAGTCGCTGGCCGACTATGTGTCTACCGAAGCGCAGCAGAGCGAGGCAGTGCTGGCGGGCCGTCCTTTGCCGGACTATATGACCCATGTCGGAGCCTTTGCGGCCACCGTAGGCCGTTCTTTCGCCGAACGCCTGGAGCACCTCAAGGCCGAGCGCGGAGGCGGAGACTATGACGTCCTGTTGCTCCAGACGGTGGGTGACCGCCTGGCCGAAGCCACGTCCGAGTATATCAGCCGCCGTATGCAGCAGCAGAAGGGTTGGCAGGGCATCCGCCCGGCAGTAGGCTATCCGTCCTGGCCCGACCAGCGCAACATTTTCTTGCTGGCACGTATGGTCGACATGGAGCGTCTCGGCATTACTTTGACCGAAAACGGAGCCATGTATCCCCAGGCTTCCGTGTGCGGCCTCTATCTCGGCAATCCCGAGGCGGAGTATTTTGCCATCTGACAGACAAATTACAAAACATGACTTTGACAATTCCAAAACATGACTTTGACAATTGCAAAACAAAACATTGACAAATTCAAAATATAATTTTATTACTCACAAAAGGTAACTTTAATACTGATAATGCTATGGTTAAGAAGTTAAAACACGCACGTTCCGTGATGGGCCTGGTTCTGGCCCTGTGCGTACTCTCGACATTGGTGTCCTGCCACGGCTCGCAGCAAGCAGCCGAAAGCGGTTCGTTGGTGCTCTATTATTCGCAGAACGGCACCACGGCCCGTGTCGCCCATATCCTGGCTGACCAGTTAGGCGCCGATACATTGGCTTTCGACGTCACTCCGTCTTATGGCCACGACTATCAGACGACCATCAACCGCTGCCTGTCCGAGATACCCGACAGCGTGTGGGCCGAGTTGTTGCCTTTGCATGTCGATGTCGCATCGTACGACACCATCTGGCTGGGCTACCCCGTGTGGTTCGGAACTTATGCCCGCCCGGTAGGTTCTCTGCTGCGCAATGTCAAGTTCGTGGGCAAAGTCGTCGTTCCCTTCTGTACTTTCGGTAGCGGTGGATTGGAGAGCAGTGTAGCCGACTTGCGCCGTGCCTTGCCGGATGCCGAGGTGCATGACGGTTACGGTATCCGTGCCGCCCGTATCGATGCAGCCGAGACGGAGGTGGTACGTTTCCTTATCGACAACGGCTACATAGAGGGCGAGTGTCAGATATTGCCCGACTACACCGAGCAGCAGGATATGACCGACTCCGACTCCGTAATCTTCCAACAGGCCTGTGGCAGTTATCCGATGCCTTTAGGCACTCCCGTCAGCGTAGGCCGGCGTGTGCTGGAAGACCGCGTCGAACTCCTCTATCGCTCTGTGATGCAGTCGCGTGACAACCAGAACCCCGATACGGCTTTCGTCTATGTCTCTGTGCCTACGGCCAGCGATGCTGCACCCGAGTTTACGCGTGTTGTCCGATAAGGTTGTCCAATAAGGTTGTCGGAAAAGTTTGTCCGACAAATATAAAGGACAACTTCAGGTAACACCCCCAAACAAGTAATTACTCCGAATAGGTATTTACCCAAAAACAAGTATTCGCCCCATAAAAAAACGAACCCGTATGAAACGCATCGTACTCTGCCTCTCGATAGCCTTGCTTGGGCTTGTCGCTATTCCCTCAACCCCGGTATTTGCTCAGCACACACAGATTACCCCGCGCGCCGTCTGGACAGACACCGACGGCCAGCACATACAGGCTCATGGCGGCGGCATACTTCGGGTGGGCGATACTTACTATTGGTACGGCGAACAGCGTCGCCAGGGTGTCGAGCGAGAAAGCGTCCGCTATGTGAGCTGCTACTCGTCGACCGACCTCATGAACTGGAAGAACGAGGGCGACGCCCTTTGTCTCAGCAAGCCTGACAGTGCCAATTTGATTGGTCCGAATTGGGTGCTGGAGCGTCCTAAAGTGTACCGCAGCCAGTCGACGGGCAAGTACGTCATGTACATGCACATCGATGGACGCACGCCCGGAAGCGACTCCGGTTATGGTTGCGCCCGAGTCGGCGTTGCCGTGAGCGACAGCCCGACCGGACCGTTTAGCTTTGTGCGTACATTCCGTCCGTTCGGCAAGGAGAGCCGCGATATCGGCCAGTTTGTCGATGATGACGGAACGCCTTATCTGATTTTCGAGAGCAGGCCGACCGGTGGATTCTATATTGCCCGTCTGACGCCCGATTGTCTCGATGTGGCCGATTCGGTGGCCTTCATACACGACCGGCTTGAGGGTGGAGGCATTGTGCACTACCGTGGCCTCTATTATTGTGTTGGCTCCGGACTGACCGGCTGGAATCCCAATCCCAACAAATATGCTACCGCTACCAAGCTGGAAGGTCCCTGGAGCGAATTCCGTGACCTGGCGCCCGCCGACAGTTGCACGTATGGTGCGCAGTCGACGCTGCTGCTCAAGGTCGAAGGCAGTCAGGATACGACCGTCGTCTTCCTGGCCGACGTATGGCGCCCGGACCGTCAGTGGGACTCGCGTTACCTCTGGATGCCTTGCCGCATAGGCGACGGCAGCCTGCAGGTGCCACAGCCCAAGGCCTGGAGCATTGATGTCAAGACAGGAAAGCACTCGCTTGCTACTCAGTTCGCGCTTCAGAATGCCTACGACAAGCAGGTCGACAACTACGAAAAGCAGAAGTCAAAGTTCGAGGCGCAGTACAATAGGCTCGAAGACCAAATCGACACCCTTCAGCGCCAGGCCGCGGACATTCAGCAAAAAGCCGAAAAGCACATCGACAAGCAGTTGGACAAGGCCGAAAAGCACATCGACAAGCAGTTGGATAAGGCCGAAAAGCATATTGACAAGCAGAAGGACAAGCTGAGCAAGAAGAAGAAGCAACTGGGCAAAACCTACGACGAGCAGAAACAAAAACTGCAACAGCAACTCGATGGCTTGCAAAAACAGGTAGACGAAATCGTCAAGTAGACAAAGCCTGACAAGTAGGCGCTCTCGCGGTGCAAAGTCCGGAAAAGATAGCACGGCTATTTTGCAATTCGCTACTTTTGTTCCCCAAAACGCACGAAAGCTGGATAAAAACTCACCTTGCCCGTCAAACGGATAGGAAAAAATACTAACTTTGTGCGCGGACCTCATGTAGAGCCGGACTCTCGTGGAGCTGCTTTTGTTGACAAATCGGCGGTCTCCCGGTGTCCGGACTTACAAGGACAAGCAACACTCAATCAATATTCAAATCATGCAGAACAACTTCATCTCCGTTGCAGACCTCAGCAAGGATGATATATTGGGCATCCTGGCAGATGCAGCCAAGTTTGAGGCCAATCCCAACCAGCGACTCCTGGAGGGAAAGGTGGTGGCCACCCTGTTCTTCGAGCCCTCTACCCGCACCAGACTCAGTTTCGAGACCGCGGCCAACCGTCTTGGCGCCCGCGTCATCGGATTCAGTGACCCCAACTCTTCGTCGACCAGCAAGGGCGAGACACTGAAAGACACCATCAAGATGGTGAGCAATTATGCCGACGTCATCGTGATGCGCCACTATCTGGAGGGCGCGGCTCGCTATGCCAGCGAGGTGACTGACGTGCCTATCATCAATGCCGGCGACGGCGCCAACCAGCATCCGTCGCAGACCATGCTCGACCTCTACAGCATCTGGAAGACGCAAGGCACGCTGGAGGACATCGACATCACCATGGTGGGCGACCTCAAGTACGGACGCACCGTGCACAGCCTTGTGCAGGCACTGAGTTTCTTCCATCCGCATTTCCATTTCATTGCTCCGGCTGTTCTGCGTATGCCCAACGGATACAGGGACTTCTGTCGCCGCCACAATCTCGACTATGACGAGCAGGAGGAATTTGACGAAGCCGCCATCAACCGCACCGACATCCTCTACATGACCCGTGTGCAGCGCGAACGCTTCAGCGACCCGCGCGAATATGAGCAAGTAAAGAACATCTATTGCCTGCGCAAGGCGATGCTCGACCACGCCAAGCCGAATCTGCGTGTGCTCCACCCGCTGCCGCGTGTCACCGAAATCGCCTACGACGTCGACGAGAGTGACAAGGCCTATTATTTCCAGCAGGCACAGAACGGACTCTATGCCCGCGAGGCTATCATTTGCCGCATGTTGGGCATCCACGTCTGATGACCTGAAGAGGCAAACTCGTAATTACGACAATCTTCCAACACACGAAAATCTTGAAGCGATGAATAACGAACCATCCAAACAGCCCTCTACAGCGGGCAAGAAAGAACTCGAAGTGTCGGCTATAGCCAACGGCACAGTCATCGACCACATACCTTCGGACGTGACTTTCAAGGTCGTTCAGGTACTCAACCTGCTCGAATACAAAGAAGCCATCACCGTCGGCGTCAACCTCAACAGTAAGACTCTCGGACATAAGGGCATCATCAAAATCTCCAACCGCTATCTGACCGACGAAGAGATAGGCCGGCTCAGTGTCGTTGCCCCCAATGTCACGCTCAACATCATACGCGACTACCGCATCTGCGAGAAGAAGTATGTGCAGTACCCCAAGCAGATAGTCGGAGTCGTGAAGTGTTCCAACCCCAATTGCGTCACCAATCACCAGCCTGTCACCACCCGTATGGAGGTCTTCGACCAGGCCACGCGCTCGTTGCGCTGTGCCTATTGTGAGCGCGTGATGAAATATTCGGAGATAGAGTTGTTATAACTTGTAGTGACAAGTTCGGCTTTTCGTTTTAATGACAAGTTCGGCTTTTAGTTTTTAATGACAAGTTCGACTTTTGTTTCTAATGACAAGTTCGGCTTTTCGTTTCTAATGACAAGTTCTACTTTTCGTATCAATACACATCAGACAAAGAATGACATTTGAAGAACTGGGCATTATGCCCACACTGCTCCGCGCCATAGAAGAGATGGGGTTTGAGCATCCGATGCCCATACAGGAGCAAGCCATCCCCGTAGTACTCAACCAGGGTCGGGACCTGGTCGGACTGGCGCAGACAGGAACAGGCAAGACGGCCGCTTTCGGCCTTCCCTTGCTGCAGAAAGTGGACGTAGTGCCGGTCTACGGCGAACATCAGGTGCGCAAGGACCGCAAGACGGGCAAATGGATTGACCCTGACGATGCGCCGCAGCCTCAGGCCCTCATCCTCGCACCGACGCGCGAGCTTTGCCTGCAGATAGCCAGCGACCTGCAGGATTATGCCAAGTACATGAAGGGCATTGCGATACTGCCCGTCTACGGCGGTTCCAGCATCGGCAGCCAGATAGGCCAGCTCAAACGCGGCGTGCATGTCGTCGTGGCCACACCGGGACGTCTCATCGACCTCATCGAGCGCGGCGCCTGTACGCTTGCCAATGTCAACACCCTGGTGCTCGACGAGGCGGACGAGATGCTGAGCATGGGATTCCAGGAGGATATCGAGACGATACTCAAGAGCATTCCGTCCGAACACCGCACGATGCTCTTCAGCGCCACCATGCCCAAGCAGATAGCCGGCATCGCCAAGCAGTATATGCACGATCCCGTCGAGATCACCATCGGCCACAAGAACGAGGGCGCAGCCAACGTGAACCATGTCTACTACCTGGTTCATGCCCGTGACAAGTACGCCGCTCTCAAGCGCATCGTCGACTATTATCCCAACATCTACGGCATCATATTCTGCCGCACGAAGGCCGACACGCAGGAGATAGCCAAGAACCTCATGGACGAAGGCTACAATGCCGACGCCCTGCACGGCGACCTGTCGCAAGAGCAGCGTGACCTTGTGATGCGCAAGTTCCGCACCCGTCACCTTCAGTTGCTTGTCGCTACCGACGTGGCAGCCCGCGGCCTCGATGTCGACGACCTGACGCATGTCATCAACTACGGTTTGCCCGACGACGTGGAGGTCTATACCCACCGCTCCGGCCGTACCGGACGAGCCGGCAAGAAGGGCACTTCCATCGCCATTATCCACATCAAGGAACGCCGCAAGCTGCGCGACATAGAGCAGATTATCGGCAAGGAGTTTGCCAAAGGCACTGTGCCTACCACCGAGAGCATTATCGAGAAGCAGCTGTTCGGCCTTGCCGACCGCCTGGAGAAGGTGGAGGTCAAGGAAGATGCCATCGAAAAGTACTTTGACCCCGTGGCCAAGAAGCTGGGTTGGCTGAACAGCGAGGACCTTCTGAAGCGCATCGTCAGTCTCGAGTTCAATCGCCTGCTGGAGTTCTACAAGGACTCTCCCGATTTGGACATTCCGGAGGAAAAGCCGAAGCGCGAGAAGGCCGCCCACACCGGCGAGGGGGCACGCAATGCCTCTTATGGCCGAGTCTACAAGGGTTCCGACACCCAGGCCGAGCCCGGCTACGCCCGCCTCTTCATCAATTTGGGCAAGCGCGACGGCCTCTTCCCGAAGCAGCTCATCGGACTGATGAACAGCCAGGTGCACCACCGCATCGAGATGGGCCGCATCGATTTGCTCACCAATTTCAGCTACTTCGAGGTGCCGGAAAAGGATGCCCGTTTTGTGGTCAAGGACATGACAGGTGCAGATTGGAAGGGTCGTGCCGTAGTAGTCCAAATGGCAGATGCCGAGGGCGCTGAGGGCCATGATAAGCCGCGCAAGAAGCGTGCCATGCGTCGTGACGACAACGCGGAGGGCGACCGCCCGGCTTACGGCAAGCCTTTTGCCAAGGGCCGCAAAGGACGTGAGGGCTACGGCAGCCGCGAGGGCGAAGGCTTCGGAAAGCGCAAGGACTACGACAATCACGGACCGCGCGACACCAAGAAGCGCCGCAAGGATAAAGAATAGTTGTCTCTTGGTAGAAACATACATACTATGATATAATAGAGTACATACTATAATATAATAGAGTACATACTACAATATAATAGAGTACATACTACAATATAATAGAGTACATACTATAATATGATAGAGTACATATTATAATATATAGAATGTCTCTTTATTTTGAAGAGTATATATAAACAATGTGCAAACAATGAAACTCAGTAGAATCGTTATGGCATCAGCTGTATTGTTGACCACGGCCTGTACAGGCAATAAGCAAGAAAACACCGGCAGCGACTGGAGCGTGGACCGTTTTGCCGACATCGAAGTGCTGCGCTACGAAGTGCCCGGTTTCGAGCAGTTGAGTCTCCGGCAAAAGTCGCTCGTATACTATCTGACCGAGGCTGCCCTTTGGGGACGCGACATACTTTGGGACCAGAACTGCCGTTACAATCTTCCCATTCGCCGTGTGTGCGAGGCAGTCTATGTCAACCACAAGGATTCGGACAAGGACGATGCGCAGTGGAAGGCCTTCGAGCAGTACATGAAGCAGATATGGTTTGCCAACGGCATACACCATCACTACAGCAACGCCAAGTTCCAGCCCGGATTCAGCCAGGAGTGGCTGGAGCAGCAACTTGCCGCATTGCCCGAGGACGAAGGCTTGTCCATAGCCCGCCTCATTGTCGACAATCCCGGTCTTGAGGAGGCCATGTTCGACTCTACGCGTCTCACCATCAAGACCAACCAGGCCGACGGCGCCGACCTGATTCTCACTTCGGCCAACAACTACTATGGCGATGGGGTCACCCAGCAGGAGGTCGAGGATTACTACGGCAAGATGAAGGGCGCCAACGACCCGCACCCCGTCATGTACGGACTCAACTCCCGTCTGGAGAAGGTGGACGGCCGGCTCGTCGAGCACACCTATCGTGTCGACGGACTCTACGGATCCGCTATCGCCAAGATTGTCGAGAACCTCGAACAGGCAGCCCTCTATGCCGAGAACGACATGCAGCGCACCACTATCGAGGATCTGATACGTTACTACCGCAGCGGCGACCTAAAGGACTTCGACACCTATTCCATTCATTGGGTGAGTGACCTGCAGAGCCGTGTGGACTTCATCAACGGTTTTATCGAGAGCTATGGCGACCCGCTCGGCCTGCGTGGCGCCTGGGAGGGCATGGTCAACTTCAAGGACTCGGCCAATACGGTCCGCACCGAAATCATTTCGGCCAACGCCCAGTGGTTTGAGGACCATAGTCCCGTCGACCCCCGCTTCCGCAAGCCCGTTGTCAAGGGCGTGTCGGCCAAGGTGATCACCGCCGCCATTCTGGCCGGCGACAGCTATCCGTCCACGCCTATCGGCATCAACTTGCCCAATTCCAATTGGATTCGTGCCGAACACGGTTCGAAGTCCGTCAGCATAGACAACATCACCGCTGCCTACGATGCCGCTGCTGCCGGCAACGGATTCAGCGAGGAGTTTATGTGGAGCGACGAGGAAGTGCAAAGCGCCAAGCGCTGGGGACACTATGTGGACAACATCCACACCGACCTGCACGAATGTCTGGGTCACGGCAGCGGACAGCTGCTGCCCGGTGTAGACCCGGATGCCCTCAAGGCCTATGGCAGTACGCTTGAGGAGGCCCGTGCCGACATCTTCGCCCTCTACTACATGGCCGACCCCAAGCTCGTCGAACTGGGTGTCATGCCCGACGCCGAGGCCTACAAGTGCGGTTACTATCAGCAGATGATGAACGGCCTCATGACGCAGCTGGTGCGTATCGTGCCCGGCGAGAACCTGGAGGAAGCCCACATGCGCAACCGCTCGCTCATTGCCTATTGGACGCTCGAGCGTGCCCGTCAGGACGAAGGCACTCCGGCGCTCGAGTTGGCCAGGAAGAACGGCAAGACCTACGTGCGCATCAACGACTACGCGAAGTTGCGTCAGTACTTCGGCGAGCTGCTCGGCGAGTTGCAGCGCATCAAGAGCGAAGGCGACTTCGAGGCCGGACGCCAGCTGGTCGAGACTTATGGTGTCAAGGTCGATTCAGCCCTGCACCAGGAGGTGCTCGACCGCTATAAGGCACTCGACATCGCACCCTACAAGGGCTTTGTCAATCCGCGTTACGAGGCCGTCAAGGAAGCCGACGGACGCATCACGGACGTGAAGGTAATCTATCGGTCGGAGTCGTTCGCCGAACAGATGCTGCGTTATGGACGAGACTACTCTGCTCTCTGACATACACGCACAGTTCAGGCGCTTGCGTTGCGGCGCTGTGGCCGAAAGTCTGCAAGCCCAGGGCATTCGTTACCGGTTGGCTTGGGGCGTGGAGAGCTACAGGCTGAAGGAGATAGCGCAGCGCTATCGGCCCGATGCGGCGTTGGCCGAAAGGCTTTGGAACGAAGAGACGCGCGAGTCCAGGATGCTGGCCACGAGGCTCTATCCGCTTGAGTCGTTGACCGAGGAAAAGGCCGAGGAGTGGAGTCAGCAGATTCCGTACGCCGAGATTGCCGACCAGGCGTGTATGAACCTCTTTGCACGCGCCCCCTTTGCCCATCGGCTCATCGAACGCTGGTTGACGGGGACGCCCATGCAGCGGTACTGCGCCCTGCAGTTGGCCTTGCGTTTGGACTACAGGCCCTCTCATGTGGTGCAGCAGGCTTCGCAGATGGCCGCCGATGCCCTGCAGCCGGCTTGGCTGCGCGCTGCGGCCGTCCGGTTCGGAGCGGAAAACCCAGAATGATGAAACAGGAGGAGATACATAAACGGCACGACAGGATTGTGCAGAAGCTGAGCCTGAACGAAGAGTCCGGACACGGACTTGAAGAGGCTACGGCACTTCTGGCCGGCTACCTCAGGGAGCGCAACGGCACGCTTACCTCCGAGCGCAAGTTCATCCTCTGGACGGTCTATCATGTCGACACGCCTTTCGATGTCGATGCGCTCCACGAGCTGGTGTGCAGACATCGGGGATATGTGTGCCGTGTTACGGTCTATAACACGCTCCTGCTCTTCGCCGAAGCCGGAGTGGTGTCCAGGTTCCAGCCGTTCGCCAGTGGCGCACAGTATTTTGAGAAGTGCGTCGGGCAGCAACCGCACGGCTACCAGGTGTGCCGTCGCTGCGGCGCCATCAAGGTGCTCGACATCAGCCAGGTCACGGACTCCGTTGTCCCGCAGATGCACAAGACATTCCGATTGTCGCAGTTCTGCTTCTACGCCATCGGCCTGTGCAAGAACTGTTATTTGGCGGAGCGCCACGAAGTGCTTCTGCGCCAGCGGGCATTGGCGGCCGAAAAGAAGAAGGCGGAACAGAAAAAGCAGACGGCCAAGAAGCGCAAGCCGGTGTCGGTCAAACCGAAACCGACTCGACGGAAAACGGCAGACTGACAGGGGTTGGCCATATTGTAAAAAAAACAATCCATTCGACAACAGTACGAAAATCGTTCAACAACCAAATATACTCAATACACACTATGTCAAAAGTAGATGTACTCCTCGGACTCCAATGGGGTGACGAGGGAAAAGGCAAGGTAGTAGACGTGCTCACACCACGTTATGATGTCGTAACACGTTTCCAGGGCGGACCCAATGCCGGTCACACGCTTGAGTTCGACGGTCAGAAGTATGTGCTGCGCAGCATCCCGTCCGGCATATTCCAGGGCGGAAAAATCAACATCATTGGCAATGGTGTTGTGCTCGATCCATTGCTGTTCATGAACGAGGCCATAGAATTGGCCAAGAGCGGCCACGACTTGACCCAGCGGCTTATGATTTCCAAGAAGGCCCACCTCATATTGCCCACGCACCGCCTGCTCGACAAGGCCAACGAGGCTGCCAAGGGTGCTGCCAAGATAGGCACCACGGGTAAGGGTATCGGCCCTACCTATACTGACAAGGTCTCGCGCAACGGCCTTCGTGTGGGCGATTTGCTCGACAACTTCGACCAGAAGTATGCTGCAGCACGTCAGCGCCACATCGAAACCATCGAGGCTCTCAACACGCTGGCTGTCCGCAAGGGCGGCGAGGCCGTGTCGCTCGACGGACTGGCCGACCTCGAGAAGGAATGGATGAAGGGCGTCGAGTATCTGAAGCAATTCAAGTTCATCGACAGCGAGCATGTCATCAACAACCTCCTCAAGGAGGGCAAGAGCCTGCTTTGCGAGGGTGCACAGGGCAGTTTGCTGGACATCGACTTCGGCTCCTATCCGTTTGTCACTTCGTCCAACACCATTTGTGCAGGAGCCTGCACCGGCCTCGGCATCGCCCCCAACAAGATAGGAGAGGTGTTTGGCATCTTCAAGGCTTATTGTACGCGCGTGGGTAGTGGGCCGTTCCCGACCGAGCTGTTCGACGAGACGGGCAAGAAGATACGCGACATAGGCCATGAGTACGGAGCCGTGACCGGTCGCGAGCGCCGTTGCGGTTGGATTGACCTTGTGGCGCTCCGCTACACCATCATGCTCAATGGCGTGACGCAGCTCATCATGATGAAGAGCGATGTGCTCGACACCTTCCCGACCATCAAGGCCTGCACTTCCTATAAGGTCAACGGAGTCGAGACGCGCGAGTTCCCGTTCAGCATCGACAAGGGCGTAGAGCCCGTCTACGTCGAACTTCCGGGCTGGAACACCGACCTTTCGCACTGTCAGAAAGAGGAGGACTTCCCGCAGCCCTTCAAGGACTACATTGCTTTCCTCGAAAAAGAACTCGAGACCCCAATCACCATCCTCTCCGTAGGACCCGACCGCGATCAGACCATACTACGCAAGCGATAATCAGAACGTGGACTTTAGCAATATATTGATGACGATGGGGACCTTGTTCCTCGTCGTCATTGTAGGATACGGCTGGGGCAAAACCTTCCGCAATACCCACGAGACGGCCAAAGGTCTCTCGGACATGATTGTCAACATCACGAGCCCGGCATTGGTCATTGCCTCGACGATGGGCGACACGATGCCCGACCGCCGGCTCATCTTGCCCTTGCTCATCATAGGTTTCATCACCTACGCCCTGCTGCTCCTCCTGGCCCGTGTGCTGCCGAAGCTGCTCGGCTTGTCGGGACCCAACGAGGGGTTGTTCAGTTTCATGATGGCATTCGGCA
Source organism: bacterium (assembly GCA_963631395.1). Taxonomy (GTDB): domain Bacteria; phylum Bacteroidota; class Bacteroidia; order Bacteroidales; family UBA3663; genus Liminaster. The sequence goes on from CAVGQN010000022.1 coordinate 40,595, forward strand.
ATGTCGGCTTTATCGGCTATCCCGTTGTGGCTTCCATTTTCGGGCCTGAAGCCGTTTTCTATGCTTCCGTGCTCAATGTGGCCAACACCGTGACCGTATTCGTCTGGGGTGCGCAGTTCATTGCGGGCAAGGAAGCCGGAGGCAGCATCCTCAAGCGGCTCTATTCGCCCGGGCTTATCGGCACATACGTGTCCATCCTGATTGTGGCAGTCCAGTGGCACGCGCCCGCCATCATCTCGCAGGCTTGCACACTGGTCGGCAATATCACGGTGCCCGGTTCCTTGCTCATCATCGGTCACAGCATGGCGCACATTCCGCTCAAGCACATGGCGGGCGATGTCAAGGTCTTTACGATGGCACCGTTCCGGCTTATTGTACTTCCATTGTTTGTCTGGTGCGTGTTTCAAGCCCTCAATATGCTGCCGTTCATCCATATCGACGAGACCGTCCTTGCCATCAACACCATTCTCATCGCCATGCCCGTCGCTACGTTCGGCACGATATTCTGTCTCAAGTACGGCCGTGACGATACGCTTATGGCGCAAGGCACGTTCCTGACCACCATCTTGGCTATGCTCTCGATACCCCTGGTGGCAGGTGTAATCGGTTGACTCGAGGGCGATGGTATAAGGCTGTCCGGCAAAAACATTTTGGTTATTTTACCATTAGAGCTCTGCCTTTGTCTGTCAGTGTATATTTTTGCTTGCTTGATGTCGGCTTTTCAGGAATGGTCGGTGATACGAATCCAGTCTCAATAAGAGGATTCAGACAAGAACGCTTAAAACGTGTTCTGTTCTTTTCACCTACATTAGCCATCAAATCTGCCAGTGCCATTTCGTCTTTTAGCAAAACCATTGTCAATGCCATCTGCTCGCAGTCAGCTTTCTCAACTTGGGACAAGACTTGGGACAAGACTTGGGACAAGACTTGGGACAACTGTTGCATAACATCTTTATTTTCAACAGACAAGACTTGGGACAAATCTTTCGGCCACGCCGACAAGGATGTATCCGCCGCCTAAGTTGTCGAAGTCGTTGGCAAAGGCACAGATGGAGTGGTAGATGGAAACGGGATTCCATCCTTCCTTGAATTCGATGCGTGAAGACTCCACTTTGCGTTGTTGCAACAGGTCTTCTATATTGATGGGTAGTGCCACAATCTTATTGTTTTTTACAGTTCTGTTTCGCCCTTCTCGTATCCGCGTCCCTGCCACCTTTGGGCGAAGGCTGCCGCTGC
>CAVGQN010000023.1:0-41367 GCA_963631395.1 bacterium
TCCTGCCAGGAAATGCCTCAAATCTGATTTAAGTCGTTCTTTAGTGCAGTGCATAGGGAGTTACAAAGTCAAATGAAATGCACAGACATCGCTCTTCGCCAACAAGGAGAAATCGTCTCCTTGCTGAAGATAATAACAAGCGTCTACAAGAAAGTGAGTTGTACCACTTTTCGTGACATTAAACTCATTGTAGGGAACAATCACCGAACAGTTCAAATGGACAGATTCTCCCGTTACACCAAACTTCGACTGTAACGACATGGTTCCATCTGTCGCCAGGTACTTTTCGTCCGCACCGGTGTACTTTAACGGGGTGCCGTTCTTGTCGTAGAATCGTATTAAGAGATGCACGATTTCACCCTTTAGGTTGCTCGCTGAAGCTTCCACCACAATGCGCATTCCATAATTGCCGTCTTCATCCTGGATATTGTGTTCAAGCTTCATACTCTCAATACGTACCGAGCTTTCTTCTTCTGAATATGCAGTGCTATTACCCCGCGGTTCGACAATCTCCGTTCGCCCTTGCACCTTTGGCAAGTCGAAATCAAATATCCTGCTAGCAAGAGCCCCCTCACCTACCAACAACATCACCATCGGAATGAGTATCAGTAAGCAAAGGACTATGAGAATGGCTTTAAGGAGAAATTTAATCATAACTAAATGGTTTGATTCAAGTTACAAAGAGACATCTTTCAATACTCATCTCCATACACGTCGTCGTAATTGTACTCCTCGTACTGCTTGGCTATCTTGTGCAGACGATGAGCAAGTTCGTTGCTAACAGTGTAGACACCCATACGCCTGCGCGCATAGTTATCGATGATTTCTTCCAAAGATTTTGACGTGATGTTGTTGTCGATGATATCACCGACCACCTTGCTGTCCTTGGCGCTGGCTATGCCATAGCCTATAGCACCGGCTATAACTTCTTTCAGTATTCCCATGGCAAATATCTTAAATGTCCGTTTAATCAGATGCTGCAATCTTGCCGCCGATAATCAATGCTGCTATTGCAATGATGTCGCTTATAAGAGAGAAGTCCATTGCATAAGCGAGGCCGAAGCCTACCAATATGACTATTACACCAATAATTTTTCCCATGATTGTTTGTTTTTAAAATTAGACTTTAATTGTTTGTATGATATAACGATAGAAAATTCCTGTACGTTATTCTATCATAATCTTCCGGACTGACAGAGTCATGCAATGACTTTATCAAGTCGGTGTAGTATTCCCTCATATCCTTCTCGGGATAGAAGTACCGTGGTATCGGATAGTCTGTTCCCCATAATATGCGGTCAGAAAGTCCGGCTTCGCATAGCCTTACGACATTTCCTATAGGCACAAAAGCAATGTCTGTCCAAGCATTTGGATAAAGCTTCATCAGCCGTATGGTCTGGTCAAGCGGACGTGCATGAGCCAGTATGAAGGTTACGATGGGATTGTCAGCAATCGCCTTCTCGAACAGAACCGGATAACATCCATCTGTTTCTCCTGTATGGATAAGCAGCGGGAGGTTCATGCTCTTTGCGAGGTTTGTCACTTCGTTCAGATACGGCTCCGATTCTCCCCATGCGCTTGGATTAAGTTGCGGATGTATCTTCAAGCACTCCCATTTGACGTCCGAGTTCAAAAATCGCTCCAATCCACCATCTGTCAACATACCCGGAATAATCCATAGAACTGGATGCAGTCTCTCTTGTGCGATATCGGACAGCTCCCGCATTTCGCATAGCACCTTGTCGTAGTCACCCTCACAAATGCTGGTTGAGGAAACAGCGAACTGGTTTACCCCAACGGCATCCATCATCTGCACCAAATCCCTTGGACTTGTGTAAATGTGATAGTATTGGCCTATGTGGAGATGGGAATCTGTGAACATAACTTTCACTATAGCACTCTTGAGCAGAGAGGTTCTCTATCTAATTAACATGCAATCTTCTATAAATGTCCGATATTTCTCACTATCAGCGAAAACGACAGCCTTTACTTCCATAGTTCCATCACACTTAATATAGTCCAATGCATCTTTGGCAAACTCTTCCTCAGTCGCACTTTTACCAATATTTCCTATTGTGACATATTTTAATTCCGGTCTTTTCCCTTTTTCAGTAACTTCAACAATTACTACAGCTGTTTGATTAAATGTATCTAACATATTGCATTGATTTTAGATTAAAGAAAGGATAGGGACACCTCCTATAGAAAAGGCTCCCTACCCAATTGAATCTAGTTACCTTGAGCACTCACAATACAAACAGCTGCTCCCAGGACTTCCAGCGCCGTCATTCCAGTCACTACCGGTACCAGCCTTATACTGAGGACAGCCTGCAGCATACGAACCACTTGGAGCGTTCTTTGCCACCATTTCTACTTTCTTGTAAGATTTCATAATAATTGTATTTAAAACATGCCTACTCTGTTAGCTTTTCGGCTTCTGCTATTTTATTACTTATCACTTCGATAATTATATTGAGTCCATGGATACTGCGTTGGCTAGGATAGTCTTTATCCTTAAACACATCCATCCAGGCTTTAGACACATTTTTCTGAACAATAGAAAATTCCTTTTCAAAAATCGCTTTTTTGTTTAAAATTGTAATGATATCAACACCTTTTTCTATTGAATCATACAATTGGTCATAAGCATCAAGAAGTCGATGATATTCTGTTCCATTTCCAGAATAATCACCTAGATTCGTTTTAAGGAGAATGCTTACATACTTACCACTGAATTCTGTTACATAATTACTCATAATACATTATTTTTAAGGGTTATACTCTTCAACAATTTTCTTATTCAAAAACGCCACATCACAAAAGTGCTTGTTAATCTTGAACATATCGCCGTTACTTTCGTTGTAGTTGCGAACAAGACACATGGCGCAGAAGTTTCGAGCTTCACATTTTAGACATTCGGGGAAGTCGCCTTGCGTGACGGCACGCACTTGCTTGAACTGAGGAGAGTTCTCCCAGATGTCACGCAGAGACTGCTTATACACGTTCCCGCAAACCATAGCTTGCCATCCTGCACACGGATAGACATCGCCGTTCTCTGTAATGCAACAGTCATTGATGCCTGCTCCGCACAATGGCTGACGGGCAAACCTTTCCGGGTCAAAAGCCATCTCTTCCGACATGGGACGTTGCTTCAAAGTCTTTTCCTTATAGTCCTTGTCCCATGCTAAGATGTCTCGCAGGAGAGCTTCGGTTTCTTCCAATGAGATACGGTTGGCAAGATTCTGAGTGTCACAATCGGACTGGGCCATCATGATGTAATCAGTCTGAGCCTTGCATCTTAGAGACTGGGCATACTTCAGCACCTCGGCGTAACCCTTGCAATTTGCCTTCATCACAGGGCAAGAAATCTGCACCGGTATATCTGCCGCAACAAGTTTCTCGATAGCCGCTTTGGTCTTGGCCTGGGAACCGGGTATGGTGGTAATGTAATCGTGTATGGCAGGGTTCATACTGTAGAGTGAGGTCTGAATGATGGATACGTTTGCCGCCTTTATGAAAGGAATCTGAACGTCTTTGAGCGCAATCAAGTTGCTGAGGATGGAGATTTGCATATCCTTCTCACGGCAATATTGCATAATCCTGATAATATCCTTATGAAGGAAGACTTCGCCACCGGACAGCGTGACGTGCAGACCACCCATCTCGGCAAACTCGTCAATCAAAGAAAACACCTTCTCCAGCGGCATATCCTTGCCTGCATTCTTCTTGCCGTTAGGAATATAGCAATGTATGCAACGTTCATTGCAGCGGCTGGTGAGTTCGAATTGCAGGCCGTTCATGCGAGGCTTGCGCTGAGTGGCATCCAACATGTGGTCTTGCGTGCTTTCCTTGATGGGCACATCCGTTACCTGCGTAAAATCATCAACCAAGGTCTTGGGATTCTCCATGCTGTAGGAGAAATCAAGGTCTTTTGCATCCAGTTCATCTGGAGTCTCGCCGGTCACGACAAAGAGATGCTTGTCCAAATCTTGGATAAAAGCCACGAAATCCTGCTTTAGTTCGTCATGAGACACGCTGTCTCCATAAACCTTCTGCAACTGGTTGACTATATCCTCTACGTCTTGTGGCTTACGGCTGATGGCACGCAGAAAGTCCGCCCCAGTTTCATTATAGGTGCGGTCATGACGGGTCATCTGATTGGTGATATAACCCTCTTCTTCAATGAAGCGAATGAAAGTGTTCTTGCATTGGCGAACTAGCATAAGTAATGTAGTGCACTTGTCGGTGTCGTGCGCAACTCTTGTGCCTGCACGTTCCCTGATGCTAGCGGTTATAAAAAAAAGGTGTGAGAACTTATCGTTTCTCAACCCTCTAGTAAGCTCCTGGAAATTGCTCTGCAACGGGTCTCAAAACGATAGACCCACACCACAAGTATATAGAACCCGTAAGGGCTCAATAAACTTAGTATGCGGGTGCTATCGCTGACCACCTCTGTTGCGTTAATCTTTCCAGGATTCACTAGAAGAGATGATATCAATAACACCTGTCCCACTTTACAGTAGGACGGTGCAAATATACGGCGTTTTTCTTTACCGCCAAAGAAAAAGTGAAAAATTTTTCTTTGCAAGAAGAGTAACAGACCTCTTTCCACCTCTTTTTATGGTATTTCGGGCTAAACCATGACGAGCACGGCAAAAAATGAGACTAGTCTCAAGGGGCAATGGGACTAGTCATGTCGGTTTGTGAGACTAGTCTTGACGGTCAGCGCAAGTAGTCCCGGGTATCGAGTGCTTCCCGGGCAGTCACAAAAGGCGTGATTGAGAAGGGTCTTTCTATGGTATATACGTGTGGATTACTCCAAAAGACACCCGAACAAAAACGGGCTTCTGCGCAAGCAAAAAATATTATTTCGAGACGAAACCGAAGGATTTGAGTCGAAAGAATTTGGATTTGAAAAATAATGATTATCTTTGCGCCAGAACACGATGGGCTTCATGCTCGGGAAAGTTGAAGGCGTGCGACTCGAATGTCGTTTCTTCAAGGGAACAAGGGTTTGAGATGTGCTGTTAAAAACTATCAAACAAAGAATCGGTGGTATGACAGAAGAAACTTTTAAGGATATATGTCTTTGTGGCGAAACCACGACAGTGCAGTTCAAGGAGATATTCACTTCGCAAAAGGAAATTGCGAAGGAGTTGATTGCCTTTGCCAACACCAAGGGAGGCATGATACTGATTTACCGTGGACTTGGTTCGGGCATAGTCCGTGCCATGCGCGAAAACTGTCACATCGATTTTGACAACGAGGAGTCTGCCAACCAGTTTAAGGTGACGGTATGGCGAACTATCCAAAAGGATGATTTAAAGGATAGTTCCACTACCCAAAAGGATTTGGATACTATCCAAAAGAAAGTATTGGAATATTTTTCGGCACACCCTCATTCCACGATTGATGAAGCTGTTGCCGCTATTGAAGACCTTTCATTGGGTGGTGTGAAATTCATTATCAGCAAACTTCAGCAGAAGGGTCTGCTCAAGCGTGTTGGCGGAAGAAAGCAAGGCGAATGGAAGGTGCTTGTATGAAGAATCTTTGATCATATCTTAGACTATAGATGAACAGTAAGATTTCCATAAGGTTCTATAAGGACCGGGAGGTGAGAGCCGTTTGGGATGAAGAACAGAACAAATGGTGGTTCTCGGTGCTCGACATCATCAGCGTGGTGAACGGGCAGGATGACTATGCCAAGACTCGCAACTACTGGAAATACCTGAAGACGAAACTGAAGAAGGAGGGGAACGAACTGGTTAGTGTCACTAACCAGTTGAAACTGCAAGCTCCGGATGGGAAGCTTCGTCTTACCGATGTCCTTGACTACGAAGGTATCATGACGCTGGCGAAGAACTTCCCGAACAACAGGGCTGCCGACTTCCTCGATTGGTTTACCTATAGCGACAACTCCATCGACGGACAGAGCCGCAAGAAGGCTTACACGCTGTTTGAGAGCGAACTGGTCAATTCCATTGCCGAGGGCACGGTACGCGGACTACAGCAGATTCACGCGTTCCTTTTCGGTCGCCTTTATGATTTTGCCGGACAGATAAGGCAGGTGAACATTGCAAAAGGCGGATTTCAGTTTGCCATGGTGCAATATCTACCTCAGACGTTGTGCGACATAGAGCGTATGCCGGAATCAACACTTGACGAGATTGTGGACAAGTATGTGGAAATGAACATTGCCCATCCGTTCCGGGAAGGCAATGGCAGGGCTACACGCATTTGGCTGGACTTGATGCTGAAAAACCGTCTGAAGAAATGTGTGGACTGGAGCCAAATAGACAAGCACGATTATCTGGATGCCATGACCCACAGTGTTTCGGATGCCAGCACAATAAAAAGCCTTATCACCGGTGCACTGACGGACAGGATAAACGACCGGGAGATTTTCATGAAGGGAATCGATTACTCGTACTACTACGAACAAGCGGATGAGTAGCGCAAGGTCTGTAATCTGCCATAAAAACGCGAATAGTAGTCAAGTACCAATGCGAATGGTACTCATTGGGCATTGCGAATAGTACTCATTAAAAGCTACGTATGGTAGACAGACGTTCTGCAACCCTATAAACCGATATATCCCTCCTGGTCGTAGCAACGACGATGTTTGTGGATTGCACCTATCAACTGCTGCAACGGCGGAATGTCGGTTGTCAGGTTTCGGAACTTCTGATATTGAGCATCATATCTTTCCCGTGAACCATGGCTCAGACGTTGTTCGATGTCTGCGGGGATAAGGAAGGATGCACGGTTGCCAAGATATTTCTCGTATTCGGTAAGGAAGATATTGATGCCGGCAAGGTCGAAGTCACCAAAGTGAACATAACAATTGGGAATGGTCTGTAACCACGAACGCAGGTCGGTAGATTGTGGGTAACGTGAGACGAAGAGCAAGCGTTGATTGGGAAGAACAGAAGTAAACAACCCGCGTTGCTGACGGATAAGGCGAAAGTTCTCCATGTTCTCGATGTTCACTATCGTCACATCCTCGGGCACAGAGAACGACTGCCAATCGGTGATGAAAAGAAAAGTGCCGTCTTGGGGAGCGATGGTTATCTCCTTTCCATTTAGCGTGCAGAGTATTGGCTCGTATGAATTGACGGGAAATCCCGGGCACGAACGGACGGTAATGAGTTTGGAGTTGCCTGTATTGGCAGCTTGGTCTGAGCGTGCAGACGTTTCATTCAGAAGAAGTTCGCGAATGCTATTGAGACTGCACAACCGTTCGTCAAATCTGCCCAATGCCTGCTCCAGGGTTTGTGGAGATGAGGCTACGATACTACGCTGGCTACCATGAGAACGACTGACAAACACTCCTTCCTGCAGCAAACCCTCCACCCATTCACCGCGAAGCAAACTGGAAGGCAAGGATTCTCCATTGCGCAGGCGGATGAGTTTGTCTATCAATGCTATAGTTATTTTCATACCTGTCGGAATACTTATCAGTAAAAAACGAGTGTTCTTATTGTTGTGAGATGAGTGGGTGTACTACGGTTTGCGACTTGCTATCCTTGCTCAGAAGGTAGGTGTAGCGGTAGTCAGACACGTTGTAGGTGGTTGGCGACGAGTTGATAAGCAATATGTTACGGGCGTTGGCAAAGTCGAGTATGCCTTTCACATTCTGCGGATGCAGCTTGCCAATCTCATCCATCATACAGTGGATGCGGAAATCGCCGAACTTGCGGCTCACCTTCTCCTTGAACACATTGATGAGCATGATGTTTATCATTGCCTTCACGAGTGTATCCGTACCTTCGCTTCCCACGTGCGACAGCTTGTCTGCCCAACCCGTGTCGTTGTCGTTCTCGATGATGCGGAACTGCAATTGGAAGAGGTCGGATAGGGAGAGATATTGCCGCTGAGGATTGTCGAGCAGTGATTTCATAAAGTCCAACAGGTAGCCAACGGCTTTCTGATTGACATCATCGCGGTTGACAGAAGAAAAGAGATTTATCTCGCCCATAGCAAACTGGTTCTCGTCGTTGAAATCCTTGATGCGTTTCATCAGTTGCACCATCTTGTCGGTAGAAGGTACTTGCTGAAGGGCAATGAGTTTGATGACACCGGCAAAGTTGCGCTCACGGAAGTCGTTGTTGATGTCGTGGATAATCTTGTCCACGTCCGACTCGTAACGGGTCAGTTCGCCCATTTCCTTCGATACTCGCGCGAGTATGTCCACATAGCGTTCACTGGTACGGCGGCGGTATTCCTCTATCTTGTTGTTTACCAAGAAATCGTCGAGATTATTGGCAAACTCCATAAAGTCCTCGTCAAGTGTCAGCTCGGTGCGGAAGTTGAAGGTGTTCTTGGCTGTGAAGTTTGACTTGAACACATTGACTTTGCTCTTGAACTGATTGTAGTTTGCCTGCCGCGCCACAATGATGCTCGTCAGTTCGTCCACCGCTTGTCCGGGCGTGCGCAGTGTCTGACGCTCTGGAGTGTCGGCCAGTATTGATGGACAGAGGTTTTCGTCGTGTGTGAAATGGTCCGCCTTTTGCAAGTCTCCGTCGATGCGGTTCTTTTTCTGACGATGACCAGCCAGTTCCCTCTCCAGTGCGGACATCTGGTCGTTGTGCTTCTGTCGGCGCAGGTTATACTTTTCGTTCAGCTGTTGCAGCTTTTCAGCAATATGTTTCTTCTGTAACTTGAGTTCCTCTTCATGGTCGAAGAGTTCTTCCTTGTCGTGGCGATAGTCGTAAACCAATTGACGATGGCTTTCAATGAACTTCAATTCATCTTCTGAAGTCCGGATTGCCACCTTACATTCCTCCACCAAACGGGTATCGGCACCACGACCATGCAACTCGTCGAGTTCCCGTCGCCCAAGCCGTTGCAACTCTGACTCAGTCTTCTGCTCCTGCTGCTTTATCTCGGCTTGTATTTCCGCAACCTTCTGTTCATATTGCCTGGTTATTTCCGCCTTTGCCTTTTGGAATCGCTTGTCTTCGCTGTCCAATTGCTTTTGCTTTTCAGTTTTGACCTTGGCGAGTTCGCTTTCTGCATCGGTACGTCTGTGGGCAAGATCTTGCTGACGTGCAACCAGTTCTGCTGTCGTGGCATCCACTTTCTGCTTCGCTTTGGCGGCATAGTCTTCAAGTTTCACTTGAATGCTTTTGCGTTTTTGCGGAATCTGATTCTGTTCCACTTCATAGGCAGACTTTTGGTAGCGCAGGTCCTTCATCTTGGGAGCATACGTGTGCTTCAAGTCTTCTATTTTCTGTTCCTGCAACTCAATCAAAGATTTATGTCCTGCCTTCAAGGCTTGTAGTGTCTTCTCCAATTGAGCCTTTTCTTCCTTCAGTTGGGTAGGTTTGCGCACAGCGAGCGGCATGTCCAAGAGGTCGAGTTTGACCCCGAACAGTGTCGTGCCATCAGACTTCTCGGGATGAAGACCAGTTTGATAGAGTATCTTTTCCTCATTGACCACCTTACCGATGTTCTGCTCCCAGTCACGTTTGTTCTCTTCAAGCCATTCGTACAGCGAACCTTTGGTGCGCGACAATAGTTCTTCGGTCTTAGCCAGTTGCTCAGCCACATCATCGATTTCCTGTTGCTTCGCTTCTTGCTGCTTCTTGCTTTCGGCGATAATTTCAGATTCCTGCTTGTCGTACTCCGCCTGCAACTGGTTGATGCTGGCTATTGCGGTGGAAACAAGTCCCGCGAGTTCTTTCTCGCGAAGAGCAAGCTCCTCCAGATTTCTGTGCAGCGCTTCCTGCTCTTCTTTATAAGGTTGCGAGTATCGGAGTTTCAGTATTTCTTTGTCCACGTCAGTCTGCTCGCCTTTCAGCTGGTCGACAGCATTTGTGGCAACTGCAATTTTCTCAGTGAAAGTCGTTTCAATGTTTTCACGTTGCTTGGTGTGGTCATCAAGCAACAGTTCGCCTTTTTGTTGTTTCTCTTGGCCCAGCTGGCTGATGCGGTTGTTCTGTGAGAGGCGATAGCCCTCGAGTTGACTTTTTATGCTTTGGCGCAGGGCGTTGTACTTAATTGTGACGTCATTGAACTTTGCCGTAAGTTCTGCAAGCCGGGACTTGTCTGCTTCCAGTTGTTCACGCACGAGTTGTTCCTTGTCGCATCTCTGCATGACCGACTCTATCTGTCGGGCAGCATAGTATTCACGGCGTTCCTTCAGCCGCTTCAGCCGGTCGTTGACCACTCCTTGCTCCTGGTTGAGTCCGGCTTTCTCTGTGTCATATTTCTGCTGGAGTTCATCGAACAAACGCTTTTGCCGGTTCAACTCTTCCTGCAGATCTGCCATCTTTTTCTCTATCAATGGCAAACGCTCACGCGAAGTGCGTACGGCATAGTTCAGCTCTCCGCACAGTTCTGTTATCTGCTGCTTCATATACAGCAACTCATGGTAGGCATTGACCACGGCATCTGCCTGTTTGCGTACCTCCGACTCGCCTTTGGAATTGAGCTTGTACCAACACGAAATGTCCTTGTACTCCTGCTCGAAGTCCGATACCTGACGGCGGAAGTATCCGAGGTCGATGTTTGCCTCCTCCTCGCTCATCGAACGGATGATGATGTCCTTGATGAAGTTGGCATCCAAGCGTGAGTTGAGGAACACGTTCTGAATGCTGCGCGGAATGTTCTGGTAGCGGTTGGTCTCCATCAACTGGAATCGTGCGAACTCCTTGCCAACGGCTTGTTTGTTGCCGTAGAGAATGTCGCGATACTGTTCATAGCGGTCTATTATCTTGCTCATATAAACTCCGCCAAGACGTTCGCGTATCACCTTGCTCTCCGCTGTCACTTCGCCAGTCTCATCAACAAGCCACTCCTTGCGGTATTCGCTGTCGATGAAACGGAAGCAAGCACGGCCCGTGTTGCGGAACGTCAGTATGCAGAATGGTCCGTGCTCGTGCTCCACTTCATAAACGATAAAAGAGTTGGCGTGGGGCAGATAGAACTCGTCGAAACTCTTCATTTCCTTCGGGATGCCAAGGCGCAGTTTGTCGGCATTGTAGAAGAAGAGGATGGCGCGGAGCAACGTGCTTTTGCCCACACCTTGCGTACCGATGAAATGCACGTTGCCGTCCAAACGAACCTCTGCATAACGGATGTGTGCACTGTTTACAAATACTATCTTACGTAATGCTCTCATTCCTGTTCGGTTTCTATGATGGTGAGACAATCTATGAGTTCTTCGATGTAGTGGAAAGCGGCAGTCACCTTGTACGTACCGTCCAATTCGTTCTCCAGTTCTATAAATCCCTGTCGGTCGAGGTCCGCAATGAGTTTGTCCACCTTCTCCTCGTTGGTCTTGAGGTCGGTGTAGAGGCGGCGTGCTTTCTCCTTCAGCTCTATGTCGCTTGAGAACTTCTCGAGGATGTTCGACTTGCGGAAAGTAAAGCCCGAGCCGAAGGTCGAGTTGAACGTCTTGAGGAAGTCCAGACGATCAATCCATGCTGCCAGGCGCTGCACCTTGTCTGCCAGTTCCACCTTGTTCTCCGTACGCGAAAAATAGTAGTAGCCGTTGCCGCCTTCGAGCACGAACCCGATGCCTTCGTAGTAGTCACGATAGTTCTGGAAATCATCCTCTATGGCATCATAGAAGTGCGACTGTTGCTGCGAAATGGAGTTCTGCGAAATGAAACTTCCTTTGCTCAGTATCTCAAATATTTCTTTTGTGTAACGCATGTATTTAGTAGGTATATGGTCAAGCCGTCTTTGGATAAATCAATGGATATTCAATGTCGTTGTATCGACGGTATTCGTCGCTGATAGAGAGTTCGTCGAGGTATTGCGCAGCTATCTGGCAGAACAGCACAAGTTTCTCTTCGTCGGTGACGATTTTCCGGTACCCCGAATAGTTCATGACGAAATTGAACAAGTTGTCGCCCGATGCCATGAACGCTGTTTTCACCTCATGCACGTCCACCATCTGCAGCACCTGGCTTTGCTCGCTCAGCTCCTCTGCGGTCAGTGGTTCTGCCAAATTGCCTTTGCGCAAGCGGTCGTTGCCCTTTCCCTTTGCCACATCCTGCAGTAATTTAAGACCAATGTCCGATGTCCGAAGCATTGAGAGGGATACTTTCAGTGTGTATCGTGGGCGCGGTTCCATCCACACGGGATTCCTTGCCTGCAACTTTGCCTTGATGTCGGTATTGGTCTCGAGCAGCATCTGGTCACGCAAATATTTGAGTTTCTGCACCTTCTCATAGAGCCGGCTCTGATACTCGATGAGGTTGAGGTAGTTGATAATCTGTCGGTCAAGTTCGAGAAGATTATGATACACCTCCCTCAACTGTAGCTTCACGTCGGTCACCGTCTCGCGCAGCTGCACATCCATGGCTACGAGAAAGAACGTCGACTGCTTCTCGTCTATCACCCGTTCGCACTCATTGATGAGAGCGGCAATGTCTCTGCGTTTCTCGTCGAGATGCACCAGTTTCTTCTTCTTGATGGTGAAAGTCGGTTCGTTCTTGTATGTGTTGTCGATGTTGCGTTTCAGGTCGATGACGTTGCGCAGTGTTGTGAGAGCGATGTTTCGGAGTATGCGCTTGACATCCCTAAGATAGCCGTATTTACGTGACGGACTATTCTCGCTCTGCCAGTATTCAATGGCAGCATTGAGGCTGTCGATGCTCTCCTTCACGCTCGCCACGTTGATTTCCTCGTTCACCTCGAGCACCTCTTCAAAGAACTTAAGGTAAACGTCCTCCAACTCCACGAAGTCGCCATTGTCGCGAATCACTCCGAAGCGTTTGAGAAAGTCCAGGCTCTCGTCCCTCCTCGCTGCCAGTTCTCGTGCCACATAATAGCGGAACGACAGCCGCTTGCGGTCCTGGAACAATCCGCTAAGCAAGCGTCGCTCTCGGTCCAGGGCACGTATCAGTTCATCGAGTGTGTGAAAATGAGACAATGTATCCATGTCGTTGCTCTATGATTGAGGTTCGTTTGTTTTCTCTTTGTCCACTACTTCCCAATGACCGTCTTTTCTACTTCCCACGTATTGGATAAGGTTCATGTCTCGAAGTACGTAGAACTCCCGCTTGGTTGTTCTAAGGCTGACACCTAGAATCTCTACGATAGTCTGTGCTTTTATCCCATCATTTATTCGGTCATTTATCTGGTCATCATTCTGTGTGGAATCGGGCATATCCGCAGAACTTGCTGCCTCTCCCTCGAACGTGGGAGCTTCGCCCAAGGGGCCTTTCACATCCGTGACCGGCTGGCCGCCGGGGACGTCGAAGGTTACGTGGCGGAAGGTTATGCCGCGGGCATCGTCAAGCACAATCGACGAATCGGCGCTGTGGATGACGGCGTCCTGGAGCGTCATGTGGCGGACGTCCTGCAGACGCATCAGCTTCCGGCAGTTTGCATCCAGGCCCTCTATCCGCACGCTGTCTATGGGCATCTCGGAAAGGCCGACGGCCTTGATGAGCTGCGAGCAGTCCTCCACCACGATGTCGCGGACGGTAATGTTGCGGTAGACGGGCGTCAGCGGGGTGATGTCGGGAGCCGGATGACGTATGGCCAAATCTCCGACATAAGCCTTGCTGCCCAGCATGTCCCAGACGAAAGCGCCGCCGGTGAGACGCATGCGGATCCGTTCGTAGGTGAGGTTCTCTCCGCCCCCGCCCCGGTTGCGACGCGACTTGAAGCGCAGGCCTGTTCTCGTCCCGTCAAGCACACAGTCGTGCACATAGAGGTTACGGATGAAGCCGGCCGTCTCGCTGCCGCAAGTGATGCCTCCATGTCCCTGTTCGGCCAGGCAGTAGCGCACCACGATGTTCTCAGAAGGCCTGTTGACGCGCAGACCGTCCTCACAGCGACCGGCCTTCATCGTAAAGCAGTCGTCACCGCAACTCAACGTGCAGTATTCTATCAGCACATGGCGCGACGACTCGACGTTGATGCCGTCACCACGGGGAATGCCTACAGAGCAAACCGTGATGCCACGGATGATGACTCCGTCGCAATAGACAGGCACGACATTCCAGAAGGGAGTATTCTCCAGCGTCACGCCCTCTATGAGCACATCACGGCAGCAGATAGGCGAAACGAACATGGGCAGGAATACCGGGGCGCCACCCTGCCCGTCATAGACGCGCTGCTTCACAGGAGTCCCGGCCTGGATGTATTCCTCCACCACTCCGCCGTTCATCTGACGCCGCTGTATCTCGCAGTCGCGGTCCGGTCCGACCAACTTGCCACGTCCCGTAACGGCGATATGCTCCTGCCCGTTTGCGTAGACGAGAGCACCTAGAGAGTAAACCTCCACGCCCTCGTTGCGCGTAAACACGGCCGGCTGATAGTCTTTGATATCGCCACTGAAGTGTAGTTCGGCGCCTTCGTCGAGACGCAGGTTCACATTGCTCTTCAGTTCAATGCGACCCGTCGCCCACACTCCGGCGGGCACCACGACAGTACCGCCACCCTCAGCGCTCACTTCGTCGATGGCTCGTTGGATGGCTGCCGTAGCCAAAGCATCCGCCCTGGCACCCCTATCCGCAATGGAGAGGATGCGGTCGCCAAAGTCGTGGCGCGAGAAATCGGGCATCGGGAAAGGGGCCGTCACCGGAGCAATGGTATCGAGCATCACCAATGCACCCACCTCCTCGCGCACAGGCGGCTGCTGCACAGGGCCGGCCGGGGCACTGCTGCAGGCCAGCAGCAGCCACAGAGCTACGCTGCACCATAATATCGATATATAAAGTTTCTTTGTCATACAGTTCTTGACTTACTGGTGCAAATATACGCAATATTTTCCGAAGTAGCAAATGTCACAAGAGTGACTACAGGCCTTACGAAAGCAACTTCAGACCTACAATGGACGTGATAAGAGTGGCGATGAAGAAAAGCCGCCAGAACGTAGCCGGTTCGTGGAAGAAAAAGATTCCGACCAACACGGTACCTACGGCTCCGATACCCGTCCACACGGGGTAAGCCGTGCCTATAGGAAGGGTCTGCGTGGCTTTGGCGAGAAGCCCCATACTGGCCACGGTAAACACAACGAAACCGCCCATCCAAGCCCACCATTCACAGCCGGGCACAGCCTTGGCCCGCCCGAGGCAATAGGAGAACCCGACTTCGCAGAGTCCGGCGACAACCAATATAATCCAGTTCATAACATGTATAAGTCTTGTCGAGGGCTGCAGCAATATCCGGCGTCTCCTTCTGAGGTGGGGCAAAGTTAAGCAAATCTTTGTATATTCGGCCAAAAACGGCCTGCATTCCGGCAAAATATTCATGCATTTTCGATGATTTGGCGCCAATTTGCATTATCTTAACAACTCCATGACGCGAGAAAGAGCCTTACTTCTCATGTTTTTCCATCAACTTACGGATGTAAAGGCCTATATTGGTCTCATGCTCATCCATGCCAAGTTTCTTGCGTATTTCATGACTTATGATGTAATGTCGTCTTGACTGGATGTATTCTCCGACCTCTTTTCCGCGCAGACCTATGGCATACAGACACAGATAGTTGATTTCATCGGCGGACAAGTCGTGCTGAACAAGGTATTCCACGAACTTCGGATGCGAAGCGGTGATTGCCAAACGGGTCGAGTCCAGAAACTTCTGCTTGTCATCGCGCACGGATTCAACCAACTTATTGTACGGCTCTGCATAACTGTCGTTATTCGTTATCTCCTTTGCCAAAAGTCCATTGAGCAAATCCAGTCTCTTTCTAATTATTTCCTGGATGGATTGGTCAAGTTCCGACTGCTCTTTCTGCAGTTCCTTTAGGCCGTCCCTTTCCCTCTCCAGCTGCGAGATTTCCAATTTCAGATTCTCATTTTCCCTTTCCGTCAAGACGTGCCTGGTCCTGCTAAGGTGATTTCGGTAATATAGCCAGCCCACAAGCATAATCAACCCGAATATGCCGCACAACGTTCCCAAAATAATTTTATCCCGACGTTGGATTTCGATGATTTTTTCCATCTCAAGCTGATGCTTTTTGTCGGAATACAGCAAGTCTTTAGACAGCAAGACTTGCTGATACCGTTCCAGCATGACCGAGTAGGCCTTGTACAAAGCGAAAGCCTGTTCATACTTGCTCTGCTTGTCCAAGACATCGATTTTCACCGATATGTATTTTAGAGAATCTATAGTGGACCTCGACGGGCTGACTTGCGACAGGAAGGATATAGCCTTGTCATACTCTCCGATCTTGGAATAACCTCGAGCAAAATCAACGGTCTCGTCTGCCGTCAAATCCAGGGCCTGATATTCGTCCAAAAAGACTTTAATCTCGTCGGAGGGACAGAATTCTATGGTATAAGAAAGGAAAGAAGAGAACAAATACACTTCCCCCACCGGGTTCTTCCGCACCAGCGACACGCAAAGTGACAAAAGGCTATCTGCCGCGGATTTATTATCCTGCATGATAAAACCGTCAAGAGCATTCGTATAACTCTTAATCCCAAGGAGATCTTCGCCGATGGATTCGAACAACTTGGCGGCCTCCAGATTGTTGGAGACAAATGCTTCCGTTCGGTTTTGCTTCAAAAACAATGTACCCTGGGCTACCAGTGCATGAGCCAACAATGAGGTATCCGTTGCTTCTTGCCGCAAGTCACATGCATTCATGAACGAACGCATCGCCGAGTCATCGTCGCCTTGATTCTGATAGATCCGACCTTGACAATAATAGGTCCGAAGCCGGTCATTGGGAGTGCCGCGCTCAATATAATAATCGATGGCCGGCTGCAGGACTTCGAAAGTCGCCGTATCAATATGGTTTTTGTCAAAAGCCATCGATTTGAGCAAAGCATATCTGGCTTCCGCTTTTTCTCCTCGAACGGTGGAAGCCGGGATGCTCTCCAGCAAGACAAGCGCAGAATCTGGACTGGCATCCATAAGACGCTCCGCCTCGTCCAGTTCTTTCTGCACGGCATCTTGTCGGTTGCAGCAACTCATTGCCAACACGATTGTTGACAACAGGACAATGTTCGGATTTCGCATGAGGCAATAAATTTTGCGGGGCAAAGATAGTAATAATTTTCTTTCCTGCAAAACAATATCCCATAATATTACTTCAGCCACACACAGCGTCCGCCCCAGTTTTCCATCTCCTGATCGCGCCACTTGGCGGTAGTGGCAGCCCCCTGGCAGCTGCTTCCTCTCACCCATTGGCCATAATGCAGTAGGCGAATGGAAGCGCCTGCTCTTTACCCTCGAGAGTGCAGACCGCCTGGGCTTTTCCTTCCGTTATGACCTGCACATGCTGCGTCATGACGCGCCGGAAGGCCCGATACGAGTTGAGTTCGTCGTCCAGCTCGTCGTGTTGGACAAGGATAACATATCTGTTGAGCGGATAACACCGCATGACTCCTGCCATCTGCCGGGCCAATTGTTCCGCCGCCTGCGAGGTAATGCAGGAAAAGAAGTAAGAAAGGCCGAGGACGACAAGCGACGGCACTTCGGAGCAATCCGCCCAGAATGCCCCGTCAAGCGCATCGAACGTCCCGACTGTCCGGCAGCGCAACCGGTCGGCAAACATCTCGCGGACAAAGGCCTGGGCCATCTGCCGCATCCCTTCAGAGACATCGACGCCGGTGTAGGTCAACTGCGAAGCGATGCCGCCAAACTGCTCGGCGAAAGCCAGTCCACCGGTGGCAGGGCCGCAACCTATATCGACGAAATGCACACGTCCGCCCATAGCCTGCACCTGGGCCGACAACCACTCACGGCATCCGGCATAGAGGCTGCGGTTGCTGCAATAATTCTGCCGCATGAGATAATGGCAATACAGGAGAACCTGCTGCTGCGGAGTCAACACCGCACCATCGGACATGGGCCGCGGACCGGAGAAAAGGATGCGGCCGTAGCCTATGGCATCGAGGTTGGTGGGCATGTCACGGCCCAACACCCTGTCCGGCCACCCCTCTCCCGACGCCTCGGACAGGGGCTGCGTGACAAGATGGCGATAGGCTTCGTCGAAGCGCTCGCTGACTGCATAGACGGCTTTGCCCGGGTCGATGTCGACCGCATCGTAGTCCGGCACCGTGAAGTCTCCGCTCACGTATTGCCCGACGGGAACATCGAAATAGCCGTGCTTGCCTTTGACAAAAGCCAGGAGCTTGTAGAAGGTGAAGTTGTTGGACAACAGCGCGGCATTGCCGACCATAATGAGATGCTCTTCGGCGCGGGTCATGGCCACATTGAGCTTGCGGTCTATCACACTGCCGTCCCAGTCCTCGAAGACGTTGTTGGCAAGGAAGTTGAGCTGATAGTATTTCTGTATAGTGAAGCCATAGACGATATACTTGCGCTGGCTGCCCTGATACCTCTCGACCGTATCGATGGTGATGTCGTGCAGGGCCTCGATGCCAGCACCGTCCAGCGCGTTGCGCACGGCCGCTATCTGGTTGCGGTAGGGCACGATGACGCCGACTGTCTCTGTCGCATCGAAGTGCTCCTGCTCGCGCTCATAGACCCTCAGCACCGTGGCCGCGATGACCCGGGCCTCAGCCTGGTTCACCTTGTCAGACACGGGGTCGGCCGGAGTTTCGACATTGACGAAGGCGATGCGGCGCGTCTGCAGCATGTTGTCGATGCCGTTGCTGCTTTGTCCCGAAACGGGCAAAGGCTGGAGCTGATGGTCGAGCGGGACGACCTCGAGCCGATTGTTGTAGAACGCATAGTTGGGGAAAAGGGCAATGTCGCGGTGCATGCGTCCCTGCCGGGTCAGCATATAGACGACCGACTCGTTGTCACGATACTTGGTCAACAACCGTTCGAACAGCGACAGGCGGCAGTCCTTGAGCCCGATGTCCTGCAGCATCGCATCGTGCACCTCCGACACGCTCTGTTGCTGCTGCACCACGGCTGGCAGCTGCTTGTGGTCGCCTATCAGCGCCACCTTGCGTATGGCGGGCACACTGCCCTGATGGGCACTCAGGATGCCGATGAGGTGGGGTTCGAGAATCTGCGAGGCTTCGTCGACGATGGCCAGCGAGAACTGCTTGAACTGGAGCATGGCGATGTTGGTGTTCATCGCCGTAGTGGTGGCGACGAAGACCCTCGTGCGCTGTATCAGCCCCTTCAGTTCGCTGAGGTTGCGGCAAGCCGGAGCCCGCACACCGAGCAGGTGGTTTCTGTACTCTGCCGCACAAGACAAGCCTCCGCCCAACCGGATGAAGTCGATGTCCTCTTTGTACAGTTTGCTGCATATCTCGTCTACGGCGCGGTTGGTATAGGAGAGCAGCAGCACTGCGGCATCGGGCTCGGTCAGTTCCTCCTTGAGGATGTTCAGCAGACCGCAGGAGGTCTTGCCCGTACCGGGAGGGCCGATGATGAGGAAAAGGTCCCTGGCCTGCTTGACCCGCGTCACCAGCGTATTGAAAC
Source organism: bacterium (assembly GCA_963631395.1). GTDB lineage: Bacteria > Bacteroidota > Bacteroidia > Bacteroidales > UBA3663 > Liminaster. The sequence goes on from CAVGQN010000023.1 coordinate 19,321, forward strand.
TGCCATAGTCGCCGTTGGGCGTGGCCGTGGCGTCCGTTTCCGGTTCGCGTTGCAGCAGAAGCAGGTCGCGGGTCGACTTGGGCGCCGAGAGGAAGGCGTGCATTCCGCGGTACAGTGCACCGTACGACGACTCCATGAAGTCGTGCTCGATGGCCCACGGGCAATCGCTGCTGCGCAAGAAGACTCGAGCATCCGACTGTTTGGCCCGCAGCACGAGCGTGATGTCGTCGGCCGTAATGTGCCCGATGGTCCCACGGAACACCATCGTCTGGCGCAGGTCGGGCTCTTTGCCCCGCTCATACGGATAGAAGACGACAATATCGCCCACCCGAAAGTTCGACATGCTGTCGGCATCACGCTCGGCAAACCGCATTGTCACCTCTCCGACGCTGCCTTCGGTCGTCGGGTCGGGCGAGACAAGCGTGAGGTCGCAATAGATGTTGCCCGCCTGTAGCTTGTCGTCGAGCGAATCGTGCCACGATGCAGCAAAACCGGAGTTTTCCTTGGTCTTGTTGCCCAACTTGGAGAGCATGTGCTCGTTGGCAATGAAGGTGAGGAAGCGGAAGTAATAGGCTTTCTCCAGCGGGGAGGCCGACTGTATGGGCGCCAGAAGTTCGGCAATCTGCGGCCGCTGGAATCTGGTCCACAGACTGTTGTCGACATGCTTCCGGTTGAGCATCTCGGGCGTCAGGTCTTCGAGTATGCGCATCCCGTTGTCTTTGGTGTAGAGCATCTCCGTCCAGGCCAGGGTGTTGCGAACCTTGAGGGCACGGAACATCAGTTCCGGATAAAAGCCTACGTCCTTCAGACTCTCTTCGTACTTGGAGTAGAGCAGGAAGGCGCTCAGTTCGCGGTTGTTGCGGTCATATATCTCGCGGTAGTTGTACCTGATCAGCAGCATATAGAGCAGTATCTGCACCTGGTGTTCCTCTTTGGCCTTGGGGACTTTGAAATCCCCGTACGGGTATTCGCCCTTGCCCGACTTTTGCTCAAACAGCACCTTGTAGTCGTCCTGTAGATAGTCCATACGTCCCTGCAGACCCAACATCTCGGAGAAGAACGACGGTTCGACCATACCCTTGGCACCCTCGCTATTGGACACTGCATGGCGGACGTTCTCCACTGCATGGCGGATATTGTCCAACTGGTGGCGTGCATCGGTGCAGAAAGTTCCCGCACCCGCGCCGACATCCACGCCTGCCGTCAATAGGCTGAGCGCATTGTCCTGCCAGAATTCCTTTACGCTTTCGTCGAAGGGCTTTGCATCGGCCTCGGACGTCTGCCGCAACTGTTCGTCGAGGAGTTGTCCGGCAAAGTTACCCAGCACAATGGACTCTGTCTGTTGGTTGGGCTGCAGCTTGTTGATAAGGGCTACGAAAGGCGACTCTGCGTAGTTGGTAAAGCAGCGGGCCACGGCCGTAATGTCGACGAGGTAGTCGGGTTCGAAGATGAGGAGTTCGGGGATGACGGTGCCGTCGTCGGCTGTGCGGGGACGGATGACGTTGAGCTGGGCGTCCTTGTACAGAATCTCCGAGATGTACGACCAGTCGAACTGGTAGATATTGGCGTCCCGGTAATTGATTTTGACCTCGGTGGCATCGTCGGCCGAAGCATATATGTAGCGGTCGTCCCACATGTTGACAATGACACGCATGCACTCGCCGGCCAGGGCAAGGCTTGGCTCGAAGTCATCGGTCGGCGGGAAAAGCGACTGTAGCGACCCGGGCACTTCCGTCTCGCAGACCAGGGCGATGAACTGGCACAAATTGCGCAGGTCGCACAGATACCATTTCTGCTGCTCTGCCTTTCTCTCCTCGGACTCGAGGCTCTGTATGTTGCGCAACCGCACACGCGTGTCGTTGGTCATACGCACCTGCCGGCGTGTGGCGTGATGTTCCTTGAGCAGGTAGTCGGTCTTGGAGAAAGTGCCGCCCAGGTTCAGCCTGACGCCCGACGTCATTTGGTTGAGGCACGTCTGAAACACCCTGTTGTAGGCCTCATAGACGTAGTCGTAGTCGGGCAAGCGCAGCAAGGCGGCCTCCAGGTGGGAATACAGGTCGGTCGATGCCTCCGGTTCGTAGGTCTCGCCCGCTGTGGTGCTGGCCGGAGCACGGTTGACATCGAACTCATCTATCCTGAGCCGCTCTGTCATCTGCCGCACCTCCGCGTCGGTCATCTGCTGCATCGTCATGCCCTCGAAGATTTGGTCGAGGCGGCGGTTGTCGCACACATGCAGCCAGCACCGGACGGAATCCGAGAGTTGGGTGGTGTCTATCTCCGCTTCTTGTCCGAAGACGATGACGCCGCTGACTTGCCAAGGTCCGTTGCCGCACAGCCTGCACAGACCTTTGGTCACTCGGCTCCGGTTGATGCGCATCTGCGTAAACGGCGATTTGCCGCCGGCGCCGCCCTCGACCACCATGCGGTCGGCAGTCCAGGGTCCGTTCTCGCGCGCCAGGATGTGTCCGCCCCAGTTCTTGAACTCCAGGATGCGCACCCCTTCGTTGCAAATCAGAAGGGCATCCAGCTCGACACCCTCTATGTTGTAGTTGCCGATGAGCACACACTCGCCGGAAGCACCGTCAGCAGAAGTGCAATCACGGGGCTCACTCTCCTCGCGGGTGTCGCCTGCATAGCGCTTCTCGAGCAGAGCCCGGATGGCATCAAACTGCCAGGTCTCTGCCTTGTGGTCGTAATCGGATATCTTGTAAACGCGCAATCCCATTGTCGAAGTGTCTTTTTTCGTCTGAGGTTTCGGTCTTTCAGCGCAAAAGTAGGCAATATATTCCAATTCTACAAAAGTTGGGGCAAATTTCCGCCCAAATACACACGATTTCAGCCAAAACCGCCATCAATCGGCCAAAACCGCCATCAATCTGTCTTTCTTCACTGCCCGTGCAGGGCTGTCGTGGTTTTCAAGGGCTAAAATCTGCGGCAATAAGCATATTCGGTTGACAAAACACACAAAATCGGATACTAAAACAACAAAATGGCACGGAAAGTCACATTTTGACAATAAAAAGTTTGGCAGCTTGCAAAAAACGACTTACCTTTGCATCGGTTAAAGGTAAGGAAAAGTGTTGCATTGGAAAAGGTAAAGTGTCAGTAGAATAAGGTATTGTCATACGGAATCCGACACGCGAGATTTTCAACCGGTTTGTCCTTCGCCGAAAGGAGATTGACACAAGATTGACACCTGACAGCCCAATTTAATAAGGATTAAAATAAAACATATTATAATGAGAACTATAAAGCGGAAAGTTCTGGCAGCCGTGATGCTGCTTGCCGTTTGCGGGCAAGTGGCAGCACAGACGGTCGGTTCAATCGGAGGAAAGGTCATTGACGAGAATGGAGAGCCTGTCATCGGCGCACAGATAGTAGTGCAGGGCACCAAGACGGGAACAGTGACCGACGTGGACGGCAGTTTCTCGCTCCCGACAGCCAAGGCCGGCGACCTCCTCGTCGTCGAGTATCTCGGCATGGGCACGCAGACGGTCAAGGCCTCACGCAACATGAAGGTCAGCCTCCAGTCGGAAGACCAGCAGCTGGACGAAGTCATCGTCGTGGCCTACGGCGAACAGAAGAAGTCGTCGTTTACGGGTTCTGCCGGCGTGATTGAAGCCACTGACATAGCCGTACGGCCCATCAACAACGTGGCCGATGCGCTGGAAGGCCAGGTAGCCGGCGTGCAGATGTACAAGTCGTCGGGCGACCCTTCGGCCTCTCCTACTTTCCTGATTCGCGGCATCAGTTCCATCAATGCCACTCAGACGCCTCTCATCATCGTGGACGGCGCTCCGTTTGCCGGTTCCTGGAACGACATCAACCCAAGCGACGTGGCTTCCATCACCGTACTGAAGGACGCCGCCAGCAACGCCCTCTATGGTGCGCGCGGTGCCAACGGCGTGATTATGGTCACGACCAAGAACCCGCAGAAGGGCAAGGCCATCGTTACCCTTGATGCCAAATGGGGCTGCACAAGCCGTGCCTCGCAGGAGTATGACATGATCAGCGACCCCGGACAGTACTACGAGACACAGTACAAGGCCATCTACAACAAGAAAATCTCGGACGGAATGTCGGCCTACAATGCCCACGTATCGGCCAACAGCATCCTGGGCAGCAACGATGCCTCGTTGGGTGGACTGGGCTATATGTGCTACAGCGTGCCTGACGGACAGTATCTGATAGGCGACAACGGACGTCTGAATCCCTACGCCACGCTCGGCAACGTCGTGGAGTACAACGGACAGCGTTACACTATCAGGCCCGATGACTGGCTCGACGAGTCTTTGCGCAACACACTGCGCCAGGAGTATAACTTCAACGTCAATGGCGGCAACGACGTGGCACAAGTCTACGCCTCGCTCGGCTACCTCGACGAACCGGGCATCGCCTATGGTTCGGGCATCAAGCGCTATACGGCCCGTCTGAAGTCTACGCTGCAGGCCAGCGACTGGCTGAAAGCAGGCGGCAACGTCAACTACGCCCACACCGTCTCCGACCAGGCCGGCAGCGGTTCGGGGTACAATGTCTTCTATGCCGCCAGCCGCGTGGCCCCTATCTATCCGCTCTACATCAGGGACGGCGAGGGCAACATCATGACCGACCAGAACGGCAAGATGTACGACTACGGCGACGGAGGCAACGCAGGGCTCAAGCGTCCGTCGGTCGAGAAGAATACGAACCCGTTGAAGGACGACCGCATACAAACCAACAACTCTGTGGCCAACTCTTTCTCCCTGACAGGCTTCGCTGACGTCACCCCGACTTTTGCCAAGGGTCTAAAGATTACGCTCAACGGCACGGTGAGTGACTACGAGTACCGCTACACCTACACCACGCAACCTTTCTACGGCTGGAGCGCCGCCACCTACCCCGACGGGTATGTCAGCAAGTACCACTACCGCTCTTATGCCGTCAACTTCCAGCAGCTCATCAACTACACGCGCAGCTTCGGCGACCACAACATGACCCTCCTGCTCGGGCACGAGAACAACAAAAGCACGTCGGAGGACCTCTCCGCATCGCGCACGGGCATGTTCTCTTACTACGGCAACCAGGAACTAAGCGGAGCCATCACGGACAACTCGGGCTACTCGGAGCAGAGCAAGTACAACACGGAGGGCTACTTCTTCCGCGGCATGTACGACTACGCCGGCCGTTACTTCGGACAGGTGTCTTACCGCCGCGATGCCTCCTCCCGCTTCCATCCCGACAACCGCTGGGGTAATTTCTACTCGTTCGGCGGCGCCTGGATTATGAGCCAGGAGGACTGGATGGACGCTTCTAAGTCCTGGCTCGACATGTTCAAACTGAAGGCTTCGTTCGGCCAGCAGGGCAACGACGGCATCGGCGACAACCTCTATATGGACTTGTACGAAATACGCAACAACAACGGTGAAGTGGCCGCTACCATCTCGAGCAAGGGCAACCCCGACATCACATGGGAGACCAACACCAACGTCAACGCCGGTGCGGAGTTCGCCATGCTGCACAACCGCCTGACCGGCAGCGTCGAGTACTTCTACCGTAAGACCACCGACATGCTCAGCTACGTGTATTTTCCCAAGTCGTACGGCTATGACGGGCGCTACGAGAACGTAGGCGATATGGTCAACAGCGGCGTCGAGCTCTCGCTGAGCTACGATGTGGTGCGCAACAAGACCTTGACGTGGAATGTCAACCTCAATGCCACACACTACACCAACGAAATTACGAAACTCAATCCTGAGAACAGAAGCGCCACTTTGGACGGCCACCAGGGTTATGTTTCTTCCTACAGTTTCTATGGCGAAGGACTGCCCATCTACACCTGGCGTCTGCCCAAGTATGCCGGCGTAGCCGAAGACGGACAGTCGATGTGGTACGTGACGGATGCCAACGGCAATACCTCGACAACGACCACCTACTCGGAGGTCACCTACTACAACTGCGGAGACCCCACCCCCGACCTGTACGGCGGATTCGGCACCTCGCTCAGCGTCAAGGGCTTTGACTTTGCCGTCAACTTCTCCTACTCCATCGGCGGCAAGGTGTATGACTATGGCTACCAGAACCTGATGTCCTGCCCCACCAGTTCGTATGTGGGCTACAACTTCCACAAGGATATGCTCAATGCCTGGTCGGAGGAGAACCCCGGCTCCAACATCCCGCGCCTGCAGTTCGGCGACACCTATGCCAACTCCGGTTCCGACCGTTTCCTGACCGACGGCAGCTGGCTGAGCCTGCAGAACATCAGCCTGGGCTACACGCTACCACGCTCGCTGACCAACCGTTTGGGCATGAGCAAGATACGCATCTACGCCACGGCCGACAACGTCTGGCTTTGGACCAAGCGCCAGGGTCTCGACCCGCGAACCAGTTCGACGGGCGCACCGGGCACAGAGAACTATTCCTTCACGCGCACCGTCTCGGGCGGCCTGACGCTCCAGTTCTAAATAAGAGGAGAAACGACTATGAACAAGAATACGACAAGAATGGCCATCGTGCCAACCCTCATATTGGCAGCCACAGCGACCCTGATGCAGGGGTGCATCGACGAGGTACTACCTACCGACTATGCTACCGACGCCCAACTCAACCAGTCGGCTAACCCCGGCCAGACCCTCCTCAACGGCCTGAACGCCCTGATGGTCGACCAGTTTACCTACAACGGCGACCAGGTGGCCTACGACTGGGGCTATCCCTGCCAGATAGTCATCCGCGACATACTGGGCGGCGACGTGCCGGTAGTCGGTCTGAACAGCGACGGCTCATCCGGCGACTACCTCTACTGGATTGCCGACAACTCGTACCTCTCTGTGCCGGCACTCTACACCTACTCTTATTACTACGACCTGATAGCCAATGCCAACAGGGTGGTGAGCAACTACGGAGATTATGGCTCCGAATACAAAGCCTATGCCGGGGCTGCCCTGGCCTACCGCGCATTGGCCTATATGGACCTGACCCGTATGTTCGAGTTCAAGGCAACGGGCTTCGAGGACCTTGACGCCAAGGCCGAAAAGGTGATGGGGCTCACCGTGCCCATCGTCGACGAGAACACGACTAAGGACGAGGCGAAGAACAATCCGCGGGCCCCGTTCTACAAGATGTACCGTTTCATCATGGACGACCTGGAAAGAGCCGAAAGCCTTATCAAGGACTTTGACCGCGGCACTTCGAAGATCCTGCCTGACCTCAGTGTCGTCTATGGCCTGAAAGCAAGACTTTGGCTGGAAATGGCTTCGCGCTTCGACCAGTCGCCCGAAGACCTCAACACGATGCATGACAACGCCAACACCGAAGACGGCTATAGAATCGACGGCTTCACGACTGCCGACGACTGCTATGCCGCGGCTGCCGAATATGCCCAGAAGGCTATCGAATCTGACGGCTACTATCCGTTGACCAAAGAGGAATGGCACGACAGCAAGACGGGATTCAACACCGCCAACCACGCCTGGATGTGGGCTGCCTCAATGCGCAGCAAGGAGATGATCAGCTACCAGTGGTACACCTGGACCTGCTGGATGGCGCCCGAGTCATCGACCTTCTCATGGGGTCAGTACTTCGACAGCTTCCGGGCCATCGACAAGTCGCTCTTCGACAAGATCAACCGCAACGACTGGCGCCGCAAGACATGGATTGCGCCTATCGACGCCGGAGAGAACGAAGTGCCCGACGGCTACAGTACCATCGTGAGCGACGAAGATTGGAAGAATCTGCCGGCCTATACTGCGCTGAAGTTCCGCGTCAACAACGGCGAGACCTCCGACTATAAGGTGGGCATGCTCACCGACATCCCGTTGATGCGCATCGAGGAGATGTACTTCATCTATGCCGAGGCTACGGCCCACGTCAGCGGCGTCGAGGCAGGCAAGACTGCACTGGAGAACTTCATGAACAACTACCGCTACAACACCGGAAAGACGTACAAGTGCAACGCCACGGATATGGACGCGTTCATCACCGAACTGCTTCAGCAGAAGCGCGTCGAACTGTGGGGCGAAGGTCTGACATACTTCGACAACAAACGTCTCGCACGCCAGATCAAGCGTTACTACTCGGGGTCCAACTACCCCGACACATACCAACTCAACTCAAAGAAGGGGTATGTGGCTCCGTGGTTGAACTACTATATCTACGACTACGAGCGCGACAACAATCAGGCCGTGATACTCAACCCCGACCCGTCGAATACGGTAACCTACCAGACTGACTATTGATGACTTAAAGAAGAGAACGACATGAAGAAGTTTTCAACATTACGATATACGGCAGGCATGCTCAGCATGTGCCTGGCCTTCACACTCGCTTCGTGCGACGACGAGGAGGATTTCATGCCCGGCGCACTGACCGCCGAAGGTGCCATAGGCGCTTACTTCAACAGTTCGAACACCACATCCTTCATCCTCACGCCACAGGACGAAAGCATCGAGCTGACCGTTTCGCGCCGAGACACCGGCATCGCAGCCGTTGTGCCTATCACGATGACGAGCGGTGATGCAACGGCCATACAGGTGCCGGAGAGCATCGCTTTTGCCGCAGGCGACTCCACGCAGACGTTGACCATCGGCCTCAAAGGTCTGACCGAGAAGGTGTCGTACGGCTTCAAGCTGGCCATCGGCGAATCTGCCGCCGACCACTACGCCAAACTGGACGGAACGACCACCTACAGCGGATCAATCATCGTATCGCAGTGGAAGATGCTGAAGGATAGCGTCTCTTTCTACTACAATCAGAACGACAATCTGCCCAAGACGACATCGGAGCTTTGGCAACTGGACGGCATCAACATGTTCTACGTCACCGACTTTATGGGCAGTGGCGCCAAGATGTACTTCTCCATCCGCAATACGGGTTTTGACCCTGACAGTACGGCAACATGGTATGGCGAGCTCGTGCCTTCGAACAGCGAAGGCATAACCACCTTGGACTACGGCACCTACTCGATGTACTACGTCTGGCTCGGCCTCGACGACTATGGCTACAGCATATACAACTGGACGATGGGCGACACCAACATAACCAACCTCGGCTGGTATGTCGGTTCCGACTATTCTTATTTCTATTACAGCAAGAACTACCTGTACTTGTCGGGCTATGTCACATCGAACAAGTTCACGGGCTATGCCGACATATATGGCGTCTGGCAATAAGGCAAGCAGGGCATCGTTTTCCGGCCCGCTTGTCTCCTATTCGGGAAAGGACAACAATTATCAATTAACACATATTGCTTAACATTTTAAAAATTATGCGTATGAAAAGATTTACTTTATTATTGGTGGCAGCACTTTGCTGCCTGACAAGCCGTGCAGGCATTGATTCCGTAGACGACTTGGTAGGTGTGTACTCTGTCAAGGCTACTGGTGGAGAGAAGATTTCCACCTATGCTGATATGGTTGATTTGTCTACAAAATCATACAACGTAGAAATTAGCAAAAATGATGACGGGACGATTACCATCAACAATCTGCTCGGTTTCCATTCCAATTTGATCGGCACCGTTGACCTCGAGGCAAAGACGATTACCATAACCCCAGGCATAGTAATGGAATACTTCACTTTTGCTGCTTCTTCAGACTCAACCGCCAAGACAAGTGTAGTGGCAGAATTCACGGACAACGGGAAGATTTCGGTCTTTGATTTCAGCGCTTGGTACTATAAATCCGATTACATTCAGCCTGGTTCTGAAATCGCTTTGACCAAGACTGTGATAACTTTGGATTGGTCAATAGAAGGTTCATTTATACTCAGTGACAACAGCGACGACACAAATACAGTCAATTATTATTCCACCAGAACAACTCTCTCCAAATATACCGGGTCAGCCAATTATGACTACATTCTAAAGGTCAACTATGATGGATCCAATCCGGCTGAGATTCGGTTTAAGGTATCGGGAGCAGAAATCACCAGCTACGACAACGGTTATTATCCAGACGGCTATGGCGCCTACTTCTATTATGTCTATCCGGACAACTACTACATGTACCTGTCTACCTATACAGGATATGCTTCATTCGAAGGCGACAAAGATGGCGGTGAATTATACATTTGGGCCAACGATTATCAAAAGGATAGCGAAGGAAAGAGCAATAAGATCCACGCCGGTTGGTTGGCATTCACATGGGGCACAAAAGACGGCATCTCTACCCCGACCATCGACACAGCTTCAGATGCCGCTCCTATCTACAACCTCGTCGGATGCAAGGTTGACGAACCGACCGCTGGCATTTACATCCAGAATGGCAAGAAGTTTATCATAAAGTAAGCCAAGGGTTATCCACCCCGAGCAACAATCTATAAGTCAAAGCTCTCCCCGGCAGTTAGGGACGGACTTCAGTCTGTCGACCTGCCGGGGAGAGTTGTCTATTAGATGATAATAGTTGTGATACGAGTGCATTATTGTCAACAACGGACCGCCATGAACGATAGTACACCATTTGTGAACGAATTTATCACCGCACTAAAAAAAGCATGTCCTAATTTTGCAGCGTCGAAAGTCGGCGAACGGCAAACGAATGATAATCTGATATCTTATCATGCCAAAGAAAAAAACATCACAATATGAGAATGAGCAAAATTGCAGCGACATTAATCGGATTAAGTCTGTTTATCCCTACATGCTCCTTGGCTCAACCGGTAGCCGAGAGCTATAAGTACCAGCCCTTTCAGGACAAGGCCACAATGCAGGTGGTGAACAGCCTCTACAAACGGATGAGTTGGGAGGAACGTATCGCACAACTCTACGGAATCACCCCCGGTAGACTGACAGACAAGAACGGCAAACTCTCTCCGGAGAAATGCCAGAAGGAAATTCCCTACGGCATCGGTCATGTATGTCAGTTCGCCTGTGCCCTCGACAATGAACCCGACAAGCTGCGCGACTTCGTGGCTGATCTGCAAGAGTGGCTTAAAAACAACACAACAACAGGCATTCCCGCCATCTGTCACGAAGAAGCCATCGAAGGATTTGCAGCCAAAGGCGCCACGGTGTTTCCGCAGCAGATAGGTATGGCGTGCAGCTGGGATATGGCCCTAATGGAAGAAAAATCGCTGCACACCCGCATACAGATGCGCAAGATAGGCGCTACGATGGCACTCTCCCCCATGGTCGACGTGATACGTACGGCCACCTTCAACCGCCTGGAAGAAGGCTATGGCGAGGACGGATATCTCTCCGGCTGCATGGGCGTAGGGTTCGTGCGCGGACTGCAAGGCAACGACATGACCAACGGCGTGGCTGCCTGCAGCAAGCACTTCCTGGGCTATGGCGGCGGACTGGAGCTCAATGACAAGGAAATCACCGAGGAGATACTCTTCCCGCACGAGGCCATCAGCCGTATGGCCAACCACAAAGTAGTGATGACCGGGTACCACAGCCTCGACAAAGTGCCTGTGGTGGCCAACAGCAAGATATTCGACGACTACCTGCGTGGCCGCACGGATTTCGACGGCATCACCGTGAGCGATTACGGAGCCGTAGGACGTGTGTGCCGCGAAGGTGACCAGCACGAAAAAGACCTGATGAGTGGCGTAAAAGCCATAAATGCCGGCAACGACCTGGAATTCAGCAACGGAAAATGCTACCTGTATCTGCGCGAAGCCATGGATAAAGGTCTCGTAAAAGAAAAGCGTGTGGAGGAAGCCGTAAAACGTGCGCTCACGCTCAAGGTAAGACTCGGCATGATTGGCGACAATGTGAAACTCTATGAGACGGGACACCTGACTCTCGACACAGAAGAAGCCCGAAGAGTTGCCTACCAGTCGGCCAGCGAGTCGGTTGTGCTCCTCAAGAACAACCTATTGTTGCCCCTTCCCGAAGGCATCGACATCGCAGTGGTAGGTCCCAACGCCAATTCCTTCTGGAGTCTCATTGGCGACTATGCCTATCCGTCGATGATGGCATTCTGGCACGGCAAGAAACAGGACGGCAAGAATCCGAATATGGTGACTCTGCTGGATGGACTGAAGAACAATAAGCCCGCTTCGACAACTGTCAACTACGAACGCGGATGCGAATGGTCTTTGCCCGGCGAGGCAACAATCAAGGCTTCCGGCGATGTTGACCCACGCACCGCACGTCTGACGGCCATGATGGTAGAGTCAGCCGACAGCACAGATTGGAACGCTGCCATCGCACTGGCCAAGAAGAGCGACGTCATCGTGGCTGCCATGGGCGAAAACCCTGCCCTCTGCGGCGAAGCACGACTGAGAAAAGGCATCAAGTTGCCTGGCGAACAGGAGAAGTTCGTTAAGGAACTCATCGCGACAGGCAAGCCCGTGGTGCTGATTATGTTCGGCGGACGTCCGATGATTATCAACGACATCGCCCCCGGTTGTGCGGCCATCCTGCATGCCTGGTATCCCGGCGAGGAGGGCGGCAATGCCATTGCCGACATCCTCTATGGCAAAACAAGTCCTTCGGCCAAGTTGTCCATCAGCTTCCCGAAGGTGGAAACCGAGCAGCCCATCTGCTACAACTACGGGGCTGCACAAGACTCTCTGATTGCCTACCCGTTCGGCTATGGTCTGTCGTATACGAAATACAAGTATGATGGACTGAAAATTGCAACCCCCTCCCTCTCTACCAAAGACGAGGCATTGGAGTTCTCGTTCAACCTGCAGAACATCGGCAGACGCGAGGGAACAGAAATAGTGCAAATCTATCTGTCGCCCGTCGACAACCCCAATCTCAAGCCTATCCAACTGAAAGGCTTTGGGCGCGTGACGTTACAGCCCGGCGAGACAAAGACCGTAAGCGGCAAGATATTTCTCGATCAGCTGGCCTACTATGGCAACAAGGTGTGGAACATTGCACCCGGCACATACCAGATTAAAGTCGGAGCCGCATCCAACGACTTGAGGCTCATCGGAGACTTTAAGATAACAGGCAAAACGGTCAGCAAGAAATACAGAAAATATTTGTTGGCACAAATATATTAGTGTTAGTAATCGGTTAGTATGTTCACAATGGGGAAGAGGGTGCTTGGGCATCTTCTTCCTTTTTTGGCGTGTACTCCGAAGGGGATTTCCCAGTGGCTTTCTTGAAGCAGCGGCTGAAGTAATGCGGATCGGAAAAACCGCACGAGTAAGCGACCAGCGACACATTATGACCTGCTTCGAGCAGCTTGATGGCCCGCTTGATTCTCAGGTCGTTGATTAGCGTCAATGGCGTACAGTTGAGCGCTTCTTTGGTCTTGATGTAAAGCAACGTCTTGCTCACGCCCATATAGGAGGCGATATCGCTCACCTGCAGTTCAGTGCGCTCGATGTTCTGGTTCATATACTCCATCAGTTTGTCCGTAAACTGCCGTTGCTTGTCCACGATTTCCTCGGCCACCTCCGTATGCAGATTCTCCAATGTGGCTTTACTGCCCAACAGCTCCTGTATTCGCTTCGATATCTTTTCCACCTTTTCGTTGGCGGCCAGCTGAATATCCTCTATCTGGGCCCGCAGCCTGTATATATAAGTTGTCACACGATAGATGAAGAAACCCAACAGGATGAGCGACAAGGAATAGAGCAGTTTTGCAAACACGGTTTCGTTAAACTTCGGCTTCACGTCTATCTGCAGTTGCCGTGCCTCGCAGTTCCACATGCCATCGCCGTTGGTCGATGTCACTTCCAGCGTATACCGGCCGGACGGGATATTGGCCATATTGAGCGAAGCATCCCGTATCACTTTCCAATCCTTGTCGAATCCGGCAATTCTGTATTTGTAGAGGATGGTAGCCGTACGGTTGAAGTCGAGGGTGGAAAAATGGAGAATGAGATTCCGTTCGTCTTTGTCCAAACTGAGCACAGGATTCACATTGAAATCCTGCATCCGTTCCTTTCCCTCCACCGTCACGCGACTGATAGTCACCGTCGGAGCAAACGAACTTTTGGATAAAGTCTCCGGTTCGAATGTGAGCAGGCCCTGTGTCGTTCCCACCAGCATCTGATTACCCACACAGATGGGCTGCACCTCCGAGAAGATGAAGTGGTCGCCGAAGTCACGGATGGAGAAATGGACGAAGGGCTGTTGCGGACTGTATTTCGAAATAAACATCTCGCTCACAACCCACAGATTGTCGGAGCGATCAAAAGCGAGTGTCAGATACGCATCCGTCGCATTGTCTTCGGAGTCGGCTACCCGACTGAAGGCGATGTCCGAACTAAGCAACTGTTGATTATCGTCTATCTTGTTTATTCCACCGCCGAAACAGGCCAGGTAAATCTCCCCCTTTCCATTGACTGCGATTTGCATCACATCATTGCCTGCCAGGGAGTTCTCCTTCATCTGCTGCTGATTGACAAAGAACCGCGGAGCCGGCTCCCCCGTAGCGTATGTGACAAGTCCCAACGTCGTACCCACGAGCATCACTCCGTCTGGGGTGCAGTACAGACACCGCACCTTGTCAAATTCCTTTGGATAATGCTTGAATGTATTTTCCGGATTGAGGAATGTCACCTTCCCGACTTCGTCTGTGACGACTTTGCTGATGCCACCGCCATGGGTTCCTATCCACAACTGCTGGCGATTGTCTTCTAGGATGGCATATATATCCGAGTGGTTGAGGCTATAAGGCGCATCCGAAGCCGCATAGTGCGACACTTCGAAACCGCCGGTCTTGGGAACGAGCCGATAGAGGCCGTCCCGTTTGGTTCCCAGCCAAAAGACTCCGCGATGGTCTTCGCAGATACAGTACACATTGCTTCCGAAACCGGTCGGAGTCGTCGATAGCGCGCCATCGGGCGCAAGATATAGCGTGCGGTCTCCCTTGACAAGCCTTACCGTATGGTTCTTGTCGGCTATCCATGTGCGGTCACGGCTATCATGATAGAGAGCCCGGACAAATTCGTCCTTCCTGTCGGAGGCTACCTTGTGTGGCATAATGATTTTCCGCACGGGGCTCAGTTCTGTCAGACCCGGATAGTTAGACAACCAGATATTGTCCTGATTATCCACACACATACTTCTTATATATTGTTTCTCCCATCCGGGCAGAGCCGTGTAACTGGCAGGAGAATCATATACGTAGACGCCATAATCGGTACATACCAGCACTTTGTTGTCGCGATAAGGGCTGATGCCGTATACGCTTTTCACACGGGAGTCCTTCTGCGCCAATCCCGTCTCATGGTTATATAGGTTGCGGAAACGGATATTGCCTTGGTCATCGGCATAGAAAACAAAGTCATTGTTGGCGGCTCGATAGAGGGCCGCATCTTCCGTATCCATGTCCACACGAACTGTACGGAGGATCTCTTTCGGATTGTCATCGGCCACCTCATAGGCGATGCCTTCTCTAGTCATCAGCCAACTGAGTCCGCCGTCTTTCGGCACTACATACGCGATGGACTGCAGATCTGCATCGGCACACACTTCCTCAAACTGCAACTTGTCCCGCCGGAACAAGTACACCCCACTATTTATAATACACCAAATGTCGCTTAGGCTACTCTCACAAATGCAGGAGATTCGGTTCGATGGCAACAGCAAATGGCTGTCGGCAGGCTTCGACTTGAAGAGCGAGAATTCGCTTCCGTCATATCTCATCAGCCCGCCCCATGTGGATATCCAGATGTATCCGAACCTGTCTTGCAGGATGTCGCTCACGGTATTCTCTACGAGGCCGTTGCTTTGGTCGAATGTCTGTTCATAGAACATCTTGCCGCTATATGCATCCTTAACATCGGCACTCGCTCCATTCATTAGGAAGAGAGAAAACAGTAACAGACAAATCCTTTTCATGATAGCATTTGATTTACTCAATGGGGAATTTTTTTGTGCAAAAGTAAGAATTTTTCTCAATTCTCACAAACCAAGACGTCCGAATTGGGAGGATTATCCCCTATATTGAAAGATTGTCCATCGAATTTGTAAAATTGTGCACGCTGCAAAGTGATTTTTAAGAGAACTTTGCAGCACATTTTGGACGAACGAACAATCTCAAAATCAAAAATACCATTAATTCATATCAAGATGAACAAAAGAATTCTACTCTTATGCCTCCTAATGGGTATATGCTGCATCGGCAGTATGATAGCACAAGTGCCCTCATTTCCGGGCGCTGACGGCTATGGACGTTACACCCGAGGTGGCCGTGGCGGATCGGTGTATTACGTCACCACACTTGAGGACGGAGACCAGGAGGGCACGCTGCGCTATGGTGCTTCCAAGTCGAACGTCACCATCCTCTTCAAGGTGTCAGGCACGATTCACCTCAACAAACAACTGCGTTTCTCCGGGAGCAACGTGACCGTAGCCGGACAGAGCGCCCCGGGCGACGGTATCTGTTTGGCCGACTATCCCGTCGATGTAAGCGGCAACAATATTATCGTCAGATATATGCGGTTCCGCATGGGCGACGAGAAACTCTCGGCCGACGAGGCGGATGGCGCCGATGCTTTCGGTGGCCGTTTCTGCACCAATGTCATCATAGACCACTGCTCCATATCGTGGTGTACGGACGAGTGCGCTTCGTTCTATGCCAACACCAATTTTACCATGCAGTGGTGCATCGTTTCGGAAAGTCTGCGCATGAGCCTGCACAGCAAGGGCGCTCACGGTTATGGCGCCATCTGGGGCGGCATCGGCGCTTCGTACTACCACAACTTCCTGGTACACCACGACAGCCGTACCCCACGCTTCGGCACCGGTTCGCTCGGAGAGCCCAATGACCACATTGTCGATATGCGCAACAACGTCATCTACAACTGGAGCGGCAACGGATGCTATGGTGCTGAGGGAATGAATATCAACATCATCAACAACTACTACAAGCCGGGCGATGCCACTACGACAGCGTCGAAAAACAGATTTATCGCCATCGACGATGCCACGAGCGAGGACCAGACGACCAGCATCTGGGGCAAATACTACATCACCGGTAACTACAATAGCCGTTACACCTCCATCAACGCCGACAACTGGAATGGCGTACGTATCAACACTTCCGACCTCCTCAACGGAATCAAGACCCGCGCCGACCTCGACAACGGTCAGGAAGTGGGCGAGACTCCGCTCTTGCACCAGCATTCAGCAGCCGGCGCCTATTCGCTCGTGCTGAAGTATGCCGGATGCAGCAAGAGCCGGGATGCCATCGACACTCGTCTGGTTACAGAATGCCGCAATGGCACTTACACCTATAAAGGCGAATCGGCCGACAAAGGCGGACTCATCGACAAACTCACCGACCTCGAGCCCGACGATGCCGACGAAGACTGGTCTCCTTGGCCGGAGCTGAAGAGCACCGAAGCTCCCACCGATACGGATGGAGACGGTATGCCCGATGAGTGGGAGACTGCACAAGGACTGAACCCCAACGATGCCAAAGACGGCAACAACCGTAATGACGAGGGATACACTATGCTCGAAGTCTACCTCAATAGCCTCGTCAGCGATATCACCACTGCTCAATATAAGGGTGCAGAGGAAGTGGGCAAAGCCGGCGACCCCTACGTGCCTGAGTCAAAAGTAAGCAACGCCTCCATCACCTGGAAGATGAATACGGGCTCACTGACGGAGGTACCCGTTGTAGAGAGCCAGTACATCAAGACCGGCAGCATAACGATGGGCAGCAACCTGAAGAGCATCGGCACGAGCAGAAACTTCAACCGCACCTATTCTACCTATCAGCCTACCGCCGAGACGAAAGCTGCGGACGAGAACTGCTACCTCGCTTACGACATCGAGATACCCGAGGGCATGAGCTTCACTCCGCTCTCCTTGTCGCTCTACTCCCTACGCTATGGCACCAGTGGCGGCTACTACAATGCCGTATGGACGGACAGCAACGGCACGCAGACTGACATTACGCAAGGCATAAACGCCAACAACCCGAAAGATACCCAAGAGGTAATACAGGAGACAGACATGCAGGACTTGACCATCAAGCCCTCTACAGGCCACTGCCAGCTGAAATTGTATATCTATAGGTTAAATCCGGCCAAGTCAATCGGATTTGCCAACATACAGATCAAGGGTTACGGGACCACCTCTACCGGCATTTGCCCCATCTCGATCCAATACGACGGAGAGGATGCCGTGTTCAGCATCTCCGGACAACCCCTCGACCAGCCTCGCAAGGGCATCAATATCATAGGCAATAAAAAAGTACTAACCCAATAAAAAACCACATCATGAGAAAGCTATTTCTATTTTTGTCTCTATTCGCCAGCCTCACGGTTTGGGCGGATGAAACGGAGGTCACACCTGCCTCTTTGTCGTTAGCGTATTCTGAAGCCAAAGACGGCGATGTTCTTGTACTCGCCGGAGGCACTTACGCTAACAAACTCACGTTCCCATCCGGGAAGACCATCACACTGCAAGCTGCTGAAGGCGATACGGTAACCCTGACTGGCGGCATATCCAGCAAAGACGAAGCCATCACAGACGGCGGTCTTGTGTTCGAAGGCGTGATTATCAATCCCAACAACAACTATTTCCTGGACTTGTCCGCATGTGGCAACATCAAGGAGATTACCTTCAGGAACTGCGAAATTACGAATGTAAACCGGTGTCTGCTCCGTACCAGTACTGCGGGCAAGACCATCGACGCAATCAACTTCTCCGAGTGTCTCATCCACGATTGCGGCTTGAACGGTTGGAATCTGCTCTACCCCACTCACATGGTCAAAAGCGTGTCGGTAGACAACTCCACGTTGTACAACTACAGCAACGGTGAGGGATTCTTCACGCCGAAGAATGCCTACGACGGAGACTTCACCTTCGAATTCCGTCACAACACTGTGTACAACTGGTCAAAAGCAGCCAAATACGCCATTTGCAATGTGGACAGCAAGAAGACCGGCAATGCGACCTATATGTTCTACGACAATATCTTCTACAATGGAGGTACCGAGAACGACAGGCCATACGCGCTGAAGGCTTCCGGCGGGTCGCTCATTGCCCTCAAGAACCTCTTTATCAACTACGGCACGTACTCCCACAAGTCGCCCGAAGAGCAGGAGATCGAAGACTACACGCTCGCAGATTTCGGATTGAGCGAACTCGTCTACCCAGACCCTGACAACGGCAATTTCTACATCTCGTCAGCCAGCGATTTGGCAACAGCATCTTCCGACGGCGACGTCATCGGTGACATCCGGTGGCTCAAGAGCATCTCCGACATGGTGCATCTCGACAACGCCAATATGCCTGCCGAAGCCGGTTATATCACACCGGTCGGTGCAGACTACGAACGTGGTGACAGCGTCCTGATTACAGCCAACGCCAACTACGGCTATCTCTTCAAGGAGTGGCAGGACGAAAACGGCAACACGCTCTCTACCGACAATCCTTATATCTATGTAGTAAATGAAAATGCCACCGTAACAGCGGTCTACGAGACACTCACCACCCACTCGTTCACTGTCGAAAAAGACGGCGACGGAGCTGAGTGGGGCGAAGTCAGCCTCTCTCCCGAACCTGTAGACGGCAAATATGTCGACGGCACAGTCGTAACGGTAAGTATAGTACCCAACAAGGCAACTTCTTTTCTCTATTGGGAAGACCTGACCAGCACTAGCCAGCGCATCATCACCATCAATGGCGATATGACCATCAAGGCTACATTCGACGTAATTCCGTTCATCACGGGATGGAACTTCACGGTTTCTGATCCGCGCAGCAAACGGCCCGGAGACTTTTACGCTGAGACCGACAACAAGGGTATCATCAGCCTCTACAACAGCGACGGCTCACAAAGCAACTGGGGTGCAAGTGTACGCAACTACGATGGCGGCAACTATTCATGCATTCGCCGTTACACAGGTTATTCTACCATGAGCGACCCGCGTAGTTTTGTAGCCAAATTCGACTCACGCAAATACAAGGACCTCACCGTCCATTTCCTCGCTGCCGCCGACAACGACTGTGTACACCGGATACAGAAGGTGCAGTACTCTTTGGACGGAACGACCTACACCGACGTGGCTTCGTTTGAGATTACGAGAAAGAACCTGTGGATGGAACAGAATGTCGCACTCCCGGTCGACATCCCGACCGACACTACGGTCTATGTGCGTTGGATTGGTGACACGACGAGCGAACTCATCGGCACACCAGCCGACAATGCTACAGAAGGATTCTATCTGGCAGAGGTAATCATCTATGGCGAGGCAGACAGCACCACTGACACCGAAGCCCCGAAACTCCTGTCGTCATCTCCGGCACAATCATCAAGCACAGCTTCGGCTTCCGGCAATATCGTGCTTACCTTCAACAAGAAGATCAAGCAGGGTACCGGTGACGTCACTCTTAACGGGAACAAACTCGTCGGCGTATATGCATCCAAGACGGTCTCATTTGCCTATACCGGCATGGACTATGGTCAGGCATGCACCTTCACGCTGCCTGCAGGAGCCATCGTAGACAAGGTTGGCAACACCTTCGAGGGCTTGACGCTTACGTTCAACATCATGAATCGTCCACGTCCTGCTGCCAAACTGTTTGATGCCGTAGTCGCTGCCGACAGCACTGGCGACTACACCACCGTTCAGGCTGCCATCGACGCTGCGCCCGACAATCTGAGCTATCCTTACCTTATCTTCGTCAAGAACGGCGAATACGACGAACTCGTCACCGTCTCTCAGCAGAAGACCAACATCCACCTCATCGGACAAGACAAGGAGAAGACTATCATCGAGCGTTACATCATGTGCGACGACGCCGACAAGCCAGGTTCTGTCAGCAACCCCAGCGACCCCAACTACGGACGTCATGCCGGTGTGGAAGTCGGAGGCGAGGATTTCTATTCCGAGAACATCAGCTACGTCAACACGTATGGTGTGAGCACCCAGAACGGCCCGATGGCACTGGCCATGCGCACCAACGGCGACCGTATCGCTTTCTACAACTGTAAGTTCCGCTCCTTCCAGGACACTTGGGAGACATCGACACACCTTGAGGACGACCGCACCTACGTGAAGGCCTGTCATATCGAGGGCGCTGTAGACTACTTCTATGGTGGCGGCAACGCATTCCTGGATAGCTGCACCATGTACAACGTGCGCAAGGGGTCTGTCATCGTAGCTCCCTGCCATCGCAACGCTACCTACGGATATGTGTTCAGCAATTGCATCATCGACGGAAACGAACTGGCAAAGAGCGGCGAAACCAACCTCGGTCGCCCCTGGCACAACAATCCGAAGGCTGTCTTCATCAACACCATTGCCAAAGTGAACATCTCACCCAATGGTTGGAATAACATGGGCGCCATTCCGGCCCTCTTCGCAGAATACAACACTATGGACGCTAACGGCAACCCTGTGGACTTATCCAACCGCCGCACTGAGTACGAATACACGGACGGAACCGACTCTCTCGGCAACCCCATCAAGGTGACCGGCTCATGCAAGGCTGTACTCACTGCCGACGAAGTAGCCAAGTACACCTACGAGAATGTCATGTCTGGCGACGACCGCTGGAATCCGCGTATGCTGATGGAACCCGTAGACGCACCGACCGACATCAAATGGTATCAGGACGTCAACCAGCTCTCATGGAAGGCCTCTAACTATGCCATCTGCTACATTGTATTTGACGCCGAGGACAATGTTCTCTCCATCACCAAGGGCACAGAATACTCTGTTGAGCAGGGCAAGACGCCTGCTTATATCAAGGCCGTCAACGAGAACGGTAGCCTCAGTCAGAAGTACGATGTAAGCATGTATACGAGCATCTCACAAATCGACACCAATGTCGAGGCAGTAAGACACGAGTACTATACGCTTGACGGTTACAAGACCGCAAAGGACCACATAGGTCTAACCATCTTGAAGACCTACTACAACGATGGCTCAGTCAAGGTACAGAAAGTGATGAAATAAAAGCCTGAGGGATGACAACCCTCACCTAATCCTATAATACACTCACAGCGACTGTTATTACTGCTTCGGCAGACAGTCGCTGTGAGTGTTTTCGGTTCTAAAGGATACAATCCAGTTGTACATAATCAGTCAGTTTTAATATTAATAATTCGCATCCGATTCTTGAGTAAGCATTCGAAGAAATGGGCGCAGTTTAAAACTTCCGTGGCAACAAGTCACTCCTGCTAACCAAAGATCGTG
>CAVGQN010000024.1:0-40784 GCA_963631395.1 bacterium
ACTCTATATAGATACTAATCATGTCTTTCGAAATAGGAATGGATTCATTCCAGAAGAACCTTTGTTTCATACGTTTCTTGTTGATAAAGATAAGAAGATAATCTTAATAGGAAATCCTTTATTGAACAATAAAATTAAAAAATTGGCATTTAAGGTAATAGAAGATAAGATAGGGCAAATAGATTTTCATTATGACGAGGATATGTAAGCGATTCATGATTGTTGCACTTGAAATGTCTGTGCTTATGTTCTTTGGCTTCTCCTTCGCATCTACATATTTGACTTCTTTACCATTCCTTCATTGAGGAATCCTACCGATAGGATTGTGGTCAATACGCTGCTGATGGGAGGTTGCTCATACAAGAATTTGCACTTCGACAAAGAGGAGCAAGCTCCTTTCGGACATCTGATTTATTAGGGCTTACTCGGGACTTACACACTTAGACAGGCTCATGCCGAACATATCTAAAAGAAACCCGGACCTCTCAACGGCCTGGGTTTCCCGGTTAATAATCTACAAAGGGATTTTTGAGACTTGCGTTATAGAGATAACGCAATGTTCTTTCCCAATGCAAAGGTAGACATTATTCCGGAAAACTCAAAAGCTATTTTGGATTTTTTACAATAAAATGTTGGACAACATGTAAAATTGCATATACTTTATGTTGCACAACACATTTTGTAGACACAAAAATACAAGTCAAGCCATGACAGCCATCAGTGGAGACCGCTCCACAAACCAAGGGTAAAGGCCGTCCAAATGAGGTAACGCAGCACCTGCCCAACTATCATCAAGCCGCCAACTTTCCAAAAGGGTACGCGCAAGATACCATAAGAAATGATGATGACATTGCCCAAAACAGGAATACTGCAGGCCAACGCAAACCACACGCCGCGCCCAGTCAGGAAGAGACGCATCTTCTCCAGCCTCTGCGGATTGGCCCGTGTCCACTTGAGCATCTGCTCGTAGGTACACAACCGGCCCAGGAAGTAGTTTGTGATGGCGCCGAGCCAGTTGCCGGCCGTAGCGACCACGATGCTTGGGCCAACCGGCCAACCGGCGACAAGGAGTCCGCTCAAGACTATCTCCGAATTCATCGGTATCGGCGTACCTGCCAAAAAGGCGGCAGCGAAAAGCCCAAAATAACCCCAATCTGTCCAGTTCATCAGAGTAAAGTTTGTGTAGGACAGTTCGACGGGTCTATCGGGTCTGTCGCCGACGCGCCCGCCGAAATCATCTCTACAGCTCGATTCATGATGGCATACAACTCTTCGACCGTTTCGGCCCGAAGCATGGCAATACGCGTATCCCGGAAGTTCGGAATCCCCTTGAATACCGGCGTGGCAGCCAGATGCCGACGGATATGGAGGATGCCCCGGTACTCGCCGATACGGGCCACGCTCGTCTCCACCTGATGCTTGAGAGCAAGGATACACTCCGCAAGCGGCATGGGTGGCAGTTCCTCGCCCGTAGTGAGCAGATGCTTGATTTCCCTGAATATCCAAGGGCGGCCGAAGGTGGCCCTACCGACCAGGATACCGTCCACGCCGGTCTCGTCGAAACGCCGTTTGGCCATCTGCGCTGAGGTGATATCGCCATTGCCAATGATAGGGATGTGCATACGGGGATTACGCTTCACCTCACCTATCAAACTCCAGTCGGCCTCGCCGTTATACATCTGCGCACGGGTGCGCCCATGAATGGCCAAAGCAGCAATACCCTGGTCCTGCAGTTGCTCGGCCAAGTCGACGATGATGCGATGTTCATGATCCCACCCCAAACGGGTCTTGACCGTAACGGGAATATGTACGGCATCAACCACCGCTCTTGTAATCTCGAGCATCAGCGGGATGTTCTGCAACATGCCGGCACCGGCGCCCTTACCTGCCACCCGCTTGACGGGGCAGCCGAAATTGATGTCGAGGATGTCAGGGCCTGCCTGTTCGACAATCTGCGCAGCCTCGACCATCGACGCCACATCGCGGCCGTATATCTGAATGGCTACGGGGCGCTCCTCCTCGAGCACCTTCAGTTTCTGCATTGTCTTGCCGACATTGCGTATCAGCGCATCGGCCGAGACGAACTCCGAATAGACCATATCTGCTCCATAGTGACGGCACTGCAGGCGGAATCCCACATCGGTGACATCCTCCATCGGAGCCAACATTACGGCACGGTCGGGCAGTTGGATATTTGCTATTTTCATAGTGCAAAGATAGATAAATTCGATGACACCGCACAACTTTTCGCATAAAAGATTGTCGGATTCACTATTTTTTCATATTTTTGCACGGTTAACGCGAGGCACAGGCACGCGGAAACACGTGATAGAACACAATTGAAATATCAACTATTTAATTATTTAATCTATTTTTCCTATGTGGTTAATTTCCTCTTCCATCGGCCGTAAGGTTGTGATGAGCGTAACCGGCTGCTGCCTTGTGCTCTTCCTCACCTTCCATATGCTGATGAACCTTGTCTATGTCTACGACGTAATGGTAGGAACCCCTGCAGACGGACATTATTACGACAAGGTGTGTGAATTTCTCGGCACCAACTGGTATGCCCTCCTCGGCACTGCCGGATTGGCCGTCCTTGTTGTTATCCACTTCTGCTATGCGTTCATGCTGACGCTTCAGAACTGGAAGGCTCGTGGCAAAGACCGCTATGCCGTTTCCGGCAAGCAACCCGTACACTGGGCTGCCAAGAACATGCTCGCCCTCGGCGTCATCGTCATCTGCGGCATCTTCGTCCATCTCTACAACTTCTGGAGCAATATGATGCTGGCCGAACTGACCGGCAGCGAAGGCGCATTCGGACCTACTGCCGGCTTCGACTGGATTACGGCTACCTTTGCCAATCCTATTCTCGACGTTGTCTATGTGGTATGGTTCGCCGCCCTCTGGTATCACCTGACCCACGGCATCTGGTCTTCTATGCAGACTCTGGGTCTGAACGGCAAGGTTTGGCTGAACCGCTGGATTGCCATCAGCTACGTTTGGGCTACCGTCATCGCAGTCGGATTCCTCTGCGTCATCGTTGCAGCCATCATCAACAACGGCGGTTTCTGCTGTGGCTGCTGCTGCCAATAAATTCATGTACAATCTCAGTAAATTGCAAATAAACTATGGCTACTGAAAACATTATGGATCCTGCTCTCAGCCGCATCCCGGAAGGAAAGCTCGCTGACAAGTGGACAAACTATAAAGCTCACCAGAAATTGGTAAACCCGGCCAACAAGCGCAAGCTTGACATCATCGTGGTCGGTTCCGGCCTGGCCGGAGGTGCCGCCGCAGCCACTCTCGGCGAATTAGGCTTCAAGGTAAAGTGCTTCTGCATCCAGGACTCGCCACGCCGCGCACACTCCATTGCTGCCCAGGGCGGTATCAATGCTGCCAAGAACTATCAGAACGACGGCGACTCTATCTACCGTCTCTTCTACGACACCATCAAGGGCGGCGACTACCGTGCCCGTGAGGCCAATGTGTACCGTCTGGCCGAAGTGTCGAATAACATCATCGACCAGTGCGTGGCTCAGGGTGTCCCCTTTGCCCGTGAGTACGGCGGAACTTTGGCCAACCGTTCTTTCGGCGGCGCCCAGGTATCGCGTACCTTCTACGCCAAGGGCCAGACAGGCCAGCAGTTGCTGCTCGGAGCCTACTCTTCGCTCAACCGTCAGATTCAGAAGGGCAACGTCACCATGTATGCCCGTCGCGAAATGCAGGACGTTGTCCTCATCAAGGATGAGCAGGGTGTAGAGCGCGCACGCGGTATCATCGTCCGCAACCTCGTCACCGGTGAACTAGAGCGTTACTCTGCCCATGCCGTTGTCATCGCCACGGGCGGTTACGGCAATACCTACTTCCTGTCGACCAACGCCATGAGCTGCAACGGCAGCGCCGCTATCCAGATCTACCACAAGGGCGCTATGTTTGCCAACCCCTGCTACGCTCAGATTCACCCAACTTGTATCCCCGTACACGGCGACATTCAGTCTAAGCTGACACTGATGTCGGAGTCTCTCCGTAACGACGGCCGCATTTGGGTACCTAAGAAGCTGGAAGACGCACAGCGTCTGCAGCGCGGTGAAATCAAGGGTCATCAGATTCCTGAGGAAGACCGTGACTACTACCTGGAGCGCCGCTACCCGGCTTTCGGCAACCTCGTACCCCGTGACGTTGCTTCGCGTGCCGCCAAGGAGCGCTGCGACAAGGGCTATGGTGTCAACGGAACAGGTTTGGCTGTATTCCTCGACTTCTCAGAGGCTATCAACCGTCTGGGCAAGGACGTAGTCGCCGACAAGTACGGCAACCTCTTCCAGATGTACCAGAAGATTACCGACGACAATCCGTACGAAACTCCAATGATGATCTATCCTGCCATCCACTACACCATGGGCGGCATTTGGGTAGACTACGAACTGCAGACCACCGTCAAGGGTCTGTTCTGCGCAGGCGAGGCCAACTTCTCTGACCACGGTGCCAACCGTCTAGGCGCATCTGCCTTGATGCAGGGTCTGGCCGACGGCTACTTCATCCTGCCCTACACGCTGCAGAACTATCTGGCTGACCAGATTCAGGTACCAAGGTTCTCGACAGACCTGCCCGAGTTTGAGGAGGCCGAGAACGGCGTGAAGGAGAAGATCAACAAGATTATGGCTGTGCAGGGTCACCGCACCGTCGACTCGATCCACAAGGAGCTCGGCCACATCATGTGGGAGCATGTCGGCATGGGCCGTACGAAAGAAGGTCTGGAAGAAGGCCTGAAGAAATTGGCTGCCATCCGCGAGACCTTCTGGAAAGAAGTCTACGTGCCCGGCAAAGCAGACTCGCTCAACACCGAATTGGACAAGGCCATCCGTCTGCTTGACTTCATCGAGATAGGCGAACTGATGGCACGCGATGCCCTCCACCGTGAGGAATCGTGCGGCGGACACTTCCGCGAAGAGCACCAGACTCCCGAAGGCGAGGCTCAGCGTGACGACAAGAACTTCATGTATGTCGGCTGCTGGAAGTACATGGGCGAAGGCAAAGAGCCTGAACTCTGGAAGGAAATGCTCGACTATCAGGAGATTAAGGTACAGACCCGTAACTACAAGAACTAATTCACCCTTTTTAATAATTGAACAACTATGGGAAAAGAAAGTTTTCTGAACGTAAACCTCAAAGTTTGGCGTCAGCGCGGCCCAAAGGAAAAGGGCGAATTCAAGTCTTACCGCGTTGAGCACGTTTCGACCGAGATGTCCTTCTTCGAAATGATGGACACCCTCAACGAGCAACTCATCATGAAGCATGAGGAGCCAATCGTATTTGACCACGATTGTCGTGAGGGCATCTGCGGCACTTGCTCGCTCTACATCAACGGCCGCCCACACGGCATCGATGATGCCATCACAACCTGCCAGCTGCATATGCGCAAGTTCAAAAACGAGGAGACCATCACTGTCGAGCCTTGGCGTTCGGCCGGTTTCCCCGTCATTCGTGACCTTATGGTCGACCGCTCTGCCTTCGACAAAATCCAGCAGGCCGGCGGTTACACCTCGGTCAACTGCGGCAGTGCACAGGACGCCAACGCCGTCCTGATCAGCAAGGTAGCCGCTGACGAGGCCATGGACTCTGCCTCTTGTATCGGTTGCGGCGCTTGCGTAGCTGCCTGCAAGAACGGCTCGGCCATGCTCTTCGTTTCTGCCAAGGTCAGCCAGTTCGCACTGCTGCCGCAAGGCAAGGTCGAGGCTGCCCGTCGCGCCAAGGCTATGGTAGCCAAGATGGACGAACTCGGATTCGGCAACTGCACCAACACACGCGCCTGCGAAATGGAGTGCCCGAAGTCTGTCAAAATCTCGAACATCGCCCGTCTGAACCGCGAGTTCATCAAGGCCAAGTTGGCTGACTAATCGGACTGACACTACACAAACCATTATAGGGAGGGGTCGCACCTTTACACAGATGCAGCCCCTCCCGGTTTTATGAAGATATCTGCAATAGACAACGCAGATATCTGCGATGGACGATGCAGTTATCTGCGTTGCCCCGAGAAGATATGTTCTCTCCGCATAGGGTAATACTGCTTCCAGTGGGCGAACTACCCCGGACAGAGCAGAAGAAGGCAGAAATCAGCTAAAAAAGACGCATAATACATAATATATAAGCAATTTCTCCGTTTTTATAGAGTATTGGGTGTATCAAGGCCCAACGCAACCTGCGTATGATATACAAATTTGTAGAAAAAACCAATATAGACAAGTATTTTACCTGTCGTCTAGTACTGATAGCTGATGTTTTTATGGCGGTGTTTGCATCGCTGCTGTCCATCACTTTCGTATCGATAGTGGCACGCAACGACTACACGCTGCAATACACAAGCCTTTGGATAGGAGGCTCGCTCATCTATGCCATAGTGTCTTTCGGTCTGCTCAAGACGTCGGGTGCAGTTTGGCGGCACAGTTCCATCCGCCTGATGGGAATTCTCCTGCTGGCCGTGGTCATCAAGCAAATCTGCCTCGGATTGACCATTGTCACCGTGCACCTGCACTTGGGCTACTCGTTCCCCCACCTGTTCGCTCTGCTCATCGTCGACGGCCTGACATGTATGGTGTTGCTCACAATGGAGAAACTCCTGGTTGTGATGGCCTACGACGTGACACGCAAGAGGCTGCAACGCCGGCGCTCCACGCCATCGGTTATGGTGTACGGCACGAGCGACAGCGCCGTGGCTTTCGAGAAGATGCAGTCCATCGCACCCCAGTACCATATCTCCGGTTTTATCAAGCCAGGCAATTCGGTCAAACCCTATCGCCTGGGCGATTCACGGGTCTATGAATACCGCGACTACGAATCATTCCAAAACATTCTCGACCGTCACGCTATCGAAGCCGTGATATTCGTCGACAATGCCGATGTGCAGAAAGAAACCGACGGGCTCGTAAAATTCTGTAACAGTCTGAAGGTGAGAGTTCTGTACAACCCGCCCGTGGAGGAAGTCCCCAACGGGCAGCCTTCAGGCCGACGGCAACCGCGCGAAGTCCGGATTGAAGACTTGCTCGGCAGGTCGGAGATAAAGATTTCCGCCGAGGCCGTCAAGCAGGCATTCAGCGGCAAGGCGGTCATGGTGACCGGTGCAGCCGGCAGCATCGGTTCGCAGTTGTGCCGTATCCTGTCTGCTCTTGGTGTAGGCCGGCTCATCCTCTTTGACAATGCAGAGACCCCGATGCACAACATCCGCCTTGAGCTGGAGGAAAAATTCCCCGACCTGGACATGCGCCCCGTCATCGGCGATGTGCGCAGCAAGAAACGTCTAGACTATGTCATGCGCGACATGCATCCGCAAATTGTGTTTCATGCAGCTGCCTACAAACATGTGCCGCTTATGGAGGAGAACCCCACAGAAGCCGTGCTCGCCAACGTGATAGGCACCCGCAACGTGGTGGACAAGTGCATCGAGTATGGAGTGGAGAAGATGGTGATGATTTCGACCGACAAGGCTGTCAACCCGACCAACATCATGGGCTGCACGAAGCGCATAGCCGAGGTGTATGTACAGTCGATAGGACTGGCCATCGAGAACGGCACGATGCAGGGAACGACCAAGTTTGTCACCACACGGTTCGGCAACGTGCTCGGCTCGAACGGGTCTGTCATCCCGCGTTTCCGCGAGCAGATAGCCAAGGGCGGACCGGTCACCGTCACACATCCGGAGATTACACGTTTCTTTATGACCATTCCCGAAGCATGCAGACTGGTGATGGAGGCGGCCACAATGACCACCGGCAACCAGATCTTTGTCTTCGACATGGGCAAGAGCGTCAAAATTGCCGATATGGCGCACAAGATGATAGAACTCGCCGGCTTCGTCCCGGACAAGGACATCAAGATAGAATACACCGGTCTGCGACCGGGTGAAAAGCTCTACGAAGAGGTGCTCGCCACCGCCGAGAACACCATCCCTACCAACCACGAGAGCATCCGAATCGCCAAAGTACGACAATACGACTATAGCGAGGTGCTGAAAGTGGTAGAGGAACTGGAAGTTCTGGCCAAGAAAATCGACACGGAGAGTATGGTGAAGCTTATGAAAAGTTTTATACCCGAATTCAAGAGCCGCAACTCGGAGTTCGAACGTTTTGACAAATAACCCTACGCCCTGTCTTATGGTCAGCATTATCACACCTGTCTACAACTGCGGCCGATACATCGCCGAGACCATCCGGTCCGCGCAGGCACAAACCTACCGGGATTGGGAGATGGTCATCGTCGACGACTGCTCGACGGACGACTCCCAACAGGTAATCCGCACCTATGCGCTGCAGGACGACCGCATACGGCTCTTCTGCAACGAGCGCAACTCCGGCGCTGCCGTCTCCCGCAACAAGGCCCTGAGGGAAGCACGGGGCGAGTGGATTGCATTCCTTGACGGTGACGACGTCTGGATGCCGGAGAAACTGGAACGGCAACTCGCCTTTATGCAGGAACATGACTATGCGTTCTCCTACCACGACTATGTGGAGATGGACGAGTCGGGCCACGAGCTCGGCATCCATGTGAGCGGCAGGAGCAAGGTCGGCAAGATGGGAATGTACTCCTGCTGCTGGCCCGGATGTCTCACGGTCATGTACAACCGCCACGCGATAGGTCTAGTACAGATTGCCGACATCAAGAAGAACAACGACACTGCCCTCTGGCTCAAGGTCATTAAGAAAGCTCCGTGCCACCTATTGCCCTTGACCCTGGCCCGCTATCGGCGCCGGAGCCAGTCCATCACCCCGCCGGACGTCAAGACCAAAATACTATGGCACTACCGGCTGTTCCATGAGGCCGAGTCAATGAATCCGCTGCTAGCTGCATTCTGGACATTGACGAACATCTGCGGCAACCTCTACAAAAAGACTTTCTACGTAAAGAAATACAATATAAGCGAAAACGAGAAATGAAAGACATGCGAAAAATAACATTCTCCCCCCCGGACATCACGGAGGCAGAAATACAGCTTGTGGCCGAAACTATGCGTTCCGGCTGGATTACCACTGGGCCGAAAGTACAGGAACTTGAACGCAAGATAGCCGCTTTTGTCCACACACCAAAGGCCGTCTGCATGAGTTCGGCGACCTCGTGCATGGAGATGATACTGCGCACCCTGGGCGTAGGCGAGGGTGACGAGGTCATCACCAGTGCCTATACCTACACTGCCTCTGCCAGTTGCGCCGCTCACGTCGGGGCAAAGGTCGTGTTTGTAGACACCCAAAAAGACTGCGTGGAGATGGACTATGACCAGCTGGCAAATGCCATCACCGAGCGCACCAAGGTAATCATTCCCGTTGACCTGGGCGGCATCGTGTGCGACTACGACCGCGTCTTCAGCATTGTGGAGAGCAAACGCAGTCTCTTCCGGCCCGCCAATGACCTACAGAAAGCTTACGGTCGGATTATAGTCATGGCCGACGGCGCCCACGCTTTCGGTGCTTCCCGTCACGGCAAGATGTGCGGCGAGATAGCCGACTTCACGGCTTTCTCATTCCATGCCGTCAAGAACTTCACGACAGCCGAAGGCGGAGCTGCCACGTGGCGCAGCCATGAGGGTGTCGACGACGAGGCGTTGTACAAGAACCTGCAGCTGCTTACCCTGCACGGACAGAACAAAAGCGCTTTGGCCAAGACCCGCTTAGGCAATTGGGAATATGACATCATCGCACCTTACTACAAGTGCAATATGACAGATATTATGGCAGCTATCGGTCTAGCGCAATTCGAGCGCTATCCATCCCTGCTCGAACGACGCAAGGCCATCATCGAACGCTACAATGCCGGGCTGCGCAACTGCCATGTAGCGGTACTACCCCATTTCGGCGAAGACCACCGCTCAAGTGGGCACTTGTATATCGTGCGTCTGCTCGACCTGGACGTTGCCAAACGCAACCTGGTGATTACAGAGATGGCCGAACGCGGCATCGCCTGCAATGTACACTACAAGCCACTGCCAATGATGACGGCCTACAAGGCTATGGGCTATGACATCAAGGACTTCCCCAATGCCTACAACCTCTACCGCAATGCCATGACACTACCTCTGCACACCCTTCTCTCTGACGAGGATGTGGACTATGTGCTGGACAATCTCGTAGATATTTTCCATAAGTTCGATGCTTAAACGGACCTTCGACATATTGGCGAGCCTGGCCGGACTGATTGTGCTTTCTCCGCTGTTCCTGGTCGTGGCGCTGTGGATCAAGTGCGATTCGCATGGACCAGTGTTCTACAGGCAGTCGAGGGTTGGCCGCCACAACAAGGACTTCCGGCTCTTCAAGTTCCGCTCGATGTATGTCGACTCGGACAAAAAAGGCCTCCTCACGGTGGGCGGGCACGATGCACGCGTGACCAAGTCCGGTTATTTCATCCGGAAGTACAAGGTAGACGAGTTGCCGCAACTCATCAACGTCCTGATTGGCGATATGAGTTTTGTCGGTCCCCGGCCTGAGGTGCGCCGCTACGTAGACCTCTATACCGACGAGCAACTGCACGTCCTGGATGTCAGACCCGGCATCACGGACCGTGCTTCGGTGAAATACAGGAACGAAAACGAGTTGTTGGCACAAGCCGCTGACCCCGAGAGGTATTATGTGGAGGTTATCATGCCCGACAAACTGGCCATCAACCTGGCATATGTAGCCCACCATTCGGTGTGGTCAGACATCGGTATTATCTTCTCTACATTTGCCGCCATCGGCAGCAAATAACCGATAGAATCGCAAGCACGACACTTCCGCAGCCTATCGGCGTCCGATTCGGATGGTGTTTCCTTCCCTCACTAGAGGCCTGAAATCACCCCGATGCTCTTCGAGTTCGGCAGGCGAGATGGAATATATCTTCAGTGACGAAGCGCGCGGATAGCGGTTGAAGAACGGGTCGGCAGAAACGTACCACTGGCATTCCTGCACCTGCGGAATTAGCGGAATCTGGTCCCAAAGCATAAAGAGTCTGGTCCGGCTGGCTATGGTGATTCCCAGCTCGTCCCCCCGCAATTTGGTTATGCAGATAAGATGCTGGCGCAGTTGGGTGTCTTTGTCCATATCTTCCTTCGTCTTATGGTGCGACACTTTGACATGTAGACCGAAGCGTCTGTTTATCTCCTCCATCTTTGTCTTGAATAGGGTGCCGTGCGGGCTGTCATCATGCATTTGGTTGGAGAGAATCCAATAGTGTATCATCTCATGAACGATGGTATCTTGCACCTCGCTCTCCGGCCTATCCACCAATGTGCTGATAACGAATACGAAGTCATAGTAATGCCACGTGCCGTCCAGATTCCTCTTCCGGCAGCATTGCACCGCACCGATGAAGGTCCTGGCCCTGCTGAGCCTAAAAGGTATCGGCTGCAGTTTCCCCTCAAACATCATCGTGTTGTATTCCTCAAACTTCTGTCTTATATAGTCGAGCGTAGCTATCATTGTTCTAGTTTTGTGACTCTTGAAATAGGGGAGAAAATCCGTAACAGACATTCTCCCCTAAGCCGTTTTTATCCCTCCTTGACTTTCCACTCCGTGATGGTACGTTGCTGGCTATCGTAGTTGACCCCTACCTTCACAAGGCGCTTGCCGCTGGCGGAGTAAGGGATGAGATAGCCTTTGTCGTCTATCTGTTGCAGGGCCTCGTCGGCTGAGCCGTCGTATTTCAATTCGAACACATAAACGGCATCTGGCATGTGCACTACGGCATCCGCCCGGCCTATAGCACTGTCCTCCTCCACCCGGATGAAGGCTCCCATTAAGTTGAAAATGAGGTAGAAAACAGTCTGAAAATCGCGCTCACACTTATTGGAAAGACGGTTGGAGATACCGGCGAGGTAAGCCCTCAGCCGCACCATCGTTTCTTCCGTCTTGCCGTCGTAGAGCAGTTGCACAAGGTCACCTACGAGGCTATTATTGTCCAACGAAATAGGGGATAGATAGTTGGGCGCAAGATTTTTAAGCATACCTATACGCACCTCCATATTGGGATAACCTAGATTGTAACGATGCAACAAAGGGTTATATTTCCTGATGGTAAGGTAGCCGCTCTGGTAGAGCATTGGCAAGGCAGAAGTCATCTGTTCGGGCGACACATCGAAGTCGTCCACGACGATGCCGTCCTTCTCAATATCCATCACATTGACGTGATACTTTTGCAGCAACCTTACGACATAAGTAGGTGTGCCGGAAGCGAACCAATAAGAGGCAATGTCCTGGGCATTGAGTGCCCGTATCAGACTGAAGGGGTTGAACACGTCCTCCGACTGCTTGCTGAAATGGTAGCCGTCATAGTACTTGCGAAGCTCTTCCATACATTCGTCATAGGTCATGCCAAGAGCCCGTCCGAGATTCTCCACATCGGGGCGCATCACCGAGGTGAGCTCTGACAGGCTGATGCCGCAGATGGCGGAATACTGGTCAAACATGCTGATATTCTCGAGGTTGTTGAGTTCGCTGAAGATGCTAAGTTGCGAGAACTTGGTAATGCCAGTAAGGAACGTAAACTCCAGATAGGGGTCGAGTTTCTTCAGCGGGCTGTAAAAGTTCTGCATGATAAGGCGCAACTCACGCAGGTTGTCATCCTCGTGTACCACATCGAGCAAGGGTGCATCATACTCGTCGATGATGACCACCGCTTTTTGACCGGTCTGCTCGGTTGCTCGCCTTACGAGGCCGTCCAAACGGTCATTGGGGTGTTTTTCTATTTCATTTCTGCCATAGATGTTCTCGTATTGTGCAAGTTGTACGTTTAGGTAATCCTTCAGCATCTCTGCATCAAAATGCTTTGCCCCGCTCATATCGAAGTGCAGCACGGGGTGCTTCACCCAGTCTTTCTCGTAGCCGGCAATGGCAAGACCTTCGAAGAGTTCTTTCCTTCCCTCGAAATAGGCCTGCAGTGTGGAGGCGAAGAGCGACTTACCGAACCGCCTCGGGCGGCTCAGAAAGACATAGCTCATCTGTTTCCGGCGGAAGTCGACGATATATTTTGTTTTATCGACATAGAGATAGTTCCCGTTACGAATCTTCTCGAAAGTCTGTATCCCGACCGGGTATTTGTTCACTAGCGGCGTCATAGTCTTGCTCCTTGAAAGTTTTGCGCCGCTAAGGTACGCATTATTTGTGAGATGTAAAACTTTTAGTGCGGAAAAATCTATTTCTTGTCGGCATTCACCTTCCCACATGCGTAGTATAAAGCGTTTCGGACGGTAAATGTTTTGCCACCCAGCCAGCAAGGACAAGGCAAAGTCAATGCAAAAATGTAAAACCCAAAACATTTATCCGACACTAGAAATTAAGGTTATATGTCCACAACCTCCGTGCAGAATGAGTTTTTGTGTGCAAAATTTGGAGGTGTCGGACAAAATGAGTAACTTTGCGCGCTAGTATACGTAAACAAAACAAACAATAATGCCAGATATATCAGAACGCGGCAAACAGATGCCGCTCTCTCCTATCCGCAAGCTCGTCCCCCTGGCCAATGCAGCCAAGGCACGCGGCGTGAAGGTCTATCACCTCAACATCGGCCAGCCCGACCTGAACACGATGCAGGCGGGATTGGACTCGCTGAAGCACATCGACCGCAAAATACTCGAATACTCTCCGTCGGAGGGCATCCTCTCTCTGCGTGAGAAGTTACTCACCTACTACCGTCGCTTCAAAATCAACGTCGATCTGGAAGACATCATCGTCACGACAGGCGGTTCGGAGGCCGTGCTCTTCGCGTTCATGTCGTGCTTAAACCCCGGCGACGAGCTGATTGTGCCGGAGCCTGCCTATGCCAACTATATGAGTTTTGCCATCGTGGCCGGTGCCGTCATCAAGTCCATTCCGTCGTCGATAGAGGACGGTTTCGCCCTTCCCCCGATGGAAGAGTTCGAGAAGTTGATTACGCCACGCACCAAGGGCATCCTGATTTGCAACCCGAATAACCCGACCGGCTATCTGTACAACCGCAAGGAGATGAACCAACTGCGCGACATCGTCAAGAAGCACGACCTGTTCCTCTTCTCTGACGAGGTGTACCGCGAGTTCTGCTACACCGGTGCGCCTTACATCTCGGCCTGCCACCTGGAGGGCATCGAGCAGAATGTCATCCTGATTGACTCCGTCTCAAAGCGCTATTCGGAGACCGGCATCCGCGTCGGGTCTATCGTGACCAAAAACGCAGCCGTGCGCCAGAACATCA
Organism: bacterium; assembly: GCA_963631395.1. Lineage (GTDB taxonomy): Bacteria > Bacteroidota > Bacteroidia > Bacteroidales > UBA3663 > Liminaster. The sequence goes on from CAVGQN010000024.1 coordinate 14,185, forward strand.
TGAAGTTCTGCCAAGCCCGTCTCTCGCCACCGCTCATCGGACAGATTGTGGCCGAAGCCTCTATTGATGCCGACCCGGAATATATGCTCGACACCTACGACGAGTATGTGGAGCGCCGCAAGTTCCTCATCGACGGCCTGAACCGCATAGACGGCGTCTACTCTCCCATTCCGATGGGCGCCTTCTACACGATGGCCAAGCTACCTGTTGACGACGCCGAGAAATTCTGCGCATGGTGCCTATCGGACTTCGAGTTTGAGGGCTGCACCGTAATGATGGCCCCGGGCAACGGCTTCTACGTCACTCCCGGCAAGGGCAAAAACGAGGTACGCATCGCCTACGTACTCAACAAAGACGACTTGAAACATGCCTTGATAGTCCTGGCCAAAGCGCTGAAGGTCTACCAAGCCACGGTCATGAACCAGGAAGAATAAAATCCGGCGCCAACTGACGCCCCACACCGATATGTCGCTCGCACTCTTCATAGCCATAAGGATACACTTCTCGAAAGGCGACGACACTCAGCGCGTGTCACCGCCCGCCATACGCATTGCCATCGCCGGCATTGCCATAGGTCTGGCGGTGATGCTGCTTACTGTGGCCATCGTGGTGGGCTTCAAGCAAGAGATACGGGACAAGATATCGGACTTCGGCGGCCACCTCCAGTTGTTGGCTTTGGCTTCGAACCACACCTACGAGAAGTACCCGATTTGCTACAGCGACTCGCTGATCGAGGTGTTGGAAAGCACAGACAACGTCGCATCGGCCACACCCTACATCACCAAGCCGGCCCTTCTCAAGACAGAGAGCGAATTCTTGCCCGTAGTCATCAAGAGCGGCGAAGTAGGCGAACGTGACTTACGCATCTCGGAAACCATAGCCCGCAAACTGCACCTGCAGACGGGCGACAAGGTACAGGTCCTCTTCGTGCAAAACGACACGAACCGCAACCGGCTGGACTACGGCAGCCAAGAGGCTTCAGTCAAAACCCGCACCCTCACCGTGGCCGGGACCTATCAGACACATTTCAACGAGTATGACAGCCAGATTGCGGTTGGCAGTTTCGACCTGCTGCAGCAAGTGAGCGGTTGGGATGCAGACATGGCCAGCGGCATAGAGATAAGACTTTCTGACTTCGACCGACTGGACGACACCTATAGCGAGGTGAGCAGCCGTTGCAGCCAGACACAGGACCGCCGGGGTACGCAACTGGCCGTGCAGAGCATAGAGCAGCAGAACCCGCAAATATTCGGATGGCTAGACCTGCTCGATACCAATGTCTGGGTCATATTGGGCTTGATGTCGGTCGTTTCGGCTTTCACCATGACCGGTGGGCTGCTCATCATCATCCTCGAACGCACCCGAATGATTGGCCTGCTGAAAGCACTGGGATGCACGGACGGACAACTGCGCCGCACATTCCTTTATGTAGCTTTGTTCCTGACCCTAAAAGGTCTCTTGTGGGGCAACCTCATCGGACTGGGCCTCTGCGCCATTCAACGGCTGTGGCATCCCGTCGGACTGGACCCCGAAAACTACTATCTGGAATGGGTGCCGATAGACATCAGCCTATGGCAAGTCGTTGCCCTTAACGCAGGCACGCTGCTGGTCACGCTGATAGTCTTGCTCGGACCTTCCGCCTTAATAGCCAAGATACTGCCAGGCAAAGTGCTGGCAACAGAATAAAGAAGACATGAAGAAAACTCTCCTTTTGGTAGCAGTCGCCCTATTGGGTGCTCTCCTCTCCACACTGGACGCCCAGACACTCAGCGTCACGATCAAAAATCCGAACCGCAATGCCCTGACCGACGCTCCGGTATGCATCAGCGTGCCGACCGGCCATGACTACAAGAGTGCTACGGTGATAGTCAACGGCAAAGAGATTCCATCACAAATGGACGACCTGGACGAAGACGGCCGCAAAGAGGAACTCGCCTTTGTGGTCGACATTGCAGGAAAGAAGAAACTCGTAGCTGAAATCACGTTCTCAACCGAGGAAGCACAGGCAGACCGCTACAAAAGCCGCGTCCATGCCCAGATGTGGTTCAAGGACAAGGACAAGACCCGCTCATACGCCGAGAAGCGGCACATCCCGACCGACACCGTGTCAGAGCGTGTCGACAACATGTACTCGACAATGATGCACCATGGCCCCGCTTTCGAAAACGAGAAGGTGGCCTACCGCATTTACTTCGACAAGAAACAGAGCACCGACCTGTACGGCAAGCGCATCCCGCAACTCGAACTTGCCGACGGCTTGTGGTACAGCAGCGAGATTCCGCAACTGGTCAGCGAGCGTCAGTTCGGCGACGACATCATCCTCGTCGGGCAGACCATCAGCATCGGGACGCTGCGCGGTTGGGACGACAGCAAAGACAACCCGGCATTTGCTACCCAGCCTGCCAAAAGCAAAGTGGCCGACCCTTGTATGGTGATGATAGACCCCTTCGACTACCGCCAGGCACACATCATGGCCAAAGGTCCGGTACGCACTGTGGTGGACATGAATGTGGAAGGGTGGCAATACAAGGGCCGCAAACTGAATCTGAAGAGCCGCTACATCCTCTATGCCGGCAACCGCGAGTGCGAAGTCATACAGCACTTCAGCGGTGATACTGCTGCCATGGACGGCCTCGACAAACTGGAGTTCGTGACAGGCGTGATGAAAGTCGGCGTCTTCAATACCGACAGCACAAACCTCGCCGGGCTGCACTACTACACCGACGGCAAAGGACTCTGCGCTTCGTTCGGCAAAGACTGGCCCGACGGCAACCACAAGCTCTATCCGCAGATGTCGGCAGCAGCGCTGGCCGTCAGCATCGACCCCGCACTGGTGACCCGCTCCATCGACCGCAAGGAGCAAATCCTGTTCGGAATACATACGGACGCCGACCATACCATCTCCTACCGGATGGCTTACTGTGCCCCTGATAAGGAAGGACCGCAACTGACCGCCAAACCCTGGACGCCGAAGTCGTGGTTCAAATGGTGTCGGGTGTGGAACAAAATCCGGCCCGTCGAGGTTTCGGTTGCCACAGAATAACAGCCTAACCGCCCCATGCAGACCTATAGACTCTACGACAACAACCCGGACACACGCACCCTTGCAGACATCGCAGATGCCGTCCGCAATGGTGGAGTAATCATCTACCCCACTGGGACAGAATATGTCATCGGCTGCGATGCGCTCAACGCCAAGGCCATTGAGAGAGTCTACCGTTACCGTAAGGAGGAGCAGAAGCAAGGGGCTCTGACCATCGTCTGCAAGGATATCAGCCAAGCATCCGGATACGTGCGCATCTCGAAAGAGCAATTCAAGCAGATGCACCAATGTCAGTCGGAGGCCGTCACTTTCATCCTCGAAGCGGGCACGAAATTGCCGAAGGCTTTCCGTAGCCGCAAGACGGTGGAAGTCCGCATCACGAACAACAGCATCCTGCAGGCACTGCTTGAAGAACTCGACCACCCGTTGCTTGCCGCCGCGCTGGAAGCGCCCGAGGACGCCGACGAGGCCGATACTGCAAGCTACAGAACCGACCCTCTGCTGATTGAAGATACCTACCGGCATCAAGCCGATATCTTTATTGACGGCGGTGACGGCAAAGCGATGCCGATCGAGGCCATCGACCTCTGTAACAACTCATATTCTGACTAAGAGACATCAATGATATATCCACAAAACTTCGAAACAAAACTCGGCTTTGACAAAATACGCCAGATACTCCGGGAGAACACGCTATGCTCACTTGGAGTGTCGCGCATCGATGATATGGCCTTTCTGACAGACCGGAGAGCCATCGAGAAAGAACTACAACTGACCCGCGAGATGATGCAGGTCCTGGAAGATGCGCTCCACCCCATGCCGACAGACGGGTTCTACGACGTGACCGAAGCGCTGGGCCGAATACGCATCGCCGGCACATTCCTGGAGACAGAAGAACTGTTTCACCTGCGACGCGCTTTGGCCGGCATTGACAGTTTGGTACAATACTTCCGCCCCAAGCCGGATAGCGGGATTTCCTATCCTCTCCTCGCTGCCGAGGCGGCAGACACCGTCACCTTCCCCGACCTTGTACGGCAAATAGACAGCGTGCTCACACCTACGGGCGAGATACGCGACAATGCCTCGCCACGACTGGCCGAAATACGCCGCGAACTCAACAACACCCTCAATGGCATCTCGCGTCTGCTCAACCGCATCCTCCACTCTGCCCAAGAGGAAGGTCTGATTGAAAAGGATGTAACGCCATCGGTGCGTGACGGCCGCCTGGTCATCCCGATTCCGCCTTCGTCGAAACGCAAACTCCGGGGCATCGTGCACGATGAGTCGGCTACGGGCAAGACCCTTTACGTAGAACCCACGGAGGTAGTGGATGCCAATAATCGCATCCGCGAACTCGAAGGGGACGAACGGCAGGAGATTATCCGCATCCTGACGGAAATGGCAGATGCCATAAGGCCCTGTCTGCCGGATATGCTGGCCAGTTTTGGGTTGCTCGGCCTTATCGATTTCCTACGCGCCAAGGCACGTCTGGCCGAACGTATCCAAGCCTCCATCCCCGACTTCTCGCCCGACGGGGCAACCGATTGGATTGAAGCACGGCACCCGCTTCTATATATAAGGTACACGCGCGAGGGAAAGACGGTCGTACCGCTTGACATCCGCCTCGACCACAGAGACCAACGTATCGTGCTCATCTCCGGACCTAATGCCGGCGGCAAGTCAGTCTGCCTCAAGACGCTCGGACTGGTGCAGTATATGCTGCAATGCGGACTGCCCGTCCCAATGAAAGAGACCTCGAAAGTCACCGTCTACGACAACATCCTCATCGATATCGGCGACGAGCAGAGCATCGACAACGACCTCTCGACCTATTCGAGCCACTTGCAGAACATGAAGCACTTCGTGCGCAATGCCTCCAACAGGACTTTGCTCCTGATCGACGAATTCGGCAGCGGCACCGAGCCGCAGATAGGCGGAGCAATAGCCCAAGCCCTGTTGGGCAAGTTCAACGAAGCAAAGGCCAACGGCGTCATCACCACCCACTTCACCAACCTGAAGCTCTTTGCCGACCAGACGCCGGGCATTGTGAATGGCGCCATGCTCTACGACCGAGGCGAGATGCGTCCGCTTTTCCGGCTGGAGGTCGGCCGTCCGGGATCATCGTTTGCCATCGAGATAGCCTATAAAATCGGGCTGCCCTCCGAAGTCATCGAAGAGGCCAAACGCATAGTCGGTTCCGACTACGTCAACATGGACAAGTATCTGCAGGATATCTCACGCGACAAGCGGTATTGGGAGCAGAAACGGCAAAAGGTACACCAGCAGGAAAAGGAACTGGAGCAGAAAGTGCAGGAGTATGACGAAAAGAACTCCGAGCTGAAAGCCCGCCGGCAGGAAGTGCTGCAAAAAGCCCACGAAGAGGCCGACTCGCTGCTGCACCAGGCCAATGCCCGCATAGAGCGGACTATCCGGGAAATCAAAGAGGCCCAAGCCGAGAAGGAAGCAACACGGCAGATACGGGAAAGGCACGAAAAGTTCAAGGAGAAGATCCAGGCCAAGCCCAAACCGCAACCCCAGCCGAAGGATACAAAAACTGAGGCTGCGCCAGACAACACGCCACTCGAAGCCGGCGACAACGTGCGCATCAAGGGCCAACAGTCGATTGGCGAAGTCATCTCCGTAAACGGCAAGCAGTGTCTCGTCTCCTTCGGCATGGTCAGAAGCAACATCCCTGCAGACAGGCTTGAGAAAGTGTCAAAAAGACAAGCAAAGAAAACAGCAGAGGACAAGTTTTCCTACCTGGCCTCTGCCCGCTCCGGCAATGAAGTGGATGTGATGGCAGAAAGACGCAAGAGTTTCAAGCTCGAACTGGATGTCAGAGGCATGCGTGCCGACGAAGCGCTTCAGGCCGTCATGTACTATCTCGACGACGCAACCCTGCTCGGCACATCCGAAGTCCGCATCCTGCACGGCACCGGGACGGGAGCGCTACGCACGGCCATCCGCCAGTATCTCGGCACTTGTCCGTGCGTGACTAGTTACCGCGACGAGCACGTGCAACTGGGCGGTGCGGGCATTACGGTAGTAGAACTGGACTAAATCGACAAGCAGAATTGTACAAGCATTCCGCGCGTGCTTGTACTTTCTTTTTACCAAGACCTTTTATTTCTTTTAACAACAATACAGGGACTTTCGCACTTGCAGAAGCCCTGTTTCTTCGTATTTGTCCCCTTTGAATAGCTTGTAAAAAGCGTTGCAACTTGCTGTTACTTAACATCTGTTACAAAACAAAAACTTTTTGTAACAGTCAAAATCGTATAATAAACAAAAATGTAACAACGATAATTTTGCGTTAAAAAATATGTATTTACCTTTGCGCCTGAGAAAACTAATACTTTTCGATACACAAACACTTTTATTACCAAAATCCTAATCCTAAAACTTATGAAAGCAAGAATTTTGTTTTTGTTGACGCTTTGTCTTTGCGCCACCACAGTGGCATTCGGACAAAAGCGCAATGTGAAGGGACAGGTATTCTCCGAAAGTGACGGCGAGCCAATGATTGGTGTGGCCGTTGCCGAACGAGGGACCACAAACGGCACTATCACCGACGCAGACGGAAACTTCTCCATCATGGTCAGCGACGATGCCATCCTCAACATTTCCTACGTTGGCTATGTAAGCCAGCAGATTCAGCCGGCAGGCAAGTCTTTCCTGAAAATCAGCCTCGCTGAGGACAGCCAGGTATTGGAAGACGTCGTAGTAGTCGGCTACGGTACCATGAAGAGATCCGACATCTCGGGCTCTGTTGCCACCATCAACAAGGAGCAGATGGACCGCAAGATCCCGACCAACATCGCAGAGGCCCTACAGGGTGCAGCTGCCGGTGTATTGGTTACGGCTCAGGACGGTGCCCCTGGTACGGCTTCAGCAGTCCGCATCCGTGGTGTCGGTACCATCAACGGTTCGGCTCAGCCTCTCTACGTTGTAGACGGTGTGCAGGTCGGCACAAGCGCTGACTTTGTCAATCCTTCCGACATCGAGAGCATGGAGGTCTTGAAGGACGCTTCGGCTACAGCCATCTACGGTTCGGCAGGTGCCAACGGTGTCATCATGATCACCACCAAGCACGGCGGCTCAGGCAAGATGAACATCAACATCACAGCAGACTGGGGCTTCCAGACCCTTCCTTACGAAATCGAAACCCTCACGGGCGATGCGTATGCCAAGTCTATCCGTCAGGCCAAAGCCAACGACGGCGCTACTTTGGGCAATATCGTCTATAGCGAAGCATACGACGGCAAGCGCAACAACATCAACTGGCAAGACCAGATGACCCGCATGGGCTTGAAGCAGCAGTACGGCATCTCTGCCAACGGCGGCAACGAGAAGACCAAGTATAACTTCTCTGTCGGCTACCTCGACAACAAGGGTATCGTGGTCAACACACGCTACAACCGACTCACCTCACGCGCAAGCGTTAAGTCAAAGATAAACAAATATCTGGAGTTCGGCGGCGATATGAACTATACCCGCACTTCTCTGCGCGGCAACAACATCGGCCTGGGCAACAACGGTAACCTTTCTTCACACCGTGACCTCGCACAGATGTCTCCGACTCTCGACTACATCGACGATGTAACAGGCGAGATAATCAACGTAAACGTAGTTAACCCGGACGGCACATACGGTGCAGGCAAAGCCCCCACACCTAACGGATGGGAAGGTATGTCAGCCACCTACCAGAACCCATACGCTTCGCAGATGGAAATCGGCCGTACGACCAACACCAACCGTATCAGCATTTCTCCATACGCAGAGTTGACACTCTTCAAGAACGACAACCACCTCGTAAAGGTCAACACTATCTTCAACTGGACGCACGACTCAAGCGACACAGACGAATTCTCCGGACAGTTCAAGCGTTACAACAAGATAGGCGGTGAATATACTGAGGTCAAGTACGAAGGCCGCAACCAGGAATACTATCAGTTCGACCTGAGCCAGAGCCAGGGTACAAGCAAGAGCATCGAAACCTACCTTACCTACAAGTGGGAAACTGACTACAATACCTTGACCTTTATGGCAGGTAACACTGTCAGCTCTTACGAAGGTTCGTGGGTAAGTGCTGGTGCACACTCATTCCTTTCAGCCGACAACCGTCTGATTTCGCTCACCACTGACGAGGATTCAAGAACGGGCAACGGTGGCTTCAACTCTGACGTACGCGGCATCTCTTACTACGGACGTTTGGTATACAGCCTCTTCGACCGCTATATCCTTACTGCCACCCTGCGTCGTGACGGCAGTTCTAACCTCGGTTCCGGCAACCGCTGGTGCAACTTCCCGTCTGTCGCTTTGGCATGGCGCATCAAGGAAGAAAGCTTCCTGAAGGATGTCGATTGGCTGGACAATGCCAAGATTCGTGTCGGCTGGGGCCAGACAGGCAACTCAGGCGGTATCGCAGGCAAGAATATCTATGCCCTTACCTCTGAGAACACCAAGTATCAGTTCTACACACAGGGCCAAGGTGGCGGTTCTACCGTACACTTCAACCGTGTAACCGGCTTCTACGCTCCTCTGGTTGACCCGAGCTTGAAATGGGAGACCAACGAGCAAACCAACTTCGGTGTTGACCTCGGCTTCCTTGACAATGACTTGACTGTCACGATGGATTACTTCATCCGCAACACCAAGGACCTCCTTCTCGAGAAGCAGATTCGTCCGTCAGCTGGCAATACTTCTATCTACACCAACTACGGCGAGATTCAGAACCAAGGTTTCGAGTTCTCCGTCAACTACAGCAAACGTCTGAACAAGGATTGGCGCATCAACGTAGCCTTCAACGGCTCAACGCTGAAGAACGAAGTCAAGAAGATGGGTGTACAATACACCTCCACCTGCTCGGGCAGCAACGGCACCTATTCCGCTTACGACACCGATGCCGACGGCTCTAACTTGGGCGCTGTATCAGGCACTGGTTTCCAGTGGAACAACCACTCCATCTGCCGCGAAGGCGAGGCTGTAGGTTCTTACTATGGCTGGAAGGTTGAGAAGATCATCAAGACCGATGAAGATTTGGCTCTTGCAACAAAACGCGGTCAGAATGCTGAAATCGGCGACTACCTCTTCCAGGACCTAAACAACGACAATGCGATTGACGACAACGACCGCGCTATCATCGGCAACGGTCTGCCGAAATTCAACTTCGGCTTGAACCTCTCAGCTTCTTACCGCGACTGGGATTTCAGCCTCTACACCTATGGTGTATTGGGTATGGACATCCTCTCTTACTCAGCCATGCGTCTGGAATGCATCACCACCAATGATGACGGCTGCACACCTGCCTTGCTCAAGTCAAGTTATGAGAAGATGTGGAGCACAGAGAACCCCAACGGCACACTGCCGCGTCTCACCATCCTCGACAACAACAAGAACTGCCGCGTCAGCGACGCTTGGGTCAAGAATGGCAACTTCCTGAAGATTAGCAACATCCAGATTGGTTACAACGTACCGAAGAAAGTGCTTCACCCACTGGGAGTACAGTCTGTACGCGCCTATGTGGCTGTACAGAATCTGGCCACTATCTCTCCATACCACCGTTATGGCGATCCTGAAGTCGGACAGGGCAGCGTGCTCTACACCGGTCTTGATACAGGCCGTTATCCGACTCCACGTACTTACATGTGCGGTCTGAGTGTTACATTCTAAATGATTAAACGAGAATTACTATGAAAAAATATATTAAATACTTTGCAGCCATTGGGGCCGGATGTGCATTGCTTGCTTCATGCGACAATGACGAATTCCTCGATGTGAAGAATTACAAAGTGCTCGATATGTCAGCCCAATTCGAAAGCGACGACAACGCTCTGATGGGTCTGAACGGCATCTATACCTTCAACGGTATTTCCGACTATGCTTCGAGCTGGGGATACAAACCGAACATGTTCACCGGTAGCCATCCTACGATGGACACGCAGTGTACGGGATGGGATGTCAAGTTTCTTGACCAAACATGGGATGACGCCGTAGCAGAATTGGGCGAAGGTTGGTCGCATGCCTATGCCGCCATCTCCCGCGCCAACCTCTATCTGCAAGGTCTGGAAACAGCCACAGAGCTCTCCGAAACCTGCCGCAACACTTGTATCGGCGAAGCCCGTGCCTTGCGCGGATACTTCTACACTTGGCTGGCACAGACCTTCGGCCGTGTGCCGATGCTGAACACAGGCGAAGACTACAGCAACACGCCCGTCAAGGCCAAGGCCGAGACCTACGAGGAGATGTGGGACTTCATCATTGCTGACTTCAAGGACGCTGCAGAACGTTTGGACTGGGCTCCTTATCAGGGCAACTACGGACGCTGCACCAAGGGTATGGCACTGGCCTATTTGGCTGATGCCTATATGTGGAAGGCATACCGCTGTCCTGAAGTGGCCGCCGATAACTACAATCTTGCCAAAGCAGCCCTGAAGGAAATCCTCGACAGCAATACCTATTCTCTGTCGACCAACTATGCAACCAACTGGGATCCAGCCGGATTCTGGAACAACGAGTGCATTTGGGCTATGACTGCTGACGAAGGTGACAACTGGAGCAGCTGGAATGGCAAGTACCTTGACACACAGAATAGCCTTATGATCAAGTGGTTCGCAGCCTGCCCGGAGAACGGCGGCTGGGGTGCCCAATACCTATCATGGGAATGGTATGCCAACTACGAACCCGGCGACAAGCGCCGTGACGCTTCCTGCATCACCGGTGCCGTTCCTGCCGACCAACTTGCCAAGTATGGCATCGAGAAGTCCGCTACCATTTGGGGCTACAACCCCTGGCTGCAGGATTCTCTCGGAACTAAGGACGCCAACAACATCGTCGTCGACCCCTACAAGAATGCCGAGGGCGAATGGGTAGGCACCAAGACCCGTCAGTTCCACTTCTCCAACGGCGAGTATGCTCCAGCCATTTGGACATCCAAGTATTGGCGTTCGGCTTATGCTGACGTCAACTCATGGGGTGTCGCCATGTGGGAACCTGTCATCATCTACGGCAAGCGTCTTGCCAATGTTATGCTCGACTATGCAGAGTGCTGCTTCCGCACAGGCGACGAAAGCACAGGTTGGACTATGATTGACAAAATCCGCGACCGCGCTTGGGGCAATCTAGAAGTCGGACAAGACTACAGCAAGTACCTTGAACATTACAACAACCTGTATACGGCTGTCGGCAACGGTCGTAAGCTCGACAAATATCCTCTGCCGGTTAACACCGCTACAGTTGCTGTGCCTGATGCCAAGACATACTACACTGCTCTGCAGGCCAAACCCAACCGTGTAGGAACCACTCACACGTCTGAAGCATGGAAGGTAGCCGTCAACGAAGAGCGCCGCAAGGAATTCAACTCTGAGTGGTGTATCTGCCCAGATCTCGTACGCTCAGGCTACATCGAGGATCACATCAACTACAACTATCCGTATGATGAAACTTCTGGTGACGCACTCCGCGATTATCCGTGGTCTCACCGCGTTTACACCTACGATCCGCTGAAGATGGATATGCCTATTCCTTCCATCGAATTGGACAAGAATACTGCATTGATTCAGAACGAAGCCTATCAAGGCAAAAAGGATGAATAAAATAAATCTATTATAATGAATGAGGGGGGCTTTGCCTCCCTCATTCTTATGCTTATACGAAAGAGAGAATCCTTCGTGACAAATGACTACTTGAATAATGGCTGGACTAGCAAGAGTTCCAGCCATTATTATATCAGAACGAGCAAATACGAGGACCCCAACTACGAAACCTAAAACTTGTTGATTGTCACGACTTTGTGCTGTTTTTATTTAAAAAGAACGCTGTATTGAATAAAAAAGTAGGTTTTTTATTCAATACAACTGCAAAAACTGATATTTTCACGTCATCAAAGACCCTAACTGTCGAGGACAAAAAACGGCCGGCACAGCGTAAAGCGGATAGTTGACAAGCCATTCCTGCTCACGATAGGGTGACATAGACAAGCGGACGCCGCGCAAGTCGGGGTTTCGCGCCACAAATGCATGGAGACTTTTAGCCTGAAGGTTTTCCTCTGCCTTTACTTCTATCGGGATTATATGTTCCTCTTGTTGCAATAGGAAATCAATCTCTCCGCGTGAGTTTTCGGCCGACCAGTAGTAAATGGACAACGACGGGATGGCCTTCAGCTGTTGCAAGACATATTGTTCCGTCAAGGCCCCCTTGAAGTCGGAGAAAAGCGCATTGCCGCCCAGCAGCGTGTTGGCAGGCACATTGCTCATGGCGCACATCAGTCCGATGTCCGACAGAAACATCTTGAAAGCCGAAAAATCTTCGTATGCAGCCAGTGGCAGCAGAGCCTTCTTGCACCGGTTTACCTTGTAGACAAGGCCGGCATCCTTCAGCCATTCAATAGCAAGTTCGAAGTCCTTGGCTCGCGAGCCTTCCTTTACGGCACCATAAATGAACTTCCTGTTTTCTTTGGCTAACTGGGAGGGAATGGAGTGCCACACCATTCTGATTCTAGGCACTTCGACAGCAGGAGCATGCTTTGAGAAGTCCCGTTCATAAGCCTCAAGGATGGCTTTCTGTATCGTTCTGACTTTGTTCAAATCATTTTCGGAGACAAAAGACGAAACGGCAGCAGGCATACCGCCGACATAATAATATTGCCGCAAACGTTCCTCAAACTGACTCTTTAGCATAGTGATTATCGACCAGTCACCCGTCATAAGCAATTTGACCATTTTTCCGTCACCGATAGCCTCCAGAAATTCGAAGAACGTAAGAGGATAGAGATGCAGGAAGTCGACCTTACCCACAGGAAAGGAATCATTGCTGTGCATGGCGATGCCCAATAGAGAACCCGCGGCCATAATCTGGTATTGCGGAGCTTTTTCTGCAAAATATTTGAGGGCTGTAATACCACGCGAAGTTTCCTGAATCTCATCGAGGATAATGAGCGTGTTCTCATCTATATCCACACCCGTACTCCATTCCAGACTCTTGATGATGCGCGAGATATCAAAGTCCTGTTGGAACAAGACTCTGAGTGTCTCATTATCCTCAAAATTTACATAGGCATATTTAGGATAGGCCTCTTTGGCAAATTCCTGCATCAACCACGTCTTGCCGACTTGGCGTGCGCCAAGCAAGATCAACGGCTTTCGGCCGGGATTCTCTTTCCACTTGTATAGTTCACTGATGGCATCTCGTTTCATGACAATCTTCAGTTTAAACCTTTACCGAATGGGCAGCCCCGATTTACGTTGCGCCACGGTATAATGGTGTTAATGAAACATTCGTTTTCGTGCTGCAAAGATACTTGTTTTTCTTGACACACCGGCAAAAGTCGAACTAAAAAATGTGGAAATTCACAAAAAGTCGAACTAAAAAGTGTGGAAAACCACAAAAAGTCGAACTAAAAAGTGTGGAAGCAGGAGAAAGGTGAGGCGTTATAGATAAGAAAAAGCAACCCGCCGTTGCTCCTTCAAGCGATGGCGGGTCACATATAATATAGCAGTCTGCCGACTTTATTCGTAGCGGATAGCTTCAATAGGGTCGAGATTGGCGGCCTTCTTAGCGGGAATGTAGCCGAATAGGATACCGATCACGGTGCAGACGGCGAACGAGAGCACAATAGACCAACCGGGAATGGAGGTAGGAAGCTTAAACAGACTCGTCGCAGCCTCACACAGGCCAAAGCCCACCACGATGCCCAGGATGCCTCCCGTCACGCTAATGAGGATGGACTCGATGAGGAACTGGATGGAGATATCCAACCCGCGGGCGCCGACCGACATACGCAAGCCAATCTCCTTGGTACGCTCAGTGACAGACACCAGCATAATGTTCATGATGCCAATACCGGCCACGAGCAGAGAGAAGGCGGCAGCCACGACGAGAATCAGCGTGATACTGTCCATGGTGCTCGACATCGTCTCCATCATCTCGGCTTGGCTGTGGATGGTGAAATCATCGTCGGCATCGGCCTTCAGCTTGTGGTTCTCACGCAGGATGGTCGTAAGTTCCTCGATGGCCTGGTCCGTCATCTCCTCGGTCAGAGCCGAGCAGTTGATGGTCGAGAAGTAAGTCTGGGCCAAAAGTCGCTTCATCACCGTCGTGTAAGGCATAATCAAGAGGTTATCCTGGTCCATACCGAACGAGTTGTAGCCCTTCGACTTGAGCACACCGACGATGCGCACCGGAATCGACTTGAAGCGGATGGTCTTGCCGACCACTTCGCCCCCATCGGGGAAGAGTTCGTCAACGACGCTCTTGCCGACCAGGCAGACTTTGGCGGCCGTCGTTACATCCTGTTCCGTGAAGCAAGTACCCTCTTCGACCTCCCACTGCTTGATATCCATATACTCGAGGCTCTCGCCGTAAACGGAGGTGTTGGTATTGTTGGCGCCATAGATGACCTGACCGCTGGCCGAAACCTCGGGCGAGACATACATGATGTATTCGGCCCGCTGCTTGATGGCATTGTAGTCCTCGATTTTGAGGGTCTGCATGGACGAAGGGTCCTGACGCACACCGCCACGCATATCGGCACCGGGTCGAACCATAATGATGTTGGTACCCATCTGCGAGATATTCTTGCGGACACTCTCCTTAGAGCCCTGTCCGATGGCCATCATGACGATTACGGCAGCAACGCCGATGATGATACCGAGCATCGAGAGGAAGGAACGGCCCTTGTTGTTGGCGATGGCCTTGAGCGCCACGCGGAACGTCATGCCCAGCAGTGTGGTCCGCGCTGCAATGTACAGACCCACGATGAGGGCAATGATTACTAAAAGAACTATGATATTCATCTTATATGCTTAGCTTAGAGTCAATCTTCAGGTTTGGGCAGGGCGGCCAAGGCCTCTGCTGCATCCAGAATATTGTCGTTGTAGGTATCGCTCTTGATTTGTCCGTCACGCAGGAAGATATTGCGCGACGAGTACTGGGCAATCTCGGGGTTGTGGGTCACGAAGATGATGGTATGACCCTCGTGGTAGAGCTTCTGGAACAGCACCAGCATCTCGAACGAAGTACGCGTGTCGAGGTTACCTGTAGCCTCGTCGGCCAGGAGGATGGTCGGGTCGTTGACCAAAGCGCGAGCAATGGCCACACGCTGCATCTGACCGCCTGACATCTGGTTGGACTTATGCTCCAGACGCGAACCCAGGCCGACCTCAATCAGGGCCTTGACGGCACGTTCGCGGCGTTCCTTGGCCTTGACCTTCTTGTTGTACATCAAGGGCAGCTCGACGTTCTCGACGGCAGTCGTCTTGGCCAGAAGGTTGTAGTTCTGGAAGATAAAACCGATCTTGCGGTTACGCAACTTGGCACGCTGGTTCTTCGACATCATGCGCACGGGCACGCCATCCAGCAGATATTCGCCGGAGGTAGGCGTGTCGAGACAGCCCAACTGGTTGAGCAGCGTCGACTTGCCCGAACCCGAAGTACCCTGAATCGTCACGAATTCGCCCTCGTAGATTTTGAAGCTGACACCGCGCAGGGCCTTGACCACCTCATCGCCCACCTGAAACTCACGGCGGACGTTCTGTAGTTCGATAACAACCTTGCGGTGTTCTTTATCTTGATTTTCCATAATCTTTTTTAATTTGCATAAATCAATGATTATGATATGCGATGTTCTTTATCATGATTGCCCATAATCACTGACTGTTATGAAACGGAATATGAAAACCGGGCCTTACTTCTTCTTGCTACCTGGAGGGCCTGGCATAAAGGGGTTGCTTTCTCCCTCCGAAGCATCGTCGGCCACCTCGATAGCCTGGTCTATCTTGGCCTCGTTGATGCAGACAAAGCCCTCGTCGACACCCGACACGATCTCGGTCGAGACGCCGTTGGTAGCTCCGGTCTTGACCGGCACGGCCTTGATGGTGTGTTCGTCCTTAATCCAAAGTTTGGCTTCGCTCTTGCAGTCGAAGATAGAATCGCCCTCCTCGACCATTGTCTCCTTGGGTGTAAAGCGCAGGGCCTTGGCGCTGACGGTCAGCACATCCTTGCGTTCCAAAGTGTAGATGCTGACGTTTGCAGTCAGGCCCGGCTTGAGCTTCAGGTCCGGATTGGGAGCGGCGATGACGACCTCATAGGTCACCACATTGCTCTCGGTAGTAGCCTCCTGGCGCACCTGCGTCACCGTACCCTCAAAGCTGTCGTTGGGATAAGCGTCGACCGTGAACGATACGCGCTGACCTTCCTTCACGCCCCCGATATCGGCCTCGTCGACATCGGCAATGACGCGCATGTCGGTCAAGTCCTGGGCGATGACAAAGAGCGTCGGGGTGGTCATCGAGGCGGCCACAGTCTGGCCCTCCTCCACCTCACGGCTCAGGATGACACCGTCTATAGGACTCGTGATAGTAGCGTAGCCGAGGTTGGTCTGGGCTTCGTCGACCGAAAGTTTCTGGGCCTCGTAGGTAGACTCGGCCTTGTCGAAAGAAAGGACGGCCTGCTCATACTCGTCGTCCGAGATAAACTGCTTGTCGTGCAGTTCCTTCATACGTTCCAGATTCTTCTTCTGGTAGTTATAGTCGCTTTTGGCCGAAGCCAACTGGGCCTGGGCCGAAGCCAGACGGGCCTTGAGCGTCGACTTGTCGAGTTCGGCGATTAACTGGCCCTTCTTGACCTCGTCGTTATAATCCACATAGATGTGGTCGATGATACCGCTAACCTGCGTACCGACCTCGACCTCGGTGACCGGTTCGATGGTGCCCGTAGCCGTCACGCTGGTGCTGATATCGCCACGGGTCACCTGTTCTGTCACATACGAAACTCCGTACTGGCGACCTCCGCAACTGGCCAAAGCCAGGCTACATCCCACTGCAAGGGCATAAATGCTAAAAGTTCTCATTCTTTATAATCTTTTTGTTTCTTTATAATCTTTTTTTTACGGGAGAGGTTTTGTTGCTTCCCGATTTACGAGAGAGTCGTGTTACTGTCCGACTCCCGTATAGAAATCCATCAGGCGAAGGTTGAGCAGGGCCGTAAACTTACTCTGCAACGTCTCCTGGCGTGCCTGCAGGTAGGTGTTTTTTTCGGTCAAAAGGTCAACGACGCTCTCCAGACCCTCTCCATAGCGCTGTTCCATCAGTTCAAAACTTTCCTTGGCAGCGGCTTCGCTCTTCACGGCACTTTCGTAGCGCGCCTGGGCGGACTGGATGTCGAGGTGCAGGGTCGAAATCGTGTTGCAGATTTGCAACCGCGTGTCAGACTGGTTGAGCGTTGCGGTGGCCTGCGCAATCTTGGCTTTGTTGACCGAACTGCGTGTGCGGCGTCCGTCCCAGATGGGCACACTCAGGCTCAGGCCGACCGACTCGTTGAGGTTATCGCCCAACTGCGTGCCGACACCGATTTGCTTGCCCGACGAATCGTAGCGTGTGTTGCCCGAACTGGTCGACATGCCGGCCTGCAGCGAGAGCGTCGGCTGGTACGAGGCTTTGGCTATCTTGACCGACAGTCCGGCACTCTGCACATCCAGCTCAGCGGCCTTCATGTCTGGCAGGTAGTCCAGGGCCAGACGCTGGGCCTCCTCGACCGACGGCGACATGGCCAACACATCGTCGTCAGAGAAACTCTGGTAGTCGATGCCGAAGTCGTCGGCCGTATCCAACTGGAGCAGTTGCTTGAGCGAAAGGATATTCGAGGCCTCGGTGTTCTGCGCATTGACCAGGCTGTAGTAGTTCTGCTGATACTGGCTCTCCATCTGGGCCACATCGAGCTTGCTGCACTTGCCGACCTCGAGTTTAGACTTCGTGCGGTCGAGTTCGCGGCCTGCCACCTCCAGTATCTCCTGGTTGGTCAGCACCGACTCGTGGGCGTAGAGAATCTGGTAGTAGGCCTGGATGATCTGAATCCGGATGTTGTTGGTCGTCTTCTCGGCGCTGTACACATCGCTCTGATGCTGTAGTCGGCTCTGCTTGAGCGTGTTGACGTTGCTCAGACCGTCGTAGAGCG
This sequence comes from bacterium, assembly GCA_963631395.1. Classification (GTDB taxonomy): domain Bacteria; phylum Bacteroidota; class Bacteroidia; order Bacteroidales; family UBA3663; genus Liminaster. The sequence goes on from CAVGQN010000024.1 coordinate 32,177, forward strand.
TGACGCTCATATTCAGGTTGTACGAGCCGTTGTAAGTCGGGTTTTTCGTACCCGCAATCTGTGAGTTGGCGCCTGTGCCTGACACGATGGTCGTGCCCTCCTGCGTCCAGTACCAGTTGTGGCCTGTCGAGAAGGTCAGCGACGGGAAGAAGGCGGCCTTATCGGTCTTGACATCCTCCTCCGAACTGAGAGCCGTCTGCTGGGCCTGCTGAATCTGGATGTTGTTCGACTCGGCGTAGCTGAGACAATCGCTCAGCGACCAGGTCTTCTGTGCGAAGGCTGGAGTCACCGACAATACCGAAACCGCATACAAAAGTGTTTGTTTCTTCAAGTTCATCTCTATAAATATTATACCTTTTTGTTTCTACGTCTTTCGATTTCGCGGCAACGGTTTAGTTTAAACGTCAATTTTCGTTTTTGGCAAACGTTAACAGTCTTTTAAGTTTTTTCATTCACTTGCCGTACTTGCTGGGCGGCACCCCGTAGAAGGACTTGAAGCATTTGTTGAAATGTGACGGGTCGCTAAAACCTACGGCGTAGCACACCTCTGCCACGGTTTTCTCTCCCGTCAGGAGCATCTCGCCGGCTCGTGTCATACGCACTTGAAGCACATACCGGTTGGGCGGCATCCCGAGCAAGTCGCGGCAGCGGCCATAGAACTTCGTGCGTCCCATGTGCATCATCTCGGCCAAAGCGTCGATAGAGAAATCCGACTCGCCCGCATGCTGGCTGACCAAAGTCTCCAGGCGGGTCAGGAACACGCGGTCCTGCTGGCTCGTTATCACCTGCACTCCGGCGGGTTGAGCGACGGCCGGTCCGCTATCGGAAGTGCCGTTGTCTGCGGCCAAAGACGGCTGACCGGCGCCCGTATCGGACGGTCCGCTCTCTTCCGCCTCGGCTGCCGCAGCGCTGTTCCATTGTATGAGTTGTGCGATGCGGGCCACGAGCACGGCGACATTGCAGGGCTTGACCATATAGTCGTCGGCACCCGCTTTGTAGCCTTTGATCTGATGGGCGGGGTCGTCGAGAGCAGTGAGCAAAATCACCGGTATCCCAGCCGTAGCCTTTTCGGCTTTCAGCTGGCGGACAATGTCATATCCGTTGGTGTCGGGCAGCATCACATCACACACCAGGAGTGAGGGTTTACTCTCCTTTATGCCCTCCACGCCGGCCTTGCCTGTGGCATAAGTGTCGACGATGAAATAGTTGGACAACTCGTCGTGCAGCTGTTCGAGCATATCCGGTTCGTCCTCTATCACGGTGATGTGGAGGTCGTTCATCGGATGGGTCATCAGTTCGCGGATTATCTCCTCGGCCTTTTGCGTTTCGGCGGCATCGTCGGTGGCGAGCGCCTTGGCCGTGTGGTAGTCGGCGGCACTGTAGGCATCGTCACCAGCCGGCAGGGCAAAGGTGAAGCGCGAGCCGTGACCGGTGTTCTCGTACTGCAATGTTCCATGGTGTGTCTGTGCCATCTGCATGGCCGTATAGAGCCCGATGCCCATGCCGCCGGCCGAAGCGTGACCGTGCATAAACGGCGAGTACATATCTTTCTGACGCTCGGCGGAGATGCCCGGGCCTGAGTCTTCCACGATGATGAGCAGACGGCGGTCTTCCCCTTGCGAGAGACGCAACGTGATCTTGCCGCCGTCGGGCGTGTACTTCACGGCATTGGAGAGCAGATTGTACACTATCGTATCGACGATGTGTCGGTCAAAGTAAATGATGCATTGCTTGGCAAAAGGCGTAAACGTCATCGTCTGCTGCTTGCGTTGGGCGATGGCCCAGAAGTCAAGCATGAGGTCCTTGAGGAATGCGGACAAATCGCCCTGTTCCACTTGCAGAGACACATTGCCGGTGCTTATCTTGCGGAATTCCATCAGGCGGTCTACGAGCTGGCGCAGTCGTGTAGCGCCACGCTTGACGGTCTGTATGGTTTTCTTCGAAATCGTTTCGGGCGTGCTTTCCGACATCTTGTCGACAGCGCCGACGATGATGGAAAGCGGAGTGCGGAACTCGTGGGTGACATGCGTGAAGAACTCCAGTCGAAACTCGGTCATCTGCTGTTGCAGTTTAATCTCCTGCTGCAACTCGAAGCGTCGACGCCAGCTGCGGTAAGACCACCAGGCAGTGACGCCGGCAGCAATCACATAGATGAGCCAGGCCCACCAGGTGTTCCACCACGGCTGCCGGATGACAATGACGAGCGAAGTGTCCTGGCCCGCGCCCACGTCGCTGCTACCGAAGGTGCGCACATGGAAGACGTAGCGTCCGGGTGCGAGATTGTCGTACGACACCGAGGTCTCGGTCGTAGATTCGTTCCACGTCTTGTCCAGACCCTCGAACCAGTATTGATAAACGGCACCGTTGCGGGCATAGTCGAAGTTGGAGAAAGTGAGGCTTAGGTTGTTGTGGTCGTACGGCAATGTCAGTTGCGCGTCGGTGCTGAAGTCCGCCGTCCCTTCGTCGCTATGGACCGAGATGCCGTTGACGGTCACATCCGTGACACACACTGCAAACGGCGACTTTCCGCTTTGCCGGACATGGTCCGGGTCGATGGCCATCAGGCCCTCCGATGTGGCATAAATCAGTCGGCCGTCAGGGAGCAGCCGGGCCTGGCCTCGGGTCAGATAGGCGTGTTCTATTTCGTAAGGCATATCGAACGACTGCACGTATCCTGTCTCCTTGTCCACACGCGAAATGTGCGTCGAAGTGCCAATCCATACATTCCCGTGCCCGTCTTCGGCGATGGAAGTAATCTGGTTGCCGTGCAGGCCGGAGTGTTTGTCGATGACCTCCTGCCCTATTATTTTGGTTCTATTGTCGAGTGTAAGTCTGGCAACGCCGTGACCGAGACTGCCGGCATAAAGACGGCCGTCGGCCGTACGGCGCGCTGCCGTCAGTTCATCGAATGGCCGATTGTCCTTATGTGATTTGTACGGCACAAACGACACCTCCTTGACGTCCTTCGTCCGGGTATCGAACCCGAACAGTCCGCCGTTGGAGGCTATCCAAAGCATTCCCTGCCCGTCCAGGAAGAGCCGCGATATTCGGCTCGTGTTGACGTCGTTGTGCAGGAATTGCCTGTAGCTCAGCGCACCGTCCGTGGACAGCGTGATTTCCAATAGGCCGGCGTCGTTGGTGGCCGCCCACACGCGGCCTATGCTGTCCTCCACCAGGTCGTGGATGGCGATGGACGGAATATAGTGGCGGTCGTCGATCGAGATGTAGTGTTGACCGTCCACATAGAGTCCGTCGCCGCGCGTACCCAGCCACTCTCTGCCCTGACGGTCCCGGAGATGGGCAAAGACGGCGGCCGGCAGACTGCCGCAAGGCTCGAAGTGGCCCGAAGCCGGGGTGAAGGAATAATACTGGTTGTCGCGCGTACTGACCAGCATATGGCCCTCAGCATCGCACGGACCGAGGAAGCACACATTGTTTCTCCATCCGCCTTTTGCACCTTCGACGGGCGTGTAGATATCCGCTTTCGGTCCGTAGTTCTTGCCGAGGCACACCACACCCGACTCTTCCTGCGAGAGCCACACGTTGCCCTGCTTGTCGAGAAAGATGTCCGTAAGGAAGTCGGAGGTAATGAGCGGCACGGCATCCGATGCCGTATGGTGTTCCATGTCGCCCGACTCGGGATCATAAATGAAGAGGCCGTTGCCGAAGGTGGCGATGTAGTAACGCCCGTCAGCACCGATGGCCGACGAGAAGCGCCGGTTACGTTCGCCGGTCACATTCATGCCCTCCAGCAGAGGCAGGCGCAGCATGGATTTCCCTTGGGCGAAGACACACAGCGAGCCCGATGCACTGACAAAGTGTGTACCGGCATCGCTATCCAGCATTCGGGGCATGTACATCTGCAGGGACTCGTCGATGCGGAAGGTATGGGTCTTGAGGTCATAGACGTGTGTACCCCGCGAGGTAAGCATCACCCAGCGGTCGTTCCACACGAATCCCGTGTTCTGCGAACCGAGGTCGCACTGGTCCTCCGGCATTTGGTCGGTGCGCACCAGGTCTCCGCGGGTGTCGTACATAAAGAGCTTGCCCCCTTTGTTCAAAAAGAGTGTATATTCTCCCCACGTCGTGATGCGGTAAGCATCGGCTGCAGGGTCTTTGACCGTCATCTTGCCGTCGGGCGTAATGACCACGATGCTCGTCCCCACTATGCCCCAGATGTTGCCGGCGGCATCTTGCGCGATGCGCTGCGCCTCTCCTTCGGGCAAATTGCCAAGATCGGGCCGGTAGTCCACGCACGAGAGCTGTCCGTCCCGATAAATGATGTGGCGTATACCTATGGCGTCACAGAGCCAGATGCCGTCGGCAGTCATCACGACCCTCCGGTAGGAATCGCGCTGCTGCTCGGGCGTGCCATAGGTCAGGAAGCGGCCCGTCGGCAGACTATAGCAGAAATAGGTGTATTTGCGCGTGCGGACCCAAAGCAGCTGGTTCTTCTCGTCGAAGTAGAGGTTGCCCACATTGGCGGCTTGCCGGGTGTCGCCATAGCCGAGCCACTCGAAACTGACGAGATGCGAACCGTCGAAGCGGCACAGTCCCATATCGCTGCCTATCCAGATGTAGCCCTGCGAATCCTGCACGATGTCGTTGACGCGGGTAGTGGGCAAACCGTCCTCGTACGATATGAAGCGGTTGCTCCAGTTGCCGTTGGCAACCACGTCGGCAAAACAGACCAGGCAGAGAAATATGAGGAAAATATGTTTCATAATACAAGTCTTAATTCGGGTCCCAACATTCGAAGATGGGTTGACAAAGGTAGACATTTCAAGCGAAATGGGCAAGAAAAAGGCGAAAAATAACGAAAAAAGGGCCAAATAAAGCCCGTTTGTGTACAAAATTACCGATATGCGGACTAAATGGCTCATTGTATGACGGTCGGGCTCGATAACTTTGCGGCAGGAAATCACAAGACCGACAACACACCAAACAACAACAATAAAATTTATTACCTATGAAGAAAATTTTACTCCTCGCAGCTGTGGCTGCATGCGCGACTGCTGCCATGGCAGAGACCAAAGTCATCTACAGTCAGGACTACGAAACCTGTACCACGGGCGCAAAGAACGGCAAGAGCGACGCTGACGCAAAAACCTGGAGAAGCCAGTACTGGCAGATTGAGGGTAACTGCGTCTCACAGGTTAACGTACTGAACGATGCCGAGCATGGCAACTATGTGCAGATTATGCAACGCGCCTCCAACTGGAGTGGAGGTGGCGCCTACTGCCTGTTCAAGGACGACGCAACGCTCTATGCCGACACCACGACCGACCCGTTCTCTATGGAGAAGAAGGGCATTATGAAGTACTCGGTTGAGTTTGACGCTGCCATCTTCACGACACTCAACGCCTACACAAAAGGCGGCAACCTGATATGGGGCGGTCCGAGCGCCCAGTTCGCAGTGCTCAACCCTAACTTCAGCACCGCCAACAAATGGCGCGCTGACTACGGTCTGGACAATAAGGAGGATCAAAACGAGGCTTACGACAACGTAATGTTCCTCAAGCAGCTCACAGACAGCATTGCGATAGAAATGCCGGCAGCCGACACGTACAGCATGGAAGGGACCGTGCCTTACTATCTGCAGAACTTACAACCATTAACAACGCCAGTCACCTTGCCTACCGACGGCTCATGGAACCACTGGAAGGTGGACGTAGACCGCTCTACCTACGAGGTAACGCTCACAGTGGGCGGCGAGGTAAAAGCCTCGTACAAAGCCGACCCCGAACTGGAAGTCAGCCTCGTGCTGCGCGGTCTTTACTTCCGCACCGGCACAGGCATGGCCGACACCCCCTGCTATGTCAACATCGACAACCTGAAGGTGACGGCCGACGTCCCGACGGAGACCGGTATTGATAAGGTTTCGGCCAAAGAAAACATGCCAACCAAGACAATAAAATACATAAAGGACGGTGTATTCTATATCGCAACACCCCAAGGCACGTTTAACGCTGCCGGTGTTGCCGTAAAGTAAAGTGGTTAAATAAGTAAAGTTAGTGATTCGGTATTAAGCGGTTCCCGCTCGCTCTCAGGCGGGAATCGCTTTTTATCATTGACCGGCCATTGACCTTGCTGAAAGACTTGACCTTCCTTGAACGACCAAAAACATCTATTATTGACTGACATGAAACATCTATCGGCATTTTTCCTCCTGGCCTGTCTGGCCGTGACTACGGTGTCGGCCGGAGAGCAGCCCCGCGCCTTGTGGGGCAGCATCATGAACAACAAGAACGCCACCTACTTCCACGAGGCGCGCAACAAGATGCTCGTCAGTTGGCGGTGGTTGCCGTCCGACGTGAAGGGGCAGACGGCTTTCGACCTCTATCGCAGCATAGGGGGCGTGGAGCAGAAGCTCAACGACGAGCCCATTGTGGGGAAGACCAATTTCCAGGACCTCACGGCCAGCACCAAGGAGCAGATGACCTACCGTCTGACCTATGCGGGCCAGGACGAAACGCTGGCCACCTACTCTCCGTCACTCACGCAGATGGGCAGCAAACTGCCATACATCGCCATCACTCTGACCGAAACGACCGACGTGCACGCCACCTTTGGCTACACGCCCAACGATGCCGGTGCCGGCGACGTGGACGGTGACGGCGAGTATGAGATTATCCTCAAGCGCTGTCTCGACTACTCGATTGCTGACGACAGCGAGGAGGAAACGACGCTGCCGGCCGACGACGAGACCGTGCGCCACACCAACCTACTGGAGTGCTACAAGCTGGACGGCACCATGCTCTGGCGACTGAAGTCAGGTCCGAACATCATCCTGGGCAACAGCTGGTCGTTTGCTGTGGCCGACTTCAACGGCGACGGACGGGCCGAAGTGGCCGTGCGGACCTCCGAAGGCACCGTGTTCGGCGACGGCACGGAGATAGGCGACACAGACGGCGACGGCACGACCTACTACCGCACCAGCCTCAACGGCAGCGGACGCTACATTGGCAAGGGCCCTGAGTTCTTCTCCGTGCTGGACGGCACGACCGGCCGCGAACTGGCCCGCGCCGACTACATAGCCCGCGAGACCAGCGAGTCGTGGGGCGACAACTACTGGAAGCGCGCCTCCAGCTACCGTCTCGGTGCCGCCTGCGTGAGCGGCGACAGACCCAGCGTGCTCATCGGCCGCGGTGTCTATGGCCGCAGTGTGGTCGAGGCCTGGGACCTCAGTGAGGACAACAAGTTGAGCCGGCGCTGGCGTTTCGACACCAACAGCGGTTATTCTGCCTGGGCTGGTCAGGGATTCCATTCGCTCAGCGTGGGCGATGTCGACGATGACGGCATGGACGAAATCGTCTACGGAGCCATGACCATCGACCACGACGGCTCGGGTCTGAACAACAGCCGGCTGGGGCATGGCGACGCCCTGCACCTGGGCAAGTTCCGCACTGACCTGGACGGCCTGCAAATCTGGTCGTGCTTCGAGAGCGGAAAGACCAATGCCGCACTGCGCGATGCCAAGACGGGCACCGTCATCTGGGCGGAAGTCGGCGACAGCGAAGGTGACTGCGGCCGCGCCATGGTAGCCGACATCGACCCCAATGCTCCAGGCTGCGAGATGTGGTGGGCCGGCGGAAATGCCCGCAACGGCGTGACCAGCGATGACCTTGGCTACAAGCCTTCGAGCTGCAACATGGCGATATGGTTTGGCGGCCGGCTGAACCGTCAGCTGCTCAACGAGACCACCATCGACTACGGCGTAGGCTTCCCCAACAAACCTTCGACCGACTCCACCAGCACGGCCCGCCGCCTGCTGACAGGTTACAAATACAACGTGACGTCCATCAACAGCTCGAAGAGCAACCCCTGCTGGTACGGCGACATTCTGGGCGACTGGCGTGAGGAGGTCATTTTCCCCACGCAGGACGGCAAGGCCATCTACCTCTTCACGACCTGGTATCCGACCGACTACGCCTACCCTTGGCTGATGACCGACCACGTCTACGAGATGAGCTCCATCAACCAGAACATCGGCTACAATCAGCCCAACCAACTTGGCTACTACCTCGGCTCTGACCAACCGGGCGACTATCCCTCGGCCATAGAGAGTGTGAAGCAGGACGCCACTCCGTCAGCTTTGGCCCAGGGCGACCGGTGGTTCAACCTGATGGGTGTCGAGACGCCCCGTCCGACGCGCGGTCTGTACATACACCACGGCACCAAGTGCCTGCTGAAATAAGGCGATACGCCCCCCCTGCTGAGGCGAGGAGAAGACGGGCCATGCAATGAGAGCAGTCTTTTTGCATGGCCCGAACTAAATCGGGAGGAAACCGTGTAAAAGCTTCGGAATTTGCACGATTTTCTCCCGAAGTGCACATTATAGCCCAAATCGGTAAGTGAAGCGCGCTATATGGCTACACTGGACCCACGTTCCCGTTATCGTGTATGATATTGATTAGTTGCCACAGAAATTCCAACCTGCGGCGTAATAGAGGCCTATGAGGGAAAAGCGGCGGTACGCGAATCGGACCCTTTCCGCTCGTCTGCCTGGACCTCGAATCAGACCGAATCTTCCAGTATTCCAGTTCTTCCAGTTGTTTTTAAGGGGTATGTAATCTCTGACAAACCTATTATATATACTATATAATAT
>CAVGQN010000025.1:0-40730 GCA_963631395.1 bacterium
CTCTACCCTTGCTGTACTAACTTGTCTATTTCACTGTCTCATTCCTTCAAAGATCATGTGCTTGGCTTCGTTACTGAAGCGGAAGCGGGTGCAAAGGTATCGCAGTTTTTCGACCCTGCCAACTTTTTTTGCAACTTTTTTCGAAAAAAGGCTATTTTTCCCTAAAAACGGCCGTCAAACACCCCGTTTTTGAAATATTCATTTTGCAAAAATTGGCATCGCACCTGCTTCCTGGCGGCCCAAACGCCCAGTCCGACAAGTTTCATCGTGGCGTAAGTAAAGCCAAAAAGGCGGAAGGAAAAGGTCATATTGCCTTGGTTACGCTAAAAAACCAGTCCCGAGCTACGATTAAACTAGTCTTGGTGAACGATGAAACTAGTCTCGGAATGTGTTGAAACTAGTTTTGACGAACGAAAAAGTATGCCATATCAGAGCAAGAAATGCCGCATTACACGTCATTTCTGCGTGTCAAAGCGAAAATCAGTGCGATAAGTGGCATCATCTCTTGCTTTTTTGAATTATTCTGAGTATTTTTGCAGCAAAAACAGACAAGTATGTGCATCGCATTTTGCTTATCTTATTTTTAAATAGTACAAACAGAGAACTCGCAGCGGACAAGGCTTTCTCTTTTCAGAGATGGCGCATGAAACAAGGCGGTGGGATGCGTGTGGCTGACCAGAGTTTTTCCTTTAAAAAACTACCTCATGAAATATTTTGCAGACTATATGGAAGAACGTGTCTATGCTATTAACGAGAAGACAGGCATAGGCATAATGGTTGATGATAGTGGTAGATATAACATTCAAAGAGACGTTGACCGCATACCATGGTTGTCAGAAGAAAATGGAATTGGATTCCTTGTCGAAGAAATGACAAAAGAAGAATTTGACGACTATGGCAAAAAGTGGAAATGGGCAAAATTTCCATCTGCATCAGAAGAACATAAACATTCGTGGCGCAACTATATAGAGAAAATCAATCTCTAAAGTATGCATAGTATTCCTCTGACTTTTTCTTTAGCGCTTTGCCCATTGCCGAACATTGTTCTGCTTTCGACATTACTCTCCATTCCTCATAATATTTGTGGCCTAATCCACCTTCTACACCCACTTCTTTGTGAATGTTATTCCAAAGTTTATCGCCGAGAATTTTCCTTGCATTTTCCGGGAGTTCCTTTGCATATATCATTTTGGCAGTATTAACTTGAATTTCGGCAGTGAGTCCGTTTGTTGTTTTAATGTTGATGATGTTGCCTGTATAGCCGATGTAATCATCTCCGTCTTGTGGCTTATGCCGCAAGAACAAATTGTTTTTCCTTAGTTCTTCGATTACATCTGCAATTTTGTCTTTGGGGGCAATAATAGTAGTCCTTACAGCATCTTTAAGCATGCCTGGAGAGAAATTTGATTTGTTTTTTGCCCGTTCTGCTAATACCTTCCTTTTTATCGAAGCTTCGCTCTTGTAGTTGATAGGCGTGCAGACAGCCTCGTATTTTGAGGCAATGCTTTCTGCTAAACTTTGAACCTCTTCGCCAACAGCATGAGCTTTTTGCGACGTTTCTTTGATTGCAGCATCTAGTTGTTTGTCAGCATCTGACATTGCCTTTTCTACAATCTTCCGATTGTCTTGTATCCAATACGGTAGCGTCTTTGCTCCTTCAATGCGTTTCTGATTCATCGAAAGCCAGGTCTATCTCCGTCTTGAATCGGTTTGTGTAGCGCCATGCGTTGTCCGAGAGATTGAGCCCGTCGTCCTTGCGCTTTAGAAATACTTCACGCGCTTCGTCGTGGTTATTGAAATAGCGGTTGTACTGCGTTTTCGTGAACTTGCCGATGTTGTCGCCTAAGACTTGTTAGTTAATGAACTCTGCGGATACTTAATATAAGAAGAATAGACAGCATAGAATAGACAGCAGATATTGCGGACGCGCCCCTATTTTTGAACCGCGCACATTACAAAAATCGGACTCGGGATATGGCATTTTATATTTTTGCCTGACTAAAATACCATCGTATCAGACAATTCCATACCTTTGCAAAATCAAGAGTTGTTTTTAAGGTAATCAGGAACGATTGGTAAATCACGAATCAGGAACGAGACCAACCATTTCACAGGCAACCAACAAAATAAATTCAGGCAATAAAAAAATAAAATATATTAGGTAAACGACCTAGTAAAAAGAACCATTATGCAACAGAACATCCGTAATATTGCTATCATTGCACATGTAGACCATGGCAAGACGACTCTAGTAGACAAAATGCTACATGCAGGCAACCTCTTCCGCGAAAATCAGGCTACAGCAGACCTCATGCTCGATGGTTCCGCCCAAGGCTTGGATTTGGAACGCGAACGAGGCATCACCATTCTCAGCAAGAACGTATCCATCAACTACAAGGGCACGAAGATCAACATCATCGATACTCCAGGCCACTCTGACTTCGGCGGTGAGGTGGAACGCGTGCTCAATATGGCCGACGGCTGTCTGTTGCTGGTCGATGCGTTCGAAGGCCCTATGCCACAGACGCGCTTCGTGCTTCAGAAGGCAATACAAATCGGATTGAAGCCCATCGTAGTCGTCAACAAAGTCGACAAGCCGAACTGCACCCCAGATCTGGCGCAAGAGAAAGTATTCGACCTCATGTTCAATTTGGGCGCTACCGAAGAGCAGCTTGACTTCACCACCATCTTCGGTTCAGCCAAGCAGGGCTGGATGTCGACCGACTGGAAGAAGCCGACCGACAATGTGACGCCCCTGTTGGATGCCATTCTGGAAAACATTCCGGCACCGACCGTAATCGAAGGTCCAACGCAGATGCTTGTCACCTCTCTCGAATATTCGAGCTTCGTTGGACGTATCGCCATCGGACGTGTACATCGCGGTTCCGTCAAGTCGGGCCAGGATGTGCTCTTAATGCACCATACCGACGAAGGTGTCGTATCGAAGAAAGTCAAGATCAAAGAGCTCTTCACCTTTGAGGGCATGGGCAAAAAGAAGTGCGACGAAGTCTTCTCCGGCGACATCTGCGCCATGACGGGCATTGACGGATTTGAGATTGGCGATACGCTGAGCGATATTGAAACAGCCGAAGCCATGCCCCGCATCAAGGTAGACGAGCCGACCATGTCAATGCTCTTCACCATCAACGACTCCCCCTTCTTCGGCAAAGACGGCAAGTTCGTCACCAGCCGACAGATACAGGAACGTCTCTACAAGGAATTGGAAAAAGACGTTGCCCTCCGTGTGGAGAAGAATCAGGAACGCGATGGTGCCTGGATGGTCTATGGTCGAGGCGTACTTCACCTCTCCATCCTCATTGAGACCATGCGCCGCGAAGGCTATGAGTTGCAAATTGGACAGCCGCAAGTCATCATCAAAGAGATAGACGGCAAGAAATGCGAACCAATCGAACAGATGACCATCAACTGCCCCGAGGAATACAGTTCGAAAATGATCGATATGGTCACCCGACGCAAAGGCGAGATGATTAGCATGGACACACAGGGCGACCGCATTCACATGGAATTCAAGATTCCTTCACGCGGTGTAATCGGCCTGCGCACCAACGTTCTGACCGCATCGGCCGGTGAGGCCATTATGGCACACCAATTCCTGTGCTACGAGCCTTGGAAAGGCGATATCGTACGCCGCTCCAACGGTTCCATTATCGCCATGGAAGGCGGAACTGCCTTTGCCTATGCACTCGACAAACTGCAGGACCGCGGCAAGTTCTTTATCTTCCCGCAGGATGAAGTCTATGCCGGCGAAGTCGTAGGCGAACACGCTAAAGACAAAGACTTGACCGTCAACGTGACCAAGTCGAAGAAGTTGACCAACATGCGTTCGAAGTCGAGCGACGAAAAGGCCGCGCTGATTCCGCCGAAGGTATTCTCGTTGGAGGAAGCCCTCGAGTACATCAAGGAAGATGAGTATGTAGAGGTAACTCCGCATAGCCTGCGTATGCGCAAGATTATCCTCGACGAACTGGAACGCAAGCGTCTGCACCGCGCATCCGGCATTGAAGACGAGGACGAATGATGTACCTCAACACCCGTCTGAAAGCAACTCGTGAGAAAGAGTCACAACACATGACATCCGCATGAAAATCCTTGACTGGTATATAATCAAGAAGTTTCTGGGCACGTATTTCTTTACGATTGTCTTGATTCTTGCCATCGTCATCGTGTTGGACTACAACGAGAAGATGGACAAGTTTGAGGCCAACGATACTCCGATGTGGGAGATTGTCAAGTACTACTTGAACTACACTCCCTACTTCGCCAATCTGTTCGGTCCGCTGTTCGTCTTCGTCGCCTGCATCTTCTTCACTTCCAAATTGGCCGGCAACAGCGAAATCATCGCCATGCTGGCCTCGGGTGTTAGTTTCAACCGCTTGCTCCGCCCCTATCTCCTTTCGGCTGCCGTCCTGGGACTCTTGACATTTGCCCTCAACAGCTTTGTCATTCCCAAGACGAGCATCAACCGCATCGAGTTCCTCAACAAATACCACAAGGACAAAAAAATCAAGTCGGCCGTCAACAACCAGTTGATGGTCGAACCTGGTGTGGTCGCCATCATGTACCGGTTTGAGACGCGCACCAATACCGGAACCAACTTCGCCCTGGAGCGGTACAACGGCAAGAAACTTGCCTCGCGGCTGACGGCCGACAAAGCCGAATACAAAGGAGACTACCTTTGGCATCTGACCCGATGGAACATACGCGACATCAACGACGACGGAGAAACCCTCACCTCGGGTGCGAAGATGGACACCATCATTGCCATCGCTCCCGAAGACATCATCTTCCAGGACAGCGATTGCGAGAAGATGACAACACCCGAGTTGAGCGCTTACATCGACAAGCAGCGTGCACGCGGCACGGGCAACATCCAGAAGTTCGAGATTGAGTATCACGAGCGTTTCGCTGCCATCGCCACCTCGTTCATCCTGACTTTGATAGGCGTATGCCTCTCGTCGAAGAAGATACGCGGCGGCATGGGTATCAACCTGGGCATCGGACTGGCCTTGACCTTTCTCTACATCATGTTCCAGACCGTCAGTTCGTCGTTCGCCGTGAGCGGCGACATGCCTGTCATCGCAGCCGTATGGCTCCCTAACATCGTCTTTTTACTTATAGCGACATATTTGTACAAATACAAAGCACCCCGTTAATCTCTCCCTATTATGGAACCCCTCAAACATGAATGTGGCGTGGTCTTGATTCGACTGCTGAAACCGCTCGAATACTATCAGGAAAAGTACGGCACCTGGATGTATGGCTTCGATAAACTCTATCTGCTGATGGAGAAACAGCACAACCGTGGACAGGAAGGCGCCGGATTTGCCGCGCTCAAAATGGAAGCCCATCCCGGCGAGGAATTCTTCTTCCGCGAACGGGCTTTGGGACCGGAGGCCATCAGCGAAATCTTCTCCAAAGCCAACCACAAGTTCGGAGGATTCTCTGCCGAGCAGATGCACGATGCCGAATATGCCAAGCAGCACATCCCTTATGCCGGAGAGATTTACATGGGTCACTTGCGCTACTCGACCACCGGTCGCAGCGGCCTCGATTTCGTGCATCCATTCATACGTCGCGACAACTTCCGGTGCAGGAGTCTGTGTGTCTGCGGCAACTTCAACCTCACCAATGTCGACGAAATCTTCGACGAGGTAATGGATTCAGGCCAGCACCCGCGCCGCTACAGCGACACCTATATGATACTGGAACAGCTGGGTTTCCGTTTGGATCGGGAGGTGGAACGTCTGCACAAGCAATACGATGTAAGCGACCGCTCCGGCAAAGAGATTATGGCCGAGATTGAGAAGCACATCGTCATCGAGAACATACTGAAGACGGCTTCTCCCTCCTGGGACGGAGGCTATTGCATCTGCGGCATGACCGGTTCGGGCGAGAGTTTCGCCATCCGCGACACTTGGGGTATCCGTCCGGCCTTCTACTACAAGGATGACGAGATTGTCGTGGTGGCCAGCGAACGTCCTGTCATACAGACAGCATTCGGCATTGCCCGAAGGAATATCGCCGAGTTGGCTCCCGGACAGGCCATCGTCATCAACAAGGCCGGCGAAGTGCGGCTTTCGCAAATCAATCCGAAGCAGAAAGTCAAACCATGCTCATTCGAGCGCATCTACTTCAGCCGAGGCAACGACGCCGACATCTACCGCGAGCGCAAGCATCTGGGCCGCACCTTGGCCGAGCGTGTCTTCAAAGCCTGCGACTGCGACCTGCAGCACTCGGTCTTCTCCTTCATCCCCAACACGGCCGAAGTCGCCTTCATGGGACTCGTCGAAGGGCTCAACGACATCCTCAACCAGCAGAAAGTAGAGAAGATATTAGCACTGGGCGACAAACCTTCTGAGGCAGATTTGCAGAACATCCTGTCGATGCGCGTACGCAACGAGAAGATTGCCAACAAGGACATCAAGCTACGCACATTCATAGCCGAAGGTGCTTCGCGCAACGACCTTGCATCGCACGTCTACGACGTCACATACGGTTGCATAGAGAACAATGTCGACAATCTGGTTGCCATCGACGACAGTATCGTCCGCGGCACTACGCTCAAGCAGTCGGTCATCAAAATCCTGAACACGCTGCACCCCCGCAAGATTGTCATCGTCAGTTCCGCCCCACAGATTCGATACCCCGACTGCTACGGCATAGACATGAGCCGCATGGGCGAGTTTATAGCCTTCCGCGCCGCCGTCGAACTGCTCAAGGAACGGGGCATGGAGGACTTGATGCACGACATCTACTTGAAATGCAAGGCTCAGGAGAATCTCCCCAAAGAGAAAATCCGCAATTACGTCAAGGGAATCTATGCGCCTTTTACCGACGAAGAGATTTCGGCCAAGATAAGCCAAATGCTCAAGCCCGAGTGCGTGACGGTGCCTGTCGAGATTATCTACCAGACGGTCGACGGACTGCACGAAGCCTGTGCCAAGCATGACGGAGACTGGTACTTCACCGGCAACTATCCGACCGCCGGCGGCAACCGTCTTGTCAACCTCGCCTACATCAACTACTACGAGGGCAACGACGACAAGCGGGCAATGAAGAGCTGAACGCCTTGCGATAAGCGCTAGTCACGAAGTTTTGGCCCAATCTCACATCCACATGAAAACACTTTTCACAGCCATACTGCTGGCCTTGCCGTTTTGTCAGGGAGTCGCCCAAGTGCTCACTTCCGACAACAAGATGGCACGGCCTTTCAATCAGGTGATGTCAGACATAGAGCACACGTTCGGCGTGCGCTTCAAGTACAATGTCGACACCGCCGGACTGGTCGTCACCTATGCACCGAGCCGCATCAAACCCTACAGCCTGGACGAGACATTGCAAAACGTCCTCGCTCCGTTCGACTTCAAAGCTTGGCAACAGGCCGACGGCCGCTACAAAATCAAGCCCTACGAATACTACCGGCGCTACGACATGGACGGACAAAAGATGACTGACTATCTGAATACCCTATATCACAATCGGGAGGAATGGGAGTCAAGGGCACAAGCCTTACGGCAGGCCGTGCGTCAGACATTAGGCATCGACAGTCTCCTGCCCCGGTTGGTCTCGTTAAGGCCCATCCTCTCCAAGGTGCGGCATTACGATGGCTATACTGTGCAGAACATTGCTCTCGAGTTGTGGCCCGGCTATTACGTCTGCGGCAGTGTCTATGCACCCGACAACCGATTGGCCCGCCGTCAGGCAGCCAACAGCCGGGGGCAGTATCCCGTCATCATCAGTCCCAATGGGCATTGGGCTGACGGGCGCTACAACCGGGACCTTCAGATACGTTACGCCACCTTGGCCCGCATGGGCACTGTCTGCATCAGTTTTGACCTCTTCGGATGGGGAGAGTCAGAGCTGCAGGTCGGACGCCAGGCGCACGAGTCAAGCCTGGCTCAGGTCTGGCAAGTCGTCAGTGCCATACGGCTGCTCGACTACGCCCTCACGCGGCGCGATGCAGACCCTATGCGCATAGGCAGTTGCGGAGGTTCCGGAGGCGGCACACATGCCGTACTGCTTGCCACCGTCGACACGCGCATCAACGCCTGCTGTCCGGTAGCACACGTGGCCAGTCACTTCGACGGCGGCTGCCCCTGTGAAAGCGGAATGCCCGTCCAATATGTGTGCGGAGGCACGACCACCGTCGAGATGCTTGCCACAATGGCGCCACGGCCCATCATGCTGGTAGGCGACGGCAAAGACTGGACGCATACCCATCCGACTATAGAAGTGCCCTATCTGAAGCATATCTACGGGTTCTACCAGGCTTCAGACAGTGTCAAGAGCGTCTTTCTGCCCAACGAAGGGCACGATTTTGGCCCAAACAAACGGAAAGCAGTCTACGATTACTTCACTTCCATCTGGAACCTTCCCCCACAAAATGCCGACGAGACAAAAGTTACGGTCGAAAGTCAAGACAAACTGTTCAGTTTCGGAGCAAAGACCGACGAGACCGGAACAATAAAGCCATCCGGAGCAAATGCACCGGACGGCTTCGAGCGCAATATTCTTCACCTGAAGGAATACGTCAAATGACGTTTTTCAGACCTTCAGAGAATAATAGAGTATAATTCCTAGAGGAAATTAGTATTTCTTAGAGGAAATAGACAATCGTCTATGAAAGGAAATAGACTATAATCTCTGAAAGAGAATAGCTTGAATTTCCTGATTCTTAGAGAAAGTCTCTTCTTACAGGCCCTTGGAGGCCAGACAATCCGACATCTCGCGAGCCACCTCGGCGGCCTTCTCCCCTGCCACACGGGCGAAGTCAGGAGTGCTGTCGGCATAGATGATGGCACGGCTGCTGTTGACGATCAGTCCGCAGTGGTCGGTCATACCGTACTTGACCACTTCAGCCAGGCTGCCGCCTTGAGCGCCGATACCCGGCACGAGGAGGAAAGACTCGGGAGCCACACGGCGCACATCCTCAAAGAGCTGACCTTGAGTAGCGCCGACCACAAACATCATCTGGTCAGGCGTGCCCCATGACTGTGCCGTACGCAGCACCTTCGAGAAGAGAGGCTCGTCCGTACCGTCGCACTTGGTAAGCTGGAAATCATGGCTGCCCTTGTTGGAGGTCAAAGCCAGGCAAATGACCCACTTGCCCTCATAGCCGAGGAAAGGCTTCACGCTGTCCTCGCCCATATACGGAGCTACCGTCACGGCATCCAGGTCGAGATGCTCAAAGAAGGACCGGGCATAGAGCATCGAAGTATTGCCGATATCGCCACGCTTGGCGTCGGCGATGATAAACTGCTCCGGATAGTGCTGGCGGATGTAGCGTACCGTATCCTCAAAGGCGGCCCAACCCTCTGTGCCGAAGCACTCGTAGAAAGCCAGATTGGGTTTGTAGGCGATGCAGTAGGGTGCAGTAGCGTCGACGATGGCCTTGTTGAAAGTCAGTATAGCCTCACGCACAGGCAGTGACTGCAGGTGTGCCGGCAGTTTTTTGATGTCCGTGTCCAAGCCCACGCAGAGGAAAGACCTCTTCTTCTGGATTTGGGCAAAAAGTTGTTCTCTTGTCATAATATCGTTGTCTTGATAGGGTTATTCAGTTCTTGAAGCTGTGTATAGGTGCCGGGATGCGTCCCTTGCGGCTGACGAAAGTCTCGCACGAGAAGGGGTTGACAGGCATGATAGGCGCGTAGCCCAGCAGGCCGCCGAACTCGACCGTATCGCCCACCTTCTTGCCCACCACGGGGATGACACGCACGGCCGTAGTCTTCTGGTTGACCATACCGATAGCGGCCTCGTCGGCGATGATGCCCGAGATGGTTGCGGCCGAAGTGTCGCCAGGAATGGCTATCATGTCAAGACCTACGGAGCAGACACAAGTCATGGCTTCGAGTTTCTCGATGGTCAAAGCCCCGGCTAGGACAGAGTCAATCATACCCTGGTCTTCGCTGACCGGAATGAAAGCGCCCGACAGTCCGCCCACATACGAGCTGGCCATGACACCGCCCTTCTTCACCTGGTCGTTGAGGAGAGCCAGCGCTGCCGTCGTTCCGGGGGCGCCTGTGCGCTCAAGGCCAATGCACTGCAGGATGTCGGCCACGCTGTCGCCGATGGCAGGTGTCGGAGCCAACGAGAGGTCGATGATGCCGAAAGGCACACCCAGTCGGCGCGAAGCCTCCTGAGCCACGAGTTGCCCGACGCGTGTTATCTTGAAGGCCGTCTTCTTGATTGTCTCGCAAAGCACCTCAAAGTCCGTTTCCTTGGGCAGATGTTCGAGGACGTATTTGACCACACCGGGACCGGACACACCCACGTTGATGATGGCATCGGCCTCACTTACCCCATGGAAAGCGCCGGCCATAAACGGGTTGTCGTCAGGAGCGTTGCACAGCACGACGAGTTTGGCACAGCCTAGCGAATCGTGGTCTTGCGTAGCGGCAGCCGTCTCCTTGACTATCTGGCCCATGAGGCGCACGGCATCCATATTGATACCCGTCTTGGTGCTGCCCACATTGACGCTCGAGCAGACCAGTTCGGTCTCCTTCATGGCGCGCGGGATGCTGCGTATCAGGAGTTCGTCGGCCACCGTCATACCCTTCTGCACCGTAGCGCTATAGCCGCCGATAAAGTTTACGCCGACCTCATGGGCCGTACGGTCCAGTGTCTTGGCTATCTGCACGAAGTCGTCGGGCGTAGTGCAGGACGAAGCGCCCACCATGGCGATAGGAGTGACGGAAATCCGCTTGTTGACGATGGGAATGCCATACTCGCGCGCGATGTCTTCGCCCGTACTGACCAGGTTAGAGGCCAAACGGACTATCTTGTCGTGTATGTTCCGGCAGGTAACGTCGACATCGCCCGATGCACAGTCCAGCAGCGAGATACCCATAGTGATAGTTCTCACGTCTAGATTCTCCTGCTCGATCATCTTGTTGGTTTCCAATACCTCTGATATGTTGATCATCTTTCGGTCTATTAGTGGTTCGGTCTATTCGTTGTGTGTCTGTGTAGGAATCAGACAGTGCATCAGATGCGGTGCATCTTGTCAAAGATTTCCTCCTTCTGGCACTTGATCTGCACGCCCATATTGTCGCCTATGGCCGACAGATGGTCTCTCAGTTCGTCGAAGGGCACGGTGCAGCGTTGGATGTCGACAATCATCATCATATTGAAATACTCCTGTACGATGGTCTGCGAGATGTCGAGAATGTTGACCCCCTTGTCGGCCAAATAGGTGCAGACGGCGGCGATAATGCCTACCGTATCCTTACCGACCACTGTAATGATGGTTCTGTTCATATTCTTTTCTGTGTATGAGTGTTCGTTATTAGCAGTGCACACATTATATATAATAATGGCTTGCAAAGTTAGCCATAAATTACGAAACGCGGAAATAAAACGCGGAAATAATGTCGCCGTACGACAAGAAAAGGTCCGAACCGGGCCAAAAGGTCCACTGGGGAAATCAAGTAAAGCCCCTGTAACTACAGAAAGAGTGGAATGCGAAGAAAGCGCGACGCAAGCCAAAAGCCAGGGCGGAATGGAAAAAGACGGGCAACGAAGTGCAAAACCGCGAACAAAGAAAAAGAGTCCCGGACTCAGTGTCCAAGACTCTCTGTAAGGTGGCCGCTTCCTACTCTCCCGCGTTGGCAGTACCATCGGCGTTGCAAGGTTTAACTTCTCTGTTCGGAATGGTAAGAGGTGGAGCCCTTGCGCTGTAACGGCCTTGTCGTTATATCGTTGTATGATATTGTTCCGTTTGCAGGAGCAAAGGTACGCTATTTTTGGGAAAACGACAGAATAATCCCTGCAAAATCTCTTCCTCGCGTCCAGTTTTCACCCTTCCGCACGGGCTTTTGCTCCCCGTGCCTGGCAATCCCGACGCCACTCTCCCGGTGGAAGCCTTCGCTCTTTGGCTGACCGGCAACCGCACATCCGAGTGTGCAGTCAAAGATTTATTCTGCCCAAAATTTGCAAGGCTCGTTTTTTTACCCTACCTTTGCACGCGATATGTCGGTCTTTGCACAAGCATCACGGCATATTTCACTTTTACTCACAAAAAACAGACACCTATGACACACGGACACGAAGTACTGGCCATGATGGAAGGCAACAGCTACCCGACCAAAGACAGTCTGGTCAAAGCCATCGTCGAAAAGTTCGGCTCTGAGGAGCGTTTCTACACCTGCTCGGCCGACAATCTGACGGCCAGCCAGCTGGTCGACTTCCTTGAAGAGCGCGGCAAGTTTATGCCTGCCGGACAGAATGCCTTCACCGTCGACACCTCCAAGGTCTGCAACCACTGATGCCGTGACCCCGAAGCAAAGCGCATACCTACAGGAGTATCGTCACATCATCACGTTGGGCATACCGATGATAATCGGCCAGTTGGGCACGATTGTCCTGTCGTTTGCCGACACCATCATGATAGGCCACCATTCGACCCTCGAACTGGCGGCCGCAGCGTTCGTGACCCAAATCTTCATGCTTGGCATCCTGTTCTCGATGGGGTTTGCCTATGGTTTGACGCCTATGGTGGGAAGCAGTTATGCCCGGGGAGACAGTCAGCGGCTCAACCTCCTGGTGCACAATGGGGTGGTTGCCAACCTGTGCATCTCCCTGCTGCTGATGGTCATCTACGGAGTCTTCTACTTCTGCCTCGACCACTTGGGGTTGCCCGGCGAACTGACACCGCTGATGCGGCCTTACTATATCGTCAACTGGCTGTCACTGCCGTTCATCTGCCTGGCCAACACGCTCAAACAAGTGGCCGACGGCACAACCGACACCCGCACACCCATGTGGATTATGCTGGGCGGCAACCTGGTCAACATCGCCGGCAACTGGCTGCTCATCTTCGGCAAGTGCGGCTTGCCCGAACTGGGCTTGCTTGGCGCGGGACTTTCCACCTTGCTGTCGCGCGTCCTGATGGCCGCCGTCTTTGTCTCCATCGTCTTCTGCACCCGCAGGTACCGGGCATTGTTCGTCACAGGCCGCGAAGCCGTCGTCACCCTCAAGAACCAGATGCTGATGCACCGCATGGGCTGGCCACTAGGCTTGCAGATGGCCATGGAGTCAGGTGCGTGGTCGCTGACGGGCATCGTAGTGGGCTGGATTGGTTCGGTCGCCTTGGCCGGGCACCAGGTCATGCTCTCTGTCAGCCAGATTTTCTTCCAGATTTATTACGCCATCTCGGCCGCTGTCTCCATCCGCATCAGCCACCACTGCGGACGGCTCGACTACGGACAGGTCAGGACGACGGCCTGGGCAGGTTTCCATCTCAATCTGCTGGTAGCCCTGACTTTTGCCGGTCCCGTCTTTCTGCTTCGTCACCAAATCGGGTGGCTCTTCACCACTTCCGCCGAGGTGGTCGGCATCGTGGCAGGCGCCATTCTTCCGCTCCTCCTCTATCAGGTGAGCGACGCCTTTCAATGTACTTTCTGCAATGCCATGCGCGGCCTGTCATATGTCAAGCCCCTCACGCTGGTTTCGTTCATTGCCTACTTCCTGGTCTCCATCCCCCTGAGCTACCTCTTCGGCATCACGCTGGACGGCGGACTGGTGGGCGTTTGGTGTTCGTTCCCGTTCGGGCTGAGCGTGGCCGGACTGCTCTACTATGGTTTCTTCCGCAGAAGGTATAAATGGCTGATGTCCGGCAAAGCATAGGCCGAAACCCTGCTGCCGGACATCCGTATTTGCAAGAAAAACCTCCTCCGCGAGAAAGTTCTTATTAGTAAAAAAATCCACCTTGGTGAAAAATCCTCCTCAGTGAGAAACTCGTTTTTGCCCTGTCCTATAATGTCACTCCACTTGACAAGCCAACTTGCGCTTTTGGTAGAAGTGAGTCGCAACGATGCATAACGTGGTCAAAGTTTCCGACACCGCCAGAGCCAACCAAATGCCATCTACGCCAAGCAGATGCGGCACGAGGATGAAACTCGGCACCAGGAAGACGAAGCCGCGCAGCAACGAGAATATAGTCGAGTGACGCACTCGCTCCACGCTCTGGTAATAGCCGATAAAGGTGATATTGACCAAAAAACAGACGAAGGCCGACGAGAAAAGGGGGAAGCCGTGCACGGCGATCTGAGAAGCTTCGCTACCCGACTTGATGAAGAGACCCACCAGCCACTCGGGACAAAGGCTGAAGATCAGGGCAACGGTCAAAGCGCAGCATACAGCCACCATGAGCGAAATGCGCAGTGTCTCGTGCACGCGCTGCATCTTGCCCAAGCCATAGCAGAAGGAAATGATGGGCTGGGCGGACTGCGCAACGGCATTGCCTATCATGAACACGAACGGACAGTAGTAGCAGGCGATGCCGAAAGCCCCGACGCCCTGTTCGCCAAGATAGTAGGCAAAGACGTAGTTGCCCACGAAGGCAAGGGCCGACACGGCACACTCTCCGAGCAGGTTCGACGAACCGATGCGGCACTGATAACCCAGATTGCGAAGCGAATAGCGCAGACTATTCATGCTCCACTTGATGCGCACGGGCCGCAGCGTTTTGGCGAAGAAACAGATATAGGCCATGGTCATCAGACCGCCAATGACCATAGCTATGGTCGAAGCGAAGGCCGCGCCCATCAGGCCCCAGCCGAAGGGGAAGATAAAAAGCCAATCGAGCACGATGTTGACGAGAGCCATAGCACCCGAACACCATGCGGCATACTTGGGCGAGCCGTCCAGCCTGACGGCATAGAGGCCCAGTGCCGTCCACACGGAGAAGACCTCGCCGGGCAAGAACCATATCATATATTCCCTCACCATCGGGAGCAACGACTCGGGGCAACCGAGCAGGCGTGCCGTAGCGGTCGGAAAAGCGAGCATCGGTATCGTCAGCAGCAGGACGATGACGGTAGCGGCCAGTATGCCTTGCGTGATGTTGAGCTGTGCCGCCTTGGTCCGGCCTTGCGCCAGGTGTATGGCAGCCACCACCGAACTGCCCGTACCGAACATCAGTCCAATGCCGGCTATGGTGACAAAGATGGGCACGGTGATATTGACGGAAGCCACGCCTTCCACACCCACGCCATGCCCTACGAAGATGCCGTCTGTGGCCGTAAGCGCACATTGCGCCAACATGCCCAACAGCGTAGGGATAAAAAACTTGCGGAACGTGCGCCACACGCTGCCACTGCTCAAGTCGATGGCGTCTTTGGTCAGTTGTTGAGTCTTTTCCATTTCTTTCATTGCTTTACGGGTTGAACATTCAAAAACCAATCTCTCATTGTCATTTTTATAGTTAAACACATAAACGCAAAGAGCCCGGATGCGTGACAATGCCTTGACACCGTCATCTTATCCGGTCTCGTCACAGACCTCCAATGCGGATAGCTAAACTTCCATCCTTCTCCACTCGCGCCTCACCCCTGGCGAGACGCTGCGGCAGAACTCTTTTCGCTTAACAGGGCGCAAAGGTAACGACTTTCTACATAAGCTCCAAATTTTCGGCCCGACTTTTTAATACTTTTCGTTGCCCCGCCAGGCTCAACCCGCCACGATATGTAATCCACAAAGCACAAATCCTTGCAATATTTCTCTCCGACCATCACCGTGTGTCAAAAGAAATGCGTACCTTTGCCGCCAGAAACAATAACAATCTAAACGGAACAAAAATGAAAGAACTCGTTTTTGAGACTCACGGCACGTGTGCCAAGGCCATACGCATCGTACTGACCGACGATGACATCGTAGAGAGCGTCCAGTTTGTGGGCGGTTGCATGGGCAATACCGGCGGCATCAGCGCCCTGGTCAAAGGCATGAAGGCCGAAGATGTCGTAGCCAGGCTGAAAGGCATCGCATGCGGCAACAAAGGCACCTCTTGCCCCGACCAGCTGAGCAAGGCACTGGCGGATGCCATTGCCAAAAAGTAGCACTCTTCAAGGTCGACCCGTAGAGGGGTACGTTGCAGCCCAACTGGAAAAATCTTGCAGCCCAACTGGATTTTTTTTGCATTCCAGTTAGGAAGCCTTTTTTCTCCAACTGGGCCATCCATTTCCTTCCATGTAAAGCCTGAATAAGCACGGTGTGTCTGTGCAAGCCGAAGGTCATCCACGGCATTATGAACGTCTTCCACTACCAGGTTCCACCATGCCGGAAGCAAGATAAGCCAATCTGGAAAAGTTCAACAAGTGCTTGATGTTGATGAGATATATTGGGCGTACAACCTACGTACTATAAGAGACGGGCAATCCGTCTGAAAATGTCCTTGTTGAGTAGAAGTTTGTCCACTTTCAGCACCTCGAAATGGAGGAATAGAATCATAAGGTAGAAGGGTTACAGCAGGCTATAGCAGGGTCCCAGTTGACATTTGCACATGGGGTTAGGGGACCCAAAGGGATAGACAAATATTTGCTCTCTGGCGCAATAATGACACAGGCTAACACGTTTTATCATTTGACAGAAGAGCTACAAAACAACGATGGAAGTGTTGTCAAGAGAGTAATCTTATTTGGTAACAACGCCTACCTTTGGAGTACAGAGAATGGATATGAGCTCTTTGTTGAGCAAGCTTTGACTATTAATGAGGAAAATTATCAAGAGATAAATAAATTACTGGAAACCTATGGAACTGACAGATGGACAACTGATGCTATCAATAGCCTTGAACGAAGCAAAAATTCCACGGAAAGAAGCCTCGGCTATCTTGACATTGCTAAATCAGCAAGAAATAGATTCAGTAATAGACAAAATAATAGATATGGAAAAACTTCCGACGGAACAGGAGTTAATGGAAATCCTGTGGCCGATACTGAAAGCCAAAAAGACGGAATAGCAACCTTCACCACTCCTAAAGGAGAAATCTATAATTCTGAATTGGAAAAGCAAGAAATAACTGCAATACAAGACCACATAGAAACATTGCCCAATGACACTGATACTTCAAGAGGGTTGTATTTTTACAATAAAGTCACTAAACATGTGTATAAATTCAACACCTCATTATATCAGTATAAAGATAATAGAGCAGAGGGCAGAGATGGCTTTGAAATATTAGGAAAGGCAGATGCTAGTACATTAAGCGAAGAACAACTAAAAGAAATAGGAGATGGATTTAAAGAAAACAAGACAGGATTTGATAGCTGGCTTAAGAGAGCTGGATATGAGAAAAGAACCAGTGATAGTGGTGATGTCCTTATTAAAAACGGAGAAACAGTTGACAACCATGATGGATTGGGTAGCCACTCATTATCAGGAAAATCCAACAGAGGACAAAGTGATAGAAGTGGCAGAGGAAATAAAGGAGCAAGTGAAATAGCAACCTTCACTACTCCTAAAGGAGAAATCTATGGTTTCGTAGACAAAGCAGGTAATATCTATCTTGATGAAACTGTGATTTCACCAGAGCATCCCATACACGAGTATACTCACTTATGGGATAGGGCGGTGCAGCAAAAGCGAGTCAGTTAATATAACAAACCGAAACTCCAAAGCGGCAAAACATCCCCGTTGGCGTATTCAATATCGTCACGAACAACGAAAGAGTCTGTAACGTCTTTGATTTGCCTATGGCTTTTCTTAGCACCGCCTATCTCAAAAGTATACTTACCAATGGCAAAATCCGAGATTTTAGACGATGTCACCTCTTGCGTTAACCGCGTCTGATTGTAAAAGAAAGTCTCTCGGACATTACCGATGTTAGCATTCTCGCCTGACAAGGCATAGATGATATTCGGGTTGTCAAGATATACTTTCTCCGTTTTACCCAATCCCCGCATTCCGCCTGTTTCGTCTCGAAGCTGTCCTATCATTCCTGCCTTTTCCATATAAGCAAGATAAGTAGGTATATCATTCCTGCTGACCTTCAATTCATTGGCCAGTCCTGTAGCCTCTGGCTTGTAAGGGACGTTGCTGGCAATAATGGAGAGCATCCTACGGAGTTTCTTTCCTGTTGCTGTCGACATATTGGCATACTGAGGTATATCCACTTCCATCGTCAGCCGAATCACTTGTTGCAACCTCTGCTGAAAATAGCCCTCTTTTGAAAAAGGATAGTATCCCTGGCGAAGATACTGCGTGAACATAGGTATAGGATGAAGCAATCCCTCTATCTGGGTTCTTCCAGCCAACACTTCGTCTAAATTCCTTGATGGTGTCCGGATTCCTTGGAACATCTCGAGATACTCCCTAAACGACAAGCCCTGCATCTCATACAACAAGGCCCTTCTGCTCAAATCGGCTTCGCCATTCAAGATATCGAGCATCGAAGAACCTGTAAAAAACACGTGAAGAGCGGGATGGGAGTCATAGATTTGTTTGAGTTCTTTAGACCATCCATCGTATTTATGGACCTCATCTATATATAGCCATTCACCACCATCACGTACAAATTGGTCAGCTATCTCAATCAACGTATGCATTGAGAAATAGCTGTGGTCTGCTGATACATACAGACTCTTTCGCCTATCGGCTTCATCAGACTCCTTGATGTGTTGCAGCACCATGGTAGACTTACCAATACCACGGGGGCCCATAAGTCCGACGAGTCTTGCTGTCCAAGGCAATCTGGCATACATATATCTCTTGAATGTCGTGTCGACAAGTTCAAGTTGCTCATTCATAAAACTAACAAGTGCTGTTTCCATTCCCAATCTTTTCTATTTGCACCGTGGAAGGTGCAAATTTCACCACAATATGCACCTTCCACGGTGCAAATATACGAATAAATTGTAAAGAAAAGCAACAATCACCTCTTTTTTCAAGGAAAATCTGTCTCAACCGATATCGAATGCCATCGGAATTGCCATCCTTTCAGGTGTTTACCGCAAAGCCTTCATAATTCTACACCCATCACAGACCAGTTGATTACTCATTTAAGAAGTATGGGAATCAATGTCAAGAGTAGGGCTGAGATGGAAGAGTATCTGAAACATCATAAGGTAGAGGGGTTACAGAAGGCTGTAGCAGGGTCCCAGTTAACATTTGCACATGGGGTTAGAGAGCCCAAAGGGATAGATAAATATTTGCTCTCTAGCGCAATAATGACCCAGGCTAACACGTTTTATCACTTGACGGGAGAGCTACAAAACAACGATGGAAGTGTTGTCAAGAGAGTAATCTTATTTGATAACAACGCCTACCTTTGGAGTACAGAGAATGGATATGAGTTCTTTGTTGAGCAAGCTTTGACTATTAATGAGGAAAACTACGATAAAATTAACAATCTGTTAAGTACTTATGGGACTGACGAATTCACAGCTACTGCTATCAGTAGCATTCAACGAAGCAAAGATAAGAAAACAAGAAGCCGCAGCCTTGCTAACTTTGCTAGACGGGAAAGAAGTGGAGAAAACTCTGGACCAATTGGACAAAATAGTAGAAGAGTATCAGAGATTTCCAACGCAGCAAGAAATAATGGAAATCCTGTGGCCAATACTGAAAGCCAAAAAGACGGAATAGCAACCTTCACCACTCCTCAAGGAGAAATCTATGGTTTCGTAGACAAAGCAGGTAATATCTATCTTGATGAAACTGTGATTTCACCAGAGCATCCCATACACGAGTATACTCACTTATGGGATAGAGCTGTGCAGCAAAGGAATCCAGGACTTTGTGAGAGAGCGTGGGTCTGGTGAAGCAAACCTCACTGTGGTTACGATTCCGGCCGATACCCGTTCACCTAATACACCCAACCAATCACGCAATTGGTTCTATCCATTCTCCACTCCAGTACCGATTTTTGTTTCGAGAAATCGGTACTGGAGTACCGAGCATTCGGTACTGCAGTACCGAACATACGAAACTGTAGTACCAACTGAACGGTACTGGGCATGGAACTATAAGACTTTGCATAGGCGCTTAGTCGTACCAGTCGATGGCATCGTCATAACGGTCGAAGGTCAACGTTTCCGTCACTCCAACCTTCTTGAGCGTTTGCAGCACCAATGCCTGCTCCTCCGGCGGCATGGCGATGACGCCACGACGACGGGCGTAGTATTGGTTGCGGCCAAAGTGCAAGATGAGAGCTGTCATAAAGCGGTCGTACTGCTGCGGATACATGTGGCGCTGAAAGTCGGTGAAACCTCGTGCATAGCGCACGGGCTTGTTGCAACGGAAGTTCTGACAACTGTCATCGGCGGAACAATGGTCTGGGTTGAGGAGACGCATATATTTGCACTCGGCCCGCAACTTTTCGAAGGCGATGCGATGGAGGCACTCTCCCGCTTTGGGGCACTGGGCGTGCACACAGACGGGATAGTCTTTAGGGGCTGTAGCTAAGAGTTTCTTGATCATAATGAAGCGGTAATAATGCTATGGTTTGTCGGATTGATTGAAAAAATATTGTCCGTAAATATGAATCGTGGTTCTGGGCCATTGTATCGCATGGTCAGAATGTCGTGGTTCACTTCGGCATCAATATCTCCGGAATGATATAATCACTTTCATCTGTCACCTGATTGGTAAAAAACATACAATAGTAAATCGGCATATAGGTGATACCCTGCTCGCTATACACCCGCTGTCCGTTGTTCAGTACTACAGCTTCACTGATGCGACACTCTGGTGTGGACAGAAACCTGTCCAACGCACTGTGCACCGTGTAATCCTTGCCTGACTTGACCTCTACCGGCAAGACGCTCAGACGACTATAGTCATCTATGAGATAGTCCACCTCTCCCCGCTGTTTGTTGTCATAGTAATGAAGCGAGTAGCCGTGTGCACAAAACTCCTGGGCCACAACCGACTCATAGACCGAACCAAGATTAACGCTACGCTCATCCTTCAACACTGCGTTAATGTTCGGTCCATACAGGAGATTGGTCAAAAGACCCACATCGTTCATATATAGTTTCAGCAGGTTCTTGCTTTCAGATTCAGCCAGTGGAAAAACGGGATTGCTGATGGCATGCACAGCTAATGCTATACCCGAGTTCGTGAGATATTCAAATTCCTCGGCATAGTCACTAAACTGCTTGTGAGCCTTGGTATCTTCAACATTTCTGACAACGATACGCTTCTTCTTGTTCTCCATATTGGAAGGAATCATGTCATAGATTCTACGAATGACAAGTTTGCGCATATCGTCGTATTGTGAAGCGTCTATCCTATATAGCGCGTGTATGTCTGTCTGTATCCTACGGACATGTACTATATTGCGGCTATCCAGAAACGTGTTGACAGCGTCAGGCATACCACCCACCAGCAAGTATATCTTAAACTGCTGAAGCATATAGCCGTGCATCGACTCACTCAAAGATTCCCGTGCCACGAACTTCCGCTCCATAGCCGTGATGGTCTCTTTGCCGCAACCCATCGCCCAAAGAAACTCCTCAAAGTCCAATGGGTACATCTGCCGAACGGCGATACTACCGATAGGGACAGAGGGGGTCTGAGACAGAGCGACACCCAACTGTGAGCCACTTGCCACATACCGGTATCTTCCATCCTCGTTGAGAAACTTGAGCATCGTCATCAGATGAGGATAACTCTGTATCTCGTCAAGAAAAACCAATGTGTCCGCTCTTGTACCGAGATTGTTGCCTGCTAAGGCTCCCAGCTGAAGGTAAAAGTCTTCTTTGCTTCTTACCGATGCAAAAATTCCGTCACCCTCCTGGTCCGCTTTTAGATTTATCTCGATGAAGTGCTTGAAGAGCTTCCTTCCGACATACCTTATAAGGAACGACTTGCCTATCTGTCGTGCCCCATTGACTAACATAATCTTATTTGGTTCGTGAAGGAGAAAATCCTCCAAAGTACGTGCGAATTTACGTTCCAGCATAAGCCCCTATGTTTTATAGGGTGCAAATATAGTGTTTTTCAGCCGTTTACGCAAACGTTCAGGACTTTTTCCGTCTTTTTAACCATCAAAAAGGGGACTTTTTCCGTTATTTCGACACTAAAAACAAGGAATTATTCCGTTATTTCGACCCACAAAAAGGGGGAATTATTCTGTCCGAGCGACCATACCTACCTATATGGCAGCGGCTCTCATACCAAAAATCACACTCTGAGAATCCCTTGATGGACAGAGTCATCAGAATAGCTCAGAGAATCTCGAAACGGGTTTCATAAGAGTATATGGGAATGATGGGGATTGCATCAATCTACCCTATAAAAATGAACTCCGTTGCATTTTTCTTCTAAAATCGGAAGATTTTTGCAACGGATTTCATTTTTCTCGGATTTTATCACCATCTTTGCAGCGCATTACAAAAAAAGAGATATGATGATAGAACGCACAGAATACATGTCCATACTCAAGCGTTGGAAGGACAAGCAAGTGATAAAAGTTGTCACGGGCATACGCCGCTGCGGCAAGTCTTCGTTATTGAAGATGTTCCAGGAATACCTCATTGCCAACGGGACGAGCCCAGAGCAGGTGCAGCACATCAATTTTGAAGACATAGACAACGAACCGTATCTTGACTACCACGCATTATACCGGCACGTGAAAGAAAACCTGCAGGAAGGGAAAATGAACTATCTGTTCTTTGACGAGATACAGATGGTCGGCCAATTCCAAAAAGCAATAGACAGCCTTTTCCTGCTTGACAACATCGATATCTACGTGACTGGATCAAACGCCTATCTGCTGTCAGGCGAAATAGCCACACTGCTCACCGGCAGGTACGTCGAGGTGCGCCTGCTGCCATTCTCCTTCAGCGAATATCTGAAGGCACTGCCTACGTCTACCGGCCTGGCAGAAGCCTACCGCCAATACATCGAGTACGGTGCCTTTCCCTACATCATACAGATAAAGGACGACGCAGAGATGGTGGCGGAATATCTGATGGGGCTCTACAATACAATAGTCTTGAAGGACGTTGTCGGCAGAAACAAGATTAACGACACGATGATGCTTCAGAGTATCGTCCGATTCCTGGCTGACAACATCGGCAACATCTCCGTCATCAAACGAATCAGCGACACATTGACTTCGCTCGGTCGCAAAACTACCTCCCACACGGTGGAGAGTTACATCAGTGCTCTTCTTGACAGCTACATCTTCTACGCCGTCCCGCGTTACGATGCCAAAGGCAAGCAACTGCTCAAGACGGGTATGAAGATATACTTGGCCGACATCGGTTTGCGCCGCGTAATATGCGGTTCAAAAGTCGGCGACATGGGGCATATACTTGAAAACATCGTCTACCTCGAACTGTCACGCCGCGGTGGAGAGATATACGTCGGCAAAATGGATGATACGGAGATTGACTTCGTCGTAATATCACAAGGGCAGAAAACTTACTATCAGGTGTCTCTCTCCGTAAGGGACAAAGACACGCTGCGACGCGAGTTGGAACCGCTCATTGCCTTGCACGACAGTTTCCCGAAGTACCTCATAACTTTGGACAACGACCCCGTCTGCTTCCACGACGGCATCAAGCAGATATACGCTCTCGACTGGCTGACGGGAAAGGAATAGGTCAATCGGCGTCACTAAAAAGCAGAATAGAACGACACTTCTCCAGACTACAGAGAGAGTTAATCATTGTCTGCAAAAAACAGAGAGGAGAGCCCCAACCAAACGGAGCTCTCCTCTCATCATATATTTAATGTCAGTCGTCAATGCAAAGTGTCCTCAACGGCGGCCTGGGCTGCAGCCAAGCGGGCGATAGGCACGCGGAACGGTGAGCAGCTTACGTAGTCGAGACCGGCGCGGTGGCAGAACTTGACAGAGCTTGGCTCGCCGCCATGCTCGCCGCAGATGCCGCACTTGAGGTTCGGGCGAACCGAACGGCCCTTCTGGACAGCCATCTTGATGAGCTGGCCTACACCCTTCTGGTCGAGAACCTGGAACGGGTCGACCTTCAAGATCTTCTTCTCCAGATAGATAGGCAGGAACGAAGCGATATCGTCGCGGCTGTAGCCGAAGGTCATCTGGGTCAAGTCGTTGGTACCGAACGAGAAGTACTCGGCGTGAGCGGCAACGGCATCGGCCGTAAGGGCTGCACGCGGCACCTCAATCATCGTGCCGACCTTGAACTCGAACGGCTCAACGCCCTCGGCCTTGAACAGGTCGGCAGCCGTCTTGCGGATGATAACCTCCTGCTGCTCGAACTCGTGATGCTTGCCTACGAGCGGAACCATAATCTCCGGATGCGGGTCGAAGCCCTCGCGACGGAGCTGGATGGCAGCGCCGATGATGGCCTTGGTCTGCATCTCCGTAATCTCAGGATAGGTGTTGCCGAGACGGCATCCACGGTGACCGAGCATCGGGTTGTTCTCCGACAGAGAAGCGACACGGGCCTTGATATAGTCGAGAGTGACGCCCATGGCATCGGCCATTTCCTGCTGACCCTTGAGATCGTGAGGTACAAACTCGTGGAGCGGTGGGTCGAGCAAGCGGATGTTGACCGGCAGACCGTCCATAGCCTTGAGGATGCCGTAGAAGTCCTTGGTCTGATAAGGCAGCAACTTGGCCAAAGCCTTCTCGCGGCCTTCCTTGTTCTCGGCAAGAATCATCTCGCGCATGGCCTTAATCTTCTCGCCCTCGAAGAACATGTGCTCCGTACGGCAGAGACCTACGCCCACGGCACCGAACTGGCGGGCTACCGTAGCGTCGACCGGAGTGTCGGCATTGGTGCGAACCACGAGCCTGGTGTACTTGTTACAGAGATTCATAAGCTCGGCGAAGTCGCCTGAAATCTCGGCAGCACGCGTGTCAACCTGGCCCAAGAGAACCTGTCCCGTCGAACCGTTGAGCGAGATAAAGTCGCCCTCCTTAAGGAGCACATCCTCGATCTTGACCGTCTTGGCCACATAGTCGACCTGGATAGCACCGGCACCGGATACGCAGCACTTGCCCATACCGCGGGCTACGACGGCAGCGTGCGATGTCATACCGCCACGGCTGGTGAGAATACCCTCAGCAGCAGCCATACCGGCGAGGTCTTCGGGCGAAGTCTCGATGCGGACCATAACCACCTTGTTGCCGTTCTTGTGCCAAGCCTCGGCGTCGTCGGCGTTGAAGACGATACGGCCGGTAGCGGCACCAGGAGAAGCCGGAAGACCGGTAGTCAGGACGCGGGCCTTCTTGAGTGCTTCCTTGTCGAACACAGGGTGGAGCAACTCGTCGAGCTTCTGTGGCTCGCAGCGCTCGATGGCCGTCTTCTCGTCGATGAGGCCCTCGTGCATGAGGTCCATGGCAATCTTGATCATAGCCGTGCCCGTACGCTTGCCGTTGCGGGTCTGAAGGAACCAGAGCTTGCCCTCCTGGACAGTGAACTCCATGTCCTGCATGTCGCGGTAGTGGTTCTCGAGCTTCGTTTGGATTTCGTCGAGTTGCTTGTAGATCTCAGGCATAGCCTCCTCCATCGAAGGATATTTGGCCACACGGTCAGCCTCGCTGATTTCGGCACGCTTGGCCCAGCGCTGCGAACCGATCTTGGTAATCTGCTGCGGAGTGCGGATACCGGCTACGACATCCTCGCCCTGTGCATTAACCAAGTACTCACCGTTGAAGAGGTTCTCGCCCGTAGCGGCATCGCGGCTGAAGCATACGCCGGTAGCGGAGTTGTTGCCCATATTGCCGAACACCATAGCCATGACCGAAACAGCCGTACCCCATTCTGCCGGGATGCCTTCCATCTTGCGGTAGAGGATGGCGCGCTCGTTCATCCAGCTGTCGAACACAGCGCAGATAGCGCCCCAGAGCTGCTCGTAGACGTCGGTCGGGAAGTCGTTGCCCGTGCGGGTCTTGATCATCTTCTTGAACTCAGCCACCAGTTTCTGCAGACCCTCGACCGGAATGTCCTTGTCGAGTTCTACCTTGCATTCCTTCTTGACCGTCTCGATGATAGCCTCGAAGGGGTCGATGTCGGTCTTGTTGACCGGCTTCAGACCCATAACGACGTCGCCGTACATCTGCACGAAGCGGCGATAAGAATCCCAGGCAAAGTGCGGGTTGTTGGTCTTCTTCGACAGTCCTTCCACTACCTCGTCGTTGAGGCCGAGGTTGAGGATAGTGTCCATCATGCCGGGCATGGAAGCACGGGCACCCGAACGTACAGAGACAAGCAACGGGTTGGCGGGGTCGCCGAATTTGCTGTTCATGAGCGCCTCGATGTGCTTGACAGCAGCGAGGACGTCGTCCTTGAGTATTTCGACTACCTTGTCCTTTCCGATTTGGTAATATTCGTTACAAACGTCGGTAGTAATGGTGAATCCAGGAGGTACAGGTACACCAATCAAGTTCATCTCAGCGAGGTTCGCACCCTTACCGCCGAGAAGGTTTCTCATGTCAGCTTTTCCTTCGGCCTTACCGTTGCCGAAGAGGAAAACGCGTTTCTTGCATGCCATAATCAAATGAATGGTTATTTAAAGATTAATATATATGTGTGTTTGCGAATGATTCAAGTGAAAAGTGAACGATTCAAGTGAATGATTCAACTGGATGAAGCGGTAGCATCTTGGTCAAAGAATCGGATGCATCCGCTCCTCCCTTTATGGGATTGCAAAGATAGTGGAATTTCGGCGAATGGCCAAATCCCGCAAAAAGAAAATGCAACAAAATGCAAAGAAAAATCGGTTGCACGCCGAGTTGTATATGTTCTACGGCAGTATTTTTGCGGCTTTTTCTAGCGATTCTACCTTCCCGCAGTCCACCCATTGGCTTCCTTCCGGCAGCTCTTCGCAGTGCAATGGCAGTTCGTTGCATACCGACAGGTAGAAGTCCATAATGGAGAACGGGCAAATGCGATGCTCTGCGGTCTCTTCAGTCGAACCGGGGTTCTCGGCGGACGGGCTGACGCTCTCGCCGGACAGTCTACGTTCTTCACCGAATGGGCCAAGATCCCTCTCAAAAAGAATGCCTTTCTCGCCGGACTGGCGCTTCAACCGCCTGGCATTACAGCGTTCCAGATACGGAAGGATGGTATGCGAAACAACATGGAGGCCGCTGAAAGCGCGCCGCACGGGAGCCTGCTGGCCTTTCAACTCGCCGGTAGAGACGTCGGTCCACCCTCGCAACAAACTCTCGGAATCGAAGAGCAGATAGCGGCTTGTGGTCCGCTGATTGACGAAGAGCGTTGCGCCGGGTAGTGGCAAGCGGACAGCCCGGCAAATCTCTTCAAGCGTGGCGTGCGACCTATACAGTTTCCTGACGTCGATGTCGCTGACAATGTCCACGTTGTGAATCAACACAGGATTGTCGTCGGGGAAAAGCGGAAAGGCCTTCAGCAATGCGCCTCCGGTGTTGAGCAGCAGGTCACGCTCGTCGGAGATGCGGATGTCGGTATCGAAATTATTGTGCTCGGCGAGGAAACGCACTATCTGGTCGCCGAAGTGATGGATATTGACGACGATGTGGTCAAAGCCCGCTGCGCGCAACTTGAGGATATTGTGCTCCAGGAGCGTCTTGCCGTTGACTTCGACCAAGGCCTTGGGCCGGTCGTTGGTGAGGGGGCGCAACCGCGTGCCGAGGCCGGCTGCAAGGATTAAGGCATTCACTAAAGTAGGATTGTTATTTGACCTCGCCCTCAGCGGCAGCGGCCTTTTGTGCCACGGTCTCGGAGGTAGAGGGTTGGTCAAACTTCTTGCGGTGGAAAACAAAGTTGCGGCCGAGGTAGCGCTCGCGCACCATCTGGTTGGCGGCCAGTTCTTCGGATGTGCCCTGGAAGAGGATGCGTCCCTCGAAGAGCAGGTAGGCGCGGTCGACGATGGACAAAGTCTCGGGCGCGTTGTGGTCGGTGATGAGGATGCCGATGTTCTTCTCCTTGAGTTTATAGACAATGTACTGGATGTCTTCGACGGCAATCGGGTCAACGCCGGCAAACGGCTCGTCGAGCATGATAAACTTGGGGGAAATGGCCAGGCAGCGGGCAATCTCGCACCTGCGCCGTTCGCCGCCGGAGAGCCGGTCGCCGAGGTTCTTGCGCACCTTATGGAGGCGGAACTCAGAGATAAGGCCTTCCAGCCGTTCGCGTTGCTGGGCCGGCGAGAGAGGAGTCATCTGAAGCGTGGCGAGGAGGTTATCCTCGACGGTCATCTTGCGGTAGACCGATGCCTCCTGAGCCAGGTAACCGATGCCGGCCTGGGCACGCTTGTAGACAGGAAACTTGGTGATATCCTGGTCATCGAGATAGATGTGGCCTTCGTTGGGCACCACGAGTCCGGTCGTCATATAGAACGTCGTCGTCTTACCCGCACCGTTCGGGCCAAGCAAGCCTACGATTTCGCCCTGCTTGACGTCGATAGACACATGATTGGCAACCGTACGCTGACCGTACCGCTTCACCAGATTGTCCGTGCGGAGTACGCTTCTGTTTTCCTCCATTGCTTTTTATTTTGCGGCAAAGATAACCATTTTTTTCGTAATAAGGCTAAAAACGCAAGAAAATAGGGCAAAAAACGGCGTATTTCATTTTTGTTGACTATCTTTGCTGCCGTATATCGGCTGTCGCTACGGTCATATACTATAAAACCGCTATGGTCATATACTGAAATATCGCCATAGTCATACACTGAAAAAACACTACGGTCATACACTGAAATATCACGGTCGCTTATGCTGATATCAGGCGCGATACAAACCCTCGGACGCTACGTCATGCTCATGCAGCGCGTCTTCTCCAAACCCGACAACTGGCGGATGTTCGGACGGCAGTTCGTGCTCGAAGCCCAGAAGCTCGTCATCGACTCCATCGGCATCGTGTGCCTGATATCGGTCTTCATCGGCGCCGTCTGCGTCATACAGATTGTGCTCAACATGGGCGACGCCATCCTGCCCCGTTACATCATCGGCTATGCAACGCGCGAGATTCTGATGCTCGAGTTCTCGTCGGCCGTCATGTGTCTGATTCTTGCGGGCAAAGTCGGCTCGAACATCTCGTCGGAGATAGGCACCATGCGCATCACGGAGCAAATCGACGCGCTCGAGATCATGGGCGTCAATTCGGCCAACTTCATCATCCTGCCCAAGATTCTGGCCCTTGTGGTTTTCATGCCGATACTGATCATCCTCTCCATCGGCACGGGCCTGATAGGCGCTTTGGCCGTCACCTGGATTACGGGCGACCCTCCGACCGACGCCTTCATCGACGGCATACAGACGTTTTTCGCTCCGGGCCACATCTATTATAGTATAGAGAAGGGCTGGTTCTTCGCCTTCCTGATTTCGTCCATTGCCAGCTACTGCGGCTACAACGTCCGTGGCGGTGCGCTGCAGGTGGGCAAAGCCTCGACACAAGCCGTCGTGACATCGTCGGTACTGATACTAATGAGTGACATCGTCCTGACACAGCTTCTGCTCTAATCCTCTCTGCCGCACATGATTACCGTCAAAAACCTCAACAAGAGTTTCGGCTCGCAGCAAGTGCTGCACGACATCAACTGCCAGTTCCTGCCCGGTCAGAACAACCTCATCATCGGGCTTTCGGGTTCGGGCAAGACGGTGCTGCTCAAGTGCCTGATAGGCCTATTGCTGCCCGACAGCGGCGAGATTCGCTACGAGAACGAGAACATCCTTGACTTCAGCACCAAGCAACTGAAGAAGGCGCGGCAGGAAATCGGCGTCATCTTCCAGGGCTCGGCGCTGTTCGACTACATGAGCGTGGCCGAGAACGTCGGTTTCCCGCTCCGCATGTTCGGCGACATGACAAGCCAGGAGACGGACGAGCGCATTGAGTTCTGCCTCAACCGCGTCGGACTGGAGGATGCGATGAAGAAGATGCCCAGCGAACTCTCGGGCGGCATGAAGAAACGCGTGGCCATCGCCCGCGCCATCGCCCTCAACCCCAAGTACCTCTTCTGCGACGAACCCAACTCCGGACTGGACCCGCGCACGTCCATCCTCATCGACGAGCTGATAGACGACATTACCAAAGAGTACCACATCACGACCATCGTCAACACGCACGACATGAACTCCGTACTGGGCATCGGCGACCGCATCACCTTCCTGTGTCAAGGCCGGGTGGAGTGGCAAGGTGACAAGGACGACATTCTGCAGACCGACAGCCCTCTGCTGCAGGAGTTTCTCTTCTCTTCGCCCATCCTGCGCAAGATTCGGGCAAAGGGCAACACGGGACTATAATCGTGTCACGACGGAGAAATTTCTGTTCAAACGCGACGGAAACTCTGAAAATCGGGGGTCGTTTCTGGTCATTCGCGCCTACGGGCTTTGGAAGGTTCGCATTTTTACCCTACCTTTGCGTGGTCGGATTTATTGTTAAATTCAGACGTTCTCTCTTTTATCTATTTCCAAAACGAACTATTTTTTCAAAACGAACTATGAAAGCAAACACTTTGAGCAAGGGCCTCTTGTCCCTCCTCACCACGGCTACCCTCTCGCTGGCAGCCTCCGCACAGGCGCTCCTGCCCTACCAGAATCCTGACCTCTCGCCCGAAGAGCGGGCCGAGGACCTGCTCGGGCGCCTGTCACTCAAGCAGAAAGTCTCGCTGATGATGAACGACAGCCCGGCCATCCCCGAACTGGGCATACACAACTTCAACTGGTGGAGCGAAGCCCTGCACGGAGCCGGACGATCTGGATTGGCCACAGTCTTTCCCCAGGCCATCGGCATGGCAGCCTCCTTCGACGATGCCCTGCTCGAACAGGTCTTTGACGCCGCCAGCACGGAACAGCGCATCAAGTACATCGAGGCGCGCAAGGCAGGCAATGTGAAGCGCTACAGCGGACTGGCCGTATGGACGCCCAACATCAACATCTTCCGTGACCCGCGCTGGGGCCGCGGCCAGGAGACCTACGGCGAAGACCCGTACCTCACCTCGCGTCTGGGTTACGCTGCCGTGCGCGGTCTGCAGGGCGAAGCCGCCAATCCGCACATCAAGATAGAAAGTCCCTACAACAAGCTGCACGCCTGCCTCAAGCACTACGCCATCCACAGCGGACCGGAATACGAACGGCACGTGTTCGATGCCACCGACATCTCGGGCCGCGACCTGGCCGAAACATATCTCTACGCCTTCGAGCGACTGGTCAAGACGACCGATGTCAAGGAGGTGATGTGCGCCTACAACGCCTGGGACGGCAAGCCCTGCTGCGGCAACGACAACCTGCTGACGCAGATACTGCGCAAGGAATGGGGCTTCGACGGCCTCGTGGTCAGCGACTGCGGCGCCATACGCGACTTCTACGACGGACGGCCGGGCTTCCACAACATCTTCCCCAACGCAGCCGAAGCTTCGGCCAATGCCGTGCTGAGCGGCACTGACGTCAACTGCGGCGGCAGCTACAAGCACCTGCCGGAAGCCGTAGCCAGCGGCGCCATCAGCGAGGCCGACATCGACGTCTCGGTGCTGCGCCTGCTCAAAGCCCGCTTCGAACTGGGCGACATGGACCAGCTGGAGAAAGACCCCTGGAACAGCATCGACACCCATGAACTCAACTCGGCCTACAACCAGCAGCTCGCCCTCACCATGGCCCGCCGCACGATGACTTTGCTCCAGAACAAAGGCAACATCCTGCCGCTCGACGCCGGCAAAAAGCTCAAGGTAGCCGTGCTCGGTCCCAACGCCAACGACTCGATCACGCTTTGGGGCAACTACAACGGCCAGCCTGCACGGAGCATCACCGTGCTCGATGCCGTACGCCAGAAGCTCGGCGCCCAGAACGTCTACTACCGCAAGGTGTCGGAATGGGTGAGCCGCGAAGAAATGCAGAGCATGTACAGCCAGTGCGAAATCGACGGCAAGCAAGGCATGAAGGCCACCTACTGGAACAACACCAAGCGCGAGGGCGAGCCCGTTGCCTACGACCACCTCACGGCACCGCTGCACTTCTGCACGCTGGGCGCCACGGTGTTTGCGCCAGGCGTCAACCTCACCGACTTCTCGGCCGTGTACGAGACCAACTTCCACGCTGACCGCAATGAGGAGATTTTGGCCGAAATGTACACTTGCGGCATCGGCGAACTGCTCGTCATGCAAGCCGGCGACACCATCATGAAGAACGGCTTCCGCACCGGCCACGGTCCGCGCAAGTATGTCAAGGGCTTCAAGGCCAAAGCCGGCCAGGACTACCGCATCGTCATCAACTTCGCATACTTCAACCCCGATGCCCAACTCAACTTTGACCTCGGTGTCAAGCGCCCGACCAACATCGCGCAGGTCGTGGACGAAACGCGCGACGCTGACGTATATATATATGTAGGCGGCATCTCGCCACTGCTCGAGGGCGAGGAGATGAAGGTCGACTTTGAGGGCTTCAAGGGCGGCGACCGCACCGACATACAGCTTCCTGCCGTACAGCGCGAGACGTTGCAGGCCCTGCACCGCACCGGCAAGCCCGTCGTCTACGTCAACATGTCAGGCTCGGCCGTCGGTCTGCAGCCCGAGACGGAGAGCTGCGACGCCATTCTCCAGGCCTGGTACGGCGGACAGGCCGGCGGACAGGCCATAGCCGACGTCATCTTCGGCGACTACAACCCTGCCGGACGTTTGCCCATCACCTTCTACAAGGGCATCGAAGACCTTCCCGACTACCACGACTACAACATGCCGGGCCACACCTACCGCTACTATCAGGGCAAGCCCGTATTTGCCTTTGGCGAAGGTCTCAGCTATAGTACCTTCGAGTACGGCCAGGCCACGCTGCACAAAGACGGCAAGGACGGCAAGCCGGGCAAGGAGGTGAAGAAATTCAAGGTCAAAGACAAGATGGTGCTGACCGTGCCCGTCACCAACACCTCGGCCCGCGACGGCGAGGAGGTCGTCCAGGTGTACATCCGCAAAGACTCCGACACCGAAGGCCCGCGACTGGCTCTGCGCGGCTTCAAGCGCCAGCTGATTCCGGCCGGACAGACCGTTGAAGTAGAGATTCCGCTCGACGAATTCAACTTCCGCACTTACGACAAGCAGACGGCTTCGATGCGGACCACGGCAGGCAGCTACAAGCTCTACTACGGTGCCAGTTCGAAGGCCGAAGACCTGCACGAGATGACCGTTATCTGCAAATAGTTGGCCAATTATTTGTTTTTTCTAGTAATAAACGTTACCTTTGCTCCGCAAAACTGCACACAAAAAGGAGCAAAGGTAGCTTTTTTATATATGAATCTACTAGGCTTTGCTTCGAAAAACCAACATATATATAATGGAGCAACAGGTTATTTTTATCAACGATATATGCCAGGCGTTGGAGAGGGCGACCTCAGACATCGGCCATGACCGGCTTTTTATCCTCTTCGACACAACAACCATACGGCTGTGCATGCCCGTACTGGTACCCTTCCTCAACAAGTACGAGGAGACTCACGGCGGTCACAAGATTCACCAGATCATCATCAACGCGACCGACCAGGCCAAGACCGTCGGGGCGCTGACCGACGTGTGGCAAGAACTGTCGGACCATGAGGCCACGCGCCACTCGCTGCTCATCAACGTGGGCGGAGGCATGGTGACGGACCTCGGAGGCTTTGCCGCCGCGACATTCAAGCGAGGCATCCAGTTCATCAACGTTCCGACCACACTGCTCGGTGCCGTCGACGCTGCCGTGGGCGGCAAGACGGGCGTCAACCTCGGCAATATCAAGAACGAAGTCGGCGCCTTTGCCCCCGCATCGGCCGTACTGGTTTCGACCGAATTCTTTGACACCCTCGACCACGAGAACCTGCTTTCGGGCTACGCCGAGATGCTCAAGCACGGCCTTCTCAGCACGGAGCAGCATCTCAACGCCCTCCTCGACTACGACCTGGACCACTGGCAGCGCGAGACGTTGCTGCCCCTGCTCGAGTACAGCGTCAACGTCAAGCGCAATGTGGTTCGCCAAGACCCCTACGAGAAAGGTCTGCGCAAGGCCCTCAACCTCGGCCATACCTTTGGCCACGCCTTCGAGACCTGGTGCATGCGGCGGGAACGGCCCGTGCTGCACGGCTACGCCGTAGCGTGGGGACTGGTCTGCGAACTCGTGCTCAGCCACCAGCAGGTAGGCTTCCCGAGCGCGCTGATGTACGGCATCGCCCGCTTCGTGCGCGACCACTACGGCCCGCTGGCCTTTACGTGCGACGACTACGACGACCTCTTCGCCCTGATGAAGCACGACAAGAAGAACATGGGCGACGAAATCAACTTCACCCTCATGAACGATGTGGGCAAGCCGGCCATCAACCACTCGGCCGACAAGGAGCAGATAGCCATCGTGCTCGACGTGTACCGTGACCTTATGGGCATCTGACATGCAACACCACCTGGCCACACTCATCACCTTGCTGCTGTGCACGGCGGCCTTGACCGCAGGGCCGGTGCGCCGCGAGACGGTCTGCCTGACGCAACCCGACGGCACCACGCTGCTGGCCATGCCCTACGGCGACGAGCACATGCACGTGCTGACCGACGCCGCAACGGGCGAGTGCCTCACGCAAGACACCATGACGGGCCTGTGGCGGGCCATGACGGCCAGCGAACTGGAGTCGGCCATCCGGACCTGGAACGAATCGAGGGCGGATTTGCACAACGGAGTGTGGCGGGATGAAGCAACGGACGAAGCCGCTGCAGTGACGAGGTTTTCGGAAGTCGCTCCCGCTACCGGCACGACCCGGGCCTTGACATCGAGCAGCAGTGCGGCGCCGCACATGGGCGACCTGCGCTTTCCGGTGCTCCTGGTAGAGTTTGCGGGGACGAAGTTCACGGAGCAGTGGGGCAATACCGCCTACCTCGACTCGCTGCTCAACAGCGAAACCTGCGTGCGCGAAATCTACACCGACTCGCTCGGCCAGGTCTACACAGCCCGCTCGGCACGCGATTACTTCGCCAGCCAAAGCAACGGCCAGTTCCGCCCCACCTTCGACCTCATAGGTCCCGTCGTCCTCGACAGCACCTACGCCTACTACGGTCAGAACACGACCTCGAGCGGCTCGGACCGGCGCTGGAAGGCCATGGTCACCGAGGCTTTGGGCAAAGCCATCGACGGCGGCCTCATCACCGGAGCGGCGCAGTGGGACGGCGACGATGACGGCTATGTGGACCTGCTCTGCATCCTCTTTGCCGGCTGGAGCGAGAACCAACGCACCTCCGACCCGGGTGCCATCTGGTGCAAGGAAGGCACATTCGGACTGGTCACCGCAC
Organism: bacterium; assembly: GCA_963631395.1. Taxonomy (GTDB): domain Bacteria; phylum Bacteroidota; class Bacteroidia; order Bacteroidales; family UBA3663; genus Liminaster. The sequence continues at coordinate 34,945 of CAVGQN010000025.1, forward strand.
CCGACGGCACATGGTTCACACGCACCTGCATGACCGGCGAACTGATGTGGAACAAGACGTTCGGCTACGACGACACGCACGTCATGGGCGAAGGCATCGGCCCCTTTGTGCACGAGTTCAGCCACGGACTGGGTCTGCCCGACTTCTACAACACGGGCTACGGCGCCAGCTACGGCATGGATGCCTGGAGCGTCATGGACTACGGCTGCTACAGCGGCCACGACCACATACCGCCCAGCATGACCGTACACGAGCGGATGCTGCTGGGATGGATGGAACCCGACACCCTGCCGAGCGAGGGAACCGTCGTCCTCCCTCCCATCTCGACCGGCCACAAAGGGCTCATCCTGCGCAACCCCGCCAATGCCGACGAGTACCTCACGCTCGAGTACCACAAGCACGACGGACGTTGGGACGAAGCCTGGGCCACGGGCCTCTACTCGAGCCGCTCTCTCACCGAAGGCCTGCTCATCACGCACGTGGACTATGACGAAGCCATCTGGAAGAACTTCACGCCCAATAACGTGGCCAGCCACCAGCGCTGCACGCCCCTGCCCGCCGACGGACGGCTGCGCCTCTACGACGGCACTTGGGACTGGTATCTCGACCTCGTGGGCGATGCCTTTGCCGGCCTGAGCGGAGTGACGACGCTCGACACAAGCAACCCATACGCCGTCTGGTGGACGGGCGACAGCATTGACATCCGCATCACCGGCATCCGTCAGCTCGAAAGCGGCGACCTGGAGATTACCCTGCGCAACCCGCACGAGACGGGCATCCGCACCGTGACCGTGGGCGAAGGTGTCATGGACAAAGACGGCTGGCAGACGGGCAAAGAGAGCGATGGCACGCCGCGCATCAGGCTGCAGGACGGCCGTTACAGCATAGGCGATTACGACCTCTGGGGACGAAAGCTAAGGTAACCGAAGCCCGGAATCACGCTCAGAATGTGCCTGGCAAGAAGGAAACTGACAAGAAGGCGCTTAGGGGGAAAAAAACGAACAGAACTAGAACAACCATAAAACGAAGCACGACGTGGACAACAACCCGCAACTAGACCTGGCGTACAACTACGTACAGTACACCCGGCGCAACATCTTCCTAACGGGCAAGGCAGGCACTGGCAAGACCACCTTCCTCAAGCAGCTCCGCAAGCACACGACCAAACGCATGATTGTGGTCGCGCCTACGGGTGTGGCCGCCATCAACGCCGGCGGCGTGACCATCCACTCGTTCTTCCAGCTCGCCCCCGGCCTCTTCCTGCCCGACCAGGACATAAAGCGCAGCGGGGTGCAGGGCAAGATAGGCTACTCGAAGCACAAGATCAACATCCTGCGCTCGCTCGACCTGCTCGTCATCGACGAAATCTCGATGGTGCGCTGCGACCTGCTCGACGCCATCGACGGCGTGCTGCGCCGCTACCAGAACCGCAACCGCCCCTTCGGCGGCGTGCAGCTGCTCATGATCGGCGACCTGCAGCAGCTGGCCCCGGTGACGACCGACCAGGAGTGGGACCTGATGCGCAGCTACTACCGCACGCCCTACTTCTTCGACAGCCGGGCGCTGATGCAGGCTTCGTACACGACCATCGAACTGACACACGTCTACCGCCAGTCGGACCTCGACTTTGTCGAAGTGCTCAACAACGTGCGCGACAACAAGATGGACGCCAAGACGCTGCGTACGCTCAACAGCCGCTACAAACCGGGATTCCGCCCCGCCGACAGCGACGGCTACATCACGCTCACCACCCACAACTATCAGGCGCAGGAGATCAACCGCAACCGGCTCGACCAGCTTGACACGCCCGCCGAGGTCTATACGGCCGTGACGTCGGGCGACTTTCCCGAGTCGTCGTATCCCACCGACGCCCACCTCACGCTGAAAGTCGGCGCGCAGGTGATGTTCTGCAAGAACGACGCCAGCGGCAAACACGAGTACTACAACGGCAAGATAGGTCATGTGGTGCGTCTGGACAGCGACCAGGTCGTGGTCGAGAGTACCGCCGAGGACGGCCGCCGGCTGGAAATCGCCGTCGGCCCGCAGCAGTGGCAGAACACCAAGTACGTGACCGACGAGCAGACCGGCGAGATAGAGGAACAGGTGGCCGGAACGTACAGCCAAATCCCCCTGCGCACGGCCTGGGCCATCACCATCCACAAGAGCCAGGGCCTGACCTTCGACCACTGCATCATCAATGCCGGACGAGCCTTCTCTTTCGGCCAGGTCTATGTGGCGCTCTCCCGCTGCCGCACGCTTGAGGGCTTGGTGCTTTCGACGCCCATCACGTCCGACATCATCATGAGCGACCCGAGCATCATACAGTTCAACGAATATGCCGAGCACAACCAGCCCGACGAGGCGCAACTGGACCGCGACCGGCTCGCGTGCATCGACGAGATTCTGTGCTCGATATTCGACTACCACCCCATGATGGCCCGTCTGCGCTACATACTGCGCATAGCCGACGAACACCTGCCGCAGAAACAGAAAGCCTATGTGACAATGCTCAAACAGCTGGTGGCGCAGTGCGAAGAGCAACTCGAGGACGTGGGCGTGCGCTTCCAGTCGCAGATACACAGGCTGATAGCCCAGGCGCCGTCGTTCGAGGAGAACGCGCTGCTGCAGGAACGCTACAAGAAGGGCAACGAGTACTTCCTGGTCCACACGACCGAGCTGCTCGATGACCTGATACGCGACGGCCTGCCCACCATCGACAACAAGCGGACCAAGGAACAGCTGGACCGCGAGTTCGAACTGCTGCGCGGCGACTATTCGGTCAAGACGCTGCTGCTCATCCGCACAAGCCGCAAGTTCACGCTCGACGCCTACTGGAACGCCAAAGCCTCGGCCACGATGCAGGAGGAAGCCGACCACGAGCCCGACTATGCCGGACGGAGCAAGAAGCCGACATCGGCCAAAACCTCCAAGTCAGCTGCAACCGGCAGGAAGAAACGCACTTCGAGCAAGAAATAGAACTTAGATTCTAGAACTTAGAACATTTTCGTAAGCCAAATGAGCAGAACCAAGCTTGCCCCAAATTATGCCATGGCGAGAAAATGAGCACGAAGTGAACATAGAGTTTAGAGCCTAGAACTTAAATATGTCAAAGAACGTAAAACGTAAAACATAAAACGCAACACGCATAACGCAAAACATAAAACGCAACACGCATATTGTTATGAACAAAACCATCTTAGCCACCATGGCAACCCTAGCAACACTGGCTGCAGCGTGCAGCCCTAAGGCGGCCGAAGAGCCCACCGAGTACATCGGGCGGAGCACGATCAAGACCGACCATTTGACGCCCGAACTCCTCCAGGAACTCGGCAAAATCAGCGGACTACAGGCCTCGCCCGACGGAGAGAAACTGCTCTACGGCGTGACCTACACCTCCATCGAGCAGAACAAGAGCAACCGCGAACTCTACGTCATCAACCCCAAACCGGGCAGCGACGCCCGCTGTGTGATCGAGTCGGTCAAGAGCGAACAGAACGCCGTGTGGGGACCTGAGAGCCGTTACATCTACTACCTCTCGGCCGAGTCGGGCAGCATGCAGATGTGGCGCATGCTCACCGACGGCAGCCACCGCAGGCAGCTCAGCCACATGGACCGCGACATCGAGGGCTTCGTGCTCAGTCCCGACGCCAGCAAGGTCATCCTCATCATGACGCTTCCTACCGCCCGCATCGACAGCTCGCTCTTCGAGGGCCTGGACAAGACGACCGGACTGCTGACCGACGAGATGAACTACCGCCACTGGAATGAGTTTGTCAAAGCCTATCCGCACCCCTACATCGCCGACATCGACGCCGAGGGCAACGTCATCGACGAGAGCCTCAAGGACATCATGGAGGGCGAACCGTATGAATGCCCGATGCGCCCCTTCGGCGGCGTCGAAGCCTTCGCCTGGACGCCCGACGGCAAGAAGATAGCCTACAGCTGCCGCAAGGAAACGGGCACACGCTACGCCTTCTCGACACGCAGTTCCATCTACCTCTACGACCTCGAGAGCGGCACCACCACCGACCTCCATCCCGGCGACCACGGCTACGACACCAACCCGAGCTTCTCGCCCGACGGACAGTGGCTGGCCTTCCAGAGCATGGCCCGCAACGGCTACGAGAGCGACAAGAACCGCCTCGTGGTGATGCGCTACGGCACGCCCGTCACGCAGGACGACCTCACCTACAACTTCGACAACGACGTCACCTCGTATGTGTGGCAGCCCGACAGCCGCGGCCTGACCTTCACATCCTACAGCCAGGGCTCGGCACCCGTCTACAACGTCACGCTGCGGGGCGAGGTCAGCCAGGTCTCTGACCAAAGCGACCACGACTACGGCGAGGTGTGCTACGTCGGCAACCGGCTCGTAGCCACACGCCACGACATGCATTCGCCCAACGAAATCTACCTACTCGACACCACGACCCACCAGGCCGAGCAGCTGACGCACGAGAACGACGACCTCATCGCCCAGCTGGGCGATATGGGCGCGATACAGAAGCGCTGGGTCACCTGCACCAACGGCGACTCGATGCTCGTCTGGGTGGCCTTCCCCGTCGGCTACGACCCCGAGCAGTGCACCCTCAACGGCAAGCCGGCCAAAGTGCCCACGCTGCTCTACTGCCAGGGCGGACCGGAGAGCGCCGTGAGCCAGTTCTGGAGTCCGCGCTGGAACGTGGCCATCATGCAGGCTGCCGGCTATGCCGTCGTGCTGCCCAACCGCCACGGCGTGCCCGGCTTCGGTCAGGCCTACAAGGAGCAGATAGCCGGCGACTTTGCCGGTCAGTGCATGCAGGATTACCTCACGGCCATCGACACCATGTCGGCCGAACCCTGGTGCGACAAAGACCGCCTTGGTGCCATCGGCGCTTCGTTCGGTGCCTACAGCATCTACTGGCTGGCCGGTCATCACGAGGGACGCTTCAAGGCCCTGGTGGCACACTGCGGCATCTTCAACTGCGAGTCGATGTACGGCGAGACCGAAGAGATGTGGTTCGTCGACTGGGACTACGGCGGACCGTACTTTGACCAGGACGCACTCCAGCCGGGCCTCAGCCACACGCCACGGCAGCAGGGCATCAACGCCAGCTACACCGACTCTCCGCACCGGCACATCGCCGAGTGGACGGCGCCCATCCTCGTCATCCACAACGAGCTTGACTACCGCATACCCGTCACTCAGGGCATGCAGGCTTTCAACCTCGCCCGCATGCGCGGCATTCCGGCCCGCCTGCTGTACTTCCCCGACGAGGGGCACTGGGTGACCAAGCCGCAGAACTCCCTGCTGTGGCACCGCGTGTTCTTCGACTGGCTCGACACCTGGTTGAAGCCAAAAGAGTAACTCCATTAATATAAATTTTTGATTTTTTTGTGATGTGAGAGGGCACTTTGCCCTCAGTGGTCACCCCCGGTTTCTGCGTGAGCAGCGGCCGGGGATTTTTTTTGTTTCGGCCAAAGCATTTTGCAACCCAACTGGATTTTTTTTGCAACCCAACTGGAATTATTTTGCGCCCTGACTGGGGTCAAAAATTGCGCCTTAACCGGTCAAAAACCTGCGCCCTGACCGGGGCAAAATCTGCTTGCTAACTGGGATGAACCGAGAAACTCTGCCCGGGCGACATCAGCTGCCGCGTAGCCGCCCGGTCAGAGGCTGTGGAAGAAGTCCTTTACCTTTATCTCAGATACTTCGCCGAGTTGAGTGAGTTGTCCCTTGCCGATGCCCGATGGTCCCACCAAATGGCCCATCTGGCCGCACATCGGGTAGTACTTGCCGTCAGAAT
>CAVGQN010000026.1:0-39838 GCA_963631395.1 bacterium
CTCAAGCTCGGATGACGACCTCGGAGGCGGCATGGAGTGATAAGCGCCTGAGCGTTCCAGCGTGATGCGTTTTGCGTTAAGCGCTCTCGCCCATCCACTTGTCAGACGAAAAAGTCCATCCGGTCCGTAGTTTTTTAATCCGCGGAACTTAAACGGAATTTAGACGGATATTTCGTTGTGAATCAAAATATAAACCACGAATTTTACGAATCTAACGAATAAAAAATCTGTGAAATCTGTGAAATCTGTGGGAGAAAATCCACAACTCGTTACGTAATTCGTGCAATTCGTGAGATTCGTGTTCGAAAAAAATATTCCGTGTATTCCGTGATTTCCGTGTTCACTACGTGCTCATTTTCTCGCCATGGCAAAGCTGAAGCAAGCTTCGCTTTGCTCATCTGGCTTACGAAAATGTTCGAAAAACTTTTGTCCGAAGGTTGTTTTTTTCGCTCAACTCTAAGCTCTCAACTCTAAATTCTAGCATCGCATATGAAAAAGGAAAACTGGAAGACCATTCTTCAGATACTTATCAGCATCCTGACGGCACTGGCCACCACGCTCGGCGTGACCAGCTGCATCAATTAAAAAACGCTCCCGACCGCTGCCTTAGCGCAGTAGTCGGGAGACTTTGTTCGACAAAAATGGCATTGAATTGAGTTTGCCGGATAGCAATAATTACAATTACAATTACAGTTCGATTTTCCGCAAGTAGACTTTGTGATGGACGGAATGGCCTTGCATGCGGCGGCGTCAGCGAACGGGGCCCAGTGCGGCACCGACAGCCGTCATGTAGGTGGCATAGGGCGGGACGATGATCCGGATGCCGTAGAGCCGGGAGAGCTTGTCGAAGATGTCTTGACTATGGGGAAGGGTCGTCATACGGCCCATCATGACGAAGGTCTTGACGCCACGTCCGCTTCCCGCCAGGTAAGCCATGACGCCGATGTTCTGCAGGACGAGGTTGATGAGTCCGGCCGCAATATCCTCGGGACGGGATTGGGCAGAGGCGCGGCCCAGGCAGACGGCAGTGACATCGGAGGGCAAGCCCGGAAGAGGCTCGGGACTGACATCGCCTATCTGCAGGTCTATGCGCGACGGCGCGCCATGCCCGGCCAATTCGCACAGGGTGTCGTAGTCCGTACAGGGCAACAGGAGCTTCATTAACCCCGTCAAGGTTCCTCCGCCGAGAGCGCTTCCGCCGATGTGCGTGGATTGTTGGCCGTCTATCAGCACAAAGCTCGTGCCCGACCCCATAGAGACGGCTACAAAGCGCTCTTCGGAACAAGCATAGCGCGCAATGCGGGCATTGGCCTCGAACTCGTTCACGACTTCCGCCTTGAAGTCGAAAGTCTCCTTGGCCAAACGCTCTGCCAACACTTTGCTCCCCACACCGGTGAGCGTGACCTGCTCCACCACGCCGTGCAGCCCTTTGAGAAATGTGACCATGCGGGTGGGGGCAGGGTGGCCCTCCCATAGTTCGGTGTGCCGTATCGCTCCGCCCTCCAGCAGGACGACCTTGGTGGCACTGATGCCGGCATCGATACCTATCTTCATAATATGCTTGTATGTGATTGTGCCGAATAGGCGGCTTGTGTGTGTGAATATGTTATATAATGTGTGCGAATAGTCTTTGTCGAGGTCCGTCCTCTCGGCCACTGCAGGCTCCGGAAACGGACTCGAATCTTCAGAAAGAAAAACTCCCTTTAGATAAAGAAAAGATAGACGGCGCAGAGAAGCAGGAGTGCGGCCATGACGATGTCCACACGCTTGCGGTATCGGCTGAGGAACCGGCGCAGATAGGCGCCGGCATAGAGGTAAAGCAAGTTGGCTCCAGGACCCGCAATGGGCAGCACGAGGGTGACGGGCAGCAGGTCCGTCAGACGATTGCTGTAGGGGAGGACGTAGGCCGAATAGACGGTAATCTCAAAGAGTATCATCTTGGCATTGGTCAGCTGTACGACCATGCCGGACACGAAATTGCATTCGTCGTCCTTCCCCTTGCCTGGTCCGGACTCGGGAACCTGGCCGGCCGTGCGGAGCATCCTGATAGCCAACCAAAGGAGATAGACGGCACCGGCATACTTGAGGTAGATGACCCATCGCCCGATGAGTTCGCCAAGGAGATGTATGGCCAGGACGGTCACGATGGCCATGATCAGGAATCCGACCAGCTGCCCCCGCCACACACGTAGCGCCTTGCGCCGGCCGTACTTGAGGCAACAGGCCATGGCATAGATGTTGGCCGGGCCGGGGCTATAGCCGACGACGAGGATGGCGAAAAGAAGGGAGGGAATCAGTTCTAATGGCATATCGGGGCGGTTGTTTGGTCCGGTGTCAGCGTCTCGTCGGCTGGCCAGCGGGGGGTGTGGGACATGTGGCGTTTGGGATGCTACTTACACGCCGCAAAGATAGACAATATTCTGCAATCTTCAAGGCCCGGTGATAGTTAATTACACGCCGCAAAGATAGACAATATTCTGCAATTTTCAAGGCCCGGTGATAGTTAAAAAATCCAAAATCCAATCCATCAAGCCGTTCGAAAGGGGCAGAATAGGGGCCTCAACCATCCATATTGTGCAAAATACCCGAAAAATGGTATTGTCCGGCACCGCAAAACACCCTACCTTTGCAGCGTCAAACACTGAGGATACCTAAAGATGTGCGATGCAAACAGGTTGACTCCCGCATCGGTATCCGCGGTTTGCGTTAAGAAAGAAATAGTTGGTACTAATAGAATGTGAAAAGGGTAGCGCGTGATGCGTTGCCCTTTTATTTTAAGTGTGTGAGGTGCCGGAGACGTGCCGGAGTTGTTTCAGTCGTTGTCGAGATTGGCTTCCTCGAGGGTGTATTGCGAACTGCCGTCGAAGCAATGTGTGCAGACTTGACTCTTGTCGAGGCCAATGGCGGCGATGAGGTCCTCAAGCTTGGTGAAACGCAGCGAGTTGAGTCCGAAACGCTTCTGGATGGCTTCGACCATGCGCCGGTATTCGGGCGAGTCGGTCGTGGAGTAAGCCTTGAGCCGTGCGGGGTCCTGGGCAGCTTCGTCTCCCTCGAACTCGGCGATGATGCGGCGCGTGATGAGCTCCATGTCGGAGCGCGAGGACGTGAAGTTGATGAACTTGCATCCGTACACCAACGGAGGGCACGCTATGCGCATGTGCACCTCTTTGGCGCCGGCCTCGAAGAGACAGGCCGTATTGTCGCGGAGCTGGGTGCCACGCACGATGGAGTCGTCGCAGAAGAGCACCTTCTTGTCCTTGAGGATGGCCTTGTTCTGGATGAGCTTCATCTTGGCCACGAGGTTGCGCATCTCCTGGTTGACGGGGGTGAAGGAGCGGGGCCACGTCGGCGTGTACTTGGACACGGCACGCATGAACGGACATCCGTGTCCGTGTGCATAGCCGACGGCCATACCCGTGCCGGAGTCCGGTATGCCACACGCGCAATCGACCCGGGTGTCGGTGTCGGCCTTGCCCATCGCATAGCCTATGGCGTTGCGCACTTCCTCGGTGTTGCGTCCCTCATAGTCGCTGGTCGGGAAGCCGTAGTAGACCCACAGGAAGGAGCAGATCTGCATGCGCCGGTTGGCCTTGCGCAGCACTTCCATGTTGTTGGCCTGGAGACGGACTATCTCGCCGGGGCCCAGATACTTGACGGTCTCGTAACCGAGGTTGGGGAAGGAGGTCGTCTCGCTTGTGACGGCGTAGGCTCCCTCTTTGCGCCCTACGATGAGGGGAGTGCGTCCCCAGCTGTCGCGCGCTGCTATGATGCCGCTCTCGGTGAGCAGGACAAGGGTGCATGAGCCGCGCACCGTGCGGAATACGTTCTCGATGCCGTCGACAAAGTCTTTGCCCTTGACAATGAGACATCCGACGAGTTCGGTGGGATTGATGCGTCCGGACGTAAACTCCGTGAGGTGCATGCCCTCCTGCAGGAGGTCGTGCGCTATCTCTTCGCTATTGAGCACCTTGGCCACCGTGACGATGGCAAAGCACCCGAGGTGGGAGTTGAAGAGCTGTGGTTGGGCATCGGTGTCGCTGATGATGCCCAGGCCGCTGCAACCCGCAAACTTGTGAAGTTCCTCCTCGAACTTGGGGCGGAAGTATGAACTCTCGAGGTTGTGTATGGCACGCGAGAACCCTTTTTCGGGGTCGTAGGTCACCATACCGGCACGCCTCGTGCCCAGATGACTATTGTAGTCGGTACCATAATATACGTCTGTGACGCAGGGTGAGGTAGAGATTGCTCCAAATAGACCAGCCATGGTGGTGTAGTATATATATAAATATATGTAGCTTGCTGTGAGATTCTGTCTGTATTGTACCGGATGGCAAGCCGGACGTTATACCAAGTGGCGTATCAACTCCTCGCGGTCTCCGTAGAGCATGTCGATGACGGGTATCTCAATCATGGTGTAGGCACCTGGCTTCTGACGCATGGCGGCACGGGCTACATTGACGAGCACCTGAGAGGTGAGGGCGGGGTTGTTAATCTTCATATTGAACTCAAAGAGCTGGTTGTGAGTCTTGCCGCTCACGCCTTTGCGAACGAGGTTGACGCCATGTCCGACATCGTTGAGGCTATCCACGCAGGGCACTTGCTGCACGTGTGTCTCGTCGTTGACAAAGTAGGGGTCGGCCTTGATGGCAGCCTCGATGGTCTTGAAGTCTGCACCCTCCTCGAGTTCGACATAGACAAGACGCCGGTGTATGCCGGTGCCCAACGGTACGGTGACGCTCAGGGCATCGCGCACGCCGGCTATGGCGCGTACGGCTACGGAGTGGCCCATCGAACGGCCTGGACCGAAGTTGGTGTAGCTGATGCCCTTGGGAGCCAGACTCTCCATCAGAGTGCGTACGATGGAATCGGACCCCGGGTCCCAGCCGGCCGAGATGATGCTCACGGCATTGTGTGCCTTGGCCTCGGCATCGAGAGTGCGGCGCAGGTCGGCTATCTGTGTGTGGATGTCAAAGCTGTCGACCGTGTTGATGCCAAGAGCCAGGCAACGCTTGGCATACTTCTCGACCTCGCGCGTAGGTGTGGCGAGGATGGCCACATCGACGTCTTTGAGTTCGGCAATGTCGCGGACGACGTTGATGTCGGCGAGCTCTTTGGGTTTGTCCTCTGCACCACGACGCCGTACGATGCCGACGAGTTCGAAATCAGGGACCGCATCGATGGCCTCAAGTGCATATTTGCCGATGTTGCCATATCCGACAACGGCTACGCGTATCTTCTTCATACTTTTCTTTTGTATAGAGTTAAATTTGTGAGTATTTTCATTGTGCTGACCAGGCGGGGCCACTTAGCTCGGCTTTTTGACCTTGAACAACATTCCGGCCACCGGGCAATGCGCGCATGTTCCGAGGTCTGTTTCCAAACTATGCAGAGTGTTATCTTGAGCTATGCATATGTGAAAAACACGTGCAAGTTTAGCGTTTTTTTCGGAGATGACAAAATTTTTGATAGAAAAAAGCCTTGGTTTCGGATATTTTTTTGTAATTTTGCACTTGATTTTTTACACACATATTTTAATTTACGCGTATGCTCAATCCTCGCAATATAAAAATCTGCGATTTCGACTACCCTTTGCCCGACGAAAGGATAGCCAAATATCCCCTCTCGGAACGTAACCAATCCAAGCTGCTCGTCTATCGTGACGGACAGATTGGAGAGCGGCACTTCTGCGACCTTCCGGACCTCATACCCGGAGGCTCGATGGTGGTCTTCAACGACACGAAGGTCATTCAGGCCCGCCTGCACTTCCGCAAGCCTACGGGTGGCGTGGTCGAGGTCTTTTGCCTGGAGCCGGAAGCACCAAGGGACTACCAGCAGAACTTTGCCGTCGACGCCGAGTGTACGTGGACTTGCCTCGTGGGCAATAGCAAGAAGTGGAAGGAAGGCAGCCTCGCGCTCGACGTGGACCTCAAGGACGGACGGACCACCATGCTGCATTGCGAACGGGCCGGGGAGACGGGCGCTTCACAACGCATACGCTTCTGGTGGGAGGGAGGAATGAGCTTCGCCAGTATCCTGGATGCCATCGGCGAACTCCCCATACCGCCCTATCTGAACCGCGCTACGGAGGAAAAGGACAAGGAGACCTATCAGACGGTGTATAGTCGCATCAAGGGCAGCGTGGCCGCTCCGACGGCCGGTCTGCACTACACGGACCGGGAGTTGGACGCCCTTCGCAACAAGGGGGTGGACTTGCAGTACCTGACGCTGCATGTGGGTGCCGGTACGTTTCGGCCCGTCAAGAGCGAGACTATCGAGGGCCACGACATGCACACGGAGTTTATATCCGTGCCCAAGTCGGTGATCAGCGCAATAGCCCGCTTCCTCGCCTCACGTCAGCAGGGTAGCCGATTCGTGGCTACGGGCACGACATCGGTCCGCACGCTCGAGAGCCTGTATTACATAGGCGAGAAGATAGCCGCTTGTCCGAATCCCGCCTCTCTCCATCCGGAGGACCTCATCGTACACCAGTGGGAGCCCTACGACCAGGAACATACGATGTCCATAGCCGAGTCCATCGGTCATGTGCTTGCCTATCTCGATGCCACACGTCAGGACACTTTGGTCACGGCCACCCAAATACTGATTGCCCCGGGCTTTGTGTACCGCCTCGTCGATACGATTGTGACCAACTTCCACATGCCGCAGAGCACGTTGCTGCTGCTCGTCTCGGCCTTTGTGGATGGCGAAGACCCCGCCGGCCCAAATTGGCACCGCATCTATCGCTATGCCTTGGACCACGGCTTCCGTTTCCTTTCGTACGGAGACTCAAGTATCCTTTTCCACTGAGGCTAGTGCCAGGTGTCTTGCATATTAACACGTTCGTTTGACACGTCGTTCGTTTAATATTGTAGTACGCCGTTCATTTTTCATTTTAATCATTTTTACACCCTTTGTTTTATGCTTAGAAAACCAACCGATTTTTGCTCCATCCAACAGGGACGAAAGGCCCTCGTTTTGACCATAGGCCTGTCTGTGCTTGTGCCGTGTCTTGAGGCCAAAGTGCGTCAAAACAACGAGTCGCAGGTGCAAGTGCGCTACGACTCCGTGTGGGTGGCAGCTCCGTTCGAAATGCCGGAGATAGCCGTTCCCGTCTTCCCCGACCAGGATTACAATATCGTCTCCTATGGCGCTAAGGTCAAGGGCTCGGACTCCTACGAACATTGCGTCGAGGCCAACACAAAGGCATTCGGCAAGGCCATGGAGGCTTGTCACAAGGCCGGAGGCGGACGTGTGGTGGTGCCTGCCGGTGAGTGGGAGACGGGCCCGATACACTTCGAGAGCAACGTGGACTTGCATCTGGAGCAAGATGCGTGGCTATGCTTTACGGACAATCCGGATGCCTATCTGCCCGCCGTCGAGACCACTTGGGAGGGCTATCTCTGCTACAACTATTCGCCCCTGATATATGCCTACCAGTGCGAGAATATCGCCATCACGGGCGAAGGCGGACTGGCCCCGAAGATGGACGTGTGGCGCACATGGTTCGGACGGCCGCAACCTCACCTGGATGCGCTCAAGCAAATCTACTACTGGACTTCCTACAACGAGCCTCTCGCCAACCGAAACATCGCCGTGGGTGAAAGCCATCTGCGTCCGCACTTGTTGCAATTCAACCAGTGCAAGCACATACGGCTTGAGGACTTCAAGATACGGCAGGCTCCGTTTTGGACCATACATATGTTCAGGTGCCGACAGGGCGTGGTACGCCGACTCGATGTCAAAGCCCATGGACACAACAACGACGGCATCGACCTGGAGATGACGCGCGACTTCCTGGTCGAAGACTGCACCTTTGACCAGGGCGATGATGCCGTAGTCATCAAGTCGGGTTCCAATCAAGACGCCTGGCGTCTCAACGAGCCCACCGAGAACGTGGTCGTACGCCATTGCACCATCCGCAAGGGACATGTCCTGCTGGGTGTCGGCTCGGAGTTGAGCGGAGGTGTGCGCAATGTGTATATGCACGATTGCCATGCTACGGGTCGTGTGCTCAATCTCTTCTATCTCAAGACCAACCGCCGGCGAGGAGGATTCATTGACCACATCTATATGGAACGGGTCAGTGCAGGCGAGATGGAGAGGGCTATGGCCATCGATACCGACGTGCTCTATCAGTGGCGCAATCTCGTCCCGACCATCAAAGACTCGGTGACGACCATCAGCCATATATATATGCGTGACGTGACTTGCCAAAAGGCCAAAGGAATCGTGCAGCTCAATGGCGATGCCGATGCCCCAATCCGGTATGTACGCATCGACAATCTCCACGTCGACAGCGTCTCTACATTCATCCAGCGCAACGAGAATGTCGAGGACTTCGAAATCAGCAATCTGTCGTACGACTGGTTCGGCAATACCGGAGAATCTGTATATCGGTTTAAGGAATGAAAACTCTATTTGTCAAACAATCTTACAACACCTTTATTTTGTAAGTATTTGACGACAATAGTGATGTTGTAAAACATATTTTTCCTACCTTTGTACCGCAAAAATGAAAGGTGTTATTCAACCAAAATAATTAACAAACTATTAAAACTAATTTAAGATGACTAAAGTAGCTATTAACGGTTTCGGTCGTATCGGCCGTCTTGCATTCCGTCAGATGTTCGAGGCTCCTGGTTATGAGGTAGTTGCAATCAACGACCTTACCAGCCCTAAGATGCTCGCTCACCTCTTGAAGTACGATACCGCTCAGGGTGGTTTCGCCGGCAAGTATGGCGAAGGCAAGCACACTGTAGCTTATAAGGACGCTGTGCTCGCAGAGGACGGCAAGACCGTTGTTACTCCTGGTTCTATCACAGTAGACGGCAAGGAAATCACTATCTATGCAAAGCCTAATGCTGCTGAGCTGCCTTGGGGTGAGTTGAAGGTAGACGTTGTGCTCGAGTGCACTGGTTTCTATACTTCTAAGGCTAAGGCTTCTGCCCACATCCAGGCTGGTGCCAAGAAGGTCGTTATCTCAGCTCCTGCCGGCAATGACCTGCCAACCATCGTTTACAACGTTAACCACAAGACCCTGACTCCTGCCGACACAGTTATCTCTGCTGCTTCTTGCACCACCAACTGCTTGGCTCCTATGGCTGCTGCCCTTAACTCATACGCTCCTATCCAGTCAGGTATCATGTCTACCATCCACGCTTACACTGGTGACCAGATGATTCTCGACGGTCCTCAGCGCAAGGGTGACCTCCGTCGTTCACGTGCAGGTGCTCAGAACATCGTTCCTAACTCAACAGGTGCTGCCAAGGCTATCGGTCTCGTTATCCCTGAGCTCAATGGCAAGCTGATCGGTTCTGCTCAGCGTGTTCCTACTCCAACCGGATCTACCACTATCCTTATCGCTGTTGTTAAGGGTAAGGACGTAACCAAGGAGGGTATCAACGCCGCTATGAAGGCTGCCGCTACTGAGTCATTCGGTTACAACGAGGACGAAATCGTTTCTTCTGACGTTATCGGCATGAAGTTCGGTTCACTCTTCGACGCTACTCAGACCATGGTTTCTAAGATTGACGACGACACCTATCAGGTTCAGGTCGTTTCTTGGTACGACAATGAGAACTCTTACACTTCTCAGATGGTTCGCACTATCAAGTATCTCGCCGAGCTCAAGTAATTGAGTCTCTTAGACAAGATATATAAGACAGAGGATGCACTTCGATTGGAGCGCATCCTCTTGTTTTTACTTCATTGTTTATGTGGTGGATGAGATTGTGTCTTGGGGGGCACACTTTATATGTGGTGGATGAGATTGTGTCTTGGGGGGCACACTTTATATGTGGTGGATGAGATTGTGTCTTGGGGGGCACACTTTATATGTGGTGGATGAGATTGTGTCTTGGGGGGCACACTTTATATGTGGTGGATGAGATTGTGTCTTGGGGGGCACACTTTATATGTGGTGGATGAGATTGTGTCTTGGGGGGCACACTTTATATGTGGTAGATGAGATTGTGTCTTGGGGTAGCGCACTTTATATGTGGTAGATGAGATTGTGTCTTGGGGTAGCGCACTTTCTCTCAGACAACGCTCTTTGTTTTGTTTGTAGGAGATGTCATTGCTAGATTCTTTGTCAGAAATCCTTTTGCGGCTTGAGATTCTTTGTCGGAAATCCTTTACGGCTTGAGATTATTTTGTCGGAAATCCTTTTACGGCTTGAGATTATTTTGTCGGAAATCCTTTTGCGGCTTGAGATTCTTTGTCGGAAATCCCTTTACGGCTTGAGATTATTTTGTCGGAAATTATGGATTTGTGTTGATTCGTGTGGGTAACTTAACTCGATTACCTACACGAATCAAAATAGAGAACCATTATTTTACCTCAAACCAAGAGAAGGTGGCTTCTCCGCCATTGCCTTCGGCAAACAGACCGAAATACAAACCGGTAAATCCGCCTTGTGTCTCTGTGCTGATGAGACGTGTCTCAAGACGGCCAAGGTCTTGCCATTGCTTTCCGCCATCCGTACTATAGGCGAAAGCATAATAGTCGGGCGAGGATGTGCAGCGTAGCAATACTTTCTTGGCTTTGCCCGAAAGCGGGAGGCTCGTCACCTGGCCTTTGATGTTGCCGACCGTATAGCGCAGAGCCACCTCTTGCGAGCCATCGTCCTTTTGGCGTACGACGGCATCATAATGTCCGGAACTACCCATATAAGCCGTTAGTCCGGCAACATCGCCGGATTTGGCTCCTTGCAGGATGACTTCGGTCTCGGCCGTGCCGCTTATCTGTTGTTGGCGCAATCCGACGAAACTGGGCCGTTTGCTTCCGTCGTCGTCCAAAAGGTCCGTTGAGGCCTTGATGACAAGTCCTTTGGAGGTGGTCTTGTAGTTGTCCGTCACGGGATTGCATAGCCAACAGAACTCATATCCGAGCGGCTTGCTGAGGTCTCGGCGAGAGGCTGGTTGCGGCATTTCGACTTGCGGTAGGGTAGGTGTGTCGGGGTTATCAATCCGGAACGAGCCGTCGCCATTGACAACTGGCCATCCGTCCTTTGGCCATGAAACCGGAGAAAGGAAGGTCTCGCGCCCGAGCAGATGGTGAGTTCCGCCTTTGTTGCCCTGCGGACGATAGGCCAATCCGACCAACCACCAGCTGCCGTCGTAGGCCTGGACGATGTCTCCATGACCGGTGCCGTGGATGGAATTGGATTGTTGCCATACATTGCAATGCGTGAGGATGGGGTTGGCAGGGTTGGCATCGTATGGACCATAGATGGACTTGCTTCTGAAGATGGTGAGCTTGTGCGCTTCTTCCGTACCGCCCTCTGCCAGAAGGAGATAGTACCATCCGTCTTTCTTATAGATGTGCGGAGCCTCGGGGTAGCGTCCACCCGAACCATTGCTGATAGCCACACTCGGTGTAAGTTGCTGACCCGTCTTCGGGTCTATCTCGCATAGCATGATTTGGTTGTCAGGATTGCTGCAGAAATAACAACGTCCGTCCTCAAAGTAAAGCGAGGGGTCGATGCCTCCCTGGTCCAGCCAAATGGGGTCGCTCCAAGGTCCGGCAGGGTCGGTGGCAGTACAAAAGAAATTGCCGCGCGGATCAACGCCATAACGTTTGCCAAAAGCCTGGCGAGAGACATTGGTGGTAATCATATAGTAGGTGCCGTCATTGTAACGGATGGTCGGCGCGTAGATGCCGAGCGAGGTGTTGGCAAACTTCAACCACAATTGTGACTCGCGGTCCAGGACATTGCCAATCTGCTCCCAATGTATCAAATCCCGGCTATGAAAAATAGGCACACCGGGGAAGTAACCGAACGATGAGGTGACTAGATAGAAATCGCTATCGACCATACATACGCTCGGGTCAGGGTGAAAACCCGGGATAATCGGATTGGTGTAACCCATCGCTTGCTGGGCCGAGTGTGCCTTTGTCTTGGTCTTTTCCTGCTGAGCCATAGCGGGCTGCATCAAGTAGAGGATGGATGCCAAACCGGCCATGCACATCATCGAAATCTTCTTTTTCATATTCTTATGGAGTTAAATTTAGGTGTGTGTAATTTATTCATTTGTGTGTAGTATTGCACAGAGTGTGTAGTGTTGCACAGAGTGTGTAGTGTTGCACATTGTGTGTAGTATTGCACAGAGTGTGTAGTGTTGCACATTGTGTGTAGTGTTGCACAAAGTCGTACTTTTGAGCGCAAGGTTTGCACAGAAGTACAAATGTGCAGAACAGAACCTTATAGTATGATTGCACAGAGTAGTTCTTTGTCGTACTTTGAGCTGTGGGTTTGCCCAGAAGTACAAATGTGCAGAATACTACTTGGTGTAGTACGGATTGAGCAGAGAATGAGGCGGAATGTCCGAATGCAAGTTAAAAAGGGTCAAAACCTTCTTCATCTCCGAAAAAATCCATATCTTTGCACGAAATTTCGAAATCAACGGAATTTCAAAAACCAAAGGAATTCGAATCACTTGGAATTTCGAATCACTTGGAATTTCGAATCACTTGGAATTTCGAATCACTTGGAATTTCGAATCACTTGGAATTTCGAATCACTTGGAATTTCGAATCACTTGGAATTTCGAATCACACGGAATTTCGTAACAAAAGAATTTTCAAAAACAAAAGACCGTTATACCTCCGACTCTATGAACTTTATAGGACTCATTATTGCTGTAGCCACATTCATTATCATTGGTGTCTTTCATCCCATTGTCATCAAGAGTGAATATTACTTTGGGACAAAGTGTTGGTGGGCTTTTTGCGTGCTTGGCATAGGATTTATAGCTGGCTCCCTGTTTGTGGACAATCAGATACTCAGCACCGTGCTAGGCGTGATTGGATGCTCTTGCCTTTGGAGCATTCTCGAACTCTTCGAACAGCGGGAAAGAGTCCGCAAGGGTTGGTTCCCCAAGAATCCCAAGCGCACTGACAAGTAAGTCAGTGTTGTAATGCAAGCCAAAACTCCGGAAAGCTAGAGTGCGGTCAAGTCAGAGCTTGTTAAAATCTTGGTTTGGGACTCAAACTTAGATTCAGACTCAGACTCGGACTCGGCTCGGACTCGGCTCGGACTCGGCTCGAACTCGACTCAGACTCGGCTCGGACTCGGCTCGGACTCGGACAATTACACCTAAAAGCTTTCAAAGAATGTTGTCAAGTCAGAGCTTGTTATAGTCCTGGTCCGACACAGCTTCCAGCCATTCGTTGCTTTCCTCGCCACCCGTAGATACGTGGGTCGCAATGTGTTGGAACCAGCTGTCGGCTTGTGCTCCGTGCCAATGCTTTACGCCCTCAGGGATGTCGATGATGTCGCCGGCCTTGAGAGCAATGGCAGGTTTGCCCCACTCCTGATACCAACCTTTGCCCGACACACAAATCAGAATCTGCCGTGCCCCGTGATGAATGTGCCAGTTGTTGCGGCATCCGGGTTCGAAGGTAACATTGTTGCACACGAGTGCCGTCTTCTCGTCGGAGGCAAGGTTCTTGGGGTGAACGTGAGCCAAATGGCTTTGGCCGGTGAAATATTGGGCATAATTGACGTTGGGGTCTCCCTTTGGCCAATCTCCCGCACAAGCATCTGCTGCAGCGTCACATTGCGATAGTCCGTTGTCGCTGAGGTATTTGCATAGGTCGTCGACCTGTTGTTGAGTATTGCCCATATTGACGGCTCCAAGTTTGTGGGAAGCCAATTGAGGGGCGACTCCCTTGAGAGAGGAGAGCGCAGCTACGGTGACGATTTCGCGATCGGCGGGGCTGAGTATGTCTCCGGCAAAGATATCGCCGAAGAGGTGAGCCTTCAGATAATAGTCGTCTTGTGGGCAAAACGTGTAGTTGAAGGCCCGTCCCGTGAGGCGTGTCTGATTCTTTACACCCAGTTCGTATGCAGCTTTGGCGTCGTCCCATTCTGCAGGCCGTTGCCATGCTTTCCCCTCCTGCGGATAGACGCCCTCGCTCTCCATTGCATCGAGAACATTTTTCAGCACTCCCAAAGCATTCAGCGAGCGTGGGAATCCCGTGTATGCATAGAGTTGTGAGAACGACTCTTTCAGTTCCTCTACCATAATGCCGTCTTCCAAAGCCTTGCGCACAGCCCTTTCCAGGCGCACCAAGTCTCCTTGAGCCTCCAGGCTAGCGCATGTGGCCAAATGTATCTGACGCGGTGTCAAACTTTGACTATTCGATGTCAAATCCTGACCATTCGATGTCAAATCCTGACCATTCGATTTCAAATCTTGACCATTCATTGTTGCACTCATTGTAAATAGGGTTAAAATAATATAGACAATCTTTTTCATGATGAATGAGTTCGGGGTAGAACTGGGCAATATATCTTTTGTCTGGAACCGGGCAATATGTCTTTTGTCTGGAACGGGGCAATGTTTTGTCTGGAACTGAGCAATATGTCTTTGTCTGGAACTGAGCAATATGTCTTTGTCTGGAACTGGGCAATATGTCTTTGTCTGAAACTGGGCAATATGTCTTTGTCTGGAACTGGGCAATATGTCTTTGTCTGGAACTGGGCAATATGTCTTTTATCTAGAACTGGGCAATGTTTTTGTCTGGAACTGAGCAATATGTCTTTGTCTGGAACGGAACAACGCTTTTCTTTGTGTCTTCTTAAAGTTCCATGACTCCGTATAGAATCAAGCCCAGGAAGCCACAGGCGAAAGTCGTGTAGATAATGTTGAGCTTGTTCATAAACATACCGGCAAAGACCACGACGAACATCAGGATGCTGATGGCAAACTGGATGCTGTCCTCTGACGGCGAACCGAAGTTCTCTTCGTTCATCAAGGAAAGGGCCGCCGAGGCGAGCAATCCGATGATGGCAGGCCTTAAGCCCGCGAAGATGCTTTTGGTCACAATGCTGTCCTTGTATCGCAAGATAATCTTTGACACCCAAATCATCACGATGAAAGGCAACCAAAGCACGCTCAATGAGGCCAGAACGCTGCCCAACACACCCATC
Organism: bacterium; assembly: GCA_963631395.1. Taxonomy (GTDB): domain Bacteria; phylum Bacteroidota; class Bacteroidia; order Bacteroidales; family UBA3663; genus Liminaster. The sequence continues at coordinate 14,936 of CAVGQN010000026.1, forward strand.
CACCAGGGCCAGCCTTCGTTGATGACGGCCGTGTAGCCCGTATATGTGGCACAATTGATGCCGATAGGGCCAGGGGTGCTCTGCGAAATGGCCACGATATCTGTAAACTCTGATTCGGTCAGCCACTCGTACTTCTGTACGACTTCCTGCTGAATGAACGAGAGCATAGCATATCCGCCACCGAAATTGAAGAGTCCGATGTACGAAAATACGAGAAACAGCTTCAAAAATATCATTTCTTCTTTCTGTTTTCAGATTTACTTTCCCTTTTCGGAAGACCTTTCCCTCTTTTCGGAAGACCATCTTCCTTTTTTCGGAAGACCTTTCCCATGTTCAAAGGACCATCTTCCTCTTTCAGAAGATTTACTTCTTCTTTTCGGAAAATCATCTTTTCATGTTCAGAAGACCTTTCCCATGTTCAAAGGACCATCTTCCTCTTTCAGAAGATTTACTTCTTCTTTTCGGAAAATCATCTTTTCATGTTCAGAAGACCTTTCCCATGTTCAAAGGACCATCTTCCTCTTTCAGAAGATTTACTTCTTCTTTTCAGAAAATCATCTTTTCATGTTCGGAAGACTCTTTTCCCTTATCAGTTCTTCTTCCCCTTTTTCAGAAGACAATATCCGTAGAGGAAGCCGGCGCATCCGACAAAGAGGATGATATAGGCAGGCGAAACACCCAATTTCCAAATGAGCAGGGTCGAAAGGATGGGAATCCAGCAATTGCTCCACGTGATGTGAGCGGATTTGGCCATGGTGAATATAGGTACGGCCAAAAGCGCAACAACGGCAGGACGCACTCCCTTGAAGAACGACTCCACCCAATAGTTGTCCTTAAACTGGGAGAAGACCATCGCGATGATCAGGATGATGACGATGCTGGGCACCGCTACCCCCATTGCTGCGATAATACCCGACCGAATGCCTCCGCACTTGTAGCCGATATGACTGGCCATGTCGACGGCAAAGATGCCCGGAGTGGCTTGCGAAACGGCATAAATGTCCAAAAACTCCTCCTTCGATAGCCATGCGTGCTTGTGCACAATTTCCTTTTCCATAATCGGAACCATGGCGGCACCACCACCCAGGGTGAGGCCGCCAATTTTCATGAACGTAAGGAACAAGTCCTTGTTCAATGCGTTCCGGCGCGGGTCAATATCCGGTGCGTTCCGGCGCGGGTCAGCAGACTTTGCTTCCATTCTTTACCTTGTCTTCCAACGTAACAACGTGCAGGCTTCCGTCGAAGTTCTGGGCCGAAAGAATCATGCCGTTAGAGGCAATGCCGCGCATTATCTTGGGGGCGAAGTTGGCCACAAAGACCACCTGCTTGCCTACGAGAACCTGCGGGTCGGGGTAACTCTGTGCGATGCCTGAGAGGATGGTGCGGGGCTTGTCCGTTCCGTCGTCGAGGGTGAATTGCAGCAACTTGTCGCTCTTCTTGACCGGACTTACCTCGAGCACGGTAGCGGCGCGGAGGTCGAGCTTTTCGAAAAGGTCAAAGGGAACGTCCTCGCTGACAGGGGCGGGATGCCAATTCTTCTCGGCTTCCTGCAGGTTGCGCTCGTCGTTTTCCTTCTTGATGCGGGCCAGGCGGTCGAGTTGGACTTGAATCACGTCGTCCTCAATCTTCTCGAAGAGGAGTTCGCTCTTGCCCAACTTGTGGCCCACGGCCAGCAGGTCGGTACGTCCGAGGTTGTCCCACTCGAAGCTGTCCATACTCAGCATGTCGCGGAGTTTGGCGGCAGAGAAAGGCAGGAACGGCTCGAAGACGATGGCCAAATTGGCGGCTATCTGGAGCGAGAGATTGAGGATGGTGGCCACGCGGCCCATGTCGGTCTTGGCCAGCTTCCAGGGTTCTGTCTCGGCCAGGTATTTGTTGCCGATGCGGGCCAATTCCATGGCTTCCTTCTGGGCATCGCGGAACTTGAAGTTCTCGAGTAGGGCCTCGACATTCTGCTTCTCGTTCTTGAAGTCCGTCAGAATCTGCTTGTCGTAGTCGGTCTCTTCTCCGAGCGGAGGTACTTGTCCGTCAAAGTACTTCTCGGTCAGCTTCATGACACGATTGATGAAATTGCCGAAAATGGCGACAAGTTCGTTGTTGTTGCGTGCCTGGAAGTCCTTCCAAGTGAAGTCATTGTCCTTTGTCTCCGGAGCATTGGCCGTTAGAACATAGCGCAGGACGTCCTGCTTGCCGGGCATATCGGTCAGGAACTCGTTGAGCCAAACGGCCCAGTTGCGTGAAGTAGAGATTTTGTCGCCCTCCAGATTAAGGAACTCGTTGCTCGGCACATTGTCGGGCAGGTTGTAGCCTCCGTGGGCATGAAGCATAGAGGGGAAGACAATGCAGTGGAAGACGATGTTGTCCTTGCCGATAAAGTGGATGAGACGGCTCTCGGGGTCTTGCCACCAGGTCTGCCATGTGCCGAGTTCGGGGTGCGCATCGCACAACTCCTTCGTGTTGGAGATATAGCCGATTGGTGCGTCAAACCACACATAGAGCACCTTGCCCTCGGCGCCTTCCACGGGCACAGGAATGCCCCAGTCCAGGTCGCGCGTCACGGCACGCGGCTTCAGTCCGCCGTCCAGCCAGCTCTTGCACTGACCGTACACGTTGGGACGCCATTCCTTGTGTTCTTCCAGAATCCACTTCTCCAGCCATTGCTGGTCCTTGTCGAGAGGCAGATACCAGTGGGTGGTTTCCTTTTTGGTGAGCGGATTGCCGTTGATGGCATTGTATGGGTTGATGAGTTCTTCGGGCGAAAGGGTAGAACCGCACTTTTCGCACTGGTCGCCGTAGGCGCCCAGCGAGTGGCAATGCGGGCACTCTCCGCGTATGTTGCGGTCCGTGAGGAACTCGTGGGTAGCTTCGTCGTAGAATTGCTCGGAAGTCATCTGCTGCAGCTTTCCGTCGTCGTAGAGCTTGCGGAAGAAGTCAGCGGCAAACTTATGGTGAATCTTACTGGTCGTGCGCGAGTAGATGTCGAACGAAATACCGAACTTCTCGAACGAATCCTTAATCAGGTAGTGGTAGCGGTCGACGACATCCTGCACGGTGATGCCCTCCTTGCGGGCACGGATGGTGACAGGCACGCCATGTTCGTCCGAACCTCCGATGAAGAGGACGGGGCGATTCTTGAGACGCAAGTAGCGGACATAGATGTCGGCCGGCACATAGACACCTGCCAGATGCCCGATATGGACGGGACCGTTGGCGTAGGGGAGTGCGGCCGTGACAAGAGTACGTTTGAATTCTTTTTCTGCCATATATGTTTGTGGTTGTTAGTAGGGCGGGGCGAGATGAGGCCCGGCCCAGGGTTATTGTTCTTGGTTGATGAGTTTTCTGAGTTGTTCGTAATACTCGCGGCTATTGCTCAGGCGCGGAATCTTGTGTTGTCCGCCCAGTTTTCCCTTGGCTTTCAGCCATTCGTTGAACGTGCCGGACGGAGCTTCCGTGAGGTCGAGCCGGTCCAGGAAGATGCCTTTATAGCGCTTGGCTTCGTAGTCCGAATTGACCTTCTGCAGGTTTTGGTCCAGTGTGTCGGCAAACTTCTCCAGGTCCTTTGGCTTTTGGGCAAACTCTATAATCCAGGAGTGGTGAGCCTTCTTTCCGTCCTCGGCGAAGGTGGGTGCAGCCGTGTATTCGGCTATTTCGCACCCTAATTCGGCGCACGTCATACTCAAGGCGTCGTCGGCATTGCTTACCATCAGTTCTTCACCGAAAGCGTTGATGAAGGCTTTCGTCCGGCCCGTAATATAGAACTTGTAGGGGTCCTTTTGCGTGAAGCGTACCGTATCGCCGATGATGTAGCGCCAGAGTCCCGGGGTCGAGATGACCATGGCGTAGTTGACGCCCACCTCCACATCGCTCAGCGGAATGGGGTGCATGGCTTCGGTGTTGTCCGAAAATTCAGACATCGGGATGAACTCGTAGAAAATCTTGTTGTCCACGATGAGTTGCATGGCCGAGTCTTCGAACGAAGACTGAATGCCGAAGAAGCCTTCCGACGCATTGTAAGTCTCCAGATAGTGCATCTTGTCGGAAGGGATAAACTTCTTGTACTGCTCGCGGTAGGGGCCAAAAGAAATGCCTCCGTGGAAGAAGACTTCGAGATTAGGCCAAACCTCGGTGAGATCCTTGGCGCCCTTCGAAGCAAGGACAGATTTAATCAGTCCCATCATCCACGAGGGGACGCCGCTCAGACTCGTGACATTGACATCGCGGGTGGCGGAGGTGAGAGCCTTGAGTTTGGCTTCCCATTCGTCCATCAGCGCAATCTTCTTGCTTGGCGTACGGATGATGTTGACCAAAGGACTTACATTCTTGATGAGGCAGGCACTGAGATCGCCGACCTGGATGTCGAGTCCCGGGGCCAGGGGAGTGGGAGCCGAGCTGCCTCCGAGAATCAGGCCCTTGCCGCACATCATGCGGCTCTTTGGATTGAGGTCGAGGTAGATGGCCACGACATCCGTTCCTCCGCGGTAGTGGGTGAGGTGCAGGGCGTCTTTGGTCACGGGGATGAACTTGCTCTTGTCGCTCGTAGTGCCCGACGACTTGGCGAACCACCGGCACAATCCCGGCCATAGGATGTCGCGCTCGCCGTGCAGCATGCGGTCAATCCAGGGCTTGATGCCGTCGTAAGTATGGAGAGGGACACGGCTTGCAAACTCTTCGTAAGTCATCTTTGCCGAGAGTCCGTAAGTGCGTCCGAAAGCAGTACCGCCGGCTTTTTTCAGCAGAAATTCCAACTGGGACTTTTGCAGTTCTACGGCCTTGGTCTTGTAGAGGCTGATTTCATGTACGCGCTTCTGAAACGCAATTTTGTAGATTATTCTTGTCAACATGAAAACCGGTGCTTAGTGACGGGTTGCTTAGTTTGCAACGGGTTGCTTATGTTTGCAACGGATTGCCTATGTTTGCAACAGGTTGCTTATGTTTGCAACAGGTTGCTTATGTTTGCAACGGGTTGCTTATGTTTGCAACAGGTTGCTTATGTTTGCAACAGGTTGCTTATGTTTGTGACGGGTTGCTTATGTTTGCAACAGGTTGCCTATGATTGCTTCCTCCTTGTGCCCCTCGTGCTCTTCTCCTTCGGAGCCTTGTCGGCAGCCTCGATGATGGCCATGCAGTCCTGATAGGTCAGGCTGTCCAGATTCTTGACGGTAAGCTTGTAGTTCTTGCCGCCACGGGCCAGGTACGGGCCATAGCGTCCGTTGATCATCTGCAAGTCGGGGTCTTCGTCGAAGGTACGCATTACCTTCTTTTCCTCCTCTTTCTTCTTTTCGTCCATCAGCTTGATGGCATCCTGAAGCGTGACGTCGGCGGGGTTAGTGCCCTTTGGAATCGAGACATACTTGTCGTCGAAGTGTACATACGGACCGAAGCGGCCTATGCCGACCATGACCTCCTTGCCGTCCTGCTCTCCGAGCTTTTTGGGGAATTGGAACAGCTTGAGGGCTTCCTCCAGGGTGATGGTGTTGATAGACTGGCCTTTCTGCAAAGACGAGAATTGCGGGTGGTCGGTCTCCGATTGCGTGCCTATCTGCACGACGGGGCCGAATCGGCTTATCTTGACGCTTACGGTGTGTCCGGTCTTCGGGTCTTTGCCCAGGATGCGTTCGCCGGCTTTCTTGTCCGTACGTTCCTCCATCGATTTGGTCACGAGCGGGTGGAACATCTTGTAGAACAGCGACAGGCAGGAAACCCAGTCTTCCTTACCGTCCGCAATCTTGTCGAAATCCTCCTCGACGGTAGCGGTGAAGTTGTAGGACATGATTTCCGGGAAGTGTTCTGCCAGATAGTCATTGACCACCATGCCGGTATCGGTAGGCACAAGTTTGCCGCGGTCGTTGCTATAGGTTTCCTCTACCGTCTTGGTGTCGAGTTTGCCTTTGCTGTCGATGTGCAGGTGCGTGATGTTGTGCTTCTCGGCCGGGCGGTCGTACTTCTCCACATATTCGCGCTGCTGGATGGTGCTGATGGTAGGTGCGTAGGTTGAAGGACGTCCGATGCCCAGTTCCTCCATCTTCTTGACCAGGCTGGCTTCGGTGTAGCGCTGCGGATGCATGCTGAAGCGCTGCACGGCTTCTGCTTCGCCCATGTTTACCTCTTGGCCCGTAGTCAGGTTAGGCAGATGCGTGCCGTACTCCTCAGTGTCCTCGCCGTCGTCTTTCGACTCCATGTAGACACGCAGGAAGCCGTCGAACTTGATGACCTCGCCACTGGCCACGAAGTTCAGTCCGGAAGTGTCGGAGCCGGCGTTTTCGATATTGATGACCATAGTCGTCTTCTCGATTTGCGCGTCCGACATCTGGCTGGCGATGGTTCTTTTCCAGATGAGGTCGTAGAGGCGTTTCTCGACCGGTGAACCCTCTATCGAAGTCTGGTTCATGTAAGTCGGACGAATGGCCTCGTGTGCCTCCTGAGCGCCCTTGGAGTGGGTCGTGTACTTGCGCGTCTTGAGATAAGGCTCGCCCATCGTATTGAGGATTTGCTCCTTCGAAGCGCCCAGGCAGAGCGTAGAGAGGTTGACCGAGTCAGTACGCATATAGGTAATCTGACCGGCTTCATACAGACGCTGGGCGATGCTCATTGTCTGCGAGACGCTGAAATGCAGCTTGCGTGCGGCCTCCTGCTGCAGCGTGGACGTCGTGAATGGCGGCGCCGGCTGGCGGGTGAGGGGCTTGCGGTTGATTTCCGAAACCGAGAATTTGGCGTTCACACATCCCTTGAGGAAAGCTTCGGCATCGGCGCGGGTCTTGAAGCGCTTGTTGAGTTCGGCGTTGAAGCGCACCGGATTGCCCTTGGCGTCGTTGGCTACAAAAGTGCCCGTAATGCGGTAAGATTCCTCCTTCTGGAACTTCTCGATCTCGCGTTCGCGTTCCACAATAAGGCGGACGGCCACGCTTTGCACGCGTCCTGCCGAGAGCGAAGGCTTGACTTTACGCCAAAGCACCGGCGAGAGTTCGAAGCCGACGATACGGTCCAGCACACGACGGGCCTGTTGCGCATTGACGAGGTTCTGGTCAATCGTTCTCGGAGTCTTGATGGCATTGAGAATGGCCGTTTTCGTGATTTCGTGGAAGACGATACGGCGGGTCTTCTCGGGTGTCAGGCCCAGCACTTCGTAGAGGTGCCAGGAGATAGCCTCTCCCTCGCGGTCCTCATCGGATGCGAGCCATACGATGTCGGCTTTCTTGGCCGAAGCCTTCAGGTTGTCCACGAGTTGCTGCTTGTCGGCAGGTATTTCGTATATGGGCTGGAAGTTGTTTTCGACATCAATGCTGAAATCGTGCTTCTTCAAGTCGCGGATATGACCGTAACTTGAGGTTACCTTGTAGTCGGCACCCAGAAATTTCTCGATTGTCTTAGCTTTGGCTGGAGATTCGACAATAACCAGATTTTGCATGGAATATGTTTTTAGTTTTCAATAATAATCAAAATGTCGGCAATAACAGAATGTCGGACTTTAACAGGCAAAATGCCAGCTTTCGGCAGTTACCTCAGCATGTCACTTCGCACATGCCTCAGTTGGCCATTTCGCACATGCCTCAGTTGGCCATTTCGCTCATGAATTTGATGCGGACCAGGCGGATTTCGTCTTCGCTGTAATCCTGGCCGAACTCCTTGAAAGCCAGCTTGATATCGCTGCTTTCCTCCTGTTTGAAGAAGCTGTAGATTTCGTCGATGGAATCCGGGTCCATAATCTCCTCCAGGAAGTAGTCGATATTGATGCTTGTGCCGCTTGCCACGATGGTTTCCAGTTCGTCGAGCAGTTCGCTGAACTCCATGTGGTTGCCCTGTGCCAGGTCGTCAAGGTCGATTTTGCGGTCAATGGCCTGGATGATAGACACCTTTACCTTCGACTTGTTGGCCACCATACGTACACGAAGGTCCTCGGGTCTGACGATTTCGTTTTCCTCTACGTGTCGCTTGATCAGCGCGCAGAATTCCTCACCGTAGCGGCGTGCTTTGCCGGCACCGACACCGGGTATGTTCTGCAGCTCCTCGATGGTGATGGGGTAGGTCGTGGCCATAGCCTCGAGCGAGGGGTCCTGGAAGATGACATAGGTAGGCAAGTCAAACCGTTTGGCCACTTTCTTACGGAGGTCCTTGAGCATGTTGTAGAGCTCCTCGTCGGCGGCGGCGCTGGCTCCGCTGCCCTTAATCTCCGTTACGTCCTCCTCTTCGAGTTCCTCCTCATCGTATTCGACTACGATATTGAATGACTTGGGGTTCTTCAGGAACTTTTTGCCGGCGGCCGTGACCTTGAGTTGGCCATAGGTCTCGATGTCCCTGTACATGTATTTGGCCACGATGGCCTGGCGTATGACGGCATTCCACAAGGTGGCCTTCTCGTCGTTGCCAGAGCCGAAGCACTCCAGCTTGTCGTGTCCGTAGCTGGCCACCTCGTCCGTCTTGATGCCCAGCAGGACAGTGACGACATACTCCGGCTTGAACTTCTCCTTGAGTTCCAGCACAGTGTCGATGACGGCACACAGCAACTCCTTGGCCTCCAGGTGTTTCTTAGGCTTGCGGCAGTTGTCACAATTGCCGCACTCGTCCTCCTTGTAGTCCTCTCCGAAGTAGTGGAGCAGGGCCTTGCGGCGGCACATCGATGTCTCGGCATAAGCCTGCGTCTCCTTGAGCAGCAGCTTGCCGATTTCCTGTTCCGAGATGGGCTTGTTCTGCATGAATTTCTCCAGTCGGATCAGGTCGCGGTCGCTGTAGAAGGCGATACACTCGCCCTCGCCTCCGTCACGTCCGGCACGGCCCGTCTCCTGGTAGTAGCCTTCCAGGCTCTTGGGCATGTCGTAGTGAATCACATAGCGCACATCCGGCTTGTCGATACCCATACCGAAGGCGATGGTAGCCACAATCACGTCGACGTCCTCCTTGAGGAAAGCGTCCTGGTTGTCGTTGCGCTGTGCCGTGTCCATACCGGCGTGGTAGGGCAGGGCCTTGATGCTGTTGGCGCGCAGGAATTCGGCCAGCTCCTCGACCTTCTTGCGGCTCAGGCAGTAGATGATGCCCGACTTGCCGGGACGTTGCTTGATGTACTTGATGATTTCGCGGTCGATGGTGCTTTCGTTCTTAGCCCGTACTTCGTAGTAGAGGTTCGGACGGTTGAACGACGACTTGAAGACCTTGGTTTCCTTGTTGTTGATACCCAGGTTCTTCATGATGTCCTGCTGCACCTTGAGCGTAGCGGTGGCGGTCAAGGCGATGACGGGGCGTCGGCCTATTTCTTCGATGATGGGGCGTATGCGGCGGTATTCCGGACGGAAGTCGTGGCCCCACTCCGAGATACAATGTGCCTCGTCGATGGCGAAGAACGAAATCTTGACCGTGCGCAGGAAGTCGATATACTCCTGCTTGGTGAGCGATTCCGGAGCGACGTAGAGCAGTTTGGTGTGGCCGCTGAGAATGTCTTTCTTGACCTGTTCGATGGCGGTTTTGGTCATCGACGAGTTGATAAAGTGTGCAACATCGTCCTCGTCGCTAAAGTTGCGCATTGCATCGACCTGGTTTTTCATCAGGGCGATGAGAGGGGAGATGACGATGGCCGTTCCGTCCATGAGGAGCGACGGCAACTGGTAGCAAAGCGACTTTCCGCCGCCCGTAGGCATAAGTACGAAGGTGTCGTTCCCTGCTATCAAGTTCTGAATGATTGCCTCCTGGTTTCCCTTGAATTTGTCGAAACCAAAATGCAACTTCAAGTAATGGTGCAAACTTTTATCCTTATCCATAAATCTTGTAATCTTAACGCAAAATTATATACCTTTTTTGATATATGCAAGGTTTTGGACAAAAAAAATATATCAAATTTGAAAAAACATAGTCTGAAAGGCCTGCTCTTGCATTTTCCTACACGTATTTCGTGTGCAAGTGTCACTTTTCGGCGCTTTGTCGGCTCTTGTCAGTGCAGGCCTTCCGGGCTTTGTCAAGCCTTGTCGGTGTAAGACGTCCGGGCTTTGTCGGCTCTTGCCGGTGCAGGACGTCCGGGCTTTGTCAAGCCTTGCCGGTGTTGACCTTCGGCGCTTTGTCGGCTCTTGTCAGTGCAGGCCTTCGAGCTCTTCGGAGAGGGTCAGCCACTGGTCGCTCACGTCTTCGAGTTGCTTCTTCTTGTCGGCATACTGCTTGTAGAGGTCGTGGTTGCGCGCGTTGCTGGGGTCGGCCAGTTCGTTTTCCACCTCTGAGAGTTCCTTTTCGAGCACGGCCATTTGCTTTTCGACTTGGGCGATGCGGTTCTCCAGCTTGGTTCTCTTCTGCTTCAGCAGCTTTTGGCTTTCGTAGTCTACCTTGACGTCCGAACCCGATGCAGCGGGCTTTCCGGCCGAAGCTGACTTCCCGACAGGACCCGACGAGGCTGGCTTCCCGGCAGAAGCGGATGCATTAGGCGTGTGGTTAGTGGCGGAAGGTTTTGCGTTGGCCGAAGCATTGGTCGAAGTGCCGCGCGAGTCCGACTGGGTCAGTGTGCCGGTCTTTTTGGCTTCGAGCTGGTGCAGCGAGTCCATTTGTTTCTTTTGCAGATAGTCGTACACGCCGCCTATGTATTCCCGCACGGCTCCGTGGCCGAATTCGTAGACCTTCGACACCAGTCCGTCGAGGAAGTCGCGGTCGTGGCTGACCACGATGACCGTTCCGTCGAAACTCTGAATGGCGTGTTTGAGCACATCCTTCGAGGCCATGTCCAGGTGGTTGGTGGGCTCGTCGAGGATGAGCAGGTTGACGGGTTCGAGGAGGAGTCGAATCATGGCCAAACGGCTCCGTTCGCCGCCCGAGAGCACCTTGACGGGCTTGTCGGAAGCTTCGCCGCCGAACATGAACGCACCCAGTATGTCGCGAATCTTGGTGCGGATGTCGCCCACGGCCACGCGGTCGATGGTGTCGAACACCGAGAGGTTTTCGTCGAGGAGCTGGGCCTGGTTTTGGGCAAAGTATCCGATTTTGACCCCATAGCCCACCTTCAGTTCGCCGTCGTAGGGGATTTGTCCCATGATGCACTTGACAAGCGTCGACTTACCCTCGCCGTTGCGTCCCACGAAGGCCACTTTCTCGCCGCGCTTGATGGTCAGTTCGACGTGGTCGAAGACGACGTGGTCGTAAGCTTTGCGCACGTTGTGGCAGATGACTGGATAGTCGCCCGAGCGGGGAGCGGGCGGGAACTTGAGGTTCAGGTGCGAGTTGTCGACCTCCTCGATTTCGATGGGGACGATTTTCTCGAGCTGCTTGATGCGGCTCTGCACCTGCACGGCCTTGGTGGCCTGGTAGCGGAAGCGTTCGATAAAGGCTTCGGTGTCCTGAATGAGCTTCTGCTGGTTGTCGTAGGCGCGGCGTTGCTGCTCGATGCGTTCGGCGTGGAGGACTACATACTTCGAGTAGTTGACGTTGTAGTCGTTGATGCGGCTGCACGAGATTTCGATGGTCCGTGTGGTGACGCTGTCGAGGAAGGCGCGGTCGTGGCTGATGAGCAGGAGCGTGTGCTTGCCGTTGAGCAGGAAGCGCTCCAGCCATTGTATAGACTCGATGTCGAGGTGGTTGGTAGGCTCATCGAGGAGCAGGATGTCGGGTTTGCGCAACAGGATTTTGGCGAGTTCGATGCGCATGCGCCAACCGCCGGAGAACTCGCTTGTCGGGCGGTCGAAGTCCTTGGCTTCGAAGCCGAGGCCCGTCAGCGTACGTTCTATTTCGGCGTCGCGGTTGGTGTCGCTCGCCATGGTCAGCTGCTCGTTGAGGTCCGTCATCTCCTCGATGAGGTTGCGGTACTCCTCGCTTTCGTAGTCCGTGCGTTCGGCCAGCTCTTGGTTGAGGCGCTCCATGTGCTGCTCCAGGCGGATGGTGTCGGCAAAGGCCTTTTCGGTCTCTTGCCTTACGGTCATGCTGTCGGTGAGCACCATCACCTGGGGCAGGTAGCCGATGGTGAGGTCCTTGGGCTTGTTCACGCGGCCGCGGGTAGGCTGCTGCAGGCCGGCTATGATTTTGAGCATCGTGCTCTTGCCGGCACCGTTTTTGCCCACCAGCGCAATGCGTTCGTGGCGGTTTATGACGTAACTGACATCGGTGAAGAGAGGCTTGACGCCAAACTCCACCGATAGATTTTCGATTGATATCATAAGAGATTATTTCGACATCGCCGACATGAGGAGTTCCTCGTTGCTCGATGTGTTCTGCAGTAGTTTTGAGAGTTCTTCCATAGCCTCGACGGGGGTATGCTCCGAGAGGTGTCGGCGCAGAATCCACATACGGCGCAGGATGGCGTCGTCGAGCAGCAGGTCGTCGCGGCGGGTAGAAGAGGCCAGGAGGTCGACGGCCGGGAAGACGCGCTTGTTGGCGATCTTGCGGTCCAGCACCAGTTCCATATTGCCCGTTCCCTTGAATTCCTCGAAGATGACTTCGTCCATCTTGCTGCCCGTCTCGATGAGGGCGGTGGCGATGATGGTCAGCGAACCGCCGTTCTCGATGTTGCGGGCGGCTCCGAAGAATCGTTTCGGCTTCTGGAGGGCGTTGGCCTCGACGCCGCCCGAGAGGACCTTGCCGCTTGAGGGCGACACGGTGTTGTAGGCACGGGCCAGACGTGTGATGGAGTCGAGCAGGATGACGACGTCGTGTCCGCACTCGGTGAGGCGCTTGGCCTTCTCGATGACCATATCGGCCACCTTGACATGGCGGTCGGCGGGTTCGTCGAAGGTCGAGGCGATGACCTCTGCGCTGACGCTGCGCTGCATGTCGGTGACCTCCTCCGGACGTTCGTCGATGAGGAGGATGATCATGTAGACCTCAGGGTGGTTGAAGGCGATGGCGTTGGCTATTTCCTTGAGCAGCACGGTCTTGCCGGCCTTAGGCGGAGCCACGATCAGGGCGCGCTGGCCCTTGCCGATAGGTGCGAACATATCGATGACGCGGCACGAATCGCTATCGTTGTGGCCCTTGCAGAGTTTGAACTTCTCGTTGGGGAAGAGCGGGGTGAGGTGCTCGAACGGCACGCGGTTGCGGGCGAACTCCCTATCGCGTCCGTTGACGGTCTCCACGTTGACGAGCGGGTAGTTGTGCTCGCCTTCGCGCGGAGGACGGATGGGGCCTTCCACCACATCGCCCTGCTTGAGGTTGTATTGCTTGATGAGTTGCTGCGACACGAAGATGTCGTCGGGCGAACCGAAGTAGTTGTAGTCGGCCGAACGCAGGAATCCGAATCCGTCGGTCATCAGTTCGAGCACGCCCGAACCGTGCAGAATGCCCTCAAACTCCTCGCGGGGCACTCCGAGCTGCGACTGCTGCGACTTGTCGTTGGCCTGGCTCTGCTTGGGAGCGGCGCTGGCCTGGGCGGGTTTTCCGGCCGACTCGGCCTTGCCGTTGCCGGCTGCGTTGCCCTGTTTCTTTTCCTTCTTCTTTTTCTTGCTCTTGCCCGAGTTGTTGTTGAAGAAGAAGTCGCCGAAGGCATTTTTGTTCTGCTCAATCAGTTCCATGGTGGCGTTGTTGTCCTCGGCCTCTTCGTCCGAAGCCTGCTCGCCTTCCTGGTATGGCTCGCCTTCCTCCGTGTAGTTGGCGTCATCGCCTTCCGGGAGGTTCTGCGGGTCGGCGTTGCCGTCATAGTTGTCCTGAGGAGCATCGTAACCTTGCTCACCAGCATTGGAACCTTGCTCACCAGCATTGTAGTCTTGCTCACTGGCATTATATCCTTGCTCACCAGCAGTAGCGGCTTCAGGTTCATAGTCAGCTGTGTCAAAGAGGCTGGGCTCTTGACATTCGGTAGCGGGGGCATCGGGTTGGGCGGAGCCTGCTACCAGCATGGCGTTGGCCTTGGCAATGGCATTTTCGGCTGCTATGGTGGCATTCGATTTTCGGCCGCGACGGCGTTCCTTAGTCATGTCTTCGCACTGCTGCAGGGCGTCCAGCACTTGCTGCACGGCTTGCTCTTGTGTCGCGATGTTGCGGAGGTCAATGTTGAGGTCCTGGCTCAAGTCGGCCAGTTGTGAAATGTCCAAACGGTTTATATCTTCAAACTTAAACATATTTATATGATATGTGTATGTGTGTGCGTATGTATGCGTATGCGTATAATGCGCGGTTTGCGAAAAGGGGAAACAGTAAAAAACGGGAGCGAATCAGTCGGCAACAAGAAGAGTGTGATTTCTGCAAGCGACCGAAACGCGAGTGCAAATATATTATATAAATAGGTATAATAGCGTAAAAAGCCCCGATTTTTTGCCGAAAAACCTTCCGGAAGTCCCGTTTTGCCATATGGCGATGGCGATTTTGGAGAGGATTGGCGATTTGGGTGGGGGATTGGCGATTTGGGTGGTGGGGGTGGCGATTTGGGAAGGGAATGAGCCTCGGCGCCCTATCGCTTGCGGTTGAGCAGGTCGAGCAGGTCGTTGAAGTCCTTGCGCAGGATGATGCCGATGCCCTGGGTGGTGAGGGCGTTGTTGATTGAGTAGTCCCTTTCGTTGTAGTGGCTGTAGGCTTTGGCGCGGACCGTACCCGACGGGGTAATCAGATACTCCAGGTCGAAGTCGCCGATAAAGGAGTTGCCGCCCGTGTTGACCTCCATCTGGTTGGCGGAGTCGCGGTATCCGACGTTGCCGTTCAGGAGCAGGCGGTCGTTGAGGAATCGGGTCGAAATCGAGAAGTCCATTTCCATGTCCGAGAAGTCGCCTTTGCTGCTCCGCACGTTGGTGCCGAGCGTGAAGTTGTCGCTCATGTGGCCGAGAATGTTGTTGAGTTGCGAGTTGAGCGAAGAGCTGGCGAACGACGACAGTTCCGAGGCCGATTGCCGTTGCGATGTCGAGGCATATTCGGGCGTATAGAACTTGTTGAAGAGCAGCAGGTAGAAGACCTCGCGGTCGAGCATCTCCTGCGTGCCGATGATGTTGTGCACGAGTGCCTGCACGTCGTCGGAAGTGTTTTTGACCTCGAGGTCGAACTTGATTTGGGGCGAGGAGATGGGTCCGGTCACCTGCAGCTTGCAGTCGACGGGCAGCGAGGTGCGGTTCAGGCTGGTGAGCGAGGCGAAGCTCTCGTCGAGGTCCTGCAGGTTAGCCGAGGGGATGCTGTAGACGGCATTCAGGTCGAGCACTGACTCCGATGGCGAACCCGAGAAGCTGATGCTGCTTCCGTCCTGAATCTGGAAGGCCTTCGACATCAGGTCGCCCTTCAGGTTGACGGTGTAGGACCCCTGGCTGAGGTTGTACACGCCCGTCAGGGTCAAGTCGTGGTAGGGGTCGTAGTGGAGCGAGAGGTCGCCGGTGCCGCGGCACGTCATGCGGTCTTCGGCCAGGGGGTCCATCTGCACGAGCACCTGGCACTTTTCGTTGGCGTGAATGAGCAGGTCGGCCTCGATGTAGGTAGGAGCGTCCGTCTTGGTGTCCGTTTGTGGGAGTCCGTCTCCGCCGTCGGTGTCTGATGTATTCCTGAGTTGGCTCTTGTCGCGGAAGGTGAGGAAGCTGTAGCTGCTCTCCGAGAGGTTCGACTCGTTGGGCGAGAGGTAGAACACCGAGTGGCCGGCGGGCGCCATCTGCAGGCCTATGTGGTGTCGGCCGCCTCCGCCCGACATCTGGCATTTGCCCGTGGCCCACACCTTGCCCCAGTATGTCTCGCGGTCCTCCTGCTGCGGGTGGTTGTAGACGAGGAATCCCGCTTGCGTGTTGGGGATGTCGAGGTCCACCTCGTAGCGGAAGTCGCCCAGGTGCCGGTGCCGGAGGTCGAGCGAGATGTAGGCGGGGTTGCCCGACTGGTCGTAGACGTGAGCGCGGTTGAGGGCTATGAGTCCGTCGGCGGGTGTCGGGCCGTCGGTCATGTGTATGGTGTCGTCGAGCGTGAACCGCCCGCCCAGGAAGTCGTTGCTGAAGCGCAACCTCTGCAGCATGGGGTGGCCCAGCAGGCAGAGCGAGTCGAAGGCGCCGCACAGGCGGATGTCGCCGCTCGCATAGCCCTGCACATCCTGCATGATGCTGCTCAGCCAGTATTCCACGAAGTCGATGCGCATGGAGTCGGTGGCGAATGTGAGGTCCAGGCCCCTCCGTTGGCCGAGGTCGATGCTGCCGCTGATGCGCGAGCTGTGCACGGAGTCCGTATGAACCCGGGCGTCGAGGTCGAGGCGCACGGTGTCGAGGTCGCAGAACAGGGCGAAGTCGGCCGTGCCGAGTTGCGTGCCGATGTACGAGAAGCGGTCGAAGTGCAGGCTATCCGACTGGATGTGCAGCAGCGAGTCGGACGACAGGACGGCCTGTCCGCTTAAGTTGCCGCCGAAGGCCAGGTACTTCTTGCCCAG
Source organism: bacterium (assembly GCA_963631395.1). GTDB lineage: Bacteria > Bacteroidota > Bacteroidia > Bacteroidales > UBA3663 > Liminaster. The sequence goes on from CAVGQN010000026.1 coordinate 31,203, forward strand.
CAGGTTGAAGAAGAAGTCCGACTGGAACTTGTCGAGCGTCATCGTAGCCTCGATGCGGCCGTCCTGGGCGAGTGCGCCCGTCAGGTCCAGGCGCTGCTCCTGGTTCTCGACCACGAAGTCGCGCAGCCGGTAGCATCCGTCGTCGTCGCGCGTGAGCGAGGCGTTGGCTATCTTCAGGTCCATGCTGTCGATGGTCAGGGTCGAAGGGGCAATACGGACCTCGAATGGGGTCTGTTCCATTTCGAGAGCCAATTCGGTGGTCAAAGTGTGGGCGCCGCTTCGGTAGTCGAACTTCACGTCGGTGGCCAGATTCTCCGGCAGGGGCGAGTCGGTGGCCGTAGTGCCGTCGGCGGCAAAGTGCAGGGCGTAGGTCGCGTCGTCGTGGGTGAGTTGCGGGATGTGTCCTTCAGCCTTCAGCGTGTGAGCGGCCGAGTCCCATTCGACGGTGAAAGTCACCTCCTGCTGCAGCTCGCCGGGCAGGGAGAGCATCTGGGTCAGGCGCGTGTTGGGCGGCATGTATCCGACCAGGGCGGTCGGCGTGGCCACCACATTGCACACGGGCGAGTTGAGCACGGCTACGGGGATGTCCTGTTCGCGTTCGGAGTCCGTTTCGCGCTGCAGGTCGAGGCGGAAGGGGGCGAGGTGCAGCGTGTCGAGCGGGCCCTGCACGACGATGTCCTCCAGCTGGGCGTGGCCCACGGGGATGTGCGACCAGTTGTGCCAGTCTGGGTCGGCCTGCATGCTGCCCGTAGGGATAGACAGGCGGCCCGAGGCGTTGCCCATGAGCGAGATGCCCTCCAGGTTCTGCCACGAGGTGAGACCCGCGCGGTTAGGTTCCAGTTGCTGGATACGCGAGCGGAACTCCACGTCGGTAGCTGATTGGGCGATGCCCACATTGGCGTGACCCGCGAGGCGGCATCCGGACATGCGTACGGCAAAGTTGCCCTCCATGTGCGAACCCTCCAGGCTTCCGTCCGTCCAGCGCACGTCGCTTTGGGCCGAAGTCCGTATCTGTCCCGTCGTGCCGAGCGTGCCCGTATAGGCCACCGAGTCGAGTCCCGAGCCCACGGCGCGGCCCTCCCAGTAGAGCGAGCCTGCCGCCTGGAGCAGGGGCTTGAGGTCCGAGGGGAGGCGTGTGCCGCAGCGTTCGGCAATGCGCGTTGCGCCGCGGTAAGTCACCGAGCTTCGGCCGAAGTCTATGCAGTAGGAGAGCGAGTCGGGGCTATCGAGGCAGAGAGCGGCGTTGCCCTTGGCGTGCAGGTCGCCCCACCGGTCGGCGTCGATGTCGGCCTGGAGCAGCGTCACGAGTAGCGCGTCGTCCGTCCAGCTCACATGGCCGGCGAGGGTACCCGTCACGAGCGTCTCCTCGTCCAGCGGGTAGCAGAGTTCGGTCGTGATGCTGTCCACCCGAAGGCCCGATTCCGAGCTGCGGCATCGGCCCGTGAGCGAGTAGACGGCGGCTTGTTCGCCCTCGGCCACCGAGAGTCGCTTGAGCCATACGTCCAGTCCGTTGATGTGCGAGACGTCGACCGAAAGGCAGGCGCTCAGGTCGTGGAAGGCGAGGTGACAGAAGTCCGGTTGCCAGGGCGTGTCGCTATGGGGCTGGTCGAGCACGTCGTAGGTCACGGTGCCCTGGCGCAGGTAGAGGGCGCGCACGCTGGCATCGTCGATGATGGTGCGGCGGTTGTCCTGCTGCTTGGGGGCGAAGGCTTCGATGATGAAGGCGTAGTTAGGCTCGGCGCCGAGCGAGTCGCGGCGTATGTGCAGGCCGAAGTCGATGAGCTGGATGGTGTTGATGACCAGGTCCTTTTCAATCAGGGGCACAAACTCGTAGGCCATCATGGTGCGGCGCGCATGCAGCAGCGTGTCGTTCTTTTGGTCGAAGACCACGACGTCGGTCAGGGCCACCTGGTTGAGCCATGTGATTTCGGCGGCTCCGATTTCGACGCGTGTGCCGAGTTTGGAGGTGAGCGTTTCGGTCAGGCGTTCCTTGACGACGGTGCTGACCAGGTTGTAGTGGATGAGCAGATAGAGGAGCACGAAGGTCACCGCAACGATGATGAACGTTGCGTGGAAGAGTCCCTTTATGATGCTTACTATCTTATTCACGTTTTGCGTGTTGCGTTTTGCGTTACTCTGCTATATTCTATTCTACTACCGAATCAAGCATTCCCGAATCAAGCTTCGCCTTTTCGTCCCCGCTGCGGTACAGCACATACTTGTCGCGCAACGAGCGGTACTGCTTCAGGGCGGGTTGCCAGGATTGGCGGATGGCGTCTTCCGGCGTGCCCTCGGCCATCATGGTGCGGAGCCGGGGTGTGCCGGCCAGGCGGTCGAAGAAGCGCGGTTGGCGTATCCAGCCTGGTCCGAGTGCGTCGGCACAGAGTTGCAGCCATTCGAGGTGGAAGCCCAGGGCCACCACACGTTGGCGCAGGTCGAAGCCGTGGCACAGATGGCCGTTCTGCAGCGGGTCGGTAGCCGCTTCGCAGGGCCGGGGCGTGAAGTCGAACGGACCCTTGAGGTGTGGATGGCCGATGACCTCGAAGGGCCAGGGCGTGCCTCGTCCCACGCTGACGTCGGTGGCCTCGAGCAGGCAGAGGCTCGGATAGAGTCGTATGGCCTGGGCCGAGCGCAGATTGGGCGAAGGGGCGATGGGCAAGTCGTAGGGCTGTCCGTGGGTCCATCCCGAGCAGGGGATTACGGTCAGCCGAGGGGCTTCCGGTCCGGCCCAGCCCTCGCCGGCTATCATGCGGGCCAGTTCGCCGAGGGTGCATCCGTGCAGGAGCGGTACGGGCACATAGCCCACAAACGACTTGCACTCCGCCTCGAGCATCGGTCCGTCGATGGTGTCGTGCGGATTTGGGCGGTCCAGCACGATGAGTTCCTTGTGCTGCTCGCCGCACGCCTCCATGACCAGCGTCAGCGTCGACAGATAGGTGTAGAAGCGGCACCCCACGTCCTGAATGTCAAACACCACGGCGTCAATCTCCTGCAGCCACTCGGCGGCGGGCTTTTTCGTCTTGCCGTACAGCGAGCGCACGGCTATCTTGCGGTCCGTGTCGTAGTATCCGTCGGGCACGGGCGCACCCGCGCTCACGCGACCCTTCAGCCCGTGTTCCGGGGTCATCACGAAGCGGATGTCCACCTCGCGGTGCACGAGCGAATCGACGAGGGGAGTGAGCGTCCCGTCCGGGCTCCTCACCACCGAAGTCTGGTTCACCACTGCGGCCACCCTTTTGCCCTTCAGCAGGGGCAGGTACAAGTCCGTCTGGTCGGCTCCGGCGACGACATTTTGTGAGACGGAGATAGATGGGGCGGCTGAAAACAGTGCGAAAACGACAAAAAAAGCAGAAAAAAACCGGGCCATTGCTTATGATTACAAAAATAATCGCTATATTTGCGTCGCAAAGTAAATGAAAAAATTTGGAACTGCAAAATTATTTTGCGAAAAATACATGTCTGCACACGAAATTCTATATCATTTCTACCCTCAGGATTCTCCTTTGCGCCGACTTTTGGTCCTCCACAGCACGCAAGTGAGGGACAAGGCGCTGTCCATAGCCGGCAATCCGGCATTGGCGAATCTTGACATCAACCTACAGATTGTCAACGACGGCGCGCTGCTGCACGACATCGGCATCGGCCGGTGCAATGCGCCCGACATCCATTGCACGGGCACGGAGCGCTACCTGCTGCACGGCACGATAGGGGCGCGCATGCTTCGCGAGTACGGCGAGGCCGAGGGGCTTGACCTCGAGGCCCTGGCCCGCATCTGCGAGCGCCACACCGGGGCGGGGCTGACGGCCGACGACGTCCGCGCCCTCGACCTGCCTTTGCCTCCCGTCGACCTCTTGCCCGTCACCCTCGAGGAGAAGCTCGTGTGCCTGGCCGACAAGTTCTACTCCAAGTCGTCGCCCGAGCGGGAGAAGACCCTCGACGAGGTGCGCCGTTCCATGGCCAAGTTCGGGGCAGGGGCCCAGCTGCGTTTCGAGGAGCTTTGCGAGACGTTCGGACTAAAGTAGCGGACAAGGTTCTTTGGCAAAAGTTTTGTTCGGACAAAGTTTTGGCAAAAAGATTTGGCAAAAAGATTTGGCAAAAAGATTTGGCAAAAAGATTTTAGATATAAGTCACAACAACACATATAAATCGTTTTGGGTCGCCGCAGTGGTGGCCCGGCATAAGGATTATGGCAGAAGAGAAGCAAGATTACTATGAGGTGCTGGGTGTCAGCAAGGATGCCAGCGTCGAGGAGATTAAGAAGTCCTATCGCAAGTTGGCCGTCAAGTACCATCCCGACCGCCAGACGGGCAAGTCGGACGAAGAGAAGAAAGAGGCCGAGGAGAAGTTCAAGCAAGTGGCCGAAGCCTACGAGGTGCTCTGCGATGAGCAGAAGCGTGCCAACTACGACCGCTACGGATTCAACGCACCCGATATGGGCGGCTTCGGTTCGGGCGGCGATTTCGACCCCTTCGACATCTTCAACACCTTCTTCGGCGGAGGCCGTGGCGCCAGCAGCGTGTATGACAACGACCTGCAGGGCGGCAACATCCGCATCCGCGTCAAGATCAACCTCTCGGAGGTGATGAACGGCGTCGAGAAGCATCTCAAAATCAAGAAGTACGTCACCTGTCCGCATTGCGGCGGCACGGGAGCCAAGGACGGCACCGCCATCGAGCGCTGCAAGCAGTGCGGAGGCCGTGGTCGCGTCATCCGCAACACGCGCACCATATTCGGCATGGCCACCACGCAGTCCATTTGTCCCGATTGCGACGGCACGGGCAAGCACATCACCAGCAAGTGTCCGCATTGCGGCGGCACGGGCGTCAAATACGAAGACGCGGCCGTTACGTTCAAGATTCCTGCCGGAATGGCCGAAGGCATGCAGCTCAACGTGCGCGGGCAAGGCCATGCGGGCCGTCGCGGAGGTCCCTGCGGCGACCTCTTTGTCCTTATCGACGAAGAGCCCAACGACGTCTTCATCCGCCAGGACAACACGCTGGTCTACAACCTGCTCGTCGACTTTCCGACGGCCGTCCTGGGCGGCGAGGTCGAGATTCCGCTCGTCGAAGGCAAGTACAAGTTCACCATCGACCCCGGCACGCAGCCCAACACGCAGCGCCGACTGAGCGGCAAGGGTCTGCCCACGGTCAACCAGTACGGCAAGGGCGACATGATAGTCAACATCAGCGTCTATGTGCCCGAGAAGCTCGACGATGACGAGCGCAAGCTGGTCGAGGACCTTCGCGGCCACAAGAACTTCCAGACGTCGCCTTCCGCCTTCGAGAAGTTCAAGCAGAAGATACACAACATGTTCCGCTAAGCAATAGCATGTTTCGTTAAGCAATAGCATGTTCCGCTAAGCAATAGCATGTTCCGTTAAGCAATAGCATGTTTCGTTAACCTCTAAAGAGACCGAATCGCATTATGTTAAGGAAGATACGTACCGCCCTGGCCCTGGTGTTCTGGTTGGGCATCACGGTCCTGTTTCTCGACGTGTCGGGTGCGCTTCACGCCTGGCTCGCGTGGATGGCCAAACTGCAGTTTCTGCCCGCCGTCCTGGCGGCCAATGTGGGCGTCACCGTCCTCGTCATAGTGCTGACGCTCGTCGTGGGGCGCATCTACTGCTCCGTCATTTGCCCCCTGGGCGTGATGCAGGACGCCTTCAACCGCCTCGGTGCGCGCCTGGTGCGCGACAAGGCCAAGCGCCGTTTCGGCCGCTTCCGCTACTGGTACCCCCGCTGGGCCAAGGTGGTGCGGTGGGCGGTCTTCGCCCTCGTGCTCGCCGCCATCGTGGTGGGTGCCGGCGCCGTGGTGCGTGTCTTTGCCCCCTACAGCAGCTACGGACGCATCGTCACCACCCTGCTGCGGCCCGGGGTCGATGCGCTCAACAACGTCTTGGCCGACCTCTCGGCGCAGCATGACGACTACACCTTCTCGCACGTCGAGCTCTGGATGCGCTCGGGTGCAGCCCTGGCCGTAGCCGTCACGAGCCTGATTGTGGTGGGCGCCCTGGCCGTGTGGCGCGGTCGCTTCTATTGCAACACCATCTGTCCCGTCGGCACCGTGCTCGGCTGGCTGGCGCGGCGCAGCATCCTGCGCATCCACATCGACGCCGACCGCTGCACCAAATGCGGACTCTGCGAGCGCCGTTGCAAGGCCATGGCCATCGACGCGGGGCGCCGTCACGTCGACCTCACGCGCTGCGTGGACTGCTTCGATTGCCTCGATGCCTGCCGCACGGGAGCCTTGTCCTACGGCACCAGCAAGCCCCTGGCTGTGCCCGCTTCCGAGGGCAAAGTTTCTGCTGATAGCAAAGCCAAAAGCGAAGGAGAATCCGCTGCGAACGATGCTTCGAACGCTTCCGACGGCACTTCGCGCAGGGCATTCCTGGCCACGATGGCCACACTGACCGTAGGCGCCAAGCTGCGGGCCGACAGCAAGATTGTGGACGGCGGACTGGCCGTCATCGCCGACAAGAAGCCCTACCGGCGCGAGACGCCCATTTGTCCGCCGGGTGCCCTCTCGCTGCGCAACCTGAGCCAGAAGTGCACGGGGTGCCTGCTGTGCGTGTCGGCTTGTCCCAACGACGTGCTTCGTCCCGCCTCCGACCTCACGCACTTCCTTCAGCCCACGCTGAGCTACGAGCGCAACCATTGCCGCCCCGAGTGCCACGCCTGCAGCGACGTGTGTCCCGCCGGAGCCATCCTCCCGCTGGGCAAGACGCACGAGGAGAAGAAAGCCCGCAAGTCGAGCCTCAAGATAGGGCGCGCCGTGTGGATAGCCGACAACTGCGTGCCGCTCACCGACGGCGTGTCGTGCGGCAACTGCGCCCGCCATTGTCCCACAGGCGCCATCACCATGGTGCCCAGCCGGCCCGACGACCCGCGCTCCCTGCGCATCCCCACCGTCGACGACGAGCGCTGCATCGGTTGCGGCGCGTGCGAGCACCTTTGTCCGTCGCGGCCCTATTCGGCCATCCACGTCGAGGGCATCGAGGTGCAGAGGGAGATTTGACCATAGGGCAGGGGCTTTGCCCTTCAGGCCGTGACCATTTGACCATAATCATAGCAAGGTCATTTGGCTGGCAATAGGCCGTGGCCATTTGACCATAATCATAGACTACAACACACATATATATGAAAGACATAAACCGACGGGACTTCATCAAGCGCACGGGCGCGGCAGCTGCCGTGGTCGGAGCGGCTTCGGCACTGCAGGGTTGCGGCGGAACGGCCGGCACGGATGCCGCCAGCACCCTCGTCACGGGCCAAACGGCCACGGCCCCACACGAGCCTACGGGACAGATGACGCACCGCTCCAACCGACGCGGCGACGACTCGGTCTCGCTCCTTGGCTACGGCTGCATGCGGTGGCCTACGGTGCCTCACAGCCAGGCCCAGCCCGACGGCAACGACATCGACCAGGAGCAGGTCAACCGCCTCGTCGACTACGCCATGGCGCACGGTGTCAACTACTACGACACCAGTCCGGTCTACTGCAAGGGCTTCAGCGAGCGTGCCGTGGGCATCGCCCTCTCGCGCTATCCGCGCGACAGCTACCGCATCGCCACCAAGCTCTCCAACTTCGCCGACTCGCTTCAGAGCCACGAGGCGGGCGTCAGGATGTTCGAGACCTCGCTGCGCGAACTCCGTGTCGACTACATCGACTACTACCTGCTGCACAGCATCGGCGGAGGCGGCATGCCCGCTTTCTCCAAGCGCTACCTCGACAACGGCATGCTCGACTACCTGCTCGAGCAGCGCGCGAAGGGGCGGATTCGCAACCTCGGCTTCTCCTTCCACGGCGATGTGGAGGTCTTCGACTGGTGTCTGGCCAACGACGACAAGTACCACTGGGACTTTGTCCAGATTCAGATGAACTACGTGGACTGGCTGCACGCACGCGAGCAGAACGCCCGCAATGTCAATGCCGACTACCTGTACGGCGAACTCTCCAAGCGGGGCATACCCGCCGTCATCATGGAGCCGTTGCTGGGCGGCCGTCTCAGCAAGCTGCCGGCCCATGTGGTCAACACCCTCAAGGAGCGCAGGCCCGACATGAGCGTGGCCTCGTGGGCGTTCCGTTTCTGCGGCACTTACCCCGGCGTGATGTGCGTGCTGAGCGGCATGACCTACATGGAGCACCTGCAGGACAACCTGTGCACCTTCAGTCCGCTTGACCCGCTCACCGACTCCGACCTCGACTACCTGGAGCGCACGGCCCGGCTCATTCTCAAATACCCGACCGTGCCCTGCAACGACTGCAAGTACTGCATGCCTTGTCCCTACGGCATCGACATCCCGACCATCTTCGTGCACTACAACAAGCTTGTTAATGAGGGCACGGTGCCGCAGAGCGCCGAGGACCCCGACTACCGCCGCATGCGCCGCGCCTACCTGGTCAGCTTCGACCGCGCCGTGCCCGCCGTGCGCCAGGCCGACCATTGCATCGGGTGCCACCAGTGTGAGTCGCACTGCCCGCAGAACATCAAGATTCCACGCCGCCTCCAGCAGATTGCCGAGCAAATCGAGGCGCTCAAGGCCAGTCTGTAAGGCTTAACGGTTTAATGTTCGAAAAAAATAATCCGCGGTACATTTTCGTAAGCCAGATGAGCAAAGCGAAGCTTGCTTCAGCTT
>CAVGQN010000027.1:0-39075 GCA_963631395.1 bacterium
ATATGTATATTTATAAACAAGCAAATTGATGTATATTCACTTGCGAAACTTCAGTATATTTATAAACAAGCAAATTGATGTATATTCACTTGCGAAACTTCAGTTATTAATCCGCGGAACAAAAACGTGTTGCGTTTTACGTTATACGTTTTGCGTTACCATCCGGACCGTGGTTTTAAATTATCCGCGGAACATTTTCGTAAGCCAGATGAGCAAAGCGAAGCTTGCTTCAGCTTTGCCATGGCGAGAAAATGAGCACGTAGTGAACTTAGACGGAACTCAAACGGAAATCGTTACGAGACATATTGTATTCGTGTAATTCGTGTAATTCGTGTAATTCGTGTTCACTGCGTGCTCATTTCTCGCCATGGCATAACTTGGGGCAAGCCGTGGGGTACATCGCCAAAATGGACACAAACAATATCTCTATAGGCGGTGACGGTGACGGTGACAGTTCGATTTTCCGCAAGTTGAAATTCAAAACCAACTCATAACATAAACACTCATGGAAAGGGCTGCATCCTGGTGGGACAGAGTCTCGCACCTGGCACGCTGACTCAGTCACGTCAGACCCTCGCCCGTCTGATGAGCCACATCAGCGCCTGCATGGCCCGCACGGAACCGGTTTGGATTACGATTGTTTAATAGAAAGCGTCTATGATGCCGCAAATCACGGCCAAAAATTTGGAAGTGCCGTAATTTTGCATTATCTTTGCGTCGCCGTAGGTTGGGGAGGGACAGAAGCGCCCACGGCGCAAATCGCCCTTGCCCGGCCGACGGCGGGATTATCAACCACTTAAAAAATTCAGACACGATGCTATTCGATCAAATCTCAAACGACATCAAGGAGGCCATGAAGGCCCGCAACCAGGTGCGCCTCGACACCCTGCGCAACATCAAGAAAGTATTCCTCGAGGCCAAGACCGCCCCGGGCGCCAATGACACCCTCGACGACGCCACCGCCGTGAAGCTGCTGCAGAAGCTGGCCAAGCAGGGCAAGGAGTCGGCCGCCATCTACGCACAGCAGAACCGCCCCGACCTGGCCGAACCCGAACTGGCCCAGGTGAGCATCATAGAAGAATATCTGCCCAAAGCCCTCTCGGCCGACGAAATCGAGACTATCGTCAAGGAAATCATCAGCCAAACGGGAGCTTCGGGCATGAAGGATATGGGCAAAGTGATGGGCTTGGCCACCAAGCAGATGGCCGGACAGGCCGAAGGCGGCGCTATCTCGGCCGTCGTGAAGCGCCTGCTGACCGCTTAAATGGACAGCACACGCAGCACCTTGAGGAGCTCGGGGTCGATGGGCTTGTCTTTCTTGATGGCCTTGGCGAACGGGATGTTGACAATCTCGTCGTTGTGTACACCAATGAGGACATTGCGCTGACCCTCGAGCAGGGCCTCGACGGCTGCGTATCCCGTGCGTGAGGCGAAGATGCGGTCGGAGGCCGACGGACTGCCGCCACGCTGCAGGTGACCCAGGATGGAGCAGCGCACGTCGTACTCGGGGAAGTCCTTGCGCATGCGTGCAGCGAGCTCCATGACGCCGGCGTTGGGATCCTTGCTCTCGGTGACGATGACGAGGGCCGACGACTTGCTCTTGCGGAAACCGTTCTCGATGAGGGCGGTGAGTTGCTCGTACTGTGTCTTCTCCTCGGGGATGATGGCGTCTTCGCAACCGCAGGCTATGGCGCTGTTGAGCGCCAGGAAGCCGGCATCGCGGCCCATGACCTCGATGAAGAACAGGCGGGCATGGGAGGTGGCGGTGTCGCGTATCTTGTCGACGCAGTCCATGATGGTGTTGAGCGCGGTGTCGTAGCCGATGGTAGTGTCGGTGCCGGCGAGGTCGTTGTCGATGGTGCCGGGCAGTCCGACGATGGGGATATTGTACTCCTGGCTGAAAACGGTAGCACCCGTGATGCTGCCGTCGCCGCCGATGACGACGAGCGAGTCGATGCCGTGCTTCTGCATATTCTCGTAGGCCTTGGCACGGCCCTCCTTGGTTTTGAACTCCTCGCTACGGGCCGTCTTGAGGATGGTGCCGCCGCGACCGATGATGTTGCTGACGCTCTGCGTCTCGAACTCGGTGATGCTGTCTTCGATGAGACCCTGATAGCCACGCTTGATGCCATACACGCGCAGGCCGGCATAGATGGCGCTGCGGGTCACGGCACGGATGGCCGCATTCATGCCAGGGGCATCGCCGCCGCTGGTCAGGATTCCTACACTCTTGATACTTGACATAACGCAAATAGTAAATTAAAATTGTTTGACATACTCCGCTACTTGTTCCATCTGCCACCTGGGAGTTGAGGTGGCACCGCAAATGCCTATGCTCGAGGCGCCCGCCCAGAAATCGGGACGGATGTCGTCGGGCTGCGAGATGAGGTATGTGCGCGGATTGACGCTGCGGCACACCTCGAGAAGGGCCTTGCCGTTGCTCGACTTACGGCCGCTGACGAAGAGGATGACCTCGTGGCGCGAAGCGAACTCCCGCATGTGGGGGATGCGGTTGGACACCTGCCGGCAGATGGTGTCGAACGCCTGTAGGTCGGCTCCGCCCTCCATGCGCCGCGCAATGTCGTCGCTGAGGCTGCGGAACTGGTCGACGGGCATGGTGGTCTGCGAGAAGAGACGCACGGGCCGGCGGAAGTCGATTTTGCCCAGCTCGTCGCCGCTTTCGACCACGATGGCGGCCCCGTTGGTCTGCCCGACCAGGCCCAGCACCTCGGCGTGGCCGTGCTTGCCGAAGATGACGATCTGCGAGCCGGGTTCGGCTTCGTACATGCGGCGCACTTTCTTCTGCAGCTGGAGCACGACGGGACAGGTGGCGTCGACAATCTCGATGCCCTGGCGGGCGGCGGTGGCGTAGGTCGACGGCGGTTCGCCGTGGGCGCGCAGCAGCACCTTGGTGTCGTGCAGGCGGCTCAGGGTGTCGTGGTCGATGGTGACGAGGCCGCGGTCTTCGAGGCGCTTGACTTCCTGCCCGTTGTGGACGATGTCGCCCAGGCAGTAGAGCGTGGAGCGCGACGAGAGTTCGCCCTCCGCCTTGCGGATGGCGTTGATGACGCCGGGACAGAACCCGCTCTCTTTGTCCACCTCTATCTTCAGCTCAGCCATAAGCTTTTGGTGTGTTGTTGTTTCGTTGTTTCTTTGTCCGTAACGCTTCTTTGTCCGTCACGTTGCGGCTTCGCGCATTCAAGCCCCGGCAATGGCCTCACGGGCCCATCCGAGCAGTACGGCGTTCTGCTCCTCACGGGTGAGGTTACTGTTGTCGAGCAGGCGGGCGTCGTCGGCCTGACGCAGGGGCGACACGGCGCGGTGCGAATCGATGTAGTCGCGCTCCTCGACGTTCTTGAGCACTTCGGCCAGCGTGACGGTGGTGTCGCCTTTACCCTGAAGCTCGAGCAGACGGCGCCGTGCACGCACCTCGGGCGAGGCGGTGACGAAGACCTTGAGCTGGGCGTGGGGGAAGACGACGGTGCCGATGTCGCGGCCGTCCATGACGATGCCTCCATCGCGACCCATGGCCTGCTGGCAAGCCACCAGGTGCCGGCGCACGAAGCCCAGCGCGGCAATGGGGCTGACGCACGAGGAGACCTGCATCTGCCGTATCTCCTCCTCCACGCACTCGCCGTTGAGGTAGGTGCGCACTTTGCCCTCGGCGCCCTTCTCCTGGCGGATGTCGATTTGATCCACGACTTTGGACAAAGCCTCTTCGTCGATGACCTTGGTGTCGGCATTCATCAGGCCGTGGCGCAGGGCGTAGAGCGTGACGGCACGGTACATGGCCCCGGTGTCGATGTAGACGTAGCCGAGCTGCTCGGCAAGGTGTTTGGCCATGGTGCTCTTGCCGCACGAGGAATGGCCGTCGATGGCTATGGTGATTCGTTTCATAATTCAGAATTTATAGGACAACTGGAAGGACAGCGAGGCGTCGACGGCATTGTAGCTGGCGTAGCTGACGCCCACGGAGAGGGGGTCCCACGAGAGGCCGCCGCCGAAGCTGAGACCGCGCAGGAAGCCGCCCGTGCCCGAATACTCGCGCTGCCGCCGGTAGCTGTAGGCCGCAGCCAGGTAGAAGTGGTCGGAGGCTATCCACTCGGCGCCCCACAGCAGGTGGTTGAGTATCTGCTCTTCGGTCTTGTAGCGGTGCAGGTCGCCGTCGCCGTCGCGATAGTCCTGGTCCCAGTCGAAGAGGTCGATGGCCGTGAGCGTGAAGCAGAAGGGCAAGTGCTCGACTTCCTTGGTGATGCCCAGCGAGAGCTGCGTCGGCAACTTGGCCCGCCGCCCGTCGTAGAGGCTCTTGAGCTGGCCGCCCAGGTTGGTGACCACGGCCGAGAGGCTGCGCCCTGTGTACTCGTTGTAGTAGTTGAGGCCCACGTCGACGCCCAGGGCTAAGGCGGAGTAGCTCTCGTATTTCGAGATGATGGCGCGGGCTGCCAGGCCGAGGCGCAGGCGGTCGTTGACGGGATAGCCCACACCGCCCTGCAGGGCAATGTCCTTGGCCGTAAAGGAACCCGTGCTGACGCCGGCCTCGTCGTAGCCCTCGAAGTCGCCGTAGCTCAGGTAGCGCACGCCGGCCTGCCAGGCGCCTACGTCGCGGAGTTTGCCCGTGCCGCTCGCATAGCCGAGGTGGATGTCCGACACGTAGTGCAGGTAGGAAAGGTGCACCTGGCCCGCCATCTCGGGACAGAGCAGGGCGGGGTTCTGGTCGGCCAGCGCTGCATCGGGGTCGACGACACTCACGGCCGTGCCGCCCAGCGCCGCCGCATGGGTCGACACGGGAAGCTGCAGGAAGCCATACTCGCCAACCTCCTGGGCCCTGGCCGCCCCCACGGGGAGCAGCAGGCCGCTACACATATATAATATAAGGGCGTTTCTCGTTTTCAATGCGGTTGATATCTAAGTGCTGTTTTGTCTGCGTTTTTGTTGTCGGCTTTGTTCGGGACTTGCCCGGTCCGTCCTGCCTGTCTGCGACCGAGCCCATGGAGCGGCCAACTTTCTTTGCCAAAGCCGCTAAAATAACGGAGCAGACGACAAAAACTGTATGCAAAATTACCTTTTTTTTGGCGAAACAACAATTTTTCACAACAAAAACATCATTTTTTTCAATATTTTTGTCCTACTTATTTGTAAAAGCACTACTTTTGTGCTGCTAAAATACCAAAACATTAAGTTTAACCCTACATGGAAATCAAGAAAGACCCCAAAGTAAACCTCGAGTCCAGAAAGATGACCTATATGCTCACCGGACTGGTAGGTTTTGCTGCGATCTTCTTTATCGCCCTCGAATGGTCGACCACCGAACGCCGTAGCACCAATATGATTCAGGTGAACGAAGTCGTCGAAGAGGAAGAAGAGATTGTAATGACAGTGCAGAACAATACTCCCCCACCGCCGCCACCGCCGCCAATGCCCGACGTTGTCGAACAGCTGCAGGTCGTTGAGGATGACGTCGAAATCGAGGAAGTCGAGATGCAGAGTACCGAAGATGACAACACTACCGTTGAGGTAGTAGACCTCTCAATGGAGTCAGGTCCTTCGGACGAAGAGGAGGCCGAAGCCAACCAGATCTTTACGGTCGTTGAGCAGCAGCCTGAGTTCCCGGGCGGTGAGGCCGCTTTGATGGCGTACATCAAGAAGAACCTCAAGTATCCTGCCTTCGCCGCTGAAAACGGCATCCAGGGCCGCGTAACGCTTTCGTTCACCGTCGAGAAGGACGGCTCGATTGCCAACATCGAAATCATGCGCTCACCCGCCGAAGAGCTCTCGAAAGAGGCCATCCGCGTGGTTCAGAGCATGCCGAAGTGGAAGCCCGGCAAGCAGCGTGGCAAGGCCGTGCGCGTAAAGTACGTGCTGCCCGTCACCTTCCGTCTGCAGTAATCCACAACCCCATATCAAGCCCTACCCAAACCACAATGCGGGCGGGGCTTTTTCTACTGACATTATTTTCGCACATATCACCTAATTTGCACCCCTACCAACTATGTACTCCCAGCGTGAACTTTCGGCCATGATACAGCAGGGTATCGACAACATCCCCTACCCGCGCGTGGCAGCCCAACTCTTCGAGCCTATCGAATACACCCTCGAAGGCGGCGGCAAACGCATGCGCCCCACTATGGTCCTGATGGCCGCCAACCTCTTTACCGACGACATCAGCGAAGCCGTCGACCCCGCCATCGGCCTCGAACTGTACCACAACTTCACCCTGATGCACGACGACGTGATGGACAACGCCCCCGAACGACACGGCCGCGACACCGTGCAGGTGAAGTGGAACGCCAACACGGCCATCCTCTCGGGCGACGCCATGCAGGCCCTCGCCTACCAGTACATAGCCAAAACGCCGGCACGATGCCTCAAGGAGGTGCTCGACGCCTTCAACCAGAATAACCTCGAAATCACGCAGGGCCAACAGCTCGACATGGAGTTCGAGATGCGCGACGATGTGACCATCGACGAGTATATCGAGATGATTCGGCTCAAGACCAGCGTCATGCTGGGCTGCGCCCTCAAGATGGGCGCCATCATCGGCCAGGCCACGCCCGAACAGACGCAGACGCTCTACGACTTCGGCATCAACCTGGGCCTCGCCTTCCAGCTGCAGGACGACTGGCTGGACTGCTGGGGCGACCCGGAGACCTTCGGCAAGCGCATCGGCGGCGACATCCTGCAGGACAAGAAAACTTACCTCCGCCTCAAGGCCGAAACCAAATTTCCCCGCCCGGAGACCTACCGCGGCATGAGCGAGGAGGAATATATCGAAACTTACAAGCACTACTATGTGCAGACGGGCGCCGAAAGTGCCTGCCGCGAAGCCATCGACGACTACATCCACAAGGCCTGCGACCTGCTGGACCGCCTCGACATGCCTGCCGAAAAGCTGACTTTGCTCAAGAACCTCGCCGCCAAGACGGGTTCGCGCAAGGTGTAAGCCCCAGACAGGACGGCCCGCGCCACCACGCACGCTCTTTTGACTATTTGCACAAAAATACAGTTTGCTCCGCTTCGGGAACCCTGTTCACACTGTTTGTACACATTATTAAAGATTATTAAGATGCCATACCGCCGACTACCGAACACCGACCTTGCCCGCATCTACGCCATGCAAAAGGCCGTAGAGATGGAGGGATATTGTGAGAACGGCACGCAGGTGCTGAGTTACCGCACTACCCAAGAGGCCCAGCGCTTCCTGATTCAGTTCAAGCGGGCTCAGGCTAAGTACCAGCAGTGCTACGACCTGCACATGGAGTCGAGCAAGACGTACCGCAAGGAACTACAGATGGCCCGCCTCTATGTGTCGCACTTCATTCAGGTGCTCAACATGACGGTGATGCGCGGCGAACTGCGCAAGGACATCAAGGCCAAATACGGCCTCACCTCCGACAACACACCCGACCTCTCGGGCGAACAGGACGTGGTGGACTGGGGCGAACGCATCATCAAGGCCGAGGAGGAACGCACTGCCAACGGAGGCGTGCCTATCTACAACCCCTCCATCGCTAAGGTGAAAGTGCACTGGAGCGTGTTCAGCGAACACTATTTCCGCCAGAAACTGCTCCGCACCAACGCGGCCAACGCCCTCGAGGAGGTCACCGCCATGCGACCCCAGGCCGACGACATCATCCTCGACATCTGGAACCAGGTCGAGGCCTTCTACGGCGACCTGCCCGTGGAAAAGAAAATGGAAAAGTGCAAGCCCTTCGGCCTCATCTACTACTACCGCACAAGCGAAAAGGCCCGCAAGAAGGCCGACGAAGCCCAACCGGAAATCGAATTCTAAGCCCGCTGCACTTGGAGTGAAGAAGGTTTGACTTTATAAGAAGCTTCGGTTATTGGGAGTTTTTCCTTTAATAAGGTTTTCCGCTAAGAAGGTTTCCGCTTTTTTCAAGGCTTATCCTTTTCTCATTCTTTTCTTCTTATTCTTTTTCTCCAAGAGAGCTTTATTCACTATGGAAATCTGCGACACTCACTGCCACCTCATCGACCCGGCTTTTGCCGACGACCTCGACGGGGTCATCGCACGTGCCCTGGAGGCCCGTGTGGAACGGATGGTGCTGGCCTGCTGCGATGAAAAAGAGTTAGACCCCATCCTGCAACTCAGCGCCTGCCATCCCGGTCACCTCTACCCCACGGCAGGCATTCACCCCGAAAACATGGCCGACGACACCGATGCGCAACTCGCCGCGCTGCAAACCGCCGAGCTGCAAGCCTCCACGAACGGCCAACGCATTTGGGCCATCGGTGAAATCGGCCTCGACCTGCACTGGGACAAAAGCCGGCTCGACGACCAGAAGCGCCTGCTCACGCGCCAACTCGAGTGGGCCCTCGACCTCGACCTGCCCGTGCTGCTCCACATACGCGACGCCATGCCCGAGTTTATCGACTTGATGCGGGAGTTTGAACAACAGCACTTTGACCATAACTTTGGCCAAAACCTTGGCCAAAACCTTGACCGAGACCTTGACCAAAACTTTGGCCAAAACTTTGACCAAAAGCGCCAGGAACACCCCTACGGCAAGCGCCTGCGCGGCATCCTGCACTGCTACAGCGGCACGACGGACGAGGCCATCGAGGTGCAGCAATACGGCGACTTCCTCATCGGCGTAGGCGGCACACTCACCTATCGCAAGAGCCTCGTGCCCGATGTGGCCCGCGCCGTCGGCCTCGACCGCATCGTGCTCGAAACCGACGCCCCCTACCTGGCGCCCGTGCCCCATCGCGGACACCGCAACGAACCCGCCTACACCGCCGTGACCTGCTCGGCACTGGCCGACGTGCTTGGACTGCCCCTCGAGGAAGTGGCCGAAACCACCAGCCGCAACGCCGCCCGCCTTTTCGGCTTCTGAAGCAAAGCAGGAGGATGGAAGAAAGAAGTAAAAGAGAAGCACAGGAGTGGAGAACAAGGGAGAAAAGGAGCAAAAAACGGTAAAAAACAAGGAAAAGGGACCTTTGACCAAGAAAAATGCCGCCGAAAAAGAATTTATCCGACAAAATTTGCGCGGCGTATCAAAAAAAACCTTTACTTTGCGGCATTAACCATACAAAAACAAAACCCTATTTTTTAATTAACAATCTAAAACACCAAACTTAAATGAAAAAGTTTTTCGTGACACTGTCGGCCATTGCTATGATGGCTCCAGTATTCGCCCAGGAAGCTGAAGAGTCAGTTTCTTTCCACCAGGTCCTCAAGAATGAGTTCATCGACGGTGGTCCGGTCTTCATGGCTCCTATCGCTATGGTACTCATCTTCGGTATGGCTTTCGTCATCGAGCGTATCATCTACCTCAACCTCTCTGACGTCAACAAGAAGAAGCTCATCGACGCTGTTGAAGACGCTATGGAAGCCGGCAACATCGAAGAGGCCCTTGACATCTGCAAGAATACCCGCGGTCCTATCGCCTCTATCTTCACACAGGCCCTCATCCGTTTGAACGACGGCCAGAGCCTCGAGGACGTCGACAAGGCCATCACCTCTTACGGCGCACTCCAGAGCACATATCTCGAGAAGAACCTCTCATGGATCACCCTCTTCATCGCAGCCTCTCCTTCACTCGGATTCCTTGGTACTGCCATCGGTATGGTTATGACCTTCGACGATATCGTTAAGGCCGGTGATATCAGCCCTACTATCGTTGCCGCCGGTATGAAGGTCGCCCTTATCACAACCATCGCCGGTATTATCGTAGCCTTGATGCTCCAGCTCTTCTACAACTACCTGTTGTCGAAGGTCGAGGATATCGTCAGCGACATGGAGGATGCCTCTATCTCTCTGCTTGACACCATCATCAAGTACGACGCAAAGAAGTAATTGACCCTACCCGCAAAAAGAGTCAAGACTACTAAAAGCAAGCTACTATGAAGAAAATCAATAATATTGTCCTCCTCGTACTGTTTGCCATCTCAATTGTCATGATCGCCCTGTTCTTCGGAGCAGACACCGAGAGTGTGCAGTTGACCACAGGACAGTACCTGGATGTGTCGACATTCCTCGACCCGTTCCTCTACTGGACGTACGCCATCGTGATTCTGGGCATCATCTGCCTGGTGGTTTTTGCCGTCAAGGCTTTCATCTCTGACCCCAAGGGCAGTCTCGGCGGCGTAATCGGCATCGGACTCCTGGTCGCTCTGGGAGCCATATGCTACGCTATCAGCGGTGAGACCGAGTTCTCACGCATCGTGAACGGCGAGACTGAAGTCTACTCCGAGACGATGATGAAGTGCATCGACATGTTCCTCTACTGCTCGTATGTGCTCATCTTAATCGCCATCGTAACTGCATTGGCATTCCTCATCGCACCTCAGGGTGTACTCTCTAAAAAACGTGCAACTTCTAAATAAGATCTGACCTATGGCAAAAAGAAAAGCGCCAGGCATCAACGCAAGTTCAAGCGCTGATATGGCATTCACACTGCTTATCTTCTTCCTCGTGGTCACATCTATGGATACTGATGAAGGTTTGACTCGTCTTCTCCCACGCTGGACCGAGGACGAAACCATTCAGGATATCAAGAAGCGTAACATCCTCAACGTCCTCGTCAACGCCAACAACCAGTTGATGATCGGCGACGAAATCGCAAGCATCGACGAACTCTGCGGCAAAGCCATGGACTTCATCAAGGCTCAAGGCGAATTCGAGGGTGACCGCGGACCTGAATACGTCCCTGCCAACGCAGAGAAGAATCCTGAACTTGTCATGTTCTTCGGCGCAGATGTCACAACGCCCAAGCGTCACGTGATCTCTCTGCAGTCTGACTATGGCACAAGCTACGAAATGTACATCAAAGTGCAGAACGAACTCGTGGCCGCCTACAACCAGATTCGTGAGGAACTCTCACAGCAGAAGTTCGGCAAACCTTACGACGAAGAAGTGCTCACTAAGGAACAGATGCAGGCTATCAAGGATTACTATCCGATGAACATCTCCGAGGCTAACGCAAAATATTAACACCTAACAAGGAATTAAAATGAGCAAATTTAATCAAGGCAAGAAAAGAGAAATGCCAGAGTTGAACACCTCATCTCTTCCTGACCTGGTGTTCTCGGTTCTCTTCTTCTTTATGGCCATCACCCACATGCGTCAGGAGACTGCCAAAGTGCAGCTTAACACTCCTCAGGCATCGGAGATCGTCAAACTGGAGAACAAGAGCTGCGTAACCACTATCATGGTGGGCAAGCCTAAGGACAAGAAATACGGTGTTGAATCCCTGATACAGTTCAACGACGACTTCCTCGACATCGAAAATGTCGTTCCTAAGATGACGCAGCAGCGCCAGTCTATGAAGGAAGTGGACCAGCCTAAGATGCAGGTTTCAATGAAGATTGACCGCGATACCCGCATGGGTATTGTCACCGAGTTGAAGACTGAGCTTCGTAAGGCACAATGTCTGAAGATCAGCTACTCTGCCAAAAAGCAGATTCGCCGCAACCAGTAAGACATAGCATCCCGAAATCAATACCGCGGCAGAGTAGAACTGCCGCGGTATTTTAATCTTTTGATTATTATTTTGGGGCAGAGTAGAACTGCCGCGGTATTTTAATCTTTTCCCAAACTAACGGCAAAAGTTTGCCGCAGGATTTCAATCCGAAAACAAGGACATAGTTTTGTCCAAGACCCGAAGCCCGAAAGACTTCTATTCTTTAGAGAACTTGAAAGGCTTCTATTCATCAGATAATAAAGTCCCCCATAGGGCACACAAAATATATGTACAGAAGAATCCTACTTAAACTGAGCGGCGAGTCGCTCATGGGCAACAAGCAGTACGGCATCGACGAAACCCGCCTGGCCGAATACGCCCAGCAAATCAAGCAAATCGCCGACAAGGGTGTCCAGATTGGCATCGTCATCGGCGGCGGAAACATCTTCCGCGGACTCTCCGGAGCCGGCAAGGGCTTCGACCGCGTGAAGGGCGACCAAATGGGTATGCTCGCCACTACCATCAACGCACTGGGCCTCTCGAGCGCCCTCCAGTCGGTGGGCCAGAAGTCGCGCGTGCTGACGGCCGTCAATATGTTCCCTATCGGCGAGCAATACAGCAAGTGGCGCGCCATCGAGGTGATGAAGGCCGGCGAAGTCGCTATCCTGGCCGGAGGTACGGGTTGCCCTTACTTCACTACCGACACGGGAGCCGCCCTGCGAGGCATCGAAATCGAAGCCGAAGTAATGCTTAAGGGAACCCGAGTGGACGGCATCTATACCGCCGACCCGGAAAAGGACCCCACAGCTACAAAGTTCGACCGCATCACCTACGACGCCATCTACCAGAAGGGACTCAAGGTCATGGACCTCACGGCCACCACGCTCTGCCGCGACAACAAGCTGCCTATCATCGTGTTCAATATGGACAAGGTGGGCAACCTCGTCAAGGTCATGGAAGGCGAGAACATCGGTACGCTTGTGTACGAGGGATAAAAACTTATATACGAAGGATAAAAACCTGGTATTTTGCCTCTTACACTAACGAAAAGCCTATTACACCGACAAGAGATATGTACGGACTCCGCCACCCCATAACCGGACACCTGCACGAGTCAGCAACGGCTGCGCTCGTCGCCCTGCTGTGCTTTTCGGCATGGCCCGCTTCGGCGCAAACCGACGACGGCTGGGGACCGGAACACCAGTACAACCTCTCGCTGAAGGAAATACGCCAACAAAGACGACAGGACAAGGAGCGCGACTCTACGGAACTGTACCAGGAGACGCAATTCGACTTCTCGACCGTGGCCGCCTACCGCTCGGGACACCGCCTGCCTTTCTACATGACTTCCGGCCAGCACGGCGTCCTTTCGCCTGAACATAGCCAAGGTTATGTGCGCGGCCAGGCACTCTATCGCGTGGGCCGCGGCAAATGGAACGCTTCGGCCGGCGCCGACCTCATCGCCTACGCCTCGAGCAAGTCGGACTACTACGGCAGCAACGTCTACTTGCAGCAACTCTACGCCCGCATCAACTACTCGATGTACCACTTTACGCTCGGCGCCATCGAGCAACAGGGCGAGTTTGTCGACCCGAAGCTTTCGTCGGGCAATATGATCTACTCGGGCAACGCGCGCCCGGGCATCGGCCTCCACGTCGGAATGGAGAAGTTTGCCAGCATGGTCATCTGCGACCACCTGCTGGAGGGCAAAATCAACGTGAGCTGGACCCGCCTCACCGACGGCGACTATACGGAGGATTTCTATCACCGCTACGAATTGGTGCACGGCAAGCCTTCGGTCCACATCGACGAAGAGGGTGTACAACACCTGGAGCGCCACATCACCGACGCCCGCCAGCACGCCCGCGCCGGCAACACCTGGATTCACCACAAGTCGGCCTTCCTGCGCACCAAGAGTACGGCTCACTTCTTCCTCACCGCGGGCATCGAACACGCCGTCATGTATGCGGGCAAGGTCAACGGAGTGTCGAACACGCAGGGCGGAGGCTGGTTCCGCGCTTCGGTGGGCTCGAAGGGCAAGACCACATCGGGCTACAACCATATGCTCTCCTACGACTTCCGCGGGGACCTCAACTTCAGCAAGTGGAAACTGGGCGCCTACAAACAGCACTATACAGACGATATGACGGGCGGCCTGCGCGATAGCGGCATGGACGGCCTGTGGGGCCTAGAGCTCCGCTTGCCACGCGTGCACTGGCTGAACCACATCGTGCTCGAATATCTCTGCACGACCAACCAGAGCGGCGTGGTCTACGCCAACGATGTCTACAGCTACGACAATACGCTCCATCCCGAAGCCGGCAACTCGAACTTCTACCACGACGAGTCGTACGGACCCTGGGCCAACTACAACATGGGACTGGGCAACCCGCTGCTTATGTCGCCTATCTACAACGACGACTACTATCCCGACTATCAGTCGAATATGATACGCGCCGTGCACATCGGCCTCACGGGCCGCATAGCCGGATGCGTGGACTATACGCTCAAGGCCCATCGCCAGGAGTCGTGGGGTTCGCCGTTCGCCCCTTACCTCAAGGCGCGGCACAACACTTCCGCCCAACTCGAAGTGAACTATGTCACGGACCACTGGCAGTTTTCGCCCGCCATCGCTCTCGACCACGGCGACCTCATGGGCAACAACTTCGGCGTGCAACTGCAAATCATCTATGAGCTATGAGACAGAATGAAACCATCCGGCAAATGACCGGGAACGCCTGCCGCCAAATGACGTCCGGAAACGCCTGGCACAAGGGTCTCGGGCTCTTCGCGGGCTGCGCGCTCGCCCTCTTCGGCCTCTTCGCCCTAAGCAGTTGCGAACCCGACGGAGCGGACATCGGCGACCTGTACGGACGCTGGCACCTCAAGTCGATTATGGCCCAGACAGGTCCAGTGCAGCACAACGACACGCTGTTCCTGGCCTTCCAGGGCGAGGCTTACCAATACCTGGCCGGTTGGGGCAACAAGGACTGGGGCACTTACCGCAAGACCAACGACAGCCTCTACCTCAACCCCCTCGCCTACGGCGGTTCGCTCATGGAACTGAAGGTCAAGGCCCCCGGCAACCAGCCCATCGGCTTCCGCCTGGAACGACTCACCGACAAGGACCTCATCCTCGCCCGTCAGGACACGACCTGGACTTTCCGCAAGTTCCTGGAGTAAGAGGCTTCGGATGAAAAGGGCTTTGGCCATAAAATTTTAAGAAAGTTCGGCTAAAAAGAATTTTTGCAGGAAAGAAACTTTGACCAAAGAATTGAAAAGCAATTTTGGATAAAAGGTCTATAAGAGGCTTTGACCAAGAAAAGGGAAAGACTTTGACCAAAAGTGCCTTTGACCAAAGAAACGAAGAGCCTTTGACCAAAACAACCACAAAAAAGAATAACAAAATATTAATCCACTATAATTTATAATTTGACACATTATGTTAGACGTTAAGCAAGTAATTAAGGACGCTGAGACAAAGATGCAACTCTCTGTAGAACACCTGGAGGATACCTTCGACCATATCCGCGCCGGACGCGCTTCTGTCAAGCTCCTCGACGGCATCAAATGCGAATGCTACGGGACGATGATGGAAATCTCCCAATGTGCCAACTGCTCTACTCCCGACGCAAAAAGCATCCTCATACAACCCTGGGACAAGTCTATGCTCAAGGTCATCGAGAAGGCCATCATCGACTCTTCGCTCGGCATCATGCCCGAAAACAACGGCGAATATCTCCGCATCGGACTCCCTCCAATGACCGAGGAACGCCGCCGCGAACTCTCCAAGAAGGCCAAAACGGAAGCCGAGGCCGCTAAGGTCTCTGTGCGCAACATTCGCCGCGATGTGATCGAACTCCTCAAGAAGGACATCAAGAACGGCTTGTCGGAAGACGTGGAGAAGGACGCCGAAGCCAACATTCAGAAGGCCCACGACAAGTATGTCAAAAACATCGAAACCATCTACGGCAACAAGGACAAGGAAATCATGGAGGTGTAAGGACTTGTGTCCCTACTCTCCCTCTCTCCTTTGCTGCGCCCTTCGCCATAAGGATTCATGATAGGACCGACATTAAAAAAATCTCTCCTTTGCAGAGCCTTTTGCCTTAAGAATTCATGACAGGACTGGTTGTAAAAAATACAGGATTCTGGTATCTGGTCTTGCCCGAAGGACAGACGCTCGACAACCAACTGCTTCAGCTGGACGCCACTCAGCAACCGGCTGAAGCAGGCCTTGTGCCGTGTAAGGTGAAAGGCAACTTCCGCCTCAAGGGCATCCGCACCACCAACCCGGTCTCGGTGGGCGACATCGTCAGCTACGAAATCAACAAGGAGGGCTTTGCCTTTATCGTGGCAATCGAGAACCGGCGCAACTACATCATCCGCAAGTCAATCAACCTCTCGAAGCAAGCCCACATCATCGCGGCTAACCTGGACCTCGCCATGCTCGTCGTCACCACAAGCCATCCGCAGACGAGCACCACGTTTATCGACCGCTTTATCGCCACGGCCGAAGCCTATCAGGTGCCGGTCGTCATGGCCATCAACAAAACGGACCTCTACACGCCCGAGGAAATGGAGTACGCCAACATGCTCGCCACCCTCTACCGACAAATCGGCTACCCCGTTTACCTCATCTCGGTGCTGACGGGCGAGGGCATCGACGACATCCGCCGCGAAACAGCCGGCAAGACAACGCTCATATCGGGCAACAGCGGCGTGGGCAAATCTTCGCTCCTCAACCGGCTCATCCCGGACGTGCACGCCAAAACGGCCGAAATCAGCGATGTGCACGACATGGGAATGCACACGACAACGTTCTCCGAAATGTACAGGCTGCCGGCTCCGGACTTCGGCTACATCATCGACACGCCGGGCATCAAGGGCTTCGGCACCATCGAATTTGACAAGGAAACGGCCAGCCATTACTTCCGCGAGATTTTCAAGACTTCGCAGGAATGCCGCTTCGGCAACTGCACGCACACGCACGAACCGGGTTGCGCCGTGATCCGGGCCGTCGAGGAACAACGCATCGCCTTGTCCCGCTACAACAGTTATATCAGCATACTGCAGGACGAGGACGAAGGAAAATACAGGGAGTAACGCCATGTCTCGCGCCCGTCTGCTCCTCTTTGCGTGGACTTTCCTCCTCTGTCTGGCCACGACTTTGACCACCGCCCCCGCGATGGCAAGGGAACGCACGCCCGCCGACAAGGTCCACACGGGTTCGCCTCCGCTTGACAGCCTGCTGGTCAAAACGAACCGCAAGATCAACCTTATGGTCAAGGACGGAATCGGCCGGCTGGAGATGTACGCCAAGGTGAACGGCCACTCTTGCAATACGGGCCAGGGGTTCGTCGCCCGATGGCTGCCCGATTTCGCCCCCTTCGACACGCGCGAAGGCAAGAGCACCGACATCGAGGCTTTGCTCCAAATCAGCTACCAGAACCCCTGCGATATCCTTATTTCCCCGCTCTTGCTGGAGACACCTAGCAAGCGACGCGGACGCCGCATCGTGCGCGAAGTGAACAAAATTCTCCTTCCTATCTATACCTTCAAGCGCATGTACGACAAGGGGTCGGACAAGGCCTACACGCTCCCCTTCAGCGACGACGGACTGGAAGAATACTACTATCAGATAACCGACACAATCTACCGACACGACAGCGTGCTGGTCTGCGTCAGCTTCAACTCCAAGAACGATCACCACACGCTCCTCAACGGCACCGTCCTCATCGACACTTGCGGCTACGACATCGTCGAAATGCAATGTTCGGGACGCTCGGACTTCAGCCTGGTGTCGGACACAATGACACTGGGCCTGCAGAACGGAACCCGCGTCCTCCAGTCGAACCGCGCCCGCATCGACTACCGCTACGGCAAAACGACGGGCTACAACTACTATAACTGCGACTATATCTACCGCCAGGTCGTCCCCCTCAGCGCCATCGACCACCGGCACGAATCGCTCGACTTGACGGATGTCTACTCGCCAGAGAAGACTCTCTACCAATATACACACGAAAACCACTCCTCCAATACGAATTCACTATACTATAGTGCCGATTCCCTACATTACGAAACAGACTCTTCGCTCCACCAGGCAGCGCCCCATCACTATCGACGTAGCCATAACCTCTTCCGCCGATTGCCGCAACGGCTCGTGGGTTCGTCGGACGTCAATGCCTTCGGCACGGACCTCCACATCTACGGACCGCTTAACCCGGCCTCGGTCGGTTACGACAAAATAAACGGAATCACACTGCGCGAAAGGCTACGCTGGTCTCACCTCTGGAACAACGGACAGAGCCTTATCCTCCGTCCGGAAGTGGGCTTCAGCTTCGGCCTGCAGGAATTGAGATACAAGTTCGAGACGCAATACATCTACGCGCCTGCACGACGGGCCGGCCTTCGCCTTCTGCTGCAGAACGGCAACAGCGGTTTCCCGTCCAAGTTCCGCAACGCCGTCAACGACCGACTCGACGACTACCTCACGCAACTGGAGGAGGACGGCAAGCATGTGTGGAACAAGGACGAAATCAACTTCGACGACCTTAATCTGGAATACTATCGCCGCTACGAATTCAGACTCGAACATTCGGTCGAAATCTCAAACGGCCTGATGCTCTTCGTGGGCAGTACGTACAACTACCGCCGACCGGTCCGACACGGCAGCCGCGCCATGAGCAAGGAACACATCGACCAACTCGTCGACCGCTTCTACGCCGATATGAACCCCTATCTGCGCCTGGAGTGGACGCCCCGCCAATACTATCACTTTGACCGCGGACAGAAGTTCTACCTGGCCAGCCGCTACCCCACCATGGAACTGGAGTTGGCGCAAGGCGTGTATGGTTTCTGCGGTTCGACAAGCAACTACTCGCGCCTCGAGCTCGACATGCACCAATGCATTCCGCTCGGCCCTATCCGCAGCCTTTCCTACCACGTCGGGGGCGGCGCGTTCTTCCGCCTCAAGGACGAAAACTTCATCAACTATACTTATTTCTCCCGCTCTCAGTATCCTGACCGCTGGGAAACGCACATCGGCGGGGTCTTCTCTCTCCTCGACGACTATTGGTACAACTCCTCTCCCGGCTACATTCAGAGCCACTTCATGTACGAAACGCCGTTTATGCTTCTGCACCACATCCGCCCCATTGCCAAATATGTCATCAAGGAACGGCTCTATGCCAGCCACCTTTGGGCGGACGGCAAAAACTTCTACTCCGAATTCGGCTACGGAATGGGCAACAACTACTTCAACGTCGGCCTCTTCTGCAGCTTCACGGGCCTACAACTCATCGATGTCGGCGTCAAATTCGCCATCGAAATTGACCAGCATCTGTAAGCTATGCGAGATGGTGATGTGCCAACCATTGGTCGACATAGCGGAACGTCCACTTCTCGACCGTATGAATACGGACATAATCTATCACTATGCATATTGCAAAGATAGCAATGATGCTGCCTATGGAGAGCAAAGGCAAAAAGTTCTGGCCATATTGTCCGATACAGTCCACTGTGTCTCTCCACAACCA
The DNA here is from genome assembly GCA_963631395.1 of bacterium. GTDB lineage: Bacteria > Bacteroidota > Bacteroidia > Bacteroidales > UBA3663 > Liminaster. The sequence continues at coordinate 18,965 of CAVGQN010000027.1, forward strand.
ACAGCGCATTGTATCACTGTTGGCATGAATGAGAAGCACACCAAAGGTACTGGCTCCCAACAGGTTGATAAAGCGGCTGTAGGTTATAGGAAGCCCCTTGAAAAGCATAAATGAACACACGGCAACTATTACAGCGAAAGGAGCATTGGTATCAAACATGAGAAAATAAGGTTTGTACTGGGGTACAAAATACAACACACTCGCCATTGCCAAAAGGACCGAAATCAACGTGCACCACCCCCAATGTCTTGTCTGCAACTTTGGCAATAAGCCATAAAACCTAATGTAAGAAGCCAGGACATATAGGATGCAAAACCAGGTGACGTAATTGAACACGACGTAATACTGCAACTTCTGGACATAAGGTAAAAACGTATAGCTAACCAATAGCACAACCATCAACCTCAAGTGTAAGGTCCTGGTCATATTTCGCACCATTATATTAAGGAATGGAATAAGGAGATAGAAAACAAGGAAACACGACGTGAAATCTTTTGACAAGTCTCTGACTGGCACAAGTGTCAATATAGCATTGTGTAAATCAAATTGTCGATAGCCCGTCAACACAAACAAAGCCCATATGACAACATTGTAAAAGATTACTTCAAGCGCCAATTTGAGAAACTTGCGAATAGTGATATCTGACTGACACATAAAGTAGCCCGTAATCAAGACGAAGCAGTTGATTCCGGTCTTGCCCCACATACCCAGCAAAAAAAGGAACAATGAATTTGCACTCATTGGGGCTGCGTACACCTCACCCATTACACCACTGTTGACCACATAGTGGTGTGCTACGATAAGCAACATGCACACTACGCGGTATAACTCTAGATTAGACTCGCGCGTCTTACCCCCCCCAATAAGATTTATCGGATTGGTCGATTGTGGATTCTTACTTTCCATTCTTTGTTTATAGTATTAACGGTTTCTCTCCTTTCCTAAATCTCCTCTTTCCTTCACTTAATCTTTTACATTTTTCTCCCCTTCTGCAAAGTATTTCCAAAGAGGGGCAGCCATCAGGCTTTGCCAGATAGCGCCACGGCGAAGCATGTCCAGCACTTCGTCACGAGTGAAAATCCGGACCTTGATGTCCTCGCCCTTGTCAAGATGCTGCGTGGAAACGGGTTCTACGCCCATGGCCAAAAAACAATGTGTGAGGTTGGTGTGGGTGCTGGCATTGGCCGTAATCTGCATCCAGGGTGTCCAGGTGCCGCCACCGAAACCGGTTTCTTCCAGCAGTTCGCGTCGGGCTGCATCCTCCGGATCTTCGCCCTTTTCCACCACGCCGGCACAGAGTTCGTCGACCGTCTTGCCAAGTCCGTGTCTGTATTGGCGCACGAAAACAAACCGCCCGTCGCGGGTCACGGCAATGGTGTTTACCCAGTCCGGGTACTCCAGGATGTAATACTCGTCAACGACGGCTCCGGTAGGCAACTGCACCTTGTCCACCCGCGCCGTGAGCCACGGACGATTGAACAGATACTTGCTGTCAAGGACTTTCCATCGCATGTCATCGTCTTTGTCTGATTGTGCCATAATCGTAGTATGTTTTATGTGATTGAATTTATTGTTTCTACGCAAGCTATTTCCGTAAAAAAGCTATTATCGAATTGTGTTTTTATTATCGCGTTTTAGCTTTTGCCGCCACCAGCAAATGTCTGTGACCGCGGCAAAGGTAAGGATTAAATGTCAATCGGCCAAACGAATGGGCAAAGAATCTGCATACACGTAGTGTAAATCTGCTGCACGACGCGAAATGCGTTGATATAAATCCACCTACACCGCAGGCAACTTGCCCCTTTTGCAACCCGTTTGCAAAAACCGCTCCGTAACTTTGCCCCGTCAAACTTAAATGATTTGAACTATGACTCACGCACACCATCATGGAGAGAACGGCTGCCCGGAATGCAGTCACCACCATACAAACATAGGACACAGCGACGACAAACATATTCATGCTCACGGGCATGGAGGACACAACCATGCTCATGGAGGGCACAACCCCAACCACGCTGAAGAGGAAGAAGCCGAGATGAGCCCCAAGCAAAGGTTGGCCCTCATCGTGGCGGGAGCTCTGCTGCTCGCTGCGGCCGCCTGTGTCGAACGGTTCTGCAACCTGCCGACCTGGCAACTGTTGCTCGTCTACCTCGTGCCTTATCTCACGGTCGGTCTCGGCACAATCAAAGAGGCGATAGAGGAATTGGCGCACGGAGAGGCCCTCAACGAGGATTTCCTCATGGCCATTGCCACGATAGGCGCACTCGGCATAGGATTCTGCCCCAACGCCGAACCGCAATTTGCCGAGGCCGTCTTCGTGATGCTCTTCTTCCAGGTCGGAGAGTTGTTTGAAGACCTTGCCGAAGACAGAAGCCGCGCCAGCATCACCCAGTTGATGGACATAAGACCCGACACGGCCAATGTGGAACGGGACGGAACTCTCGTCATCGTCCCTCCGGCAGAGGTGCAGGTAGGCGAAACCATCGTAGTCAAGCCCGGAGAGAAGATTCCGCTTGACGGCATTGTCACGGAAGGTTGCTCAGCCCTCAACACGGTGGCGCTGACCGGCGAGAGTCTTCCCCGCGAGGTGGCAACAGGCAGCGAGGTAGCCAGCGGCTGCGTCAACCTCTCCGGTGTGCTTCGCATCCGCACCACAAGGAGTTTCGGAGAGTCGACGGTGACAAAAATCATCGATATGGTCGAACACGCCAGCGAGTCGAAGTCACGGAGCGAGTCGTTCATCTCGCACTTTGCCCGCATCTACACACCGGTAGTGGTTGGTGTGGCCATGGTGCTCGCCTTTGTCGCTCCGTTGTGCGCAGAGAGCTATGTGGAGAGTTTCCCGGAGTGGCTCTACAGAGCCCTGATCTTCCTCGTAGTGAGTTGTCCGTGCGCGCTGGTCATCAGCGTACCACTGTCTTTCTTCGGCGGAATAGGAGGAGCTTCACGGCACGGCATTCTCATCAAGGGCGGCAACTTTATGGACACGCTGGCCCGAGTGAAGACGGTGGTGTTTGACAAGACGGGCACACTGACCAGAGGCGTCTTTGCCGTCGACGTCGTCCACCCCAATCTCACTTCCCCCGAAGACGGCCAGCCCTTCGATGCCCGCGAACTGCTGCACCTTGCCGCTCACGTCGAGCACTACTCCAAGCACCCTATTGCCCAAGCCCTGCGCGAAGCCTATCCCGACGGGGAGAACGATGCGTGCACGGTCAGCGAGGTGGAGGAAGTGGCCGGACACGGCATTCGGGCCAGGGTCAACGGACGCGACGTGTGCGTCGGCAACGACAAGATGATGCGTAGCTTAATGCCCGACTCGGACATCAAGGCCGAATGCTGTGCGCACGCCGCCGGCACGGTTGTGCATGTGGCCGTCGACGGCAAGTACGCCGGTCACATCGCCATCAGCGACCAGGTCAAGGACGACAGCCGCGATGCAGTGCGCCTGCTCAAGAAAGCCGGCGTGGAACGGACCGTAATGTTGACCGGCGACCGCAAGGAGGCCGGACAGCGCGTGGCAAACGAATTGGGACTGGACGAATGGCACGCCGAACTGCTCCCCGACGCCAAGGTAAAAGATGTCGAGAGACTCCTCGAGACCGGGTCGCCATTGGCCTTCGTAGGTGACGGCATCAACGATGCGCCTGTTCTCAAGCGCGCCGACATCGGCATTGCCATGGGCGGCTTGGGCAGCGATGCGGCCATCGAGGCTGCCGATGTGGTGCTTATGGATGACAAGCCGTCAAAGATTGCTTTGGCCATCCGCATAGCCCGCCGCACCATCACGATTGCGAAGGAGAACATCTGGTTTGCCATCTCGGTCAAAGTACTCGTGCTCGTGCTTGCCGCCATTGGACTCGGCAATATGTGGATGGCTGTGTTTGCCGACGTGGGCGTGACCGTTCTCGCCGTGCTTAATGCGATGCGGTCTTTGCGCGTGAAGCCTTGACGTAGTACAACACAGACATTATGATGCCGGGCACGGTCAGCACACACACTAGAATAAAGTAGGACAAGTAGCTGTCAAGCGCCTCCTGCACGTAGCCCGACAACGTGGACGGCACAAGCAGTCCGAAAGCCATCAGCGCAGTAAGGAAAGCGTAATGCGAGGTTTCGTAAGGCCCTTTAGCACACTCCAGCAAGTAAATCATAAAGGCCGAGAACCCGAATCCGTAACCGAGTTGCTCGATGCTGACGCAAGCACCGATGGTGAACAGAGAAGGCACTTCGGCCGTAAGCGCCTGGCTGGAAAGCCACACGTAGAGCAAGTCGGGCACATCGAGACAAATGACCATCGGAATGATGCAGCGGGCCAATCCCCAACGGCTGATGCAAATGCCGCCCAGGATGCCTCCTATGGTCAGGAACAACGTTCCAAGCGTTCCGTACAGGAAGCCATACTGCCCATTGTCAAGGCCCAAGCCTCCGTTGGCAACACTGTCCTTGAGGAAAAGCATCGTGACTTTGGTGAGAAACGCCTCGCCCAAACGGTAGGTAAAGATGAAGAGGAGCATAAAGAGCAACTCCCGTCCGTGGTGCAGGCGCAGGAACGAAGTCAGCACTTCGCGCAACGACCTTTCGCCGTTATTGTTATTGCCGGTTTCTCGACTATTGCCATTTTCTCGACAAGGAACGGTGTAGTTCGTGCGCCCCGGTTCACTCAGCAGCCACTTATGGACTAAAGCCAACATTAGCATCAAAGCAGCCGAGATAAGGAACGTCTGCTGCCAGGCCGACACCGAACCGTCGTCGGCCAACATCAGCAGGAATCCGCTTCCGAAAAGCATACCCAACCGGTAGGCCGTACTCCGGATGCCGACAAAGAAAGCCTGGTCTTTAGGAGGCAAGGCAAGCATGTAGTAACCGTCGCAAGCCACATCGTAAGTGGCCGAAGCAAGGGCCGCAAGGGCGCTGCCCGACACCACAACCGCCAGCCACCAGCTGAACCCCAACGACAACGCCATCACAGCCAACACGGCGGCTATGACGACCTGCATCGCTATCATCCAACGGCGCTTCGTGCTGTAAGTGTCGACAAAAGGACTCCATAGGAACTTCCACATCCAGGGCAAGGCCAGCAGCGACGGAATCATGGCTGCCGGGCCATTGCCGATGCCCATATCAGCAAGCAGTGCAACCATCACTGTATTGACAATCGTATAGGGCAATCCTTCGCCAAAATTGGCCGTCAGTACCCAGCACCAAGTAGTCGGTTTGTGTGTCATCGGAATTGTAAAAAAAGAATAAAAAACACCTTTCGGGCTGCAAATGTACTAAAAGTTGCGAAACCGCACAAACTTTTGGGATGTTTTTTTGTCCGTCTGCCAAAATTATGTTATCTTTGCGCCCGTATAATATAAGAACAACCTGTCCCGTAAGGGCTGCCGACTAAGATTGCAGATGAAGCGTATACCGGTATTTTTGGCACTCTGCTTGTCCGCGTTGAGCTGTGCATTTGCCCAGATCAATACGGATAGGGTGTTGGCTATCGGCCGCAACGCCCTCTACTTCGAGGACTATGTGCTCTCCATCCAGTATTTCAACGAGGTCATTGCCGTTAAGCCCTATCTGCCCGAACCTTATCTATACCGCAGCATCGCCAAAATTTATCTAGACGACTACTCGGGCGCAGCGCAAGATGCCACTGCGTGTCTCGAACGCAACCCCTTCATCACAACGGCCTACCAGGTGCGCGGAATAGCCCGGCAGAATATGCACGAATACGACGGCGCCATCAGCGACTTTGAAGCCGGACTCAAGGACCAGCCCGAGAACAAAACCTTCCTCCGCGGCCTTGGCGTAAGCTATGCGCTCAAGAAGGACTACCACACCGCCGACAGCTGCTTTGAGCACTTCATCGAGCTTTTCCCCAACGAACCCTCAGCCTACATGACACGCGCCCAACTGAAGATTGAGTCGGGCGACAGTGTGCAGGCGCTCCAGCTTCTGAACCACGCCATCGACCTCGACAAGGGCAACGCCTATGCCTTCGCCCTCCGCTCAATGTTGTGGGAGCAGCAAGACAAGCACGAGCAGGCTTTGGACGACCTCAACAAGGCCATCCGCCTCGACCCCGAACAGCCGTCGTACTACATCAACCGTGCCTTTGTCCGTTACAACACGGACGACCTCAACGGCGCAGTGAGCGACTACGACCAGGCTTTGGAACTCGACCCCAACAGTATGGTCGGCCACTATAACCGCGGATTGCTCCGTGCCCAGGTCGGCGACCGCAACCGCGCCATCGACGACTTCTCGGCCGTCATCGCTCAGGAACCCGACAACACGTTTGCCATCTACAACCGCGCCATCCTCCGTGACGAGGTCGGCGACCTGCAGGGCGCTGTCGACGACTACACACTGGTCTACGAGCAGCACCCCAACTACTTCCCCGTGCTGTATGCGAGAAGCGAAGCCCGCCGCAAACTGGGTCAGACCGCGCAATCGGATGAAGACTACAAACTCGCCTTTGCCGTGCAAAACAGGGTAAAGCAAGAGCACGAAGCCAAGGAGAAAGCCCGTCAGGCCGCAGGAAAAGACTACGCAGATGCTGACGACGAAAGCCTTGACGAGGACGGCGCGCTGACCGACGACGAAAAGACCCGGCAGGAAAGCGAGAAGAACATACGCAAGTTCAACCGCCTCGTGGCCAGCAGTGTAGCCGACGAGAACCAACGCTACAGCAACGAACTGAGAGGCCGCGTACAAGACCGGCAAGACCAGGTCGAGATGCTGCCTATGTTTGTTCTCTCTTATTATGAGAAGAGCGACGAAACCCGCCAACTCATCTACTTCGAGAAGAACCTCAGCGACTTCAACCGCGCCGGCCTCCTCCCCCAACGGCTCAAGTGCGTATACCGCGAACCGATGCTCACACAGGCACAGGCCAAAGCCCACTTCGCCAGCATCGACGACTACAGCCGCCTGATAGGCATCAATGGCGGCACTCCGGTCAGCTTCTTCGCCCGAAGCCTCGACTATATGCTGGTGCAGGACTACCAGAACGCCATCAACGACCTCAATGAGGTTCTGCTGCGCAAAGACAACTTCCTGCTGGCTTACTTCAACCGCGCCGTAATGCGCTTCCGCCAACTGGAGATTACCGAAAAGGCAGGCATTGCCAGCGTGCGCAACAGCAACAGTGACGACGAACTGAAGAATACGGCTCTCGCCGCTGTCGGCAGCCAACAGGCCGCCAGCGTGCAGCAGGGCATCAGCATCCGCATCAACAACGGCACTCTGACCGCTCAGGAGAAAGCCCGCATCGAGGCCGAACACATGGCACAAGTGCGCAAGGTGGAATGCGAACTCGCCATGAGGGACCTGGACAAAGTCATCGAACTCGCACCTCAGTTTGTCTACGCCTACTACAACCGCGCGTTTATCTCGGCCAAACTCGGCAACTACGATACTGCCATGGCCGACCTGGACGAAGCAATACGGTACTATCCCAACTTTGCCGAAGCCTATTACAACCGCGGTCTTATCAACCTCAAGTTGGGCAAAACCAAGGCAGGCATTGCAGACCTCAGCAAGGCCGGAGAACTCGGACTGGCACAAGCCTACTCAGTGCTCAAGCGGGCACAAGAATAGACTTGGGCAAATAGACTTGAGCAACAAAATCAGACAAAGTAAAAAAGACAACACTTTGGGCAAAAAGAAAACTTAGTTTGGGCAAGGCAAAATATAGTTTTGGGCAAAACAAAAACAAAAAACAAGCAACTAAATACATACAAAACCAAAAATACAAGAAATGCAGAAAATCATCATTCTCGATTTCGGTTCTCAGACCACGCAGCTCATAGGCCGTCGTGTCCGCGAACTCGACACCTTCTGCGAGATTGTCCCCTACAACAAGTTTCCGCAGGGCGACGACTCCGTGATTGGCGTCATCTTGAGCGGTTCGCCGTACTCGGTCCATGACCCGGAAGCTTTCAAAGTCGACCTCTCGCAGTTTGTGGGACGCATCCCCGTACTCGGCATCTGCTACGGCGCTCAGTTTATCAGCTACGCCAACGGCGGCAAGGTCGAAAAGGCCGACAGCCGGGAGTACGGACGCGCCAACTTGCAGCAGTTTGACGCCGACAACGCACTCTTCAAGGGTTTTGAGCCCAACAGCCAGGTTTGGATGAGCCACGGAGATACCATCACCGCCATCCCGGAGGATTGCAAGGTAATTGCCTCGACGGCCAATGTCAAGTACGCTGCCTACGCCTCGACCAAAAATCCCGTTTGGGCCGTTCAGTTCCATCCTGAAGTGTTCCATACGGTGCAGGGCACGCAGTTGCTCAAGAACTTTGTCGTCGACATCTGCGGTAGCCGGCAGGACTGGAGCGCAGCAAGCTTTGTCGACACGACTGTTGCCGAACTGAAAGCACAGATTGGCCAGGACCGCGTCATTCTCGGACTTTCCGGCGGCGTTGACAGCTCTGTAGCTGCCGTGCTCCTCAACCGCGCTATTGGCAACAACCTGACCTGTATCTTCGTAGACCACGGCATGCTTCGCAAGAACGAATTCCGCGACGTGCTGCACGACTACGAGTGCCTCGGCCTCAACGTAGTCGGTGTCGATGCTTCTGCCAAGTTCTTTGCCGACCTGGCAGGCGTGACCGACCCCGAACAGAAGCGCAAGATTATCGGCCGCGACTTTGTGGAGGTCTTCAATGCCGAAGCCCAGAAAATCAAGGACGCCAAGTGGCTGGCTCAGGGCACTATCTACCCCGACCGCATCGAGAGTCTCAACATCACAGGCAAAGTCATCAAGAGCCATCATAACGTAGGCGGACTGCCGAAAGATATGCATCTCAGTCTCTGCGAACCGCTCAAGTGGCTTTTCAAGGACGAAGTGCGCCGTGTAGGCCGTCAGTTGGGTATGCCCGAGCACCTGATTACACGCCATCCGTTCCCGGGTCCGGGCCTGGCCGTACGTATCCTGGGCGACATCACGCCCGAGAAGGTGCGAATCCTTCAGGACGCCGACGATATCTACATTCGCGGACTGCGCGAATACAAGGTCAAACTGAGCGGCGAAGAAGCCCGTAAGGTCTTGGCCGCAGGCATTCCCGGCGACATGAAGGACGGCGAGATAGAGGTCAGTCTCTACGACCAGATATGGCAAGCCGGCACCGTGCTGCTGAGCACCGTGAGAAGCGTAGGCGTGATGGGCGACGAACGTACGTACGAGCACCCCGTAGCCCTGCGTGCCGTGACTTCGACCGACGCCATGACCGCCGACTGGGCACATCTGCCCTACGACTTTATGGCAAAAGTTTCGAACGAAATCATCAACAAGGTGCGTGGCGTCAACCGCGTATGCTATGACATCTCGTCCAAACCGCCGTCGACAATCGAATGGGAGTAACACCCGTACTCTCTTGAGCATAAGACGCAAAATGAGCGAAATGGTGACAAAAGTTAAGGTTAAAAATCTTTAATTTTTTGGACAACCGAATCTAAATATATATCTTTGCACTTTGTATAAAGGGCTTTCCTTTGTACAAAGTGCTATCGAAAAGACTCAATGACAATAAACAAGACAGGAACCTTGTGGCTGACAGCCATGTGCATGATATGGGCCTCGGCCACGGGTTTCGCTCAAAATATGAACCCCAGCAACCTGACTGCGTCGCCGTACACACGCTACGGCTTCGGCAAGTTGGGGACGGTTGGCAACGCCAGTACGCGGGCCATGGGCGACGTGGGAATTGCCGTGCGCACCAACCAATACACCAATCTCTACAACCCGGCTTCACTGACGGCCATCGACACACTGACGCTTCTCTTTGACGTAGGCATCGATGCAGAGTGGTATACGGTCAGCGAAAACGGCAAGCACGAGCAGGACTGGAATGCCGGTTTCAGCTACATGACGTTCCATTTTCCTTTGTGGAACCGCTTCGCCGGAGCCATTGCCTACACACCCTACTCCATGGTGGGCTACGAGTACGGCAACGAGGTGGAAACGCCTATCGACAACACGTTGATCAATAGCGATACGCTGGTCTACAGCAACACAAATTCTGGTTCGGGCGGTTTGCAGCATTTCCAGCTCGCACTGGCCTGGGAACCCGTCAAGACGCGCACGCAGACGATGAGTCTTGGCCTCAAAGCCGGCTACATCTGCGGCACGGTGACTCATAGCGGTTCCATGTACGTCAGCAGCGGACAGAGCAACAGCACGTATGTCAATCGCGACTTCTCGGCACGCGGATGGGATTTGCTTTTGGGCGTGCAGTACTCGCGTCTGCTGAGTCCGTCCAGACGCATTATCGTGGGAGCAACGTTCTCGCCCCGCACCCACATCGGTGTGGACAGCGAGGTCATCAAATACTCGGGAACGGATACCATCGGCCAGAACCTGACCAAGAACCTGAGCCTATCGGCTCCTATGAAAGCCGGCGGTGGCATTACTTACCAGATAGACCGCAAACTGACGGTATCGGCCGAGTACAGTTTCGAGAACTGGAAAAACGTAGCTGGTCTGGACGCCAACCTGAACAAGCAGGACGGTGTGTACCGCAACATCACACGCGTGGCTGCCGGAGCCGAATACAGGCCGAAGGTTTACTCTCAGAGTTACCTGCAGACTTGTCTTTACCGCGCCGGAGTGTCGTACAAGAACTCGTACATCGAGTCGTACGGCAGTTCCAACAAAGAGCTCTCCGTCACCTGCGGCGTAGCCTTCCCGACATTGAACAAGCGCAGCCTCCTCAGCATCTCGGCCGCCTACACCCGAGTCCAGCCCAGCAAGAGCGGCATGCTCAGCGAGAACTATCTGCACCTGACCCTCGGTGTGACATTCAACGAAATGATGTTCTATCGCAGCCGACTGCGATAAGACCAAGACAAAAACTGACAACAAAAATCAATACAAAAATAACTATCTATGAAAACGACTATCAAACTTTTGTTTTGCGCAGTGCTCGCCACTGGAGCGCCTGCTCTGATGGCACAAACTGCCAATCCGAATGACACAAAGGTATGCTCGAACGGAAATACCGTTTTGGAGAACAACTCTCTGTACTTTGAATATTCCAAGCAGAAGAACTACAAGGAAGCCTACGAGTTCTGGGCTCCCCTCTACGAGGCTGTACCTGACTACAACAAGAACGTCTACATCCAGGGCGAGAAAATCCTCATCGGCATGATTAACCTCTCCATCCGCGAGAAGAACGTCGAAGCCCGCAAGAAGTATGTAGATGAGCTCATGGGCCTCTACGACAACCGCATCAAGTACTTCGGCAATGACGAGAAGATGCCTGCTGCCAAGATTTTGGGCAACAAGGCAAACTACTATCTCGCCTTCAACGGCAAAAATGCCGATATCAACCTGGCTTACGACTGGCTTTCTCAGAGCGTCAACGAACTGAAGGAAGACGCCGATGCCAAGGCTCTCGTTCAGTGGGTCAACATCTCGCAGAAGAAGTTCCAGGCAGACCCGACCTTCAAGGGCGACTACATTGCCAACTATATGAAGGGTTCCGAGTACATTGACGGCTCGCTCGACAACTGGTACAAGCGTCTGGAGAACGACACGAAGGCACTCGAGGCCGACGCTAACAATGCCAAGGCCGCAAAGGACACGACCACTTGCCAGCAGTTCATCTCATTCATCAAGACACAGAAGACTGCCCTCACCGGCAACTTCGCCGCTTCAGGTGCTGCCGACGTGCAGACGCTCGTAGAAGTGTTCGAACCGCAGGTTGAGGCCAAGAAGGACGACGCTACGTTCCTCAACAACGTTTCCAAGTTGCTCGGCCGCAGCAAGACCGGCAGAGAGACAGATCTGTACTTCAAGGTTTCAGAGTACTCATACGCACTCGCTCCATCCATGAGCTCTGCCAAGGGTATGGCCCAGCTCGCAATCCGCAACTCGGATTGGGACAATGCCATCCGTTATCTCGAGGAGTCACTCGAATTTGCCATCCAGCCCGAAGACAAGGCCGACATCCTGCTGCTCGAAGCCAACGTGTACTACAAGTACAAGAAGAATTTCTCCAAGGGCCGTGAGTTGTGCCGTCAGAGCAGCAAGCTCGACAAGTCAAGTGCAGACCCATACATCTACATCGCCGATATGTACCGTCAGTCAGGCGAAATGGTCTTCCCCAACGAAGACAACATCGTACGTTCGACCGTCTATATGGCTGCTGTCGAAGAGCTCCAGCGCGCCAAGGCTGCCGAGCCTAACCGTGCTCCCGAAATCAACTCGATGATTCAGGCTTACAAGAAAGCATTCCCCGAGAAGTCTCAGCTCTTCATGAAGGGCATGCACGCCGGCACTACTTACCACATCCCCGGCTGGATGAACATCGACGTAGTCATCCCTGACTAATAGACACAGTCCAAGACTGAAGACAATCATAGCCCCGCACCCCAAAGATGCGGGGCTTTTTGTTTTTGAGGGGCTCGTTTTGCCCTCTATTTGACCTCGTTTTGCTGTTTTTTATCCGAAGGACAAAAAAATGAATAAAAATTTTGGACAGTTCAGGAAAAATCAGTAAATTTGTGCCGTTTTATAAATGTCAATGCAACACAGATTTACCAATATCCAGAAGCATTTGCTTCAATTGGCTTTCCCCTTGCTTTTGGCCTCATATACGTGTGTATCTGAGGTTAAGGCCGATGTCTTGTCGGATGCGCACCGCAAATTGCATCAGCAGATGCAGTCCGAGCAGGAAAGCGCCAGACTCTTCCAGATTATGGTGGACTCTCTGACCAACCAGAGCGGGGTGGACGAGGCCGCTTACTTCGACTTGTTTCCGGGCCTGGACCTCTATGCCTCGTGGGATGACGACCATGTCGACCCCCTGCGTGGCAAAACAGGCATTACCATTCCCGATTCCGCTACAATCAGCCTTCATGGCTTTGTTCCTCCCGTGGTCGGCAAAGTCAATTCGCCCTATGGTTGGCGTCGCAGACGCATGCACATGGGCGTCGACCTGAAGCTGTACGTCGGCGATACGGTGCGGGCTGCCTTCGACGGCAAAGTACGAATCCGCAAGTACGACCGCCGTGGATACGGATACTATTACGTCATCCGTCATCCCAACGGGCTGGAGACCGTTTACGGACATTTGTCCAAGTTCATTGTCGAAAAAGACGCAATGGTACGGGCCGGTCAGCCTATTGCACTGGGCGGCAGCACGGGACGAAGCACGGGGCCGCACCTCCACCTGGAGTTCCGCTACTTCGGCATTGCCCTTGACCCTGCTACCATAATAGACTTCAACTCCTTCAAGCCCAAGAACGAAGTCTATCACTTCCAGCGCAAGAAAGCCAAGCTGGTGGCAGAAGGCCTAGCCGGCAGTGGTCCGGCAGCCTACCACAGGGTAAAGAGCGGAGACACACTGGGCGGAATAGCCAGACGTTACGGCACTTCGGTGTCGCGTCTCTGCAAGCTGAACGGCATCCGTTCGACCACACCGATCCGGGTTGGTCAGCGCATCCGGTACAAGTAAATCAAGGAGAAATCCAGAAACTTGTCAGAACAATAGAAAAATACAGTTAAACCCTGTCTGGATATAACAGACAACCTGTCAGAATATAACAGATAACCTGTCAGAACAATAGAAAATATAGTTAAAACAATACAATGGAGGAAAACAATCAAAACAAAGACCGCATAATCAATGTGAACATTGAGCAGGAGATGCGCAAGTCGTATATCGACTATTCGATGTCCGTAATCGTGGCACGAGCCCTTCCCGATGTGCGTGATGGCTTCAAGCCTGTACACCGCCGTGTCTTGTACGGCATGGACCAACTCGGCAACTTCTACGACAAGCCGACCAAAAAGTGCGCCCGTATCGTCGGTGAGGTGCTTGGTAAGTATCACCCACACGGCGACAGTTCGGTGTACGGAGCTTTGGCCCGTATGGCCCAGCCCTGGAACTTGCGCTATCTGCAGGTAGACGGTCAAGGCAACTTCGGTTCGGTGGACGGCGACAGCCCTGCTGCCATGCGTTACACGGAGGCCAGGTTGAGCAAGATCTCCGAGGAGATGCTCCGCGACATTGAGAAAGACACCGTCGACATGATGGACAACTTCGATGCCACGCTCAAGGAACCGAAAGTTCTGCCCACACGTATCCCGACCCTACTCGTCAACGGCGCCAACGGCATTGCCGTAGGTATGGCCACCAATATGCCGACCCACAACCTCACGGAGTGTATCGACGGCATTTGCGCTTACATCGATAATCCCGACATCACCGTCGAAGGCCTGATGGAATATATCAAGGCACCTGACTTCCCGACCGGAGGTATCATCTACGGCTATGATGGCGTAAAAGAAGCTTACGAGACCGGACGCGGACGCATCGTCATCCGCTCGAAGGCCGAGATAGAAGACGAAGGGCAGCATGTCAACATCGTGGTGACCGAGATTCCGTTTGGCGTCAACAAAGCCGAACTCATCCACCACATCGCCACCCTTGCCGACGAGAAGAAGATAGAAGGCATTGCCAATGCCAACGACGAGTCAGACCGTCAGGGCATGCGCATCGTCATCGAGCTGAAGCGCGACGCCAATCCGAATGTCGTGCTCAACAAGCTCTTCAAGATGACAGAGATGCAGTCCAACTTCTCGGTCAACAACATCGCCCTTGTTCCCATCCCGGAGGCGCCCAATGCCTTGGGTATGCCGAAGCTTTTGAACCTCAAGGATTTGGTCCGCTATTTCGTTGACCATCGTCACAACGTCGTCATCCGCCGCACCAAGTTCGATTTGGCCGAAGCCGAAAAGAAGGCACACATCCTCGAGGGCTTGATTATCGCCTGCGACAATATCGACGAGGTGGTGCGCATCATCCGCGCCAGCCGCACTCCTGCCGACGCACAGCGCGGACTCGAAGAGCGTTTCAACATCGACGAACTGCAGTCGAAGGCCATTGTCGACATGCGTCTCTCCCAGCTCACGGGTCTGCGCATCGAGGAACTCAAGCAGCAGTACGAGGACTTGATGAAACTCATCGACTACTACAAGCAGATTCTGTCCGACGACGCCCTTTGCATGAAGGTGGTCAAAGACGAACTCATCGAAATCAAGGAGAAGTACGGTGACGAGCGCCGCACCGTAATCGACTATCGCGGAGGCAACTTCAACGAGGAAGACTTTATCTCCAACGACGATGTTGTCATCACCATCTCGCACATGGGCTACATCAAGCGCACCAAGCTTTCCGACTTCAAGGCACAAAGCCGTGGCGGAGTGGGCAGCAAGGGCGCCGGCACACGCGACAACGACTTTATCGAATATATGTATGCTGCCAAGAACCGCAACTGGCTGATGTTCTTCACCGACCGTGGCCAGGCATTCTGGATGAAGGTATACAATATCCCGGAGTTCGCCAAGAACCAGAAGGGCCGCGCCATCCTCAACCTGCTCAACGTATCGGCCGACAACAAGGTCACTGCCTTCCTCAAGGTAGAGTCGTTTGCCGACGAAGATTTCAACAACAACCACTATCTGGTGTTTGCCACCGAGATGGGCCTGGTCAAGAAGACCAGCCTCGCCGCCTACAGCCGTCCGCGTACCAACGGCATCAACGCCATCAACCTCCAGGAGGGCGACCGCGTAGTCAAGGTAGTGATGACCGACGGCAAGCAGCACATCGTACTCGCCAACCGCAACGGCCGTGCCATCACCTTCCCCGAGACCGACATCCGCTCTATGGGCCGTGTCGCTACCGGTGTACGTGGCATGCGTCTCGACGACGACGGACAGGACAAGATTGTCGGCATGATAGCTCTGCCCTACCCGGGTGTATCAATGTCAGCCCCATCTGACGACGACTCATCTGACGACGAGCAGGAGATGACGCTCGACAATATGTTCGATATGGCAGAAGACGAGAAGCAGGTTGAGACCGCAGACAACCACGAAGAGGAGGCAGACGAAGCTCCGGATGTGGACAATCCGCTCAACTACTCCGTCCTCGTAGTCAGCGAAAACGGCTACGGCAAGCGCAGTTACATCACCGGCTACCGCATCACCAAGCGTGGCGGCAAGGGTGTCAAGACACTCAACATCACCGACAAGACCGGACCGCTCATCGCCCTCAAGAAGGTCAACGACGAAGACGACCTGATGATTATCAACAAGTCGGGCATTGTCATCCGTATGCACTGCAAGTACGACCCGGAGACAGGTCAGGGCTTGCGCATCATGGGACGTACGGCACAGGGTGTCAGACTGATTGACCTGACCAAGAAGAACGACCGCATCGCTTCCGTTTGCCGCGTCATCAGCGAGGACGAAGAGGAGAATGTCGAAGCCGCACCGGACACGCTGCCCTCAGACGAAGGGCTGATTACTCCAGAGTCGGACGGCACACCCGAACCCACCCAAGAGTGACCGACAAATATTGAAACAAGACTCAGGCCGGCAAAAGCCGGGATTAAACCGCAAGCCGTGCCGAGAGTCATAGCTATAGACAAAACGCTATAGACAAATATAACAAAACACCTAATATTAACCCTTTATGAAGAAGTTAATTCTTTCTGCAATTGCACTGCTCCTGGTAGGAGGTGCTTGCTGTGTTAACGCTTCTGCGCAGACCAAAGAAGAGCTCAAGGCTCAGAAGGCTGCACAAAAAGCCCTGTTAAAAGAGTTCAACGGTTATATGAAGACTGCCAAGAAGGCAATAGCCGCCGAGGGTATGCCTATGCCTGACACAGCCACCGTAGCTGCTGCACAGGCTGCTTTGCAAAAAGCCGAGGCCATGCCTTTGGCAGAGAACAACGCAGAGTTCTACCTGCAGGCCGGTCAGGTTCAGAGTTCGGCTTTCCAGGTGGCCGGTTTCATGCAGAACTATCCTGATTATGCCGCTTCGGCTCAGAAGGGCTTCGAGTACTACAAGAAAGCCTACAACGCTGCCAACGGCAACAAGAAAATCATCACCGAGGCACAGAAGGGTGCGCTGGGCATCTACCAGCAGACCTCCGGTCTCGCCATGATTGGCAACGTGTTCTATCAGACCAAGGACTACGAGAAATGTCTGGCTGCTTTCCGCACCGCCAAGACAGCTGCCCAGGAGCCCGTCATCAAGGACAATCCGCTGGCCGCTCCGCTGGTCGAAATCTACATGGCCGACTCAACCATCAACAACCTGTCGCTCAACTGCTTCTCAGTAGCTCAGTACATGCTGAACGATACGCTCGAGGCCATCAAGGAACTTGTCTATCTCAAGGACCACGCTACCGACAACACGCAGCTCAATCAGGTACTGCAGTCTCTCGCCCTCGACTATTATGCCCTCGATGACACGCTCAAGTTTGAGGAGACGCTCAAGGACGGTGCAACCCGCCTGCCCAACGAGCCCTGGTACATCACCAACCTGATCAACGTCTACATCAACCGCGGCGACCTCAACGCAGCATCCGGATTCTTGGACCAGGCCATTGCCTCTGACCCCAACAACGTTTCTCTGGTCAACACCAAGGGACAGTTGCTCGAGCAGCAGGAGAAGATTGAGGAAGCACTCAAGTACTATGAGAAGGCCCTCTCTCTCGACCCGACCAACGCATCCGTCAACTCCAGCCTGGGCCGTTACTACTACAACCGCGCTCTGGCCGTCGAGGATGAGTACTATGCCAAGAAGAAGTTTGACGAAGGCGACCGCCAGGCTGCACCTCTCTACGAAAAGTCACTTCCTTATTATGAGGCCGCCTATGCCTTCGATACAGAGCGCAAGGACAAAGGCATCGCCATCGCACTCCGCACTCTCTACGGCCGCCGTATCGCCAAGGCCGGTTCCAGCTCTGCCGAGGGTAAGGAATACACAGCCAAGCGTGCTGAGGTAAGCGCCGCTTACGGTTTCGAATAACCCGCACATCCATAAACAGTAGCCTGGAAAACTCACATTCTCCGGGCTACTGTGCTTTTATATCTCCCGCGCAAAGAGCCAATCGGGCATAAGACCGCGATTCTTCGCACGCGAAGCCAAAGCCCTGTTAAACATTCAACGATATTGCCATGCGTCATGCTTTGATTTTTTCCCTTGCTTTACTCTTGCTATTGAGTCCCCACTCAATCGCCGCCGCCGACAGTGCTGTGGCGGACGACATAGACAGCCAAATGACCTTGAGCAAACAGGAACTCAAGAAACTGAAAGCCCAGCGCGACTCGCTCCGTATTTGGCTGAAAGAGGCCAAATACTACACCAACAACAAGTCGGCGCAGAACTTCACCAAAGCCCGTCAGTACCTGAACAAGGCCTTCAGCCTCGTTCCCGACAGCAGCAACATGGACCTTCTCCTGCAGGCGGCCAACACCGAGTACCGTTGTTTCCAGATAGAGCGCAACAAGCCGGCCACAGGCGGCAAGATGAATGTCGAGGTCATATATGCCAGCACATTGGCAGGCTTCCGTTACTACGCGCAGGCCTACGCCCTGGACAAGGCCAATCAGGCCAATGGCGGCGACGAGTTGTCGGCCAAAGTCAAGCAGCGTGCCATGGACGAAGCCTACGACCTGTTCCGCACGACGAGAGGTTTCCGTGCCAATGCAGGCTACTACTACAGCAAGAAGGACTACAAGACCGCTTATGCCAACTACACGATGGCCAAAACATCGCTCGACAACGGGCTGCTTCGTGACTTTGCGGCCTCGAATGCGAAGATGAGCGAAGACTTCAAGGCCTACAGCAACGACTCCATCCGGCGCGCGCTGCTCTACTCCTGTGCCGTGACGGCTGTGTTGATGCAAGACAACCGCCTGGCCATCAAGGAACTCGAAGCAGCCAAGTCATGCGGTATCGAAACCAACAAGCTCTACCAGTTGCTGTGCCAGAAGTACCTGGCCGTAGCCGACACTGCAGGCTACGAACGCACGCTGAAGGAAGCCGACAAGCTCTTGCCCGAAGAGCCGTGGTACGCCCAGAACCTACTCAACCTCTACCTCGCGACCGAAAAGCACGACTCGGCCCTTACGGTCATCGACGAAGTGATACACCACACGCCGGGCAATGCCAAGAATGTCGAACTCAAAGGCATGCTGCTCGACGAGGCCGGCAACGTGGTTGGCGCGGAACAGGCATTCAAGACGGCCGTTTCGCTCGACAGCACGCTGCTCAACAGCTACTCTTCGCTGGGCCGCATCTACTTCAACCGCGCCCTTGACCGTGAGAACGTCATGGTCGAAGAGCGTCAGTTCGACGACATCTACGACGTCTGCGTGCCTCTCTACGAACTGGCTTTGCCCTTCTACGACAAGGCTTTCCAAAACGACACGAAGCGCGAAGACAAGAGCATTCCCGAGGCCATCAGAACCATCCTGTTCAAGAAGTTCCAGAGCCCGAAATGCAAGAACGCCAAAGCCCTCATCCGCAGGTACAACGAGGTCTCGAAAGCCTACGGACTGAAGACTTTGTAACCGCCCTTTTTGCATGCTGCAGCAGAGTCGACAATCCAGCTGCGATGCTGATTTCTGCAGGCGAAAGCCAAAACCAAACATCTAAACACCATGCACCAACGTCTGATTGCCGCAATAGTCTTGCCCCTTGCCTTGGGCTCTAGCCACGTCCTGGCTCAGATGGGCACCGTACGTCACAACCCGCAGATATGACAATATGGATTCCGATGTCAAAGGCCGCTGCGAATCCAATCTCCCGATAGGGTGTTTCTACGAGACGGAAGGGCATCGGCTTCTGGCGGGTGGCCATAGCGGACTGTTGACCTACGACGACAGCCTCGGCCAATGGCTCTACCCTGACTCTACGGCACGCAGCCTCAAGGTCAACCACATATGCGCCGGGCGCGGCCATCTTTGGCTCTGCACCAGCGACGACGGCATCGTACGCCTGGACCCGGACCAGGCAAACCTTCGGCACAGATACGTAAGACAAAACACGGCCATAGCCGCATCCGACGGCAAGGCTGTCGTGCCCAACTACTTCTTCGCCTGCAGCGGCAACGCCGACACCATTCTGTGGGCTACATCGTCGGCCGACCTGCACGCCTTCGGCATCGACCACCGGGGCATGCTACAGCCAATAGACCTCCGGGACAGCCTCTACCGCTACTCCACACAAGAAAAGATGCTCAGCGAACTGATATTCAAAGATCTTTTATTTTATGGGGTCGCGCATGCGGCCTAGTACTCAAATTTT
>CAVGQN010000028.1:0-38336 GCA_963631395.1 bacterium
GACTTAAGGAACTTTGACTTAAGGAACTTTGACTTAAGGAACTTTGACTTAAAGAACTTTGACTTAAGGAACTTTGACTTAAGGAACTTTGCAAATCCAAAAGCTTTCTCAAATCCTACGGAGTCTGCGAACCAACAAGTTTATTCATTTACCCTCATAACAACTTTTACCTATGAACGAAGTAACTCTGATTTTTATTTTCGTCATCGTGGCCATCGTTTTGGTTTCGGCCATCCTGAAGCGTTACCGCCGTTGTCCGTCTGACAAGATTCTTGTCGTTTACGGTTCGACGGGCAAGGGCTCGGCCAAGTGCGTGCACGGAGGCGGCGTCTTTGTCTGGCCTATCATCCAGGACTATGCCTACCTCTCGCTCACCCCTATCAGCATCGAGGCCAATCTGACCAACGCTCTTTCGCGCCAGAACATCCGCGTCGACGTGCCTTGCCGCTTCACCGTGGGCATCAGCACCGAGGCCGACTCGATGAACAATGCCGCCGAACGTCTGCTCGGCCTTTCGGCTAACGACATCCAGGAAATGGCCCGCGATATCCTCTTCGGCCAGCTCCGTCTCGTCATCGCCTCAATGAGCATCGAGGAACTGAACCAGGACCGCGACGCCTTCCAGGAGAACATCAAGAAGAACGTCGAAATCGAACTGAAGAAAATCGGTCTGAAACTTATCAACGTCAATATCACCGACATCAAGGACGAATCGGGCTACATCGAGGCGCTCGGTAAGGAAGCCGCAGCCAAGGCCATCAACGAGGCCAAGGTCAGCGTGGCCGAACAGGACAAGATAGGTGAAATCGGCAAGGCCGAGGCCCTCAAGGAAACGCGTATCCGGACTTCTGCCGCCAACGCCGAAGCCGTGGCCGGCGAAAACCAGGCTAAAATCGAAATCGCCAACTCCGATGCCGACCGCCGCCAGAAGGAGGCCGAGGCCCAGCGCAAAGCCGTGGCCGCCGAGAAGGTAGCCGAGGCCAAGGCCCTGGAGGAAGCCTACGAGGCCCAGAAGGTGGCCGAACTCTCGCGTGCCGAACGCGAACGCTCTACGCAGAAGGCCAACATCATCGTGCCTCAGGAAGTGGAGAAGGAACGCAAAATCATCGAAGCCCAGGCCGAAGCCGAACAGAAGCGCGTCAACGCTCAGGGCGAGGCCGACGCTATCTTCGCCAAGATGGCTGCCGAAGCCAAGGGTCTGAACGAAATCCTGACCAAGCAAGCCGCCGGCTACGACAAGATGATTCAGGCTGCCGGAGGCGATGCCACCAAGGCCTACACCCTGCTCCTGCTCGAGAAACTCCCGGAACTGGTCAAGACGCAAGTCGAAGCCATCAAGGGCATCAACATCGACAAGGTCACGGTTTGGGACAATGGCGGCAATGGTGGTTCGGGCAACGGCTCGACGGCCAACTTCCTCTCCAGCCTCTACAAGTCTATTCCCCCGCTCCAGGACCTCTTCGACCAGGCCGGCATGAAGCTGCCCGAATACCTCGGCAAAAAGAAGGACGCGGAAGCTACTGCTTGCAACTCTTCTGACGAGGAGGAGGACGAGAAGTAATGCTTCCCTCCCCCGCTCCCCGCTGATGCGGAGTAAGGGAACCCATACAGCACAGCGCTGACAACCCCTATTGGTGAGAGGCGAACCTTTCGTTCTCTCACCATTTTATCCACTCACCAACCTCTCAACCGCAAGATGGGGCTGTCCGGATTCTTTGACCGGTGAAAACTTTATTCTTTAATAAACTTATAGCAACCACAAATTGTGGCTATCCGGTAAAACTTTTTTCCTTTAATATACTTTTCTTTAATATACTTTTTCTTTGATTATATGTTAGTAGAATATTTGACCATAGGCCGCACCAACGGCATTGCCAAAAACAGTTCGCCTTACTGCATCCTCAAACTCGTCAATGCCGACGAAACCATCAGCGTGGCCGTCTGGGACGTTGACCCTACCGCGGGTCCGCAAATCGGACAACTGGTCCGCTTCCACAACATCACGGACCGCGACGGCAAGAAGTCGGCCGGCGTCCGCGACATGGTGACGGGACCGATGTGCCAGGAGGGCCATCCGCTCTACGACCTCATCCCGCGCCCCATCAAACGCGAGGTGTGGGACAAGACGCTGCAGAACCTCATCGCCTTCTCCAAGCACACGCGCCTCATCGACATCATCCGCGAGTTCGGCGAGAAACTCTATGAGCCCTACTCGAAATATCCGGCTGCCACGGCCATGCACCACGCCTTCCCCGGCGGACTGCTCAACCACACCTGGCAGATGCTCCACATGCTGGAGGGCCTCTACCCCGTGCTGCCCTATCCGCAATCTGTCCACATCGAGCGCTGCATCCTGGCTTGCCTGTTCCACGACTACGGCAAACTCTGCGAGTACAACCGGGACGGCGAAACGCAAGAGGACATGTACCTGCTGGGCCACATCTTCATCTCGGCCCACACGCTACAGAATGTACTGGAGGAGAAATTTGCCGAAACGCCGGGCGACACACGGAGCATCAAGCCCGAAAACCGCGAGGAAATCAAGCGCATCATCCACTGTGTGCTTGCCCACCACGGCGAGAAGGAGTTCGGTTCGCCAGTCGTGCCCTGCAGCCAGGAGGCCATCATCGTCAATATGGTGGACAATCTCTCGGCCAAGACCGAGAACGCCGAAACTACCGGCAATATGGAATACTCCGCCTGCCTCGGCACGCATGTGATCAAGGACTAGAGGGACGCGGCTTTCGCCACGACGTAGGCCATGCTCCAGGCAGCCTGGAGATTGAAACCGCCCGTCACGGCGTCGACATCGAGCACCTCGCCCGCAAAGTAGAGTCCGGGATGCGACTTCGCCTCAAGCGTGGAGAGGTTGACGTTGGACAAAGCGATGCCGCCGCAGGTCACGAACTCTTCCTTATGGCGACTCTGGCCCTGCACCGGCCAGACATCAGCACTGAGCACGGAGGCAAAGCGATTGAGTTGCTTCTGCCCCACCTCACGCCAACGCACACCGGCCGAAATGCCGGCTCTTTGCAGCAACACCTGCCACAACCGGGCGGGCAGTTGCTGCAAGTGCGTATTGCCCACTTGCCTGGCTCCTTGCGCAAGTTGCATCGCCTTGATTTCGGCCCGCACTTCGTCTTCGGACCTCCCGCCCAGCCAGTTGACGACGAGTTGCGCCGTGTAGCCGCACTCGGCCAAATGCCTGGCGGCCTGGCTTGACAACTTGAGTATGGCGGGTCCGCTCATGCCCCAATGCGTAATCAGCAGGGTGCCGGTACTGCGGAATTTCGTTCCGGCCAAAGCGACCGACACCTCGTCGACGGTGACGCCCATGAGGTCGGACGTGCCGGGGATGCAAAACGAAAAGAGCGAAGGTACGGGACTGGCCGTCTCCATCTGCAAGGGCTGCAGGAAGTCCAAACCCGATTGCCGCGGACTGCCCCCGGTGGTGACAATGACCACATCGGCCAGCACGGGCGGAAGATTCCCGTCAGCAAAGGCAAGGACGTAACGCTCCCTTACTTTCTCGGTAATACCCTCGCCAACTCTCTCACTGACTTTTTTATTAATATCTTTGCCAACACCCTCTCTAATACTCTCACCGACACTTTCATTTACACCCTCGCCGACACTCTCTCTAATACTCTCACCAACACTTTCATTTACACTTTCATTTACACTCTCATTTACACTCTCGCTAACACTCTCGCTTAAAGTCTGAACCTTACAACGTTCGCTCACCGACGACACCTTGTGCCGAAGATGCAGCCTCACGCCGGCCTCGTCCATCCCACGCAGCAAGGTGCGCACTATCTGCATCGCATCCTGACTCTGCGGAAAGACGCACTGGTCGTCCTGAACGGTCAGCCGCACGCCTTCGTCCTCAAACCACTGCATCAGCCGGCGGTTGTCGAAGGTGTGGAAAGCGCGCTTCATGACCTGCTCGCCACGCGGATAGACCTCCTTCAAACTCATGACGTCGCGGAACGTATTAGTCAGATTGCAGCGTCCGCCACCCGTGACAGCCACCTTGGCCAGGGCTCTCGCCCCGCCCTCATAGACATCGACCTCGCACTCGGGCCGAAGCCGCTTCAGCTGTATGGCACAAAAGCAGCCGGCAGCGCCGGCACCGATGACGGCAATTTTCTTCTTCATAATTCGGCAATCCGTTAAATTTCCATAAAACATTTCATAAAACCACCCACTCCGCACAAGTTGTCCGAAAAAGCCTTAACTTTGCCGCCATAAGAACGTAAGTTCAAGTCTTTCAGAACTTACCCGAAAAATTCAAAGATCCGGGACTTTCCCAGAAACTCTGATTTTTCGGAACTTACCCAGAATTCAGTAACCGGAACTTATTCCGGATTCTGAGCTTTCTGGACTTACCTAGATTCTGAAATTCAGGACTTACCTAAAATTCAAAACAAACGGCATTATGAAAAATCAAGTTTGCGCTCTCATTCTCGCCATCGGCATGGCTGTGTGCGGTTATTTCATCTATTGCGGCATCGACAACATCGCCAACCGCGACCGTTATGTGACCGTCAAGGGACTCGCAGAACGGGAGGTAATGGCCGACAAGGCCAAATGGACGCTCAGCGTCAACGTGTCGGGCAACAACCTCGAACAACTCTATCCGCTCCTCGAACCTAAGGTGCAGGCCATCATCAACTACCTCAAGAAGAACGGCGTGACCGACGACGAAATCGTCAGAGAGGCACCGAGCACCGAAGACCGTTCCACCTGGTACGAGTGGGAAAAGAAGATGGGTTACATGGACCGCTATGTGCTCACCAGCAACCTCGTCATCGTCTCGATGAATGTCGACAACATCCTCAACATCTACGCCAACCAGCTGGATTTGCTCAAACTGGGCGCCAAAAGCCTCTATATCAACTACGAGTACACGGGTCTGAATGACCTGAAGCCCGAGATGGTGGAGGAAGCTACCCGCAACGCCCGCACGGTGGCCGACAAGTTTGCCAAAGACGCCAACTGCTCGCTCGGCAGCATCCGCACGGCCCGCCAAGGCCAGTTTGAAGTTACGGCCGACGACGTTCTGCTCTACAAGCGCAAAGTCCGCGTCGTCACCACTATCGACTACTATCTGAAGTAAAAAATCTTCTTCAGAACTGGAGAGAAGTTTCCTTCAAAACTGAAACAAAACTTTCTTCAGAACTGAAACGAAGCTTTTCTTCAAAGCAGGAACGAAGTTTCCTTCAAAACTGAAACGAAGCTTTTCTTCAAAGCAGGAACGAAGCTTTCTTCAAAGCAGGAACGAAGCTTTCTTCAAAACTGGAACAAAACTTCCTTCAAAGTCCGGGACAGGTTGGGAAAAGATGAAGCCAAATTTGTCCCGGATTCTTTTTTGAAGATTACTCTCTGTTTTTGAAGGTTACTCTCTGTCCCAGCACTTGCGCCGGTCTTCTTCCGTGATGGTGCGAATCACGCGGCAGGGATTACCCACGGCCACTGAGTTGTCGGGGATGTCTTTGACCACGACACTGCCTCCGCCTATCACCACATTGCTGCCGATGGTGACGCCGGGCATTACGTGCACGCCGGCACCAATCCACACGTTGTCGCCGACCGTGATGGGATAAGCGTACTCGATGCCCGCATTCCTCCGCTCTGTGTCGATGGGATGGCCGGCCGTGTAAAAACCGCAGTTAGGGGCCACAAAGACATTGTCGCCAAAGGTCACCTTCGCGCCGTCGAGTATCACCAGGTTGTGGTTGGCGAAGAAGTTCTCGCCTATCTCGATATTGTAGCCATAATCGCACCAGAAGGGGGCAATGATGCAAAACTGCCCTTTGGCCTTGCCCACAATGCGGCGCATCAGCGCCTGCTGCTCCTGCTCGGCAGAGGGCCGCAGCAGATTGTACTCGTAGCAGAGGTCTTTGACCTTGACCCGCTCGTCAAGCAACGTCTGGTCGTGGTTGGCATCATACATCAGGTGCCGAAGCATCTTTTCCTTTTCTGTCATAGTTGTATGGGTCAAAACTTATATTTTATTTCTTTGAAAATATTCTTTTGCTACTTTTTGGAATAATACTTTGGGAAATATTATTTTGGAAATCAAATATCCATCTTCAAAGTTTATCCTAAATGGGCTTTGGAAAGTTTTACTAAAAGTTTATCCTAAGAGAAGTTTTTTACTAAAGTGGAACTTTGAGGAGTTTATTCTCAATTTTCTTCAGTGGGATTTTGAAATTTATCCCTTTAGATTCAACTTCTGTTGCCACGACGAACCATGCAGGCGGCACAGGAAGATAACGCCGCGGAAGCAGAGTTCGAGGGCCATCGCCATCCAATAGCCGACCAGTCCGTAGCCCAGCACATGGGTGAAGAGCAAGGCCAGCGAGATGCGCACCGCCCAGATGGAGGCCAGGTTCATGCCGCAGGGAACGAGCGTGTCGCCGGCGCCGACAAAGACGCCATAGCACACTATCGACGCCGCATACATCGGTTCGGCAAAAGCCTCAATGCGGAGCACCTGGGCCGTGAGCGTCTGCACCGTAGCGTCAGGCGTCATGAACGACATGACGAGCGGAGCGAAGGCAAACATCAGCACGCCCATCAGCGTCATCACGACAATGCCCGTGCCCACCGTGATGTGGGCGAAACTCCGGGCCAGCCGCGGACGCCCCGCCCCCAGACTCTGCCCGACCAACGTCGTCGCAGCATCGGCCACGCCGTGTCCGGGCATGTAGCACAGACTTTCCACTATGATGCCGAAAGCATTGGCCGCAATGGCGATGGTGCCCAAGGGAGCGATGATAATGGTCGAAGTGATTTGCGCCCCGCACATGATGAAGTGCTCCATGCCCATCGGCCAGGCAATGTGCCACCACTTGCGCACGGTTCGTGTCTGCGGACGATAGGTGCCGGAGTCCTGCGTCAGCCGTAGGATTTTGCTGCGCGTGAGCAAATAATAGGTCGCATAGAGGGCGCAAGTGCCGTAAGCCAGCGCCGTGCCGATGGCGGCGCCCTTCACGCCCATCCTGAGCCGGAAGATAAAGATGTAGTTGAACACCACATCCAGCAGGCAGGCCACGACGTTGACGATACTCGGCACCTTAATATTGCCGGAGCAGCGCAACATGCCCGTCGACAATGCCATCAGCATCATAAAGGGAAGTATGGAGGCAAAGATGCCGAAGTAGATGGACGCGTCCTCGCAGATGTCGTCAGCCCCGCCAAGCCACTCGGGCAGGAAGGGCGCAATGCCGACGCCGATGCTTGCCAGAAGCAAAGCGAAGATCAAGGTAAAGATAAGGGACTGACGCAGGATGTGCCTGGCCTCGGCAAAGCGATTGGCCCCAATCTGATGGGCAACCTGCACATAGAAACCCACGGCCACCGAGTGACACAGTCCGCCGAAGAGCCACGATGTCGTGCTGACCAGTCCGATGGAGGCAGAGGCCCGCGCACCCAGCTGTCCGACCATCGAGGCGTCGATATACTCCATCATGATGGTGACGAGCTGCGAAAGCATGGCCGGAATGCTGAGACAAGCCGTCAGACGAAGCTGTTCGCCCCGCGTCAGGATTTGGCCATCCCGTATCTTCTGCAGCAGCTGGTCTTTGCTCGACATGTCAGTTCTGTAGGTATCTTTGACAATAAAATAAATAATTGGGTGTTGGCGGGTTTTCTTATGCCGGATTTCCTTGAACGTTGAGGAGTTTTCTTATGCTGAGTTTCCTAACACCGAGTTTTCCTTGAACGTTGAGGAGTTTTCTTATGCTGAATTTCCTTATAATTTCCTTGGAAGTTGACGAATTTCTTTAAGCATTGACGAAATTGATGAAGCGCGCCAAGGCTTCGGACAATATAGACCGCGGACAAGCCAGGTTGATGCGGACAAAGCCTTCTCCGGCCTTGCCGTAGATTTGGCCTGCACAAAGCCGCACTTTGGCCTCTTCGGTCAACTTGTTGCACAACCAGGCCACGTTCTTGCCCTGCAACACCTTGAGCCGGCGGCAATCCACCCACATGAAGTAAGTACCCTGCATCTCGGCGATGCGCAGTTCGGGAAGTTTGTCCAGGAGCAAATCGCGGGCAAAGGCATAGTTGCCGTAGATGTATGTGCGCAAAGCGTCGAGCCACTCTCCACCCTCGTTGTAGGCGGCAATGACGGCCTCGACACCAAATGGATTGACGTCGCACACCTCGTTGAGGTTGATGGCTCGGTCCACGCGGCGGCGCAATTCGGCATCGGCTATCATCAGATTGGCATTCTGCAATCCGGCAATATTGAAGGCCTTGGACGGCGACGTGCAGACTATATATTTTAGGGGTTCGGCACTTTCCGTTCCGCCGACTTTGCAGATCTCCTTGTTCAAGGCTTCGGCCACGGGAGCAAAAGGCGTGTAGAGGAGGTCGGGCTCGGTCAGTTCGTTGTGTATTTCGTCGCAGGCAACAGCCACATGGTGCTCGTGGCACAAGGTGGCCACGCCGTGCAACTGCTCTTTGTCCCACACGCGTCCGGCTGGGTTATGAGGGTTGCAGAAGAGCAGGACCGTCGACTTTTCGAGGGCAAGGGCTTCGGCCAAAGCGTTCCAGTCGATTTCGTATCTGATTATTCCCTCGTGCTCCGTTTCCGTCACAGAGAGCGGCACTTCGACGGCCTGGCACCCGGCGTTGCGGATGAGGTTGAAGAAGCAGTTGTAGATAGGCGTAAGCACCACGACATTGTCGCCTGTCTGGCAAAGGGCCTTTAGGCTGGCGGCGATGGCCGGTATGACGCCGATGGTATAGAGGATTTCGTCGCGGCCGATGTTCCACTGGTGGCGCACCGCAAACCAGTCGCGGATGGCCTGGTAGTATTCTTCGGGCACGGCCGTATAGCCGTAGCAGCCATGAGTGGCTCGGCGCACGATGGCCTCGCGCACGGCCGGTGCCGTGGGGAAATCCATATCGCCCACCCAAAGGGGCAGAACACCGGGAGCCGTCTCGTCCCACTTCACGCAGCGGGTGCCGCGACGCTCGGTCACTTGGTCGAAATTGTACATGATGCCGGTTGTTTTTGGTTTTTGTCGATGATGAGTTCACCGATTTTGCCCTCCACGACGATGGAGCCGCTGGTCGGGTTCTTGATGCTGGTAATGTCGCCCTTGATGGTGGCCTGCACATCGGTGCAGTACTCGAAGTTGAGGTTTGCATCGGGGCCGAAGGTGCAGTCCTCGAGCACAAGGCCGTCCACATAGCAGAGCAACTGCTCGCCCGTAAGATGGCAACGCACCAGCCGGATGTTCTTGCCGTACCAGGCCAAATATTCCCCATTGATTTCGGAGTCGTAGATGGTCACGTTCTCCGACTCCCAAAAGGCGTCCTTCGAGTTGATGACGGCATTGTGTATTTCCACATTTTTGGCATATTGGAAGCCGTAGTTGCCGTCCTGGCGGTAGTGGTCGAGCCGGATGTCGGTGGTGTGCATGAAGACGTAGTCGCAGTTGGCGATGCTGACATTCTTCATCTCCACATGGCTGCAATCCCATAGGAACTGCTCGCCGTTGGGGAAGTCCGTATCCTCGACATAAATGCCGTCCATGCGGCGGAACATCTTGGGCGCGTCTACCCGGCAATGCGTCATACGGCAGTCGCTCGAATACCAAAGGCTGCTCCGTGCGCTTTCGGCAAAATAGCAGTTGTGGACCTTGAAATGGCGGCACTCCCAGAAGACATATTTTCCCTCGAAAGTGCAGTCCTCGGCCTCGATGTTGCCGCTCTCCTTGATGCTCGACTCGCCCACATGGATGGTGACGTTCTCGAGGCGAAGGTCGTGAGCCGTGTATAGGGGTCGTTCGCCTCCGAACTCCCGGTCCTTAATAAGTTGCATAGTTGACGTCTGAAGTTTTGATTTCACTATTGGCATCGATGTCGGTGGCTGCCTCGGTGTAGAAGAAGGTGCAGTCGTGGATGTCGATGTCGTACACACAGCGGCGGCCTTCCAGTCCGACGCTTCGGATGCCAGTCTTGCTCTCGCGGCACACCACATTGTAGATGTGTATGTCGGCAAACTCCGGTGCATAGACTTCCTCCTCTTGCTGGCTTGCTCCGGTGGCGACGTCGGCCTGCTTCTGGCCATCAGCCTTCTTGTCATCAACTTGTTTCTTCTGGTCACCGGCCTGCTTCTGCCCATCAGCCTTCTTCTGGTCTTCGGCTTGCTTGAGCCGGCTGGCCACCGATTTGTCCTGGTAGGTGCAGTCGAAGAAGACGGCTTCGCCCTTGATGTCGTTCATGACGATATTGTAGCAGTAGATATGGTCGGTCTTGCCGCCGCGTCCGAGTCCGCTCTTGAAGCGGAGTCCCACGTCAGTGCCCGTCAGCGTGCAGTCACGGAAGACTATGCGCTTCATTCCGCCCGAGATGTCGCTTCCCAGCACGAATCCGCCATGGGCATGGAACACCGTGCTCCCCTGCACCAGGATGTCCTGGCACGGGCCCTGCTTCTTGCCGCTGGCTCCGGTGCCGCCCTTGAAGCAGATGCCGTCGTCACCGGCTGCAATCAGGCAATCGAGCACCAGTCCGGTCTTGACGTTGGCCAGGTCGATGGCGTCGCCATTCTGCACGTTCCAGTCACAACGCACGATGATGTGGTCGAGAATGACGTTCTCGCAACCGATGGGATGGATGTGGAAGCGCGGAGCGTTTTGGAAAGTCACGCCCTCGAAGAGCAGGTTGCGGCAATGGCTCAGCCGGACCAGGTCGTTACGTATGGCCTCTTCCTTTTCGGCCTTCTCCGTCTGGTTGTCCACGTTCTTCAAGCCGTACGGAAGCCAGAGGTCGCCTTTGGCCGTGACCGTACCGCCCAGGTCGTTGTAGCGTTCCCACTCGACGCTGCTCTGCTTGAAGCGCTTCACGGGACGCCAGTACTTGCCGTTGCCGTCCATCGTGCCGCTGCCCGTGATGCTGACATCATGCAGGTTGTCGCCGCTGACGAGAGGCATATAGCGTCCGTTGTTGACCGAAGCCTCGAAGAGCGACTTGTCGGGCGAGAAGATGACCAGCGCGTTGTCCTCAAGATGCAGGTCTATGTTGCTGGCCAGCACGATGGGACCCGTAAGCCACACTCCGGCAGACACGACGAGATGTCCGCCGCCGGCCTGGCTCAGTTGTTCGATGCCGAGCCGGAAGGCTTCTGTGCAAAGGTCGACACCGTTGCCTTTGGCCCCGAAATCCGTGAGCCGCACGGTCTTGTCGGGGATGGTGGGAGCCTTGACTTGCTTCAAGCGGACGGGCATGTCCTTGTAGTATGTCGAATAGTCCTTGGCGGCAGCCGCCGACAAAAGCGTTGCTGGCAAAAGCATTGCAGCCACAAGACAGGCGGAGAAGGTGCGCTTCACAAAAGCCTTCATCCACCAACTCATAGAATCATTCATAGAAGACAAAATACGAAGTATAATATTTTCTTTCAGTTTTTTTTCAAAGTACAAAGTGCTCGAAGTTAATGCAAAATAAGCAGAATGTAGGGGCAAAACTCGATAGGGCAAAACACCCGATGTGTAAATACCCGATAGGGAAAATACCCATAGGGCAAAACACCCTCAGTGAGGGTCAAATGTTTCGGTTAAGTTTGCCGTATATCTGCTCGACCACATTCTTGTTGCCGGCAACGATAGACACATGGCGGTCGTTGCGGAACGGACGGACTTCGCCGCCTGCCTCGGTCACGATGAGCGCACCGGCGCACACGTCCCAAGGCTTGAGGTCCAGTTCCCAGTAGCCGTCGAGCAGTCCGCAGGCCACGCAGCACAGGTCGTAGGCGGCAGAGCCCATGCGCCTTATGCCTCTGATGCCCGGCAGGATGGCGTTCAGGTTGTCGAGGTTGTTGATGGGATTGGTTCCCTTGTCGTAAGGAAAGCCCGTGGCGAGCACGCACTGGTTGAGGTCCGTCTTGCGCGACACATGAATGGAGCGTCCGTTCCAGCTAGCTCCCTGGCCCGCGACGGCGCTGAAGAGCTCGTCGAGGATAGGCACATAGACGGCGCCGGCCACGGTCTGCTGCTTATAGCGCACGCCGATGCTCACGCAGAAGATGGGTAATCCCTGGCTGTAGTTGTTCGTGCCGTCCAGCGGGTCGACCACCCACTCCCAGTCGCTTTCCTTCTGGTGGGCGCCCGTCTCCTCGCCAAGGATGCTGTGCGTAGGATAGGCGTCGGTGATGCGCTCTATGATCAAAGCCTCGCAAGCTTTGTCCACCTCGGTCACGACATCGTGCAGACTGCTCTTGGTCTCAATCTGCAGATGTCCGCTTCGGAAACTGTCGCGCTGCAGTTTGCCGGCTTCCATAGCCCAGTCGATGGCGTGTTTCAGCAGCAGGCTATAGTCCGGTTCGTTCTGTTTTGTTCGCATACGAAATATGATATATATCTACTGCAAATCTACGGAATAATTGTCTAATTGAACCCAAAACCAACGTTTTTTAACCCGCGAAATGGCTTTTTTTCACAATTATCATTACCTTTGTGCGTTATATATAACATATATGTACCAAGACAAGACGGTTGCATACTGCACATTGGGTTGCCGGCTCAACTTCGCCGAAAGTTCGACGTTGGCGTTCCGCCTGGAGCAGATGGGCTTCAAGCGCATCAGGCCTACGGACCACGCGTCTGACCGGGAGGGACAAGGCCACGCAAGCGCCGACCTGCTCGTCATCAACACGTGCGCCGTCACGGAGCAGGCGACGGCCAAGTGCAGGCAGCAAATACGCAAACTCATCAAGGAACACCCGACGGCTTTCGTGGTCGTCACGGGCTGCTATGCGCAAATCGGCGCCGGCGAACTGGCCTCGTCGGTCGAGGGCATCGACCTCATCGTGGGCAACGAGTACAAGGGCGAAAACCTCACGGCCTGGCTCGGCGACCTCTCCAAGAAGGCCGAACCGCAAGTGGTGAGCACGCGCTTTCAAGAAATCCACACTTTCCATGCCAGCTGCTCGGCCGACGACCGCACACGGCATTTCCTCAAGGTGCAGGACGGCTGCGACTACTTCTGCACATATTGTACCATCCCTATGGCGCGCGGACGAAGCCGCAATCCGCACATCTGCGAGCTCGTCGAACAAGCCCGCGAGGTGGTCCGTCAGGGCGGCAAGGAAATCGTGCTGACCGGCGTCAATATCGGCGACTTCGGACGAAGCACGGGCGAGACGTTCTACGACCTCTGCCGGGCCCTCGACGAGGTGGAGGGCATCGAGCGTTACCGCATCGGAAGCATCGAACCCAACCTCCTGACCGACGACCTGCTCCGGTGGCTGGCCACGGAGAGCCGGCTCTTTGCCCCGCACTTCCACATCCCGCTGCAGGCGGGCAGCGACGAGGTGCTCAAGCTGATGCGGCGCCGCTACGACACGACGCTGTTCCGGCAGAAGATAGGACTCGTCAAGACGCTCCTCCCCGACGCCTTCATCGGCGTCGACGTGATGGCGGGCATGCGTGGCGAGACGGCCCAGCTCTTTGACCAGGGCTACGACTTCATCGAAAGCCTGCCCATCAGCCAACTTCACCCCTTCACCTACAGCGAGCGCAACGGCACCAAGGCCCTGGACATCCGTCCTGTCGTGCCGGTCCCCGAGCGCCACGCACGCACCTCGCGGCTGGTGGCTTTGTCCGAACGCAAGCTCCACGACTTCTACCTCAGCCAGGCCGGCACACGCAGGCGGGTGCTTTGGGAACAGCCCGAAGCGGGCAAGACGGTCATGCACGGATTTACCGAAAACTACATCCGCGTGGAGCACGCCTACCTGCCCGAGTGGGTCAACACCTGCACCGATGTCACCCTTAGCGACACCATCGGCGAGAGCACCCAGGGCCCCGTCATCGTGCTCTGAACGTCGTGCTCTAAATGGTTTCGTCAGCATCCGTTCAATCCGAAATTCTTGTTCAAAACTCTAGGCACTCTCAACTCCAAGTACTAAGTCCTAAACTCTAAGTTCTAAATTATAGATTCTGAGTTCTAAGTTCTAAGCTCTAAGTTCTAAGTTCTAAGTTCTAAGTTCTGAGTTCTGAGTTCTAAGCTCTAAATTCTAAGCACTAAATTCTAAATTTTATATATATGAAAAGACTCATCTTGTCATTGACACTGGCCCTATCGGCCTGCTGGGCTTTCGGCCAAAACTACGACCTCGTGGTAGCCAAAGACGGAAGCGGCAACTACGACAACATCCAGGATGCCGTCAATGCCATCCGCGACTACAAGCCCGAGGGACGGCAGCGCATCCTCGTCAAGAAAGGCGTCTACGAGGAGAAAGTCATCATCCCGAGCTACAAGACCAACATCTCGCTCATCGGCGAGGACCGCGACTCGACCATCATCGTGTGGCACGACCACGCCGGAATGCGCACCAAGAGCGGTTGGCCGACATTCAACATCTCGGACGAACGCAACGCACAGTCGGCGGCAACCTCCAAGTACGGCCGCAAGATAGGCACCTTCCAGACCTACACGCTGAGAGTGGACGGACCGGGATTCGAGTGCGAGAACATGACCGTCAGCAACGACGCCATGACCTACTGGAACAAACACTGGCTCTCTGACCGACAGAACAATGCCGGTGTGGGCCAGGCCGTGGCCGTCCATGTGGAGGGCGACCGCGTGGTGTTCCGCAACTGCCGCCTGCTGGGCTTCCAGGACACGGTGTTTACGGGCAACGACGACAGCCGTCAGATTTACTACAACTGCTACATAGAGGGCACCGTCGACTTTATCTTCGGACCTGCCACCTGTTGGTTTGAGGGCTGCGAACTGCACGCCATCTCCAACGGCTACATCACCGCCGCCTCTACACCGGGCAACCACCCCTTCGGCTACGTCTTCTATCGCTGCAAGGTGACCGCCGACCCCAACGTGACCAGCGAGTGGCTCGGCCGCCCGTGGCGCAACTACGCCTCGGTCATCTTCCGCGAGTGCGAACTGCCCGCCGTCATCAACCCGAAGGGCTGGCACAACTGGGGCGACCCCGCCCGCGAGAAGACGGCCCGCTACTACGAGCACAAGTGCAAGGGTCCCGGAGCCGCCCTCGACAAGCGCGTGCCTTGGATGCGGCGCCTCACGCCCGTCGAGAGCAACCAGATGAACGCCTCGCGCGTGCTCAACGCCGCCGGTGTGCGCTGGAACTCCAACTACAAGCCCGCCAACATCCAGAACCTGTCGCTGCTCTTCTGCGACGAACGGCTGGAGCAGGGCACTCCCTACGTGGCCAACACTCTCGAACCTAAGGAGCTGCCAGCCAACATCGAGGACGCCGTCGAGCCCCTGGTCATGAAGCTCAACGGCGTGGACTGCACCACCTTTGTGGAGTATATGAGCGCCGCCTTGCTCGGACGCGTATACGAGCCCACCAACCCCAACGACTCCATCCTGCGCCGCTTCGTGCAGGCGCTCCGCTACCGCCAGGGCATCAGAGGCAACTACGCCACACGCAAGCACTACTTCAGCGAGTGGATTTCGGACAACGAGGCCCAGGGTCTCCTCACCGACATCACACGCACCATACCCGGCGCCAAGCGGCAGAAGCGCACCATCGACTACATGAGCACGCACCGCGCCGAATATCCGCAACTGGCCGCCAGCGACTCGATGCTGCGCGCCATCCGCCAGGTCGAGAAGCAACTCTCCGAGCAAACCACCTGGTACGTGCCGCGCAATCAGATTCACAAGATCTACTCCTCGTTGCGTGAGGGCGACATCATCGCCTTCGTCTGCAACAAGCAGGGCCTCGACATCTTCCATTGCGGCTTCGTCTGGTGGCCCGACCCGTCGCACAGCGAACCGCAACTGCTCCACGCCTCGAGCGCTGAACGGCGCGTCACCATCACCCGCTATCCTCTCGCCGACTACGTGCAGGCCATGAGCTACTGCTCTGGCATTCGCGTCATCCGCCTCAACGCCAACTGAGGCACTGGGGTATGAATGGATTTTAAACGAAAAAAAGAAATGAAAGAGGGGGAAAAAAGAAGTACTGCTTCTATTACAAGGGAGAGGAAGAGAACCCGTATGACCATCGCACATTCAAAGACGGACCTGTTGACTTTGATTCAGACATCAGCCTCTGGTGGTGGTATGAATCAATGTATTTTAGTAATGGTCTTCCGGGAAATCATAAACGTTGGGAGAGTTTTGTTGAAGAGGCTATGCATGAAATTCCTGCTGTTGAATTCCTGATGTGCGCTCCGGATGTCCCTATTGAGACGAAGGGATTCCTTGTCTGGTCTATCGCTACCACCTTAGGTCATAGCCCTTATGAGAATTTCAGATTCTTCCGTGAATATGGGCGCGGTTTCCTTCCTGATTACCTCTACACAGGAGAAGCTATCGACCACCTGATGACCGAAGAGGAACGGTACAAGTTGTGCCGCTACTACAAGGGAGGCGACCAGAACCCATTCGAGGTCAATGACCAGCGCTACACGTTCTGGGGAATTGAGGAGACATGGTTCAAGCTTGTTGCCAACGACTTCAGCAGGAGCGCGAAGTACACTGTTCCGTTCCTTCTGGCCTTTGATAGAGGTCTTCCGGGCTTCCCTATAGATGAAACCCTTAAAGCCACCCTGTATGAATATTACATGCATTTCGGTGGCTCTAAGGATTCTTTCGGTGATTTCTTGATTGATTATCTTAAGCTCGCACCCTAATGACGGAGCCGCGTCCTATTTATGGCGTTCTTGAGCTGGATTAATAGGTTTTTTGATAGCTTCAGTTTTCAAAAGTCATAGTTTTGATTCGTCAAGATTGATTTCTGCAGCCAGCTTCTTGGTCATGCGTGTAATATCATCTATCTTTGCAGTGCGGGAGGTGTACTGAAGCAATTCAGAGCTTCCCGTACTTTTTTGTGTGGTTGTTCAATAAGTTTTTTGGCAACTATAGTTTTCAAAATCCATAGTTTTAACGCATAAAGATTGATTACAGCAGCCAGCTTCTTGGTCATGCGTGTAATATCATCTACCTTTGCAGTGCGGGGGGCGTACCAGGAAACTGGAGCTTCCCGTACCGTTAAAGATATAAGTCAGAATTTGATGTGTTATCTGGATTGCAGTTCCAGGAGGTGCTATCAAATTCTGGCTTATTTTTTTTATTAGCTCTGCAAACTTATCTCTTCTAAACATTCTCTACCTCTCTCCTCCTCCACATTCCTCTCATTGACCCACTCCCGCACGGCATAGAGGGGAACGTTCTCCATCCAGCCTTGGTCCTGGAATCCCAACATAGACACCCGGACACCCTTCAGGTGGCAGGAGGCAAAGTCGCGAGTGACGAATGTGGCGAGAGATTTCGACTTGACGTTGACCTCCGCTTTGACCTCCATAGGCAGGACACGACTACCGGCCTGCACGAGGAAATCGACCTCAAGAGTAGAATTGTCCTTGCTGTAGTAGTAGACGGGAAGGTCGGGCAAAGTCTTCAGTTCCTGCAGCACGAAGTTTTCGGTAAAGGCACCTTTGTACTCGCTGAACACGCCGTTTCCAATCAGGATTTGCTCCGCTGGCGCTTGGGCAAGGGCTCCAAGCAACCCCACATCCAGCAGATAAAGCTTGAAAGCATCCATATCGGCATAGAACTTGAGCGGAATCTCAGCATCACGCGTGCGCTCAACCTTGTGCACCAGTCCCGCGTCAATAAGCCACTGGATGGCAATCTCAAAGTCCTTGGCCCTCGCACCTTTCTTGACGGCCCCATACACGAACTTCTTGTTCTCGCGCGCCAACTGGGCCGGAATGGATTGCCACACCATACGCACCCGCTGGGTGTCGTCGGCCGTGTGCTTGCTGATGTCTGCCTCATAGGCCGACAGAATGTTCTGCTGCACTCGCCGCACCTCCATCGGATTATGGTTACGGACAAAGTGAAGCACCACCTCAGGCATTCCTCCGCAGAAGTAATATCGGCGCAAAAATTCGATGTAACGGGACGAAAGGCTGCCGATGAGTTCCCTGTCGCCACTCCGCAACAACGCTTCGAGTTGCGACTCGCCATTGGCCAAAAGGAACTCCCCGTAAGTCATCGGATAGAGATGCAGGATGTCGACCTTGCCCACCGGAAACGACTCTCCATTCATATTCATCACGCCGAGCAACGAACCGGCAACGACAAGGTGCAATGCGGGCTTATTCTCGCAAAAGTACTTGAGGGCAGAGATTATGGCCGGAATTTCCTGCACCTCGTCAAGGAAGACCAGCGTCTTGCCTTCGACAATGTCCCGTCCGGCAAAAGCAGACAAGCCGACCAGAATCCTTTCTACGTCAGCATCGCCCTCGAAGAGCCGCGAGATTACCTCATTCTTGTAGCAATTGACATAGACGAAGCTTTCGAACTC
Organism: bacterium; assembly: GCA_963631395.1. Classification (GTDB taxonomy): domain Bacteria; phylum Bacteroidota; class Bacteroidia; order Bacteroidales; family UBA3663; genus Liminaster. Next base: position 18,323 of record CAVGQN010000028.1, read on the forward strand.
GCGCTTTCCAAACTCTTTTAAGATGTAGGTTTTGCCCACCTGACGAGCCCCATAAAGGATCAATGGCTTGCGGTCAGCGGACAACTGCCACTCTTTCAGACTGTTATAGATGTATCGTTCCATTTCTTTACATTTTTATGAGGGAATACTGGGTGCAAAGATACACTTTTATGAGGGAATAACCAAGGAAAAGCACACTTTTATGAATGAATATTGGCGAAATAATACATTTTTATGAGGGAATAATTGCAAAACACCACACTTTTATGAGGGAATCTTGGACGTAAGAACACACTTTTACGAAGGAATCGCGAGTCGTTGTCTCCGGAAGTGAGCTATGGACTCCGGACAAAGAATCTTTGCATCCAAACATAGGTCTTTAACTCTAGACCGAAATCGTTACAACCAAACGAGAACTATGGACTCCAAGCAAAAAACCATTGCCATGGGCAAGGGCGCTGGCCTCAAAGCAAAAAGGCGCATGCCTCCGAACAAAGAGGCCAACAACAGCTGTCTGGAGGCGTGCCGTTAGTCGTGACGAGAGGCGTGACGGGAGACGTGACGGGAGGCATTAGAAGCGGATAAGCGGCGGATACTGGAGAGGTGAAATGTTAATAAAGATTAAATATCGAAAACTGCAATCTATTGCACTTAAAGGTTTGTCTTAAAAAATTTGGAGAAGATGCAAAAAAGGCCTAACTTTGCGTCACCTTAAGATACAACCATAACACAATACCTTAAAGAAATACATTTGGGTTTACCTTAGGTCAAAATATCAGAAAACATACGCCAAGACTTATTAGTTGTTCTTGACGAATCCATACACAATGGTTAAGAATAGGATGGGCCAGCACTGCTGGCCCACCTTATTTATATATGTGTAAACTTACCTTGCGGATTAGGAAATGCGCGGATTAGGAAAGCGCACTGTAGGAACTTTTGCTTCCGGCTCCTAACAAGCCAGTAATCTAATCCACCTTCCTATCCCGGGTAACGTCCTTATCGACGATAAAATCCTAACAAGCAGAATCCAATCCACCTTTCTATTCCCCCTATTACGGATTAGGGAACGCACGCTGCAGGCACTTGAGTTCCTTCTTCGTTATTTGGATGACGGTGCCGTGACGGGGCGTAAAGGCTCCGCGCGTCTGCGTGTCGTGCACGGCGTGGAAGAAGAGCAGGTCCTGACTGGTGCAGAACTGGTAGTGGCCGCTCGTGTAGCAATCGTACATCAGGCACCAGTTGCCGTCGAGAAGGCGGAACACGCCGGCGCCCTCCACGGCCTTGTTGGTGTCCTGGCAATATCCGTCGATGATGCGCCACGAATGCCAGTCGCTGAGGTCGCGGGCCACATACTGCTTAAGGCCCTTGACGCGTGCGCCCTCGGTCTTGAAGAAGATGTGATAAGTGCCGTTGTCATCGAGTGCAATATCCGTGTCGATGGCGGCCTGTCCGTAGTCGAAGAAGACCTCCGGCACCGTCTCCAGGTCGGAGAAGTCGGCGTTGGCATAAGCGTAATAGACGCGGTCGTAAGGAATCGAGCCGTCGTTGGTGAGCAGGGAGAAGTAGACGATATAACGTTGCGCCTTGGCGTCCCAGATGGTCTGCGGCGCCCATACACGGGTGACGTGTTCGAGGTTCGTGCCCTTGTATCGCTCCGGGAAGTGGACGGTGTGGTGCGACCAGTGGACCATGTCCTTGGAGCGCATGAGCACGATGCCGCGGTTGCTCGACCAGCCCAGGCTGCAGCGCATGTCGGTGACCACCATATAGAAATAGCCGTCCTCGCCGCGCAGGATGTGCGGGTCGCGCACGCCCTTCATGATGGCGATGCTGTCCGAACCGATAATGGGCTTTCCGCCGTTGAGGGGCGTGTAGTCAAAGCCGTCGTAGCTATAGGCAAAATGCACTTGCTCTTGCGCGGGGTCGTTGCCCGTAAAGTAGGCAAACAAGTAGGCCGACATCCGGTCGCGGGCACCGGCGGCAGTAAAGGCACTCAGAAGAAGGACGGCAACCAGCGAAAGGCTTGTCCGGAATGAGGTTCGCAATCTGATCATAAGTAGAATAGTGTTTAAGTAAGTATTCGGTCAATATTTTTAGAAATCTCGGTCAAAGTTTGGAAAAACTTGGTCAGAGCTTTGTCAAAACTTAATCAAAACTTGGTCAAAATTTTGGCCAAAGTTTCGTTCAAAGCCTGGCTCTAAAAACCCGGCAGGACTCGGGCAGAGACTTAAAGAGGCTGCAGCAGTCGTCAAAGAGAAACGGACTGTCACAGCCTCTTATATTATAATAGACTAAGTGTCAAGGCAACAGGCCGGAGCACTTTTATATAGCCTCTATGAAGATATCTCTGAGTGAATATCTCTGAGTGGATGTCTCTGAGTGGATGTCTCTGAGTGGATGTCTCCGAGAGGATATCTGAGTGAGGACGCCTCTGTGAGGCAATTAAAGGCCGAGAGCGGCGCTGATGCCCTTGTCCACACCGGAGAAGCCCATGAAGGCCATGGCCAGGAGGCCGGCGGTGAGCAGGGCGATAGGCGTGCCCTCCATACCCTTAGGAGTCTTGGTGATGGCGGTCTGCTCGCGGATACCGGCGAAGAGCACCAGCGACAGGGTGAAGCCCAGGGCCGTTGCAATGGCGTAGACGGCAGAGTGGCCGAGGTCGTACTCGAAGTTGATGACATTGATGGCCACGCCGAGAATGGTACAGTTAGTCGTGATGAGCGGCAGGAAGACACCCAGGGCTGCATAGAGGGCAGGCATGGACTTCTTGAGGATGATCTCGACCATCTGCACGAGGGCGGCGATGACCAGAATATAGACTACGGTCTGCATGAACTGCAGCTTGAATGGGACGAGGATACCGTAGTAGATGGGGTAGGTAACCAGCGTCGAGATGAGCATGACGAAGAGCACTGCCATACCCATGGAAGCTGCCGTCTCGACCTTCTTGGACACACCCAGGAACGGGCACATGCCCAAGAACTGAGCCAGCACGATATTGTTGACGAATACCGCTGTGATAATCAAAATGATGTATTCCATATTGTTTCTTCAGTTAAGGGGTCGAACGTATGATTCACTTCTTGATGTACTTCTTGAACAAAGCCGAGAGGTAAGCCAGCGTAATGAAGGCACCCGGAGCGAGCACGAAGGTCAAAGCGCCGAACTGGGCGGGATAGACCGTGCATCCAAAGACTGTACCGCCACCGAGCAACTCGCGGCAGAGACCCAGCAGGGTGAGAGCGCAGGTGAAGCCCAGGCCGATGCCAATACCGTCACAGGCGGAGTCGATCGGGCCGTTTTTGGCTGCAAACGACTCGGCGCGGCCGAGCACGATACAGTTCACGACGATAAGGGGGATGAAGAGGCCCAGCGTCTCGTCGATGGCAGGGGCATAAGCCTTGATAAGCAGCTGCACGATGGTTGTAAAGCCGGCGATGACAACAATATAGCAAGGGATGTGCACTTTATCGGGGATGAGGTCCTTGAGACACGAGATAGCGAAATTGGCGCAGACGAGCACCGACATAGTAGCCAGGCCCATGCTCATGCCATTGATGGCCGAAGACGTAGTGCCCAGGGTCGGACACATACCCAGGAGAAGGACGAAGGTCGGGTTCTCCTTGATGAGACCATTGAGTATAATACCTAATTTAGACATATCTTATCTGAGATTGTATGGTTAGCGTTATAGTGTATCAACGGATTCGGCCTGCTGAGCCGCAGAGTCGGCCTGCAGAACCGTAGAGTCGGCCTGCTGGGTCGTGGCTCCGGTCTGCACGTCGGCGGCACCGGCGAGCACGCCGTAAGCCTGGGCGATGGCGTCGCAGAAAGCGCGGCTCGAGATGGTGGCAGCCGTGATGGCGTCGACCTCTCCGCCGTCCTTGCTGACGGTCATGTTGGCCACGCCGGGGTTCTTGCCAATCACGCCCGTGCTGCGTTCGCCGTTGGCGGAAGTGCCCACGAACCAGTCGACCATCTTGGCGCCCAGGCCCGGAGTCTCGCCTCCGCAGTCGAGCACATTGTAGCCAAGGATAGTGCCGTCAGGGGCAAAGCCGAACATGACGGTGATGTAGCCGCCGAAGCCGTTCTTGGAAACGGCCTGAACGGCAGTGCCAGCCAAAGCGCCGTCCTTCATGACGGGGAAGACGATGGCGTCCATACCGTTGGTGGTCTGCACGGTGCTAGGCTCGCCCACGGTAGCGCCCTCGACGGGCACGACGGCGGCGATGGCCTTCTGCTGCTTCTGCACAGCGGCCTGGGCTATAGGCTCTTCGGTGATGTAGGAGACAAAGCCCAGCAAAGCTCCGACTATTACAGTGATCACTGTCAGCGACAGGACCATGTTCTTCAACGAATTATCTAGTTTTGCCATAGCTGATTACTTTTTAACAACGCCGAAGCGGCGGGGTTTGACATATTTGTTGATGAGCGGCGTGAAGGCGTTCATGATGAAGATGGCGAACGACATACCCTCGGGGTAAGCGCCATAACGACGGATGACCATAGTGAGAAAGCCGATGCAGACACCGTAGAGCAGTTGGCCGCGGGCATTCATCGGGCTGGTGACGTAGTCGGTAGCCATGAAGAAGGCGCCGAGCATCATACCGCCGCAGAGCACCTCAGTGACAGCGAGTTCCACGTCCATGCCGAAGAAGAGGAAGCCGAACACGAAGGCGCTGACCAGGATAGACACTGGGATGTGCCAGGTGATGGTCTTGCGCGCGATGAGGTAAACGCCGCCGATCACAATGGCCAAAGCTGAAATCTCGCCCAGCGAACCGCCCGTCGTACCGACGAGGCACTCCATGATGGTCGGGATGGTGACGCTCGTGTTGCCGGCCATGTACTGGCTGATGAGGGCCAGAGGCGTAGCGCCCGTAGCGACGTCGGCGTAACCGGCCTCAACCGGCCAGGTCGTCATCTGCACGGGATAGGCAATAAGGAGGAAAATACGGCCTGCGAGGGCGGGGTTGAAGATGTTGCAACCCAGACCGCCGAACGACATCTTGGCCACGCCAATGGCAATCAGGGCGCCGATGGCTACAATCCAGATGTCGATATTAGACGGCACGTTGAAGCCGAGCAGGACACCCGTCACTACGGCAGAAAGGTCGCCGATGGAAGAAGGGGCCTTGAGTATGAACCGCGTAATCAGGAACTCGAAGAGCACACAGAACGCTACCGAAGAAAGGGTCACGAGCAAAGCTCCGATGCCGAACTGGTAGAACGACCAAAGCAAGGCAGGCGCGAGGGCTATCAAGACCTGGGCCATGCACTTTTGTGTACTGTCGCCACTATGCACATGAGGCGACAAAGATACGTTGAGCATAATCTTATATATGTGTATGTTGTTGTTACTTTATCTTTTTACACTACACCGAAGGGGGATTGATGCCGCGTCACTTGGCGGCAGCGCCCTCGGTTTTGGCCTTGGCAACCTCGGCTTTGGCCTTTGCCTCGGCGGCACGGGCACGCAGGATGCCCATCACCTTCGGCTTGCCCTGGCGAATCCAGTCGAGCAGCGGACGGCCGGCGGGACAGCTGAACGAGCAGCTTCCGCACTCGATGCAGTCGTAGATGCGTTCTTCCTCGGCGGCGTCGAGCATGTTGCGCTCCGAGTAGATGGCCAAATAGAGCGGCTGCAGACCCATTGGGCAGGCGCGCACGCACTTTCCGCATCGGATGCACGGACCGGCTTCCTTGCGGCGGGCCTCGGCGTTCTTCATGATGAGGATGCCCGAGCAGCCCTTGACCATGTAGCTGTTGGTGTCGGGCATGGCCTTACCCATCATCGGGCCGCCGGAGATGACCTTGCCGGTGTCCTCAGGCAGTCCGCCGGCAGCGTCGATGAGCTGACGGATAGGCACGCCGATACGAGCCAGGAAGTTGGACGGATGAGCCACGCTCTTGCCCGTCACGGTGACGATGCGCTCGATGAGCGGCTTGTTCTTCTGCACGGCCTCGTAGACGGCATAGGCCGTACCTACATTCTGCACCAGTGCGCCCGTGGTGATAGGCAGCGCGCCCGAGCCGACCTCGCGGCCGAGCACGGCGTTGATGAGCTGCTTCTCGCCGCCCTGCGGGTACTTGAGCTGCAGCGGCACGATTTCGATTTCGGGGAACGAAGCCTGGGCCGTCTTGGTCATCAGGGCGATGGCGTCGGGTTTGTTGGCTTCGATGCCGATATAGGCTTTCTTCACGCCCATGGCCTTCTCGAGAATCTGCACACCGATGCAGATTTCCTCGGGGTGAGCCAGCATCAGGCTATGGTCAGAGGTGAGGTAAGGCTCGCACTCGACGGCGTTGATGACGATGCACTCGGGCTTGGCCGTTGGCGGAGGCGTGAGCTTGACCTGGGTCGGGAACGTAGCGCCGCCCATACCGACAATGCCCATTTCCTTGACCTTGGCCACGATTTCGTCTTTCGAGAGCGTGATGTCGCGCTTGATGTCGGGAGTGCGGTCGATGGTTTCCTCCCACTCGTCGCCCTCCACCTTGATGAACACGGCAGGCACCTTGCGGCCCGTAGCGTCCTCGACCATGTCGACCTTGTCGACAGTGCCGGACACGGAAGAGTGAACGTAGCTTGAAAGGAATCCGCCGGGCTCGCCGATGGGAGTTCCGACTTTGACTTTATCGCCCTTGGCGACGATGGCCTTCGAGGGTGCGCCAAGATTCTGGGCCATCGGGATGGCCACCTGGTCCGGCACCTCGGCTACCGTGATGGGAGCCTTTGCCGAAAGCTTGTTAGCGGCGGGATGTACACCGCCGAGTTTGAAAGTCTTCATATGTTGTATTTTCGATTTTACACTGTGTAGTTACGGGTTAACAAACTGTGTAGAGACGCGCCCCACTTTTATTGGGCAGCCTCCGGCTTGGGTGCTTCGGCGGCAGGAGCGGCAAGGTCGGTGGCCTCCTCCTTAGCCTTGGCAGCCTCCTCCTTAGCCTTGGCAGCATCGGCAGCCTTCTTAGCCTTGAGTTTCTCTACAACGACCAGCACGGGCTCGGTGGCGTGGATGGCGCCCGTCGGGCACTCGGCCACGCACATGCCGCAGGCCTTGCACTTCTCGCTGTCTATGAAGGCCAAATTGTTCTCGATGGTGATGGCGTCGAACTTGCAGACCTTCTGGCACTTGCCGCAACCGATGCAGGCATTGGCACAAGCCTTGCGGGCCACGGCGCCCTTGTCCTTGTTCACGCAGTCCACCCACACGCGCTTGGCCGTAGGCGTTTTGGCTACGGCCGACTTCTTGCGGATCTCGATGACGAACTTCGGACAAGCCTTGGCGCACGCACCGCAGGCCACGCACTTGTCTTCGTCCACCTCGGGCAGACCCGTCTCACAGTTCATGTGGATAGCGTCGAAGGCACATGCCTTGACACAGTCGCCCAGGCCCAGACAGCCGAAGGCGCAACCCGTCTCGCCCGAGAAGGTCGAGGCGGCAATGGCACACGACTTCGCGCCGTCGTAGGCAGCCACCTTGGGGCGCGCGCAGATGTTGCCGTTGCAGCGCACCACGGCCACTTTCGGCTCGGCTTCGGTCACCTCGATACCCAGGATGGCCGAAACTTGGGCCATAACGGCATTGCCGCCCACGGGGCAAAGCAACTCGCCGATACCGCCGGTCGCATCCTTGGCCTTGACGCAAGCGTCGGCCATACCGTGACAGCCGGGGAATCCGCAACCGCCGCAATTGGCTCCGGGCAGGACTTCCTCAATCTGGCCCACACGCAAATCTTCTTCGACATTGAAACGCTTTGCCGTGAAATACAGGAGCAAAGAGCCCACCAGTCCAATCACACCGAGTGCGATAAGAGCAATCAGAACTACATTCATAGTGATACTAAGTAATACTAATGTGTATAAAACAGGTTAATTATATTTTCTTCTTCTTTCGCCAAAGTTTTCTTCTTTGCCAAAGCTTCTTCTTTCGCCAAAGGGTCCGCCTCAAGTTTTGCCAAAGGTCCGCCCCGGGCTTTTGCCAAAGGGCCTCACGCCGGAGTCTTGCGGTGCAGGATGAAGACCACCTTGCGGTCCAGTCGGGCGCGGAAGAGATACAGGATGGCGTAATAAAGCACTATCGTGGCCAGTGTGAGTACACACGCCCAGAGCTCGCCGCACCACGAGATGGCGGGGAAGAGCACCAGCATGGCGAGCACGAAGGGAAGGCCGAAAGCCAGCAGCATGGCCGTCCGGGCCAGCCGGTGGGTCACTTCGAGCACCACCTCCTCGCCCACTTGGCAACGGGAGTCGGCGTCCTCGATCACGACGCTGCGCCGCTTCGAGTCGCCCGAGCACAACATCTTGGCGTGGCAACCCGCGCAAGCCGAAAGCTGCACGAACTGCACCGTCACTCTGCTTCCCTCCACATGGCTGACTACCCCCTCATGGGTAATACTATGTTCATTCATTGTATAAAGAACAATACTTGGGCCTAATCCGTCCTCACCACTGCCATATACAGGCTTTCCCTATACATATATACGAGTGTTTTTTGGACGCGCAAATTTATGCATTTTCTTCATACGGAACGCAGACAACCCCAAAAAAATCAAAATTTACGTTGTATTGCATTAAAAAAACGCGGTTTTGTACTTTTATCGGTGTTTTTTCACTACCTTTGCAGCGACAATAAGCCGCCGAGAAGACAATCCTTCGGAACGACGACCCTTCGCGCCGGCCATCCGCTATGAAAGAAACAATGACACAATATCTCGCCATTATGCTCAGCGCCCTGCTCCTTGCGGGCTGCACATCGGGGGCGAAGTCTCCCGCCGGCGCATCGTCGGCCCGGGGCGACCTCAAGTCCGTACCCGCGTTTTCGGCCGACAGCGCCTACGCCTACATCGCCCGCCAGCTGGAGTTCGGTGCGCGCGTGCCCAGTTCTGCGGCCCAGGACTCGTGTGCGGCCTGGCTGCATCACACCCTCGAGCGTCACGGAGCCTCAGTGCACGAGCAGCGCACCACCGTGACGGCCTACGACGGCACCCTCCTGCCGTGCATCAACCTGGTGGGTAGCTACAACCCCGATGCCACGCACCGCGTGCTCCTCATGTCGCATTGGGACAGCCGTCCCGTGGCCGACGAGGACCCGAACCCTGCTCTTCGCTCTCGGCCCGTACCGGCCGCCAACGACGGCGCTTCGGGAGTGGGCGTGTTGCTCGAAATAGCCCGCCAGGCCTCCCTCCAGTTGCCGCAGACGGGCATCGACATCCTCCTCTCCGACGTCGAGGACTACGGCCCTTCCGACTCGTGGACGGGCGAGCACCGCGAGGAGTGGTGGGGACTGGGCACGCAGGCCTGGTGCCGCCAGCCGCACGTCGAGGGCTACACGGCCACCTACGGCATCCTGCTCGACATGGTGGGTGCTGCCGACGCCACGTTCTACCGCGAATACTACTCCGAGCGCTACGCGGGCGATGTGGTCCGCATGGTGTGGAAGACGGCTGCCCGCCTGGGCTACGGCCGCCTCTTCGTCGACGCTGACGGCGGCGGCATTACTGACGACCACACCTTCGTGAACCGTCTGGCGGGCATCCCGACCATCGACATCATCGACACGCGGCCCCACCAGTCGGGTTCGTTCTTCCCCTACTGGCACACCACGGGCGATGACCTCTGCCAAATCTCGCGCGAGACGCTCCAGAAGGTCGGCGACGTGCTCATGCAGCTGCTGTGGTGAGAATTTAGAACTTAGAATTTAAAAAAAGACATAAAACGCAACACACTTATATGACTATCAACGAAATGCAAGACCAGATTGTCGACGACTTCTCGGCGTTTGACGACTGGATGGACAAATACCAGATGCTGATAGACCTCGGCAACAGCCTCGAACCCCTGGCCGAGCAGTACAAGACGTCTCAGAACCTCATCGAAGGCTGCCAAAGCCGCGTGTGGATTCAGGCCGACTACGACGAGACGACGCGTCTGATTCACTTCACGGGCGATAGCGATGCGGTCATCGTCAAGGGCCTCGTCAGCCTCATCATCCAGGTGCTGAGCGACCACACGCCCGAGGAGATTCTCGATGCCGACCTGTACTTCATCGAGCGCATCGGTCTGCGCGAGCACCTCTCACCCACCCGCTCCAACGGCCTCCTGTCCATGATCAAGCAAATGCGCATCTACGCTCTCGCGTTCAAGAACAAGTAACATAAAACGTAACACGCAAAACGTAAAACGATGTGGATTATTCTGGCTTTTGGCAGCGCGCTGCTGCTCGGCATATATGACGTCTTCAAGAAGCTGGCTTTGCGCGACAACGCGGTGATTCCCGTCCTGTTGCTCAACACCGTCTTCTGCACCTGCATCTTCCTCCCCCTCGTCGTGCTGTCCAAGCAGGGCGTGATTGCGGAGGGCGACCTGCTCTACATCCCCTGGACGCTCGACCCGCGCGTGCACGCGCTCATCATCCTCAAGTCGGCCATCGTGCTCGTCTCCTGGATTTGTGCCTACTACGGGCTGAAGCACTTGCCCATCACCATTGCCTCGCCCATCAACGCCACGCGGCCCATCCTCGTGCTGCTGGGCGCCATCTTCGTCTTCGGCGAGCGGCTCAATGCCTGGCAATGGGCGGGCGTGGCCGTCTCCATCGTGGCCTTCACCATGATCTCCGTGTCGGGCCGCAAGGAGGGCATTTCGTTCAAGCACTCCATCTGGATGTGGCTCGTCGTGGCGGGCACGCTGGTCGGCGCCGTGTCGGGCCTCTACGACAAGTACCTGGTCAACATCCTCCACGTGGACAAGATGGTGGTGCAGTCGTGGTACAACATGTACCAGGTCGTGATGATGGGCATCGTCTGCCTCATCTGCTGGGCCCCGCGCCGTCACCGCATCAAGCACCCGTTCGTGTGGCGTTGGCAGATTCCGTTCATCTCCATCTTCCTGAGCGTGGCCGACTTCTGCTACTTCTACGCCCTGTCCTACCCCGACGCGCTGATTTCGGTCGTGTCGCTGGTGCGCCGTTCGGGCGTCGTGGTCGGCTTCGTGGCCGGGTGGATCTTCTTCAAGGAGAAGAACATCAAGTCCAAGTCCGTCGACCTCCTCTTTGTCATCATCGCCATGATTCTGCTTTGGCTCGGAAGCAAATAATTATTCTTTGACAAAGCAAGATTTTGACCGAAAGCGGATTTTTTGACAAAGAGACAAAAGGCTTTGAACATAAAAAAAATAACAGAACATAAAACAAACCACAAATCAACACACACTGCAATGAAAAACGTATTGTTCGCTCTGCTGGCCCTGCTGCTCTGCACGGGCACAGCCTCAGCCCAGCTAATCAAGAGCAAAGCTCCCGTCGACGCCAAGTACCTGGCCGGCGGCGTACCCGAAGTGGACGGCAAGGTCGTGTTCAGCCGCGTCATCACGCTCGACAGCAGCCTTCCCGCCGACTCGCTCTACAACTGCCTGCGCCGTTGGGTCGGAGCCTACTACAACAACGAGAACGTGCTCAAGCGCCAAAGCCTTGACACGGACCCCGCCAGCCGCCGCATCGAAGCCGGCATCGTGGAGTATCTCGTCTTCAAGTCGACAGCCCTCGTACTCGACCGCACGCAGATCATCTACTCGCTCAAGCTGAGTCTGAAGGGACAGAAGCTCAGCATCTCGATGTCGCAGATCAGCTACTACTACGAGGAGGAGCGCTCGCCCGAGAAGTACACCGCCGAGGAGTGGATTTCGGACAGCCAGTGCCTCAACAAGAAGGGCACCAAGCTCACCTACGGCCGCGACAAGTTCCGCATCAAGACCATCGACAAGTTCGACGACATCTGCCAAAGCCTCACCGACTTCGTGAGTGGGCTGAAGTAACGCAAAACGTAAAACGCAAAACGTATGAACCTCAAGTCCCTCACCCAGCTGCTGCTGTGCATGCTGATTGCCGTTCCCGCCGTGGCAAAACGCAAGACGGCACCCGCACCCACCGACCGCGAAGTGTGGACGGCCCTGCTCTACCGGATGGCACAGCCCGTCCTCGAACCCATGTCGGAAGGCCGGCTCCAGCAGACCATGACCTACGAAAACGGCAACCTCGAGATATCGCCCACCTGGGACGGCCGCAACAAGAAAGTGACCTACATGGAAGCCTTCGGCCGCCTGATGGCCGGCCTTGCCCCCTGGCTCTCCCTGCCCGACGACGACACCGCCGAGGGCGCCCTGCGCAAGCAAACGCGCCAATGGGCGCTCCAGGCCTATCGCCACGCCGTCGACCCCGCCAGTCCCGACTACCTGGGCTGGGGCTCCGGCGGACAGACACTGGTCGACGCCGCCTACGTCGTGGAGAGCTTCCACCGCGGCTACGAAGCCCTGTGGCTGCCCCTCGACACCGACACCAAGCTGCGCTACATCCACGAGCTGCAGCAGCTGCACCGCTACGACCCGCCCTACCAGAACTGGTTCCTCTTCTGCGGCATGGAGGAGAGCTTCCTGCTCAAAGCCTCCTACGACCCCGCCGTGCGCGAGGCCCTCAAGGACAAAGAGCACATCCGCGCCCTCGGCCTGCAGATCACCGAGCCCATCTACGACGCCTTCCGCATCAAGACGGCCGTCAACAAGGCCGAGGAGTGGTATCAGGGCGACGGCTGGTACTCCGATGGCCCATCGTTCGCCTTCGACTACTACAACTCCTACGTCATCCACCCCATGTACACCGAGTGCCTCGAGATGGTGTGCGACGTGCAGCCCCACAACAGCTACCTCGTGCGCAGTCTCGACCAGAACTACCGCAACCTCGGTCCCACCGAGCGCCTGGCCGAAGCCCGCAAGCGCATGCAGAAGTACAGCTGCATCCTCGAGCGCCTCGTCTCGCCCGAAGGCACCTACCCCGTCTTCGGCCGTAGCATCCCCTACCGCCTGGCCGTCTTCCAGCCCCTGGCCATGCTCGCCTGGCAGAAGCGTCTGCCCGAACAGTTGCCCGAAGGACAGGTGCGCGCCATGCTGACCGCCGTGATGAAGCGCATGTACAAAGGCGACCTTCAGCAGCTCTTCGGCGAAAAGCCCTCGGCCGACGCACCCACCAACTTCAATGCGGGCGGCTTCCTCACCATCGGCTTCGTAGGCAGCCACCCCAACGTGGCCGACACCTACACCAACAACGGCTCGCTCTACATGACCTCGCTGGCTTTCCTCCCGCTGGGCCTCCCCGCCGACGACCCCTTCTGGACTTCTCCCGCCCAGTCCTGGACCTCCAAGCGCGCCTGGGAGGGCGAAGACTTCCCCAAGGACCACAAGTGGCACATCAACCCGCAAATCCTCTATTGGGAGTGATGCTAGAACTTAGAATTTAGAGTTTAGAACTTAGATAAAAGGTCCAAAACAAAATTCCGTTTAAGTATCGTCTAAGCTCACTTCGTGCTCTTTTTCTCGCCATGGCATAACTCAAGCAAGCTTGGTTCTGCTCATTTGGCTTACGAAAATATTCCGCGGATTAATAAAAATCTACGGTCCGGATGGCTAACATAACACGCAAAACGTAACACGCCCATGTTCCGACTGACCCACCTCACCTGCATCATCGCCACAGCGGCAGCACTGACGTCGTGCGCCAGCTGGCAGAAAGCTCTGCCCACGGCCGACAGCATCGTGGCCGACATAAACCTCGTGAACCGGCACTGGCAGGCCCAGCACCCCATCGCCGATTCCGACGCGTGGGAACCCTACGCCGACCACTCGCCCTTCTGGCAGAACGCCGCCTACCACACCGGCAACCTCGCCGCCTGGCAGGTCACGGGCAGCGCCGAGCAACTCGACTACACGCGCCGCTGGGCAGAAGTGAACCGCTGGTGCGGCGCCACGTCCACCGACACCGCGGCCTGGCGCTACGACTACGGCGAGCGGCCCGAGTTCGTCCTCTTCGGCGACTGGCAGATCTGCTTCCAAAGCTACGCCGAACTCTACCTCATCGACTGCGCCGCCGGCCTGCCCGACACGGCAGCCGCCCAAATCCGCAAGATAGCCCGTGCCCGCGAGGTGATGGAGCACGAGATGTCCACGCCCCGCAACGACTACTGGTGGTGGGCCGACGGCCTCTACATGGTCATGCCCGTCATGGTGCGGCTCGGCAACATCACGGGCAACCAGCTCTACGGCGAGAAGCTCTACGAGTACTGGATGTACGCCAAGGGTCTGATGTACGACACCGACGCGCACCTCTTCTACCGCGACGGCAAGTACCTTTGGCCCAAGCACAAGTCGGTGAACGGCAAGAAGGACTTCTGGGCGCGCGGCGACGGCTGGGTCCTCGCCGCCCTGGCCCGCTGCATGGACGAGCTGCCCGAGGACTACAGCCACATGGACGAACTGCGGCAGACGTACCTCGAGATGGCCGCTGCCGTGGCCGCCTGCCAGCAGCCCGAGGGTTACTGGACGCGCTCCCTGCTCGACCCCGACCACGCTCCCGGACCTGAGACGAGCGGCACGGCCTTCTTCTGCTACGGCCTCCTGTGGGGCATCCGCACCGGCCTCCTGCCCCGCCAGGAATATCTGCCCGTGTGCCTCCGCGCCTGGAACTACCTCACCCGAACGGCCCTCCAGCCCGACGGCAGCCTGGGCTACGTGCAGCCCATCGGCGAGCGGGCCATCCCCGGTCAGACCGTCGACAGCCGCAGCACCGCCGGCTTCGGTGTCGGTGCCTTCCTCCTTGCCGCCAAGGAGATGTACCTGCTGCGACAGAAGTGACACTGGCGATTCCGGCAGGCGTGTCACCCGCCACGGAAAATGTCCCGACCTTCCTACGAAAGTCGGGACATCTCTTTTGTGTTATGTGTGATAAATGTGTTATGTTTTGGGTTATAGGTTTTGGGTTAATTCCCCCTGTGCCGAAGTCATAATTTTTGAATTTGGTCCGTATGGCAACCCAACACCCAACACCCATCACCCAACACCTAAGACTACCGCCGCAGGTAGAGACCGCCTGGCTGCGGACTCTGCACGGGCCGGCCCAAGAGGTCGTAGTAGCGGGCAGGCTGGCCCGAGGCAGCGGGAATGGCGTCGAGCGAGGAGATCGGACCGTTGTGCAGCACCGTGCCGTCGAAATAGCCGACCAGCGAGGAGCGATACTGCTCGAGAGCCGTCTTGAGCGCAGGGATGACGTCCTGGTTAGTGTCTTGCGTGGCATTGTCGAAGGTCCACGTGAAGTCGCCGTGCTGGCAGCGGCCTGCACCATAGGCACCGGTGACCAGGGCGGGCACGTCGAGCGGGTCGTCGGGAGTGGAAGCGTACATGGTGCTGTCGGTGTCGAAGTTGCTGTAGGCCACCCCGCCCTTGACTGTCATCACGCTGACAGGCACCTGCTCCGAGCGCGACGAAACGGCATAGACGTCAAAGCCCGTCTGACTGCCGTCGAGCTGCGTGACGAGCGACGTGGCGCCTTCCGTGTAGTTGTTCCACCACTTGGCTATGCCGCCGTTTTCGCCCGAGAGAAGGCCCTTCTTGCTTTGGCCGGCATTGACCAGGTTGAGGTCCGTGCCCTGGCCCGAAGCGATGACGGGGTAACGGCACGCGCGGAAGTAGTTGCCCTCGACCATGGCCGACGAGTTGCAGGCCAGGCCCACGCCGTAGAGGCCGATGCCGTCGTAGTAGTTGTTGTAGATGTGGAAGCTGTTACCGTTGCGGCAGCGCGGATGGCGCGAGTCGGAGTGGTCGAACCAGTTGTGGTGGTAGGTGAGTTGGTTGGCGTAGTTCGAGGTAAGGCTCTTGGCGTCGATGAGGCAGCTCTTGCCGCAGTCGTAGAGGTGGTTGTACGAGACGGTGCAGTACTGCGACAGCTTGATGTCGATCGAGCCGTCGCCCTTCTTCTGGTCGGAGGCGCTGCCCGTCTGACCGTAGAAGATGTCGTTGTGGTGGAACCAGCAGTGCTCGTTATACTGCGAGATGGAGAGTGCATCGTCCATGCAGAGCATGATGCCCAGGTTGCGTATCTCGACCCCGACGGAGTTGCAGACGTGTATGCCCATGCCCCACAGCGTGGCGTCCGAGCCTACGCCCTCAAGGGTGATCGGCATCTCGCCGTACTTCGCGTTGGCCTTGATGGAGAAGCCTTCTTCGCTCGAAAGCAGCGTGTCCATGTCGGCAGCTTTGACCAAACCCACCACGCGGATGCAGAGCGCTGGCAGCGGCGAACCTTTGGCGAGGCACTTGCGGTAGCCGTCGATGATGGTCTGCAGGCCGGTGTAGGTTTGCATCTTGCCCTTCTTGGGTTCGAGCAGCCAGGTGACGGACAGGGTGCTGGCCATGTTGGCGTTGACGTAGAGCACGATGGCCGAATCGCGCAGGGTGCCGTCGTTGCGGTAAGCCCCTACGCCTGCCTCACCGCGTCCGTGATGGGCAAAGCCCGTGCGGTCGTGGGCGCGCACGTCGAGGGCGGCCGTCTCGGCTGCATCGGCGATGGTTTCCTTCCCGTCAGCATCGAGCGGCACAACTTTCAGCCTGTAGCTGCCTGCCTTGAGGCCCAGAGCGTCGGCTCGCCCGTAGGTCGGGTAACGGCGCACGAGCTCGTTGTCGAGGCGCGTCCAGGTTTCTGCTCCGGCTGCCGTGCCGGAAGTTACGCCGGTTTCAGCTTCGTTATCCTCGGCATCTTCAGCTGCGGAGACATAGACGTTGTAGCCCGACACGCCGTCGGCCAATGCCCACTCCACGTAAGCTGTCTCGAGCCATCCCTGGGCCAGGGTGATGTCGACGGGTGCGGCCGTAGCCGAAATCGGCCACAGCGCGGCTGCAATGAGCGCAGCGGGCAACAGGTTCTTCATGTGCTTCATATTCTTGCGATAGTTTTATTCTTCTCCCACAGATTTCACATCACAGATATCGTTACGGGTCGTGAGTTTTTTTATTTTTGAACACGGATCGCACGGATCTCACTCTAAGTTCTAAACTCTCTCAATACGCGGCGCGGCGCGTGATATATACCCCGCCCGGCTGCGGCTTGCCCACGCGGCGGCCCCAGAGGTCGAAGTACTGCAGCTCGCCCTGGCCGTCGGTCCGCACCTCGCGCACGGACTGCGTTCCGCCAGAGAGCGGCACACGCATGTACATGTCGTAGAGGCGCACTTCGCCCGACGACGAGGTGTTGAGCAAGCGGATGGTGAACGGTCCGTCGGGCTGCTCGCCGAGGCCGGCCTGCTGGAACACGTCCCACGCAGTGTAAGTGCCCTTCGAGATCTTGCTGGTGGTGAAGCTGTCCGTCGTGCCGTCGGCCTTCTCCCACTCGATGCGGAACGTGCGGCTGCCCGTAAAGTGGAGGTTGACCTGCAGGGCGAGCACGCCGTCGGCGAAGTGCCACTGCACACCGCCTCCGCTACGGCCCATGACAACGGCGCCCTGCGTGCATCCGGCCGGCACCGAGCCCTTCTCGGTCTTGGCGGGGTCGATGGACGAAGGATAGCTGGCCGTACCGTCGACGAGCGAAAGGACGCCACGCAGGTCGGCGGGCAAGGCGTTGATGCTGTCCTGCACGGGGTACCAACCGCCCGTCAGCACGCGCGAGGGCACGACGATGTGCAAGGTACACTGGTCGGTGATGGTCTTCGGTCCGCCCGTAGCGCTGACGCTGAACGTCCAGGTGCCCACGGCGCTGACGGCGCCCGTGATGGTCAGGGTGGAGTCGGTGATATTATATTCGAGACCTTCGGGCAAGTCTTTGACCTCAAAACCCGTGGCCGAACCGCCGTAACGGTAGACGATAGGCGCGATGGTGTCGCCCTGGGTCAGCTCCTGCGCCGTGCCGCCCGAGAGGCAGGTGAGCGTGGCCTTGACATAGGGCGTGATGGAGTCGGTGGCAGGCACGCCGTCGGTCTCGCGGGCGCCAAAGTCGGGTGCCTCGTCGTTGTAGTCGATGGTGAAGAGGTCCAGCTCGTCGAGCGTCAGACCGGCCGCAGTGGCCTGGGCCAGGGTCATGAAGCGCGAGGGGACGAAGTTGACGATGGGCTCGCCCTTGTCGACCATGACGCTGCCGTCGTTGAGCCGTCCGAAGCCGTTGTCGGGCAGGGAGCCGTCGGCCTGGCGCGGTGCCATGAAGTCGTCGACCTCGAGCGAGACGAACTCACTCGTGTAGTCGCTCACCTTGGGCTTTCGGCCGTCGGCATTCTTCGACCCTTCCTTGTAGGGCGAGCAGTGGTCGAGCGTGGTCCAGCTGTTGAAGTCGGTGTCGGGCGTCTGGCTGCCGGCCTTGTCCTCCGAGAGGAACTCGTGGTTGTACTTGCGCGGCAGGAAGCCGATGCAGTTGCGGATGTACATGCCGCCGTACTCGAAGACGGTGGGAAAGCGGTAGTTGTAGTCGTTGTCCCAGGCCGTGCAGTTGAGGATGTACATGCCCTCGTAGGCGTTGTTCTGGTCGAAGCCCTTGTTGAGGTTGCCGAACGAGATGCAGTTGCGCACCACATGCGCGCCCGTCGACTGCGAGAAGGCTGCGCCGCCGGCCGAACCGCCTCCGCCCAGCTTGAAGCCGTTGCCGTTGCCCACCTCCTTGCCCGTGGCGTGGTCGTAGCCGGCATGGTAGGCCCAGCAGTGGTCGATGAGGACGGGGTGGTAGACCATGTAGAGGTCCCAGTTGTCGTCGGAATTGTCCCACGCACGGCAGCCGTGGAACTCCGTGCCCGGACCCGGAAAGAGCTTGCAGGCAAAGCCGTCGGCATCGCCTCCGTCGTCGGTGCCGTTGTAGGTGCGGGCGTCGTAGTTGCGGTACGAGTCGCAGTTGAGCACCACGTTGCCGCGGCAGTAGCGGTAGTCGGGATTGAACTGCGGCGTGCCCGCCGGCAGTTCTTTGGTCTCTTCGATCGTGAAGTCCTTGTACATGCCTATCTGCAGACCCGTGTCGTTGTTGTCGCGGAAGGTGCACTGCTCGATGATGTTGTACGAGCCTTCGACCTTCATGCCGTTGTCTTCGGCGTTGCAGAGCGTAAGGCCCTTGAAGTGCCAGTAGTTGGCCAGGTGGTTGACGTAGATGCAGCGGCCCATCTTGAACTCGCTTTGCGTGGTGTGCTGCATGCCCGAGCCGTCGATGATGACTTCGCCCTCGCCAGGCACGGCCCACAGGTAGCAGCGCCGCTCGGCCGTCGTGGCCTTGGCCGGTATCTTGATGCGCTCCGTGATGACGTATGTGCCGCCGTGCACCCAGACGGTGTCGCCCGGCTCGACGAGCTCGACGGCCTTGTGGATGGTGAGCAACGGCGCCTGGGCCGTACCTGGGTTGAGGTCCGAGCCGTCGGTGGCTACGTGGATGGATGCCCGCACGGGCGCTACAGCCAGCATGGCTACGGCCGCCAGGGTCAGTGTGCAATAGGTACGCTTGTTTTTCATACGCAAAGTTTTACAGGTCAGAACGCTGTCACTTCGCCGGGACGATTCGTGAATCTCCAATCTCCGAATTGGCAGGATGATTCGTGCGTCTCTTCAAAGACTTGTGAATCTTCAAGATTGGCACTCGCCTCTCTCCGGAATGACGCGACAAAGGTACGGATAAATTCCGAGAGATACGCTCATCGGCCCACAATATTTGCATCTTCGCGCGGAATATAGGCCGATTTGAACGAAATCCCGGTTGTTTTCCGGGGGAATGCCGATAGTTTTCTGAAGAAATTTCTCGCTATCGCCAAAGCGGTTCAGTCCTCCACTGTTCGGGGAAACCCATAGCACGAGTATCAATGTCTAGATATGCAGCAAACAACTGGCAGAGTTTCTCGGTTAGTCCATTATTGGGAGATATGATATCAAGGAAATACTTGACAATGCACAAGTTGTAGTATATTCTGCGTTTGTCAGATGGTATCGTTATCCATGGACGAACCATTCCTCGCATGTCGTTTGGAATGATTTTGTTCACCTTATTCCACACTCGTGAATGATGGCAACATGAGTTTCGGGTCAAGGTCAGTACCGAAAGCCACGACTCAAAAACGGGAGCATGAAGGGAAAAACGTTTGGCGATTTTCTTCTTAATGGCCTTGTCCTTGAGGTTTCTATAGTACATATTTACACTTCCCATGGGAAGCAGTTCTCCAAGAATCCATGCAG
>CAVGQN010000029.1:0-37016 GCA_963631395.1 bacterium
GTCGCGAATGGCATACATGTCCGTTGCTACCATAAGGAAACCTTTGCCGTCGGCCTTGCGCAATATATGAGGATCGCGAATGGCTCCGCTTTCTGCGAAAGACTTTGCATCAACAATGGGCTGGTTGTCGTTCAAGGCCTTCCAGCTGAAACCGTCGTTGCTGGTGGCAAAACGGAGCTGCTCCTGCCTGCTTTCGTCGCCAGAGCCTTCGAAGTAGACGAATAGATAGCCGCCATCCTTGGCTTCTTCGTCCGCAATAATGTGATGCGGCATAAGCATCGCGATGCCACAAAGCAATAGTGTGAATTTCCTGTTCATAGACAATTGTGTTTGTTTGCGACCACAAAATTAACTGTATTGCAAATGAGAGGCGGGATTCTTTGGTGGCTGATTTGGCTTCGTTTTTGACATGTAACGAGGTTGCACAACGGAATTATACCATCGATGCAACAAAAACACATGCTGTATATGTCAAAATGTGAGTAATTTTACATCGTCAAACGAAAAAATATGTAACTTTGCACTAACATTCTATCAATCTATGCTTAAGACCGTTGCAATTATATCGTTGCTGGCAATCTCCGTGTTTTCGACCAAAGCACAGGGAGTAGACTTCCGTCCGCTGAATGTCGCGACGGGACTACGCAACAACCAAGTATGGTTTATGCGCCCACTCTGCAACAAGACAATTCTTATTGGGTATCCGGATGCCTTCTCTATCTTTGATGGAACGTTCAGCCATGACCTTGACTTCAATCCGCAACAGTACATCCCGCTGAATGGGTTCGGTACCACAGCATACGAAGACCGCCAGCATCGCCTGTGGATAAAGCAGTACAAGCGTATGTTTGTCTTTGACCAAATCCGTTGCGATTTCATTGCCTCGCCATCAGACCTGCTCAGCGGATGCGGGATTGCATGCTCTGATATCAGTGATCTGTTCTTCGACAGTGATACTACCGCTTATATATTTAAGAAAGACGGTACGTTTTATACCTATGATTTTAAGGATGAGGCTACAGTGGTGTACCAACTGTCCGGGCAGCAGGTCTCTGCAGGGGTGACGCCGGTGCATGTGGCGACTATCAATGGCCAGCGCCTGATATTCTTCTCTGACGGCGAACTGAGGTGCTTGACATCGTCTGCGTCACTTACTCTCCTGGCAGGGGGGAGAAAGAACGCCCCGTTTTCGACAGTCTGCACGCTACCCCTCGACAAACAGAATCTCCTCATAGCCATGCCAGGTAGGGGACTGTCGGTCTATAATTCCGGTACACAGACATTTAGATTAGTGGATGATTCGCTGCAAAACTACGTAAGATTGTTGCGCGATGATATGGAGAACATCATCAGTGTCGGACAGACGGAAATCCGGATTTATGACCGGTTCCTGCATCTGCAAAGTACCGTCAAGCAGCCGCAACCCGGCAAATCCTTTGATGACCGCATTATTAGCGACGCCACTATAGACTGGCAGGGCGGTATATGGATAAGTACCTTCCTCAACGGCATCTATTACTATAATATCCATGATGACGAACAACAGACCTGGACTCTGCCGG
Source organism: bacterium (assembly GCA_963631395.1). Lineage (GTDB taxonomy): Bacteria > Bacteroidota > Bacteroidia > Bacteroidales > UBA3663 > Liminaster. Next base: position 1,563 of record CAVGQN010000029.1, read on the forward strand.
ACAGTAGCCAAGAGATACGCAGTTCCGCTGGACTTCCTGACGGTGACATCGCGTATTGTACCGATGATGCCGTATATCTATTTGATATAGAAACTTGTCAGCACCGTTTGCTGACCAAACAAAAAGGCCGGACATTCTATCAGGTCAGTTCTGACACTTTGGGAACTATATATGTGACCAGCAATTGTGGCGTAATGCGCTTCGGTACGGATGGTACGGTGAAGAGGCTTTCTTCGGCCAAGGGAATGTTTGCGGTTCTCGACGGCAACAGACTTTATACCAACCAGGGCGGCAACAGCTTCGGGTATATAGACCTCGCAACGGAACAGTATCATGTTATGCCGATACCGCAAACTTTGCAGCATCAGCCTACAGACTATTGGTCATGTGCGGTGGACCATTATCACAATCGCATCTATCTACAGACAATCGAACATCTGCTTTGTTTCGATATGTCACAGAACCAATGGAGAGTCCTCTCTTCCGTCGAGCCTGCTGTGGCCGGTATAAAGACACGCGCCGACCAGATCTTCTGCGACGGGAAGGGCAATATCCTCTTTGCCGCCCTTGACGGACTTCACATCCTTACTGCCAACCACCGGCTATTGTCAGTTACCAAAGACAGCGGCTTGAACAACAATACGGTTCGTGCCATCTGCCAAGGCTCTGTGGAGAATGCCTATTGGGTCGCCACGGCGAACGGACTCGCCAGTATCACGGTCGGGAAGGATGGCAAAGTGGCATTAAGGCACCATGCCGTCAAGGGTTCGGACGATGGATATGAAATAGTCGGACGGAGTCTGATCTCTAAGCCAAGCGGTGTGTGGTTCACGACGAGCAATAGCATCATCCGCTTTTATCCCAAGACCCAGTATGCGAAACAGATATATGCCTATAAGCCGGTTCTTGCAAGTTACACTGTGATGGGCAAAGAAAAGCCATTGGCCGATATCGTCGATGGCAAGTTGCGACTTTCTTATGACAACAACTTCTTCACCCTCACATTTTCTGCCTGCAATTACATGTCGCCCGAGCAGACCGTCTATCGCTATCGCATTGAGGGGATAGACGAAGACTGGCGTGAAGTGTCGTCTGCCAACGGCAATCTTGAGGTGTCTTATACCAATGTGAGTCCAGGCAACAGGACCTTCGAAGTCCAGGTGCGCGACGAAAGCGGAGAATGGGGCGAAGTGACGGAACTTGCCATAGACATTGCGCCTCCATTTTGGCGCACATGGTGGGCATACACATTCTATTTTCTGCTTTTTGCCGGAACCGTCATAGGAGGTTACAGGATTTATAATGTCCGCCGGGACCTTCTTGCACGCCTGAAGGACAAGCGCAACAAGATGCTTATTCAGGCTGACAAAGTGAAACCGGAGGAGATAGAGATAAAGTCGCAAGATGAACTCTTCATTAAAAAAGCTGTGACGCTGGTGGAACAGCACCTCGATGATTCGGACTATAATGTGGATGCCCTCAGTAGTGATATGGCACTCAACCGCTCGCACTTCTACCGCAAACTCCACGCCCTCACGGGTCAGTCTCCGACGGAATTCATACGTACCATACGACTCCGTCGTGCCGAGGCATTGCTTCGCGAGAGCGGACTCTCGGTCTCGGAGGTGGCCTACGAATGTGGATTCAATAGCCCGGTATTTTTCCGCAAGTACTTCAAAGAGATGTATGGTGTAACACCCTCGGAATATAAGGACGGCAAAAGACTGTAAAACCTATATTAACATTCAATATATTTATTATGAAGACAATTAAACCAATGATGCTCGTCTCCCTATTGGCGGCATTCACACTATCTGCCTCGGCTAAAGGCAACAAACCTCAGACCGGACAAGACTCTGTAGCCACTTTCCGGACTTGGGCAATGACTCCTCCTATGGGCTGGAACTCGTGGGACTGTTATTATTCTTCCGTCAACGAGCAACTGACCATGCAGAATGCGCATTGCCTCATAGACCAGGACCTGCTGAAATACGGTTGGGAATATGTGGTCGTCGACATCCGCTGGTACGCTAACCATCCTTCCTGCGGCGGCGGTTGGTATAACCAGAAGAACAACGGTTGGGCCGGCGACTGCGTGCTGGATGAATATGGCCGCTATCTGCCGTCTCCAACACGTTTCCCCTCCTGTATGGTTAATGGCAAGAACGAAGGTTTCAAGGCGATAGCTGACTCTTTGCACAAGATGGGACTGAAGTTCGGTATCCATATCATGCGCGGACTGCCCAAATATATCGTCACCAATGAAAAGAACTTCAAACTGAAAGGCAGTGAAACTACGCCTTGGGACAGTGTCTATGCCAGCACCACTCCCGCCTGCACGTGGCTGAAGGACAACCTCACCATACGCAACAATGCCTATGGACAGCTGTACTACAATTCCATCTTCGACCTCTATGCTTCGTGGGGTGTCGACTTTATCAAGATTGACGATCTCAGCCGGCCCTTCTATACGGACGAGATAAAGATGATACGCAAGGCAATAGACCAATGCGGTCGTCCTATCGTGCTCTCGCTGAGTCCGGGCAAGACCCGATATGACAAGGCTGAAGACTGCCTGCAGCTGGCCAACCAATGGCGAATGATGGATGACCTGTGGGACTCCTGGAGTGCCGTGGATCTCGTATTCAAGGAGGCTGACTTCTGGAGTAAATACACCCGCCCGGGCAACTTCGCCGACTGCGATATGCTCCCGCTCGGTCAGATAGCCATGACGGTGGAAGACCCCGGCTACTGCAAGGCTGACGCGGGCCGCTGGACAAAGCTTACACATGACGAGCAATACACCCTGATGACGCTGTGGGGTATCTGCCATTCCCCGCTCTTCTTCGGCGGCGAGATGACCCGGAACGATGATTTCACTCTTTCCCTGCTCAAGAACGAGGAGTATCACAACATGCACAAATACGGAACGGATGCCCATCAGCTCTTCAACGATACGGACAAAGGTCAGGTGGCTTGGGTGAGCACAGACCCGAAGACGGGCAACAAATACCTTGCCCTCTTCCAGCGTGATAACACGCGTTGGGTGACGGACAACGCCGTCTTCAAGAGCGAGACTGTGGCCTATACGACTGACGGTCATGCCGTGCACTGTGATGTCAAGTTACCTCAGGGAACGAAGACCCTCGTCCTCGTTGTCGATGACGGTGGTGACAACAATCATTATGACCACGGCGACTGGATTAACCCGACCCTCGTCCTTGGCAATGGCCAGGAGGTCCCGCTGACAAGCCAGTACCTCACCCGCCAGTACTTCGACTCTTACTTCAAAAAGATGGCGGAGAACAAGAATGTGGATAATGGCGGAAAGATGAAAGTGTTTGGCCATGAGTACGAACGCGGTTTCTCGATGGATGCCAATGCTGCCCTTTTCTTTACCTTGCCCGCAGACCTCGATGTCGTAGGTTTCAAGGCGATGGCTGCTGCTGATGACAGTGGCATAGGACAGAAGAATGCCACCACTTCGCTCCGCTTTATGGTCTATACACAGAACCCGCTTCTCGCTGAGCAGACGGCGGAGGATTCCAATAAAGCCACCTTCGCTGTCGACCTTACACAACTGGGCTACAAGAAAAACCAGAATGTGCCTGTGTATGACATTTGGCAACAAAAGAAGATAGGCACGGCTAAGGGAACGCTTTCTGTCTCAGTGCCCAGCCACGGAGTAAGGCTTTTCCGTCTTGGCAGGAAATAACGATTGCATTCGGTAAGTGACTGACAGATGCGGCCTTAAGCCGCATCTGTCGTTTCATACCAATTCGTTGCTGGGGAAGTCTTAAACTGCGTCCAAATCCGGAGAAATCAATTTTGTGCTATTGTTGGCGAAAAATATCCAACCATGTATCAGATATTTGCCATACCTTTGCAGCAAGTATAGCAAATGTGTAGTTAGTAATAATCAAACAACTTTGTTTATGAAAAAAGCAATACTTGCACTGGGCTTTCTCTTCACGCTTTCTTCGGGGATTCAGGCACAGGACTATCCTGTGCTGGTCTCTGAGCAAGACGAGCCAATGATGAAGGGCGCGTTCGAGCCTACTTGGGAATCTCTTGCACAGAACTATCAGGTGCCGGAGTGGTTCCGTAATGCCAAGTTCGGTATATGGGCCCACTGGGGGCCGCAGTGTGTGGAGGGCTCCGGCGACTGGATGGCGCGCGAGATGTATATGGAGGGTACTAAAGCCTGGCGTTATCACCGTGAGCATTACGGCCATCAGTCTGAGTTCGGATTCAAGGATGTCTTGCCGCTCTTCAAGGCCGAAAACTGGGACCCCGACCGGCTCGTGGCTTTCTATAAGAAGATAGGCGCACAGTATTTCTTCGCCCTTGGCAACCATCATGACAACTACGACCTTTGGGACAGCAAGTACCAGCCATGGAATTCCGTCAATATCGGACCGAAGCGCGACATTTTGGCAGGTTGGGCGGAGGCTGCCAAGAAGAACGGATTGCCTTTCGGCATCAGTTTTCATGCCGACCATGCCTGGACCTGGTATGAGCCGTCACGCCGTTATGACCGCAGTGGCAGCAAGATGGGTGTGCCTTACGACGGCTGGCTGACCAAGGCCGACGGCAAGGGCAAATGGTGGGAAGGCTATGACCCGCAGGACCTCTATGCGCAGAACCATCCTCTGAGCCAAGGCACTTGGGCTGACGGCATGATACATCGCCAGTGGGCATGGGGCAATGGTGTGACGATGCCTTCACAGGAGTTCTGCACCAACTTCTATAACCGCACGCTCGATGCCATCAACCGTTATAATCCGGACCTCATCTACTTTGACGTCACCGTGGCGCCGTTCTATCCCGTCAGCGATGCCGGACTGAAGATTGCTGCACATTTCTACAATCACAACAAGGCCGTCCATAAGGGTAAGGAAGAGGGCGTGATGCTCTGCAAGATACTGGACGAAGAGCAGCGCAAGGCTCTCGTCTGGGATGTGGAGAGAGGCGCTCCGAATAAGATTCTTGACCAGCCCTGGCAGACCTGCACCTGCATCGGCGGTTGGCACTACAATACTGACATCTATAACGGCAACCACTATAAGTCGGCAGCCGCAGTGGCCAAACTGCTCGTCGATGTGGTCAGCAAGAACGGCAATATGCTGCTCAGTGTACCACTGCGTGCTGACGGCACTTTCGACGAGAAGGAAGAGAAGATTCTCAATGAGTTCGGCGACTGGATGGCCATCAACAAGGAAGCCATCTACGACACCCGTCCGTGGACCATCTTCGGCGAAGGCCCTATTGCCGAGTCCGATATCAAGATCAATGCACAGGGATTCAACGAGGGCGCCTACACCAACCCGTCAGCCGACGAAAAACGTTTCACGCAGACTGCCAAAGCCCTTTATGTGACTGTACTGGCTTGGCCTGCAGACCACAAGACGACCATCAAGGCCTTGGCCCAAGGCAGCGAACTCTATCCGAATAAAATCAAATCGGTAGAGTTGCTGGGTTATGGAAAGGTCCCATTCACCCGCACGGCTGAGGGCCTTACCGTCACATTGCCTGCCGACAACCTGAATGCCATTGCCCCCGTCCTCAAAATCAAGAAATAGTCGGGCTTTACATCCTTCAAAAGACTAAGCTTAGTTTCGCCTTATACAATTAATTGTTTGGGCCTATACAATTAATTGTTCGAGCCTATACAATTAATTGTCTGAAGCGATACGAATATAGTCAGAACTGATACAAATAATGGGTCTTCTATAAACAAAAAAAGCGTGCAACTCGCAAGAACTGCACGCTTTCATTATAATGGTTGTAATTTGTATGATTACTTGACCTCCTCGAAGTCTACGTCCTGAGGTTCACCGTTGTTGTTGCCGTTGTTCTGCTGACCGGCACCGGCATTGCCTTGAGCGCCTGCACCCGGTTGACCGTACATGTTCTGGGCAGCTTGACCCATCATGTTCTGGAGTTCCTGAGTAGCGGCATCAATGCCTGCGATGTCCTTGGCATCTTTGGCTGCCTTCAGTTTGGCTACGATGGCTTCGATTTGAGACTTCTGCTCGGCAGGAATCTTGTCACCGGCCTCCTTGAGCTGCTTCTCGACCTGGAAGACCATAGAGTCAGCCTGGTTGATCTTGTCGACCTTCTCACGCTCGGCCTTGTCTGCGGCTTCGTTGGCGGCAGCTTCAGCCTTCATACGATCAATCTCCTCCTTGCTCAGGCCAGACGAAGCGGTGATGGTGATGTGCTGCTCCTTGCCTGTGCCTTTGTCCTTGGCCGTTACGTTAAGGATACCATTGGCATCGATATCGAAGGTGACTTCAATCTGCGGCACGCCACGGGGAGCCATCGGAATACCGTCGAGGTTGAACATGCCGATAGACTTGTTGTCCTTGGCGAACTGACGCTCACCCTGCAGTACGTGAATCTGTACAGAAGGCTGGTTGTCGGCAGCTGTAGAGAAGACTTCGCTCTTCTTGGTCGGGATGGTGGTGTTGGCATCAATTAACTTTGTCATTACGCCACCCAGAGTCTCGATACCGAGTGAAAGAGGAGTAACGTCGAGAAGCAGGATGTCCTTGCCGCCGGCTACGTTCTCGCCAGCCAGGATACCGCCCTGGACGGCAGCACCTACAGCGACTACCTCGTCAGGGTTGACACCCTTGGACGGAGTCTTGCCGAAGAACTGCTCAACCTCACGCTGTACGGCCGGGATACGGCTCGAACCACCTACCAGGATGACCTGGTCAATCTGGCTGGTGCTCAACTTGGCATTCTGCAAGGCACGCTTACAAGGCTCGATGCAGGCTGTAATCAAGTCGTCGCACAACTGCTCGAACTGAGCACGGGTGATGGTCTTGTTGAGGTGCTTAGGAGCACCGCCGGCCATAGTGATGTAAGGCTCGTTGATTTCGGTTGTAGTCGAGCTGGAGAGTTCGCACTTGGCCTTCTCGGCAGCTTGTTTGATACGGCTCAAGGCCATCGGGTCCTTACGGAGGTCGATACCCTCAGTCTTCATGAAGTCATCGCAGAGGTAGTCGATGAGCTTGTTGTCGAAGTCATCACCACCCAGGTGGGTGTTGCCATCGGTAGAAAGAACCTCAAAGACACCGTCTGACAAGTCGAGGATAGAGATATCGAAAGTACCGCCACCGAGGTCGAATACGGCAATCTTCTCGTCCTTGTTCAGGTTGCCAAGACCATAGGCCAAAGCGGCAGCCGTAGGCTCGTTGACGATACGGCGCACTTTCAGTCCGGCAATCTCACCGGCTTCCTTGGTGGCCTGACGCTGTGAGTCGTTGAAGTAGGCAGGAACGGTGATGACAGCTTCGTCGACAGTCTGTCCGAGGTAGTCTTCGGCAGTCTTCTTCATCTTCTGGAGAATCATGGCGCTGATCTCCTGAGGAGTGTACTGCTTGCCTTCGATTTCTACACGGGGCTGGTTGTTGGCCGAAACGACCTTGTAAGGCACACGCTTTACCTCGTCAGCTACCTGCTGCATGTCGCAGCCCATAAAACGCTTGATAGAGTAGACCGTTTTGGTCGGGTTCATGACTTGCTGACGCTTGGCCAGTTCGCCGATTTTACGCTCTCCGTTGTCAGCAAAGCCTACGATAGAAGGCGTAGTGTTGCGGCCTTCGGAGTTAGCGATGACAGTAGGGGTGTTACCCTCCATGACGGCTACACACGAATTGGTGGTGCCAAGGTCAATACCAATAATCTTTCCCATAGTTGTATATTTTTAATTGTTGATAATCGAATTTTGAGTTGTTTTGTCTGTGCTTTGTGCACCGACGCTTCTTGGTTAGCAAAACCCGTGCCAAACTTTGTTCTGGTTTTGAAATACGGGACATTATGACAATTTGTCAGACCGCACTCTGTCTTCTGACGGTCTTTTTAATAGCCTTTCTATGGTCAAATGACCCTGTTTTTGACTTCGCCGGCCTTATAATTCGGCTGTTTTCTCTCAAGATTCGGATATTATCCCTATCTTTGCACCGCAGTTTATGACACCTAATACATATATATAATGAGTAAGATAAGAGTCGGATTCGGATACGATGTCCATCAGATAGTCGAAGGCCGCGAACTTTGGTTGGGAGGCCTCAAGATTGATTATCCGCTGGGGTTGTTGGGACACAGCGATGCAGATGTGCTGATTCATGCCCTCTGCGATGCCCTGCTCGGCGCCGCCAATATGCGCGACATAGGTTATCATTTCCCGGACACGGACCCCAAGTACAAAGGGGTGGACAGCAAGTTGCTTTTGGCCGAAACCATGCGGTTGATTCGGGAAAAGGGATACGAGTTGGGCAATGTCGATATCACCTTGGCAGCCGAGAAACCCAAACTCAAGCCCTACATCGAGGCAATGAAGGAATGTCTGGCAGGGGTGATGCATGTCGATGCCGATGATATCTCCATCAAAGCTACGACGACAGAGAAACTCGGGTTTACAGGTCGCCAGGAGGGTATGGCTGCCTATGCTACGGTGCTCATCGTCAAAGAGTGATAGGGGTGAAGTGCTTCCATACTGACCCAAAAACGTCAAGATGGCTTGCGTGCGAATGAAACGTATTCTTCTGGTCTTGTTGGCTTTGATGCCAATCCTGTCATCTGCCAGGGCCGAGGTTATCAAATACCGGCTGTATCTTAAGGATAAGGCGGGCAGCAGTTTGTGCCCGCTCAGTCAGCGGACGTTGGAGCGTCGGGAACGGCAGGGCATTGCTGTCGACAGTACCGACTACAGTGTTTCGCCCGTCTATCTGCAGCAATTGGCGGACAGTGGTTATCATATTGATGCCGTCTCCAGATGGCTCAATACCGCAGTGGTCAGTTTGCCGGACAGCGCCGGACTTGACGCCGCACGACTCCTTGCATTGCCATTTGTAGACCGGATTGAGACGGCTGCTACGCGGCTTCCCGCAGGAGCTCCGGCAGTGCGAAAGTGGGCAGAACGGACTGAGGAGACGAGGATGGCCGAGGCAACAGCAATGGACGACAATTTCCGCACGCCCGTGCTGGAGGTCAATGGCCAGTATCTTTACGAAGCAGGCTATCGGGGGCAGGGGATGCTGGTGGCTGTGCTCGATGGCGGCTTCCTCAATGCCGACAAGCACCCGCAAGTAGGACGTAAGATTGTCGGTTGGCACGATCTCTATCATCCGTCAGATACGGCAGGCGTGTCTTTGTTCGGAGTGCAGCGCCATGGCGCAGAGGTGCTTTCAGTCATGTCCGCTGACAGTCTCAGCGGCGTATGGGGTACGGCTCCCGAAGCGGACTACTACCTGATTGTCACCGAGTATAATGACACGGAAAGTCCTTTTGAACTGGATCAGTGGGTGGCAGGTGTAGAGATGGCTGACAGCATTGGCTGTGATCTTGTCAATTCGTCGCTGGGCTATTCGCGTTTTGACGATGCTGCACTTGATATTGACAAAAGCCAACTCGGGACGGGTTCTATTCCGTCGTCGGCAGCGGCTGAGATGGCGGCCGACAAGGGAATGATAGTCGTGGCTGCCGCCGGCAACGAACGCACCGGAATATGGCAGACCATTACATCGCCTGCCGATATGCCGGGTGTCGTGTCGGTAGGGGCGACGGATGCCGAGGGCAAGGTCAGCACTTTCTCCAGCGCGGGGTGGCTTACTTCGTTTGTCAAACCCAATGTGTCGGCCCGAGGAACTGGTGCGTATGTCATTATGGCGGAAACGGGACTGCCAGGCCAGGTCAACGGCACCAGTTTTGCGTCTCCGTTTATCTGCGGATTGATGGCCTCCCTATGGAGCGCCGCACCTCAGTCGACTGCCAAGCAGATTGTCCGGGCTGTCTACGAGTCTGCTGTAAACTATGCCATTCCGGACAGTCTCCTCGGTTACGGATTCCCGGACTTCGAGATTGCCTGTCGTAAGGTGCTTGAGCAAGGCGGGGAGTCGGATTTGGAGCAGGTCGGCATTGGTCAGGATTGCCGTCCGCGTGATGATGGAGAGACTGAGGCGTGCTTCGATTTGCTGGGACGAAGAGTCGCAGACAAGGGCGGAAAATGTCATTTCTTAATTCAAAAAGGGCATAAAATCAAGATAATACGCTGACTAAAGGTGTTTTTCGTAGGATAAATTCCGTAAAATGCAGAAAAAAGATTACCTTCGCGCGGTCGTTCGCGACTGTCGTTCCATTAAGGTATAATATTTAACTCTTTTAAGGTTATGTTGAACATTGTTATTTTCGGCGCACCAGGTTCCGGTAAAGGTACCCAAAGCGACAAGATTATTGCAGAGTATGGCGTAGAGCATATTTCGACAGGAGATGTGCTGCGTGCTGAAATCAAGGCCGGCAGCGAACTCGGCAAGACGGCTGCTGCCTATATTAATGAGGGCAAACTTGTGCCCGATTCGCTCATTATCGATATGCTCGCATCTACACTTGATGCCAAAGGCAAGGATATCAAGGGCGTTATCTTCGACGGCTTCCCGCGTACTATCGCTCAGGCCGAGGCACTCAATTCTATGCTGGCTGAGCGCGGACAGTCTGTCAGCACTGTCATCGGACTGGAGGTCGACGATGCCGAACTCATCAAGCGCATCATCGCCCGTGGCAAGACTTCAGGACGTGCAGATGACAACGAGGGGACAGCCAAGAAGCGTCTCGATACCTACTACTCACAGACCCTTCCGCTCAAGGATTTCTATATCAAGGAAGGCAAATACGCTAAAATCCAAGGCGTCGGCACCATCGACGGCATCTATGCCGATATCAAGAAGGCGATTGACGCTGTCAAATAACCCATAATGGCAGAATCCAATTTCGTCGATTACGTAACTATCTACTGCCGCTCCGGAAAGGGCGGCAGGGGTTGCTCACACCTGCATCGGGCTAAGTATATCCCAAAGGGTGGACCGGACGGCGGTGATGGCGGCCGTGGCGGATCTGTGATCCTACACGGCAACCGCAACTACTGGACCTTGCTCCATCTGCGCTTCCAGCGCCATATCTTCGCTACCGATGGCCAAGCCGGAGGAGAGAACAAGTCGTTCGGCAAGGCCGGCGAAGATGCTATCATCGAAGTGCCTATGGGCACGGTGGTGTATGATGCTGAGACTGGAGAGTTTCTGGCAGAAGTCACCGACGACGGACAGACCGTAGTGCTGCTGAAGGGCGGCCGTGGAGGATTGGGCAACTGGCACTTCCGCACGTCTACCAATCAGGCTCCTCGCTATGCCCAACCCGGAGAACCCGCTCAGGAGCGGCGCATCGTGCTTGAACTCAAACTGTTGGCCGACGTCGGACTGGTGGGCTTCCCCAATGCAGGCAAGAGTACACTGCTGAGCGCAGTGAGCGCCGCCAAGCCTAAGATAGCCGACTATCCGTTCACTACGATGGAGCCGAATCTCGGTCTTGTGCCTTACCGCGATAACCGTTCGTTTGTCATCGCTGATATACCGGGTATCATAGAAGGTGCGTCGGAAGGCCGTGGCCTCGGTCTGCGTTTCCTCCGTCACATAGAGCGCAACTCTACGTTGCTCTTTATGATACCTGCTGACAGCAACGACATCAAGAAGGACTACGATATCCTCCTCAACGAACTCCGCACTTACAATCCGGAGATGCTTGACAAGCAACGTCTGCTGGCTGTCACCAAGTGCGATATGCTCGATGACGAGTTGATAGAGGAGATGCGACAGGACCTTCCGGACGGTGTGCCGGCTGTCTTTATCTCGGCAGTGGCTGGCAAAGGACTCGACGAACTCAAGGATATGCTTTGGGTAATGCTCAATGACGAGAACAACCGTGTGCAGACCTTCACGCACCATAATCTCGATGTCAGCAAGGGACTCGAGGATGACTACGAGGAGGAAGATCCATACGGCAAGAACGATTACACAATCGAGGGTATCAGTCCAGAGGACCTTCGCGACGATGACCTCGAGGAGGATTGGTAAGACAATTCTTCCGTCTTGTAAAGTATCCTCCTGGTAATCTAAGAACCATAAGCAATAACAAAGAAAGGCCCGAAGACATTGTGTCTTCGGGCCTTCCGTATCTATCTTCTAGCCGTCTTTCAATCAACTGTCTTTCAATCAAACTGTCTGTTCGGTCTATGCATAGTCTGCTTTGGCTATACTAAGACGGCCATGATTGAATTGCCGGTTTACTTGGTGGTGAGCTTGAGACTGATGATGGAATGAGCCGGCACGCTGACGGTCATCTTGCCCTCCTTAATCTTCTTTTTGGCCACCTCGTATGGTTGTGTCTTGACCTGCTCGGCTTTGCCAAAGTCGTTGTAGGCATGGACGTCGTCGGTGGTGAGGATTTCGCCGCTTGCTGCCGTAATCTGCTTGCCGTCGACATTGACGAGGATGGAGTGCGACTTGGCTACGTCCAGATTGGTCAAGGTCACTGTGATCACACCATCCTTGATGCTTTGTGTCGTGCTGACTACAGGCACCTGCTCGCGGTCGTTGACCCGGATGTTCTCGCAAGTCAGCTCGGCGGGGATGAATGTGCCTTCCTTGTGGGCCTTGTACATCTTGAATACGTAGTAGGTAGGCGTTACGATGCAGTGGTCGAAAGGGTTCTTCTCGTTGGTCAGAACCATGCTCTGCAGTACGTTTACTACCTGTGCGATGTTGGCCATCTTGATGCGGTCGGTATACTTATGGAAGATGTTGAGCGAAGCAGCTGCAATCACAGCATCGCGCATGGTGCTTTGCTGGTACAGCCATCCGGGGTTAGTGCCCGGTTCGACGTTGAACCATGTGCCCCATTCGTCCACCATCAGACCTACGCGCTTCTGCGGGTCGTATTTGTCCATCACATCCATGTGGCGCTTCAGTACGCCCTCAATGCTGAGGGCCTGAGAGACGATTTCGTAGTATTGCTGGTCGTTGTAGACAAGAGCCGAGCCCTTCTTGCCCATCGGGATACCGGTGATAGGGTCATTCTCTGTGCCCCAGTCGCGTACGGCATAGTAGTGAACAGACAGACCGTCCATGTTGCCACGTCCGATCTTCTTCATGCAGACGTCTGTCCAATGGGCATCGCCGGCATTGGCACCCGAGGCGATACGGAACAGGCGGTTGTCGCCGTAGTTGCGGGCATAAGTGTTGTAGCGACGATAGAGGTCGGTGTAATACTCGACGTGCATGTTGCCGCCGCAGCCCCAGCTCTCGTTGCCTACGCCGAAGTACTTGACACCCCAGGCCTTGTCACGGCCGTTCTTGCGGCGGAGGTCGGCCATCGTGCTGTTGGTGTCACTGTTCATATACTCCACCCACTTTGCCATTTCCTCGACACTGCCGCTGCCGACATTGCCGGAGATATAGGGTTCGCAACCGAGCATCTCGCAGAGGTTGAGGAACTCGTGCGTGCCAAAGCTGTTGTCCTCGACGGTGCCTCCCCAATTGGTGTTGACCATGCGCGGACGGTTCTCCTGAGGACCGATGCCGTCCATCCAGTGATACTCGTCGGCAAAGCATCCGCCCGGCCATCTCATGACGGGGACTTCCAGTTCCTTGAGGGCCTCGAAGACATCCTTGCGGTAGCCTTCGACGTTCGGGATATCGGAGTCTTTGCCTACCCAAATGCCGCCGTAGATGCAGCGTCCGAGATGTTCGGCAAACTGTCCGTAGATTTCCTTCGGGATGATATTCTTAGCCTGGTCAGGATACATCGTGATTTGTACGTCCTGTGCATAGGTGGTCAGGGCAGTTGCCGAAACGGCAACCAAGGTCAAGATTTTCTTCATAGATTATTTTATGTCGGTATTAGTACACATTCCGGGGGTAAGCCGGAATGTGTCGTGAATATGTTGTGCTGTAAGTATCAGTGGAAGACGTCAGTTTTTGTAGAATACGTATATCTGGAACGTCTTGGCAGCCATTGTGGTGCTTGTCGTAGTGGGGTCAAGCACTTCTGTCTGTGGTGTGATGAGGTTGGGATTGTCCAATGTGTTCTCGGCATTGAGGTCAAAGCTGCTCATCGATATGCACTCTACAGACTTGAAGCCCTTGAGGTCCTTCTTCTTGCCGGCGAAGTTGAACTGGATATTCTGCTCCGCATCGGAGGTGTTGGCCACCTTGACGATGACGGCATTGCGTGTCTTGTCGTAGCAGGCCGAGGCAAACAGCCCGTCCTGACCGGCTTGTCCGGCTACAGGGGCATTGTTCATCTTCAGGCTCAACACACGGTCGCCCCTGTACAGTCCGTACAACTGCTGGATGTAGTAGCTGCATGACTTCATCACGCGGCTGTTGTCATACCAGATGAGGTCCGGACGCCATTGCCAACCCTTGATGTGGGCCAACAGCGGAGCATAGGTAGTCATATGGACGATATCGGCATTGCGCTCGAAGCCCGTCATAAATGCTGCCTCATAGAGGGAAGCCTCCCAGTGATTCCACTTCTTGCCGCTGCCGTGACAAGCATACTCGCCGGCAAATACTGCCGGGCCTTTGCGGTCATAGTTGTCATAGCGGAGACCACTGTTGAGGAACCACTGCTCATTGCGGTAGAAATGCTCGTCGTAGAGGTCGACCTTCATTTCCTTCATCTTGGGCTGCAGCATCTCGAACTCGTGTCCTTCGCTGCCGGGGCCTGTCGTGCCGATGTAGTTGATTTCGGGGTGCTGTTTCTGCAGCACGTCCAGGAACTTTTGCAGACGGGTCGTAAAGGCAGCATTGTCATCATAGTCCCACTGTTCGTTGCCGATGCCGATGTACTTCAGATTGAACGGCTTCGGATGTCCCATGTCGGCACGCAGTTTGCCCCAAGTGGTGGTCGTGTCGCCGTTGGCGAACTCGATGAGGTCCAGGGCGTCCTGAATATAGGGCTGCAGATTGTCGAGCGACACGTGCACACGTGCTTCGTCGCGAATGTCATTCTGATACTGGCAAGCCAGGCCGCAAGAGAGCACGGGCAGTGCCTCGCATCCGAAGTCCTCGCAGAGCTGGAAGTACTCGAAGAAGCCGAGACCATAGCTCTGGAAGTAGTCGGGGAAGAAACGCTGGTCAAAAGTATAGTGCCAGCGGTTTTCGTTCAGCGGACGGTTCTCGACCGGACCGACCGAGTTCTTCCACTGATAGCGCGTCTCGAGGTCTGTGCCTTCGACGATGCATCCGCCGGGGAAGCGGAATACGCCTGGCTTAAGGTCGGCCAAAGCCTGTGCAATATCTTTGCGCATGCCGTTCTCGCGTCCCATCCAGGTGTCGGTTGGGAAGAGGCTGACGTGCTCTACGTCTGTAGTGATAGCACCGCGAAGGAAGATGCGGAGCGAGAGGTCGTCCTGATTCTTCTTCGTCTTGATTTCGGCAGTATACTTTTTCCATTCCTTGCCTTCTACTGTCACCTGGCAACCGGCCTGTTCCTGACGCTCGCCCATGGTGTCATTGTCCACGAGCATAACGGACAACTTGGACTTGCCGCCCTCGGGACAGCGTGCCCATACGGAGAAGCGGTAAGTGGCGTCCTTCTTAGTCGAAAAGCCGAAGAAGCCTTCGTTCTCGATGCCCGTTTTCTTGTGAGGATGACCGGCATAGCTGAGACGTACGTAGTGCGGGTTACGGTCAAAAGGTCCGTCGTCGCGCACCTCGAACTTGCCGTAGGCGCGCCAGCCCATCAGGTGCTGGGGGAACTCGAACGAGCGGTTTTTGACCATCTCGGCATACAGACCTCCGTCGGCACCGTAGTTGATGTCCTCGAGGAAGATGCCATACATGGTGGGCTGTATTTCAGCCCCAAGTTTACTCACGTTGATGTCGAAGTTGTGCGTGTCGGCCACGGCTGCAGTAGCCAAGGTGGCAAGCACAAGGGATGTCAGTTTCTTCATGATCTTTATAATGCTTAAATTTTCAATGTGGGTTCATTCAGTTGCGGGATTTTCTCCCTTCGGGTCGTCTGCTTTCCGATTGCATCCCTTCTGTTTGCTCTCCAGTTCGAAGAGTTCCTCGTCGCTGTAGAAGCATTCATCGGGATATTCGATATTCTCGAGAAAGAGACCTTGTGCCACCACGCTGTCGCCGGCGATGCAACGGTCCTTGCGTTCGATGACTTCGGCAAACTCCTTGACTGTCATCTTGTGGTGTCCGACCTGCAGGAGGGTGCCGACGATGGCCCGTACCATATTGCGCAGGAAACGGTCGGCCGTGATGGTAAAGATGTAGGTGGCATCCGGCACAAAGTGGGGCGTTCCGCAGCTCCGGCTTCTTGTCAAGTCCGGGTCTGCCGACCTGTCCCGACCCGTAGCCATTTGTCCGTAGGCGGGCGTCACGCTGGCGCTGGCGGCGGGCTGCTGCACTTCCCAATAAGCCTCGCGGATGTGACAGATATTCGTCTTGGTGTCTGTGTGGAGTTTACTGAACGAAGTGAAATCCTCGTAGCAGAACAGCTTGGCACAGGCGTGGTTCATCAACTCGATGTCGAGCGGTTCGAATATCCGCATCACGTAGTCGCGGTTGTACAACGGCTTGTTGGTCGTAATGTAATATTTATATGTACGCGCGAGGGCCGAGTAACGGGCGTGGGCATCGGGCTTGACCGGTACCATCTTGCGGATGACGATGTCAGGCGGAAGAACCTGATTGAGCTTGAAGACCAACTGCTCGACGGGCATATCCAGACTATCAATCTCGGTATGCGCCACCATGCAGTTGGCATGAACTCCGGCGTCGGTCCGTCCGGCACCTACAATGGTAAGCTCCCGACGCATCAGCATCGAGAGCTTCTTTTCTATGGTTTCCTGGACAGTGTCCTCCATAGGTTGGGTCTGCCACCCATGGTAGTGCTGTCCGTCGTACTGCAGATATATGAAATATCTCAAAGTGGAGTGTGTAAAGGATTAGACAATCCGACGGGCACCGTCGCCGATCACCACAGGGATGATGATAGGCTTCTTGCCGTACTTCTCCTCGAACTTCTCGACTACTGTGCGGGTGAAGAGTTCGTAGAGGTCCTTGCGAACCAGGTTGATGGTGCAACCGCCGAAGCCGCCGCCCATGATACGGGAACCGGTTACGCCGCAATCGAAGGCCACATCGTTGAGGAAGTCGAGTTCCTCGCACGATACCTCGTAGTCCTTGCTCAGTCCGCGGTGTGTCTCGTACATCTTCTGGCCTACGGTCTCGTAGTCACCCTTCTCGAGGGCTTCGCTGACAGCCAGTACGCGGTCTTTTTCGCCCATGACGAAGTTGGCGCGCATGATGTCGACGGGGTCGACATCGCCTTTGACGGCCTCAATCTGTTCCCATGTGCAGTCGCGCAGTGTCTCGGCGTTGATGCCGAACTTCTTGTTGATGGCGGCCACTACATTTTCGCAGCTCTTGCGGCGGTCGTTGTAAGGCGAACCTACCAGTTCGTGCTTTACGCAGCTGTTGACGAGCACCAGACGGTAGCCCTTCGGGTCCCATGGGAAATACTCGAACTCACCGCTGCGGCAGTCGAGGCGCATCAAGTTACCCTCTTTGCCGAAGACGCTGGCAAACTGGTCCATGATGCCGCAGTTGACACCTATATAGTTGTGCTCGGTAGCCTGACCTGCCTTGGCCAGTTCCCATTTGCTCACCTTGTTGCCTCCAAAGAGGTCGTTGATAGCAAAGGCGAAGCAGCTCTCGAGGGCGGCAGATGAAGACATGCCGGCACCCAGAGGTACATCGCCGGCAAAGGCTGTGTCAAAACCCTCGACGGGCACGCCACGCTTCATCATCTCCTTGGCTACGCCGAAAACGTAGCGGAAGTGGCTGGCACGTGGACCCTCGTCACTATCGATGCTAAACTCATCGTAATCCTTGAGGTCGATACTGTAGGCGCGTATGGTTCGGGTATGGTTTGGCTTAATCTCGGCCATCATGCCCTGCTGCACTGCACCGGGGAAAACGAAACCTCCGTTGTAGTCAGTGTGTTCACCAATCAGGTTAATACGACCCGGGCTTGCATAGACAAAGCCCTTCTCACCATTGAAATGCTTCGCGAAACGCGAGCGGACAAATTCGATATCCATGGCTAATTAGGTTTAAAAAATGTTTTATGATAAAGATTTATCTCAAATGTCCAAACTCCCTGTCGGGAAATCTGCACAAATTAGGAAATCTATATGAAGTTTTATATTTGTTATTTATAAAAGTGATAAACGCTTTTGTAAAAACAAACTCAACCTCAGGTCTGTGCCCGAAGTTGAGTTTGGCCAAAAGGAATCAATCCTTTTTGTCCAGATAAGCGGCTACTGCAGATGCATTGGCCACCTGTGTCTTGGTTGGTTTGTTGAATGCGGTGTGGAAGCCGAGGACTTTCCGACGCTTCTTTTCAGACTTTGCCATAATGTTTTAGAATTTTATTGTTTGTACTTGATTATTTGTCTTGTCGATAAATACCGTTTACTTGACGCCGAAAGCGTACACCGTAACCTGGCGGTAGGTCTTGCCCGGAGCAAGTGTGGCCTGCTCGAACTTGGGCTGGTTGGGCGAATCGGGATGGTGCTGAGCCTCAAGGCAGAATGCCGAACGGGCGGGGAACTTGCATCCGCCGATGCCGGCGAAACCGCTCAGCCAGTTGGCCGTATAGAGCTGGATGCCGGGTTCGGTAGTGTAGGCGGTCATCGTGCGTCCGCTACCGGGCTCCTCTACATAGGCTGCCTTCTTCAAACCCTTCACGCCGAGCAGGTCGGGGGTGTCCTGATTTACGCAGAAGCAGTGGTCGTAGCCCGCACCGTTCTTGATTTGCACGTCATCGGCATCGATGCGCTCGCCGAGGGTGTGGGGCGTGCGGAAGTCGAAAGGCGTACCGGCCACATCGGCACGGTCACCCAGCGGGATGCAAACCTCGTTGATGGGGACGAAACGGTCAGCATAGAGCGTCATCACGTGGTCGTTGACCAAAGGCGTCACGTCTTGTACTCCGGCCAGGTTGAAGTAGCTGTGGTTGGTGAGGTTGCAGAGCGTCAGCTTGTCGGTCGTTGCGCTGTAGTCAATCCGTACGGCATTGTCGTCAGTCAGCGTATAGGTAATCTCGCTCTTGAGATTGCCGGGGAAGCCTTCCTCGCCGTCCACGCTCAGGTAGCTGATGCGGATGCTCTGCTTGTTTGCTTCGAGCACATCCCATACCTTGAAGTGGAAACCCTTGAATCCGCCGTGCAGGCAGTTGGGCTTCTGGCTCATGTTGACCTCGTATTCCTTGCCTCCCAAAGAGAACTTGGCATTGGCGATGCGGTTGCCGTAGCGGCCGATAGCGGTGCCGAAGGTCGGTTCGGGAGCATGAAGCATTGCCTCGATGCTGTCGTAACCGAGTACGACGTCGGCCAGTTTGCCGTTGCGGTCGGGAGCCATCACCGATACGATGGTGCCTCCGTAGTTGCAGATGCACACTTCCATGCCGTTGCTGTTCTCCAGCACATACAAGGCAGTCTTCTTGCCTTCGACAGTGGCTTCAAATCTCTTTGGGTCAAGTCCTGATTTGGTCATAGTATAGGGGTATTAACGCTGCAAAGTTACTTTTTTCTTTTTAAAGTCCAAACAAAACTATTGACATTTTAATTTATAGTATGTGATTGTCCGTTTTTTTGCCACCTATAGATGCAAATTGCCGACCGCGAAGCTCCAAAAGAGGAGGTTTGCACGAAAACATGATTCCCTTTTGGCCGGCTTTTGACAAAAAGTAACTACCTTTGTGGCTGTCTGACGGCATCGAGAGGCCGTGCAGGCCAAAATTAAAAGAATTTTTATCTTCCAAAATATGAAGGCATTCGTTTTTCCGGGACAAGGTTCCCAGTTTGTAGGTATGGGCAAAAAGCTCTACGAAAGCAACGACCAGGCCAAGGCGCTCTTTGAGAAGGCTAACGAGATCCTGGGCTTCCGCATCACCGACCTCATGTTCGAGGGCACGGACGAGGATCTCCGTCGCACCGACGTGACGCAGCCTGCCGTATTCCTCTGCTCGGTTATCCCGGCCATTGTCAAGGATATCAAGCCCGATATGGTTGCTGGCCATTCGCTGGGCGAATACTCGGCTCTCGTTTTGTGCGGCGTCCTCTCTTTCGAAGACGGACTCCGTCTGGTCAGCAAGCGTGCCAACGCTATGCAGAAAGCCTGTGAACAGAACCCCGGAACCATGTCGGCTGTCATCCGTTTGGCCGACGAAGAAGTAGAGCGCCTCTGCGCAGAGACCGAAGGTACGGTAGTGGCTGCCAACTACAACTGCCCCGGACAAATCATCATCTCCGGTCAACTGGCTGCTGTCGAGGCCGCCAATGCCAAGATGCTTGAGGCAGGAGCCAAGCGCGCCATGTTGCTCAAGGTGGGTGGCGCTTTCCATAGCCCGCTTATGGAACCGGCCCGCGCCGAACTGGCCGAGGCCATCCAGGCCACTTCTTTTGCTGCGCCCAAGTGCCCCATCTATCAGAATGTGGATGCCAAGGCCCACACCGATGCCGCCGAGATCAAAGCCAACCTCGTTGCCCAGCTCACCAGCCCCGTGCGTTGGACAAAATCCGTGCAGAACATGATAGCCGATGGCGCCGACACCTTTACGGAGTGCGGCCCGGGTAAGGTGCTCTGTGGTCTGATTGGCAAAATCAGCAAGGAGGTTACGGTCGCCCAACTCGAACCCGAGGAACAGCAGGGCCTGCTTTGATGACTTGTCGATTGTCACCCAGGCTATTAAAAAAGACAAAATTACGGCCGGATGTCATAACAAATATTAAGAAAATTTGGTGTTGTCGACAAACTTTTCTATATTTGCCCCGCTAAATTGGTGGAGTCTGCCAATTTGCCAGTAATATCAACGGGAATGCAATTGAAGAAAATACTGCTTGGTCTGTTGCTTTTGACCCCTTTGGCTTCGGGATGTAGCGAATACAACAAAATCCTGAAGAGCACCGATGTGGACGAAAAGTACGAGTATGCCAAGATGTACTATGAGCAAGGTAAATACAACAAAGCGGCCACTCTTCTGACGGATGTCGTACCCATCTACCGCGGAACGGAGAAGGCAGAAGAGGCTTTGTACACTTTGGCCATGAGCTACTTCAACCTGAATGACTACGTCTCGTCGAGCGAGTACTTTCAGCGTTACATCAGCAGCTATCCGCGTGGCGAGAAGGTGCAGGAGTGTCGCTTCAACCTGGCTTACGGCGACTATGTCGACTCTCCGGATGCCCGTCTGGACCAGACCGTCACCCGTAAGGCCATCAAGGAACTCGACGACTTCATCGACCTGTATCCCCGAACGGCTTTGGCCGACAGCGCTACGGCGATGCGCATCGAACTGAGCGACAGGCTCTGCTACAAGGAGTACTTGAGTGCAAAGCTCTATCTCAACTTGGGTACGTATATGGGCAATAACTACGAGTCGGCCGTCATCACGGCACGCAATGCCCAAAACGAGTACCCCTTCTCCAAATACCGCGAGGATTTGGCCTACGTCATCTTCCGTGCAAGGTACGAAGCCGCCATCAACAGTGTCGAGGAGAAAGCCGAGGAGCGCTTCCGTCAGGCCTACGACGAGTACTTTACCTTTACCAACGAGTACCCGGAGACGACCTACGCCAAGGAGGTGCAGAAGATGTACGAGCGAATCAGTAAAAAGATGACTGAATACGGCGATTAAGCAGGCCTTTTTCCTCCCTAACCGGAGAAAAATGTTGCCTAACTGGAAAAATAAAAAAATCTAACTGGGATAATAATTTTTTCTAACTAGGAAAATAAAACTCATAACTATGGACTATAAGAAGACAAATGCGTCGGGCAACACCACCACACAGGATGTGATTGCCCTTTGCGAGGACACTGGCAACATTTACGAGACGGTAGAGATTATCGCCCGCCGTGCCAATCAGATTGCCAGCGAGATGAAGCACGACCTGGACAAGAAGCTCCAGGAGTTTGCTACCTCCAACGACAACCTCGACGAGGTGACCGAAAACCGCGAGCAGATCGAGATTAGCCGCTACTATGAGAAGTTGCCTAAGCCGACGTTGATTGCTACGCAGGAGTACAAGGACGGCAATGTGTACTGGCGTCTCAATTCTCCGAAAGACGACCAGCAGGATGTGCCTTCGCAGATGAGCTTCTGACACTATGTTTCAGCGCATTCAGTCGGTTTATATGATAGCCGGCACCGTCGCCATTCTGATGATGCTGCTCTTCCCGCTGGGGACGATTGGGTCGGAGGAAGCGTTCTTCGACGTGTCAGCTTTGGGCGTCACTTGTGTGACCGAAGGTGTTGACCTCGACGAGATGCGGTACGCCAACTTCCTCCTTCTCCTGGTCATGTTGGCCTTGCCGTTGGTCTGTTCGTTTCTATTTAAGAAGCCGAAACTACAGCAACGCATCCTCATCTATACGGCAGTGCTCGACGTGTTGTACTACGCTTATTTCTTTTTGGTCGAAGTTCCGGCCATCAAGCCGTTGGCGGCCGGTGCTCTCGAATGCGCCGGACTTCCCGCGGAGGTGACGATGGACGCTTCGTTCGTGCTCTTCGCCATGCCGGCGCTCAGTGTCTTCTGCTGCATTATGGCGTGGAGGGGCGTGACCTACGACATTCTCCTGCTTGAGTCGGCAGAGCGTCTGAGACCATCGCGGAAGAAATAAGGTGACGGACAACGATATAGTAGTGACGGACAGTTACATATAGAGACATACAACATGAAACAGAGGCGGCAGGCCAATCAAGAGGCTTGCCGCCATCTTCGTCTTAAATGCCGTCTGCAAATCAGGTTGACGGGGTGTTCCGGTTTTTGATAATCCAGCAACCCAGCCGGCAGTTGATGCACTTGTGCGGTTCGCAATACTCCCGGTAGAGATGCAGCAGGGCTTGCGAGTCGAAGGCATTGCGTATGGGCAGTCCGGCTTGTATCCAGTAGTCCATATACCGGTTGGATTCTGCCGGGATGGACTCGAGCATCTCGAGTGTCTTCTCGCAGAGTTCGTTGTCTGCCTCCCACTGTCCGTAGGCCATCAGGACGGGGACGATGGCGTTGATGATAATCGAATGAACCGTCTGCTTGCCCAGATGTTGGGGAAGGTAAAGAATCTTCTCCAGACTGGCAAGAGAATCCGCCTCGCGGATTTCGCTGAAGAGGTTCGGGTGGGAGAGGAGTATCGTAGCCAAACACTCCAGCCTGTGTCGCGGGAAAGCATAAGGCCGCAGTTTGGCCATCTTCCAGACTCCGGGCGGAAGTGGAGTCAAAGCGAACTTGGCGCGCAAGAACTCATACTCCCTGAGCATGTCGGCGTCATCGGGTGTGAGAAGTCCCGCCTGGCCCAGTATCAGCGCCTTGGTCTGTAGCGGGCTGTCGAGGTGCTTCTGGATGAAGCGATACGGCAGCGCGCGGGCCAGTCGCTCGCAGGCGTCGCTGTTGATGCCAGTGCCGAGACTTCGGCACAGCATCACGTAGAAAGCCTCTTGCCATGACTCGCCACCGCCTTCGGTCAGGTCCTGCACACGTTTCGCTTTGGCCAACATGCGCTGTACGACCAGAGCATTGGTCCAGTCGGTGATGATGACAGAGGGAATCTGGGGCATGGAAGTCGCGCATCGGATAGCCGAGAACGAGAAAGGCTGCGTGCAGTAGAGTTCGTGGTATTTCTTCATCACTTCCGGCGGAATGCGCATGACCACGGTCCGTATGGGTTCGCCCGAACCGCGTTCCACGATGGCATCGGCTTCGAGAACCACGTGGAGAACGACATTGTCGTAGGCACGGTCCTTCTGGTGGTTGTGCTTGAACCAGTCGCTGGCCTTGACGTGCATCTCCACATTGCCTGCCCAGACGATGCCGTCTATGGCAACCTTGGCGTTGAAGAAGTCAGGTCCCGCATCGAGATTGCGGAGTCCGGGATGGATAATCTCGATGGGTGTGTTGTCGAGGGTGACAATCGTCGAAAAGAGGCGTTGTTGCCAAACGTAATACATCAGTTCTTCCATGTGCGGCAAAGGTCTAAAAGTTGTTCTTGAACGTGCTTCGGTGTCAAGAAAAACAACGCAAATATACGGAAATCGCGGGACATGAGAAGCCAAAATTCCAAAAACATTCCAAAATTAGTTGTTTTTTAGGCTTTCGTTGTTCCTTTTCGAAAAAAAAATGTATCTTTGCGAAATATTATAATCGCAGATATAACACATACTACAATATGAAGATAGCCCTTATCGGGTATGGCAAGATGGGCCATATCATCGAAGAGATAGCCATAAGCCGTGGTCACGACATCGTCTGTACCATCGACGTGGACAACCAGCAGGACTTCGGGAGCGAAGCCTTCCGTTCGGCTGATGTAGCCATAGAGTTTACGACCCCTCACACGGCCTTGGGCAACATCGCCAAGTGTCTGGCCGCAGGTGTGCCTGTCGTGGTGGGCAGCACGGGCTGGTACGCCAGCTTGCCGCAGGTGACAGCCGACGTGGACAAGACGGGAGGAAGTCTGTTTTGGGCCTCCAACTTCTCTATCGGCGTCAATGTCTTTGTGGCGATGCAGAAGTATGTGGCTCGTATCATGGACCGCTATCCCCAGTACGATGTGGCGCTGCAGGAGACGCACCATGTGCACAAACTCGACTCGCCCTCCGGTACGGCCATCACCATTGCCGAAGCCATCACCGACAATCTGTCGCGCAAGAAAGGCTGGAAAGAGACGGCTTGCATCTGGCAGCATGAAGACATGAGCGTCGACGTGGCCCGCAATGCTGAGCAGGGCACGGCGTTCTTGAGCCATGAGGACGACGAACTCGAAGTCACGGCGTTCCGACGCGGCGAGGTGCCTGGCATTCACACCGTCATCTACGACAGTGAGGTCGATACGATTACGATGTCTCATTCGGCCAAGTCCAGACGCGGCTTTGCCCTGGGTGCCGTGGTGGCTGCCGAGTGGCTGAAGGAAGAGAATCGCAAGGGTGTGTACACCATGACCGACATGTTGAAATTTTAACTGCTAGTCCCTATGTCCGGTAACAACGAGATCAAGCGCGGCTTTAGCCGTAAGATGACCTTAGGCGACATTATCAAGTGCGCCCTCCTCGTGGTCTTTGTGATACTCTTTGCCATTTGGATGTCGTCGGGGTGGCCTCTCGTGACGCTGCCCTTCGTGGTCGATGCCTTTTGGATGCACTACATCCCCTGGGGATGGTGGCGCAGCATCAAAAACCGCTTCCTTCGCGAGGTCATGTCGTGGGTCGATGCCATCGTGTTCGCGATAGTAGCCGTTTGGATACTCCAGAACTTCTTCGTCCAGAACTTCCAGATTCCCACCACCTCGCTCGAGAAGACGATGATGGCAGGCGACTATCTTGTCGTCAGCAAGTATCATTACGGGCCCCGAGTGCCGATGACGCCGCTTTCGCTGCCTTTCTTCCAGCATACGATATCGCTCTTCGGAACGGATTTCGGCAAGAGTTATATCGAGCACCCGCAGGTCGCCTACCGGCGCATGCCCGGACTGACCGAAGTGAAGCGCAACGACATCGTGGTCTTCAACTATCCGAACGGCGACAGTGTTATCGTCAATTCGCCCGAAGCGGATTACTATCAGGTCAAAGCCGAGCTGATGGGCAACCGCGGCCTGTCGGACGAGGAGTTCCGCAAGACGGTAGGTCCCGTCATGCGCCGTCCTGTCGACAGAAGGGAGAACTACGTGAAGCGCTGTATCGGATTGCCCGGCGAGACACTGCAGATTATCAACCGGCAGGTCTACATCAACGGTGAGGCTATCGCCAACCCCAAAGAGATGCAGCAGATGCACTTTGTCTATACCAATAGCCCGAAGACTATCATCCCCAAATCCTTCTGGAAGAGTCTGGATGTCTACACACAGGGTAACGGCAAAACCCTCAATCGCGATGTGCATGAGATAACGAACAACGAACTGGCCTATGTGGCTGCCGTCATGGGTATCGAACCGGACAGCGTGAGCGGACAATTCAACCATCTGTATCTGGTCAATTTGACCAACGAAAAGGCCCAGACGGTGGCACAGAACAAGGATGTCGCCTGGGTAATTGTTGAGCCCGTCGAGATGGAAGGCTATAGCGGCATCTTCCCCAACAGTCCGTTGTTCCGCTGGAAGTCCAACGAGTTCGGTCCGCTATGGATACCCAAGAAGGGTGAGACCATCGAGTTCAATGCTGAGAACGAAGCTCTCTACGGCCGTTGCATCCGGACCTACGAAGGCAATACCCTCACCCGTGATGCTGACGGGCACTATCTGCTCAACGGCGTGCCGGCCGATACCTATACCTTCCAGATGGATTATTACTGGATGATGGGTGACAACCGCGACAATTCGCTCGACAGCCGCTTTTGGGGATTCGTGCCTGAAGACCACATCGTGGGTACACCGCTGTTTGTTTGGATTTCCATCAATCAGGAGACCGGCGAGTGGCGATGGGACCGTCTGCTCAAGAGTGTAAAGGGCCTTTGACCCCAGACAATGACATCAGTGTAACCAACAGTCCGGCATCGGCATAGCAAAATAAAGAGTCGTATGACAGTGCTTCCTACCACATATTTGGGTCCAGTTTCCTACTACGCCACCCTGTTTCAGGCTGACGAGGTAGTGATTGAAGCCTGTGAGTACTACGAGAAGCAGACCTTGCGCAACCGTTGCCTGATTACTACTGACCAGGGACCGCAGACGCTTAGCGTCAATGTGCAGAAAGGTAACCGCCCCCATACGCCCATCCGCGAGGTGCGGCTCAGCGACCACGACAACTGGATGCACCGGCACCTCTATTCGTTGGCCACCTACTATGGAAATTCGCCGTTCTTCGATTACTATATCGACGATATCAAGGCTGTGATGCAGGGAGGCCACGACGGGACGCTCTTTGGCCTTAACGAAGCACTGCGCCAGACCCTTTGCTCGTTGATTGGCTTCACACCCCGAGTGAGCTACTCTGACCATTGGATGGGCCAACGTCTGGACCGCGTGTCTGATCCGACGGTACGTCAGACGGTCCGGCCCTACTATCAGATAGCTGGCATCGGCGGCAGGCAGCCGTTCCAGTCTGATATGAGCATTGTGGACCTTCTCTTCAACATGGGACCGGAGTCTATTCTCGTTTTGCGGGATATGGACCTGACGGCCCTCTGAAAGCCTGGGGGCGATGCGCACGGCATCGTCATCCGGAGCAACCGTAAGCATAAATCTATGGAACAAAAACTGAAAGATATACTACAGCAAGTCAACTATCCTTCCGACCTTCGGCAATTACCGGTCGGGAAGCTACCCGATGTATGTGCTGCTGTCAGGCAGTTCATCATCGAGCAGGTCTCTGTCCACCCCGGGCATTTTGCTTCGAGTTTGGGCGCCGTTGAGATAGCTGTTGCCTTGCACTACGTGTACAATACACCCGAAGACCGTCTGGTGTGGGATGTCGGCCATCAAGCCTATGCCCACAAGATACTCACCGGACGTAGAGAGCGTTTCGATACGTTGCGGCAGAAGGGCGGTTTGCGCGGATTCCCGTTCCCGGCCGAGAGCGAGTACGACACCTTCTCGGCAGGTCATGCTTCCAACAGCGTGTCGGCGGCCTTGGGTATGGCCGTGGCAGACAATCTGTCGGGCAATAATCGCAAGGTTGTGGCTGTCATCGGTGATGCTTCCATAGCCGGCGGTTTGGCTTTCGAGGGTCTGAACAATGCCTCCTCACAGCCCAACGACCTCCTGATTGTCCTCAACGACAACAAGATGGCCATCGACAAGAATGTCGGGGCGCTCTACCACTATTTGACCAAGATTACCACATCGGCGAGATACAACCAGCTCCGATATCGTGCCTACAACACCTTGCGCCGGCATCGGCTTATGTCCGACGGCCTTCGACGCTCGTTGATACGTTTTACCAATGCGGTCAAGGCTTTGTTCAGTCACCGGCAGAACATCTTTGAGGGCCTTGATGTGCGTTATTTCGGCCCTATCGACGGACACGATGTCATCAAGATGGTGCATGTGCTGCAGAAGATCAAGGATATGAAGGGCCCGAAACTGCTTCACGTCTGCACCATCAAGGGCAAGGGTTTCGCTCCTGCCGAACGGGAGTCTATCGACGACGAGACATCGAGCCTCTGGCACGCTCCGGGACGCTTTAATCCGGAGACGGGCGAGCTTATCAAGGAAGAGGCTGACGGCCCGCAGCCGCCCAAGTTCCAGCAGGTTTTCGGACAAACCCTCGTCGAACTGGCCGGTATCGACAAGCGCATCATCGGCGTGACTCCCGCCATGCCGTCGGGCAGTTCCATGAACCTCATGATGGAGCGTTATCCTGCCAGGTCCTTCGATGTCGGCATTGCCGAAGAGCATGCAGTGACATTCAGCGGCGGATTGGCCAAAGAGGGCAAAGTGCCGTTCTGTGCCATCTACAGTTCCTTTATGCAGCGTGCCATCGACGAGATGATACACGATGTTGCGCTCATGAATCTGCATGTCGTCTTCTGTCTCGATAGGGCCGGACTGGTCGGCGCCGACGGACCGACACACCATGGCGTGTTTGACATCGCTTTCTTCCGCGTTGTCCCCAATATGATTGTGGCTTCGCCCCTCAATGAGCACTGGTTGCGTCGGCTGATGTACACGGCAGCCGAGGTCGTCGACTCGCCCATCATGCTGCGCTATCCGCGTGGTCGTGGCGCGCTGGTCGATTGGAAATGTCCGTTGGAACCTGTTCCCGTTGGCAAGGGATATTGCCTGCGTGAAGGCAATGGCGATACGGCGCTCTTGTCGTTCGGACCGATAGGCAACGAGGCAGCACGGGCTATCGAGTTGTCGTGCGAGGATGTCGCCCACTACGATATGGTCTTCTGCAAGCCTTTGGATACCGAGTTGCTGTCAACGGTTTTCGCCAAGTATCGGAGAGTCATCACTGTCGAGGACGGCGTCCGCGATGGAGGTTTCGGTAGCGCCGTCCTTGAGGAAGCCAACCGACAGTCCTACACCGGCGAGATTGTCCGTTTGGGCATACCCGACGAGTTTATAGAGCAGGGCACCTGCCGGGAGTTGTATCAGCTATGCGGCATCGATGCCGAGTCGATAGCTTCCGTCATCCGTAAAGAGAGAAAGCCATGAAGATAGTAATAGTAGGCGCACAGGAGGTCGGTACGCACTTGGCACGGTTGCTGAGTCGCGAGAATATGGACGTCACACTGATGGACAGCGATTCTGCCCGTGTTAACCAGCTCGCTTTCCTCAACCTGATGACCGTGGTCGGTGCGCCGACCTCCATACGGTCGCTCAAGGAAGCCGAGGTGCAGCGTGCAGACTTGTTCATTGCGGTTACGCCCAACGAATCGGTCAATATTCATGCGTGTATCCTGGCCTCCAACCTCGGAGCCCGGCGTACCATGGCGCGTATCGACAGCTACGAGATGCAGAAACCCGAGAATGCCGGTTTCTATCGCAAGATTGGCGTCAATCGCCTGGTCTATCCCGAACTCCTCGGTGGCCAGGCCGTGGCGCAGGCCATCTGCCGGCCTTGGGCGCGGATGTCGTTCGAGTTGTGCGACGGCCAGCTCCTGCTGCTTACGGTCAAGGTCGGGGAGGGCGCACCCATCGTCGGCCAGAAGTTGATGGACATCGGCCAGCAGCACCCGCAGTATCATATTGCCGCCATCAAGCGGAGCGATGAGGTCATCATTCCGCAAGGTAAAGACGAGATTTTGGCCAACGACATCATCTATTTCGTGGTGGCTCCCGACAAAACTGAGTCTGTGCGTCTCGTCTGCGGCAAGAAAGACCGTGCGCTCAAGCGTGTCGTTCTCATGGGTGGCAGCCGTTTGGGCATCCAAGCCGCCTATTGTCTTGCAGACCGTTACGACATTATGTTTATAGAGCAGGATAGGCATGTGGCCGAGGATCTGATGACGAGACTGCCGCACTGCAAGGTGCTGCATGGCGACTCGTCCGATATCGAGTTCCTCAACGAGATTGGACTGACCCGGTCGGACGCCTTCGTGGCACTTGGCGACAATTCGGGTACCAATGTCTTGGCTTGTCTGACGGCCAAGAAACTGGGCGTCGGCAAGACCGTGGCTGAAGTCGAGGATGTCGACTACATCGCTTTGGCCGCCAATCTCGATATCGGTTCGACGGTCAACAAGAAGATTCTCACGGCTTCCAGCATCTATCAGTTGCTCCTCGATGCCGACAAGACTTCGGCCAAATGCTTCAGTTTGGTCGATGCCGAGGTGGCCGACCTGGTGGCACAACCCGGTTCGAAGATTACGCTCAAGACCGTTAGGGAACTCAACTTGCCGCGTGGTATCACCCTGGGCGGTATGATACGTGACGGCAAGGGCGAGACTGTCAACGGCGACACGCAGATACAGGCCGGCGACCATGTGGTGGTCGTCTGCATGAACGAGATGATAGGCCGTGTCGAGAAGCTCTTCCTCAAGTAGCCTCCGATTGCAGTAGACAGGATAAACGCACAAAGGACTGGAAACAACATAAGGGTACATCAAGTCAATGAAAATCAACTGGACAACCATACGGTACATATACGGGCACTTGCTGATTCTGCTGTCATTGGTTTTGGCAATGGCTACAGGAGTTGCTGTGTACTATCGGTTCCGTTGTGGCGAAGACGACTGGCAGGGATTTCTTGTTGCCACCCTTGTGACTTTGGCGCTCGGTGTGATGTCCGTTATGTCGTCGCGTCATCATCGCCGTAGCCTGAGTGTGCGCGAGGGCTTCCTGGTCGTGGCCATGGCTTGGGTCCTGTTTTCTTTGTTGGGTATGATACCCTATCTCGTGAACGGCACTTTCGGTAGTATTACCGATGCCTTTATGGAGACTATGGCAGGATTTACGACTACGGGTTGTACGACCTTGACCGATATCGACTCCCTGCCACATGGCATTCTCTTTTGGCGGTGTGTCACCCAGTGGTTGGGCGGACTCGGCATCATCGTGTTCTCGATGAGCCTGTTGCCTATGTTGGGCATCGGCGGCACGCAGATGTATGGGGCCGAGACCTCGGGCCTCGGGGTCGACAAACTCCGTCCCACTATTGCAGCCACTGCCCGTCGCTTGTGGGGTATCTATATTTTCTTTACCGCCCTTTGTGCCTTGTGCTATTGGTTTTGCGGTATGGGAGGTTTCGATGCCGTTTGTCATGCCCTGTCTACCTTGGCGTCGGGAGGATTCAGTACCCATCAGGCCAGCATCGGTTACTTCCACTCACCGCTTATCGAGTACGTCTGTATCATCTTTATGTTCATCACGGGCATCAACTACGGTCTTTTCTATTTGGCCGTTGTCGGCAAGTGGAAGCATTTCTGGAAGGACGAGGAGTTTAGGGCCTATTGCTTTGTCATCGTAGGGGCAACGGCACTGTTCATGCTCCTGGAGTACTTGACCCGTGACGGTTACTTCATGACTGATGGTGCAGGCGAGACTGTGGCTTTGGCCGACGGATCGTTCGCAGTTACGCTCCGCACGATGCTCTTTCACGCCACGTCCATGGTGTCGAGCACCGGATTCCAGGCCGAGTCATTCGACTATCAGGCATGGGGTTCTGTATTCTGGATACCGACACTTCTGCTGATGGTTATGGGAGGGTGCGCTTCGAGTACATCCGGCGGACTGAAGGTAGTCCGTTTCGTCTTGATGTTCAAGAACGCACGCAATGAGTTTATCCAGCAACTCGAACCCCGGTCCTATACCTCGGTCCGTCTCAACGGACGTACCGTGATGTCGGAGGTCGTCTACCAGGTGATGGCCCTCGTGCTGACATACGTTATGCTGCTGGTCGTCAGTATCTTCTTCTTGCAGCTCATCGGGTTGTCGTTCGATACTGCCATCGGAACATCCATCTCCGCTTTCGGCAATACGGGACCGGCATTGGGTAGCACAGGTCCTGCGTTTACGTGGGCAGGCATCCCCGATATAGGCAAGTGGTACTTGTGCCTCTGTATGCTGATTGGGAGACTGGAGATTTTTACCGTAGTCCTGCTTTTCACTCCCATGTTCTGGAGGAGATAAGTCACGATAGGTCAATGGACCCTTATATAAGATAATGTGTAAAGAATACAATAATGAGCAAAGATAAGAATAAAGACAAGAGCAAAGACAAAAATCGGCACTCGCTATGGATAGTGTCTGTCTTCCACGACGAACGTACGCGGTTCATCATGGGATTGATATTCCTCTTCCTGGGTGCTTTGATGGCACTGGCGTTTACCAGTTTCTTGTCCAATGCCGGAAAGGCCGACAGTTCGGCCATCCAGAACGGTATCATCTATGGTAAAGGAGCCAACAACTGGGTGGGTACATTCGGTGCTGTCATTTCCGAGTATTGCATCAATCGCTGGCTCGGCGTGGCTTCGTTCTTGTACGTTTACTTTTTCCTTCGCCTTGGCTACAGGCTGTTTCGCAGTCTGCCCTTGCGTCCGCTTGTCACCTCTTTCATCTTTTGCGCCGTATGGAGCCTTTGGCTGTCATTGGCCTTTGGCTTCTTTGGCCTTTACATTCTCGACGGATATCAGACCACTTATATTTACCTCGGAGGTTATCATGGTTACTACATGGAGCAGGCGCTTGAGCGTCTGATAGGTGTGCCAGGTCTGTTGCTTTTCCTGATTGTCACCTTCTTGGTGCTGAGTGTCTTCTATAGCCGCAAGACGATAGGCCGCACTCAGTATGCAGCGGGCTTTTTTGCCCGTTGGCGTGCCCGTCGCATAGCTGCCATCCGTGTCCGTCGCGAAGCCGAACAAACCCGGACTGAAGGTGAAACAAACGTCGAAACACGGTCGGAAGACGCCGACGGCCAAGAGTCGGATGACGGCGACGTTATTGGTCAGGATATGGTTGGTCAGGAATCTTTCGGACATAGTGTCCCTGATGATTCCCTTACGCCTGGTCTTGCCGCTGAGGGTGAGGATGAAGAGATGTCGCAGGAAGAACGTGAACTGCTCAAGGGCGAGGTTAATCCATTGGGCGATGAAAATACGGCAGAGACTGGAGAGCCGCAACCGTCTGATGCCGTTCAACCTAATGGAGGTGAGTCAGGTGCCGAAGGCGATATCTTCGACAATGTTGACCCGTTGGATAGCGGAGACCCTACTTTTACGGTCACGGCAGGAATGACAGAAACACTCGACAAACCATTGGAGGTGCCGCAAGAGGACTACGATCCGACCAAGGACTTGGAGTATTACCGTTTTCCGTCGCCCGAACTCCTTAAGGCTTACGATCCTACCGTACCTGTCGATATGGAGGAACAGAATGCAAACAAGGAACGGATACGCGAGACTTTGTCCAACTATGGCGTCGAAATCAAAAGTATCTCAGCCACTGTTGGTCCTACCATCACGCTCTTTGAGATAGTACTCGAGAACGGACAGCGTATCAGCAAGGTGCGCAACCTGTCGGACGAGATAGCCATGAGCATCGCCTCGCGGAGCGGCATCCGTATCATCGCCCCGATACCGGGCAAGACGGCTATCGGCATCGAGGTGCCCAACAAGGATCCGCAGACCGTCTCGATGCGCGAGTGCATCATGAGCAGAGCCTTCCAGGAGAGTCATGCTGCACTGCCTGTTGCTTTGGGCAAGACCATTACCAACGAGGTCTTTGTCTTCGATTTGGCCAAAGCCCCGCACATGCTGGTGGCAGGTGCCACGGGCCAGGGCAAGTCGGTGGGACTCAATGCAATCCTCACGTCTCTGCTCTACAAGAAGCACCCGTCGCAGCTCAAGATCGTGCTCGTCGACCCCAAGATGGTAGAGTTCTCTGTCTATGCCAATATCGAGCGGCACTATCTGGCCAAGTTGCCTGATGTCGAGGACCCCATCATCACCGATGTTACCAAGGTCGTCGCCACGCTCAAGTCGTTGTGCGCCGAGATGGAAGACCGCTATGCCCTGCTCAAGGAAGCCGGTTGCCGTAAGTTGGAGGAATACAATGACAAGTTCGTGCACCACCGTCTGAATCCGCGCAAGCACATCGAGGCGCCGTTCGGGTCAAAGGCCGGTGTCTGCCATCACTACTTGCCTTACATTGTCTGTGTCGTCGACGAATACGGCGACCTCATCATGACAGCAGGCAAGGAGGTCGAACTCCCCATCGCACGTATTGCCCAGAAGGCACGCGCTGTAGGCATCCACATGATTATCGCCACACAGCGTCCTTCGGCCAAGATCGTGACTGGTATCATCAAGGCCAACTTCCCGGCACGTATGGCCTTCCGCGTTTCCTCGCAGGTCGACTCCAACATCATCCTCGACCAGAGTGGAGCACAGAACCTGATAGGCCGCGGTGACCTCTTTATCAGTTTGGGCGACAAGTTCGAACGTGTGCAGTGTGCCTTTGTCGATACCCCAGAGGTAGTTGCCATCAACAACCACATCGCAGCCCAGCAGGGCTATCCGACCGCGCATATCCTGCCAGAACCCAAGCCGGACCCGAATGCTGCAGGCGATGAATCCGAGGCCGCTGGCAGTGTCGTCGACTTGCACCAACTTGACCCGTTGTTCAGCGAGTGCGCAGAACTGGTCGTGGCTACCGGTCAGGGTAGTACCTCCATGATTCAGCGTAAGTTCGGTATTGGCTACACCCGTGCCGGACGTATCATGGACCAAATGGAGGCAGCCGGTATCGTAGGCCCTTACCAGGGGTCGAAGGCACGTGCCGTCCTTATTGAGGGCAGCGGCGAGCTCGCTTCTCTCCTGGAGGGCCTTGCCAACGGATAGCAAGCATTCCTGCGGCGAAAATCCTTGGCGCATCCTATTCAAACAGACTCAAAACATTCAACAAATATTACAGTTCTTATTTTAATCAAAAATGAAAAAAAATGTGTTATTCTTCGTTGCAATTGCTGCTACAATGAGCGCATTTGCACAGTCTCCTGTCGGAACTTTCAGCGTTACACCGAAAGTGGGAATCAATTTCTCCAATCTCACGGGCAATGAATTTGATCAAGTGTATAAGTCAAATCTTTTGGGAGACTTGGAGGCTTCCTGTCACTACAGACTCGGTTTTGTGGTAGGTGCAGAAGCCGATTATCAAGTGGCTAACAGGTTCGCCGTTTCTGCCGGACTGCTCTATTCCATGCAGGGCTGGGAAAGAGGTTCCAGTCTAGAAGTCGAAGGAACTGATACCAAACTGGAGGACAATACCAAGCTGGCACTTGGCTATTTGAACGTGCCTATTTTGGCCAATCTCTATCTCTTCAAGGGCTTTGCCATCAAGGCTGGTGTACAACCAGGCTTCCTGCTTTCCTCCAAACTCAAAAACGATGTTACAGGTACGGGTCTCGCAGTCAGTTTGGACAACCACAAGGATGAGGATGTGAAGGATGGTTGCAAAACGTTCGATTTCTCCATCCCCGTTGGCCTTTCTTATGAGTTTAGTGACGGCCTTGTCCTTGACTTCCGTTACAACATCGGCCTCACTGACGTTTCGGAGACAGAGAATGGAAAGAACAGTGTTTTCCAGGTGACTGTCGGCTACAAGGTAACCATCCGAAAATTGCCGACTTGCAAGGAATCTCGCAAAGAGCGAACTTTGC
>CAVGQN010000030.1:0-36903 GCA_963631395.1 bacterium
CAAATGAGCAAAGCGAAGCTTGCTTCAGCTTTGCCATGGCGAGAAAATGAGCACGAAGTGAACTTAGAATTTAGTACATTTTCGTAAGCCAAATGAGCAAAGCGAAGCTTGCTTCAGCTTTGCCATGGCGAGAAAATGAGCACGAAGTGAACTTAGAACTTAGAGTTTAGAATTTAGAGTTTTGTCTGGATAACCCAAAACCTAAAACCTAACACCCAACACCCAACACCTCTATATGAGTTCGAGAAGGAGAAGCCAGAAGCGCGTGACGCTCTCGACGCTGACCGATTCGGCCGGACTGTGCGGATGACGGATGGTCGGGCCGAAGCTCACGATTTCCATGTCGGGATAGAGGTCGTGCAGCAGGCCGCACTCCAGACCGCAGTGCACGGAACTGATCTGCATGTCGGTGCCGAACTGCGTGCGGTAGGCGCGGCACACCTCCTGAACGAGCGGCGAGGCAATGGGCTGTTCCCAGCCGGGATAGGCCGCCGAATAGCCGACACGGGCGCCGCCCAGCGTGAAGCAACTCTGCAGGCGCGACACGAGGGCGCGCTTCATCTCTTCGTTCTGACTGCGCACCATGACCGTGACGGTGCACGTGCCCGAGTCGTCGGCATGCGACATCTCGACGGAAGCCAGGTTGCTCGACGTCTCGACCTCGCCCGGCAGGTCGGGCATCATGCGGAACACGCCGTCGGGCGCTGCCTCGAGCGAATTGAGTATGTCGTCCTGCACCTCTTCGGGAAGCATGTACCGGGGGCTGTCGGTGCGCGTGGCCGTGAGCGTGATGCCGGTCTCGATGCCGCGGTACTCGTAGCGGTAGAGGTCGCCATAGTAGGCCACTTCGTCCAGCAGGTCGTCGGCCACCTCGGCGGGTACGGTCAGGAGGGCGGAAGCTTCGCGCGGAATGGCGTTGCGCACACCGTCGGCCTGCACGTAGGCCAGGCGCGCTTCGTAGTTGACCACGGCGTGCTTGAGCAGGCGCACCATGAGCTTGCAGGCATTGCCGCGGCCCAGGTGAATGTCCATGCCGGAATGGCCGCCCAGCAGACCTTGCAGCCGCACCAGTATGGCCACGTCGCCTTCGGGCATGCCGGGTTCGAGCTTGTAGCGGTAGGTGGCCGTGATGTCGACGGCGCCGGCGCAGCCCACCATGAGCACGCCTTCGCGCTCGGTGTCGAGGTTGAACATGCGCGACGACTGCAGCCAGTCGGATTTCATGCCGCGCACGCCGCCCATGCCGAGTTCTTCGTCGACGGTGAAGAGCAGCTCGAGCGGGCCGTGCTCTACGTGGCCGGTGTCGGTCAGTATGGCCAGCATGGCAGCCACGCCGATGCCGTTGTCGGCGCCCAGGCTCGTGCCCTGTGCCGTGACCGTGTCGCCCTCCCTGAGCATGCGTATGGGTTCGGTCGTGGCATCGTGCTGCCCGTCGCCGTCGGCCTGGAACACCATGTCCAGGTGCGCCTGGAGCAGCGTCACCGCACTGGTGTCACGCCCCTGGTCGCGCGCCTTTTCCAGCCACCCTTCGGTGGCGGGCAACGGCACACGGACGTTGCCGGCACTGTCTACGTCGGCCTGCCGTCCGGCTTGCCTGACACACTCTAATATGTACGCGCGTATGCCGTCCAGGTGACCGGACGGGTGCGGAATGGCACAGATACGCTCAAATTGCTGCCATAATGCTGATGCTTGCCTCATAATGCGTGTTGGGTTTTGCGTGTTGCGTGTTACGTTTTACGTTTTGGGTTATAACCGTGTTGCGTTTTTCTTTTTCAAAGAATTTTTTCTTTTTTTCCTCAAAGATATTTTATCCTCTCTTTGCCCGAAAAGAATATTGTCTCTTTTCAAAGATTTTTTCCTCAAAGATATTTTATCCTCTCTTTGCCCGAAAGGAATATTTTCTCTTTTCAAAGATTTTTTTCCTCAAAGAAAGTTTTCCTCTCTTTGCCCGAAAGGAATATTGTCTCTTTTCAAAAGAATTACCTCTCTTTGCCCGAAAGGATTCTTTTCTTTTTCAGGAAAGCGGCTTAAAGGTTGGGCTTTATGCGCCGGCTCTTGCTGCTGCCGATGTAGGCCATGGCGTAGAGGCCGAGGAGGAGGACGAAGCCCTGCTCGAGTGACCACGACGTCCAGATGAAGGCCTGTACCTGCGGGTCGGTGAGATTGCTGCCGATGCCGTAGCACAAGAGTGCCGTGCCGACGGCGTAGTGCCACGGGCCAAGACCGCCCTGCACGGGCAGGACGAGCGAGAGACTGCCCATCACGAAGATGGAGAGGCCGGCCCAGGCGTCGAGGTGCTCGGTGAAGCCGAAGAAGAAGCAGCACGTGTAGCTGTTGAGGTAGTAGCAAAGCCACAACAGAACGCTCCACAGCAGGTATTCCCACGGCCGCGCCACGTCTTTGAGCCCGACGATGCCGGCCCACACGTTGCGCACCATGCCCACCACGCCGCCGACGGCCTGCGTGTGGCGGAAGCGCCGTGCCACGAGCAGAAGGGCCAGCACCACGGCTGCCGTCACGCACCACAGCCACGGCGAGGCCAGCAGATGCAGCACGCGCTGACCGAAGTCGCTGCCGGAGAGGAAGGCGGCAAAGTGCTCGCGCTCGTGCACGAAGGCGGCCAGCGTCATGCTGCCGGCCACGAGCATGTCGACCATGCGTTCGCTCACCATGGTGCCAAGCGTGGTGGTGAAGGGCACACAGTAGCGGTGGGCGATGTAACTGCAGCGCCACACTTCGCCCACACGGGGCAAGGCCAGGTTAAGGCCGTAGTTGCCGAACACGGCCACCGACATGTCGTGCACCGACGGGTTGATGCCCAATGCCCTGAGCTGCAGGCGCCACCTGATGCCGCGCACGATGTGGCTCAACAAGGCCAGCACCACGCTGATGAACACCCAGTGCCACGCTATGCCGCGCCCGAGCACGTCGAGCACTACGGGCCACTCGACCTGGCGGGTCAAGCTCCACGCCATCAGCACGCCCAGCAACAGGGGCAACACTATCTTCAGCACTTTGCTGAGCCGGATCATTGTCCGGCCGTGTATCGATATTTTCTTCATTTACTCTTATCTCTACCTCTTTTTATTATCTCTACCTCTTTTTACCTCTTATTATCTTTTTATTTCTCTCCCTCAGATTTCCTTTTTCTTTTTCTCCCGCAGAGCTTTTTTTTCTTTCTCCCGCAGATTTTTTTCCCACAGATCTCACAGATTTCCACAGAAGAAAAATGTTTTGTGTGTTATGTTTTATGTTGACCCTCCGGGCTGTTTTTTATTAATCCGCGGATCTTAGACGGAATTTAGACGGATTTCGTTACGAGCCGTGAGTTTTTATTTTTCGAACACGGATAGCACGGATTTAACGGATGCGTTACGGGCTGTTTTTTTATTAATCCGCGGATTTTAGACGGATTTTAGACGGATTTTTTTACAAGCTGTATAGTATCCGTGTTATCCGTGAGATCCGTGTTCGTTTTAAAAAATATGCAATGTTCGAAAAACTCTAAATTCTACTCCTTCTTCGCCAGTGTGCAGAACAGTTCGTACGTGTCGAGCACGTTCTCGACATAGTCGAGCGTGACATCGGCATTGAACTTGCCCGAATGGACGCACGGCAGGTCGTAGTACTCGGCGTTGACCTTGAGCGAGAGCGCATAGCCCACGTTGCCGTCCCAGCGGGCGGGGTTGTAGTGCAGCATGTCGGCCAGGGCGATGGCATCGAAGACGTGGCCCAGTCCGGCATTGTACGAAGCCAGCGTGAAGCGGATGAGGTCGGCCTCGACGGCAGCGCGCGTGGTGCTGTCGGCTTCGGCATAGCTGCTGATGTCGGGGCGCAAGGTCTGCGAGATGCGGCTGCGCAACGAGGTCTCGAGCGAGGCGATGAGGCGCGTGCCGGCCTGGATGTTCGACTCGGGATTGATGAGCATGGCCTCTGGGCAGCCGAAGCGTTCGCCCGTGGGCGGCATGAGCTGCATCAGACCGCGCGCGCCTTTGTGCGACACGATGAGCGGGTCGAAACGGCTTTCGGTGTAGGCCACGGCAGCCAGCAAGCGCCAGTCCCACCCGATTTGGCGCGAATAGTTCTTGAAGAGCTGGTCGTAGACCGACAGTCGTCCGCCGCCCAGGATGTACTGTATCTTGACTTGCCGGCCCTGGCTTTGCTCGAAGTATCGCTTCACGATGGGCGGATAGCGCGGCGCGGAAACCTCGTAGTGGCACACGGAGTCGACTTTGGCCGCCAGCGTGTCGGAAAGCGCGGTGACGACCCAGCCGACGGAATCTTCGCTCTCGATCATGGGCGTGCCGACCTCGAGGTTCTGATGGAAGGTGCGCAACAGCTGCGCCATGTTGGTGCCGACGAGGGTGACGTCGTAGCGCCCTTCGCTCACCTGCGCAACGAGCTGCTCGGCATCGGCCGAATCGGCGGGCACGACTTCCACACGGTAGGGCACGAGGTCGAAGTAGCTGAGCACGGCACTGTCTTGGAGCGCCAGCCACGGGCGGCTGCCTTCGGCCACGGCAAGCGTGTAGCGGGCCGTGTCGCTGTGCTGCGGCGCCTCACCGCGACGGGCCACGGGCACCAGGCCGAGTTCGTAGCGGAAACCGCAAGGCCGCAGGTCGCCTTCGGCCGCAGCCACACTGTAGTAAGTGG
Source organism: bacterium (assembly GCA_963631395.1). Classification (GTDB taxonomy): domain Bacteria; phylum Bacteroidota; class Bacteroidia; order Bacteroidales; family UBA3663; genus Liminaster. The sequence continues at coordinate 4,657 of CAVGQN010000030.1, forward strand.
GCCAAGCCGCCAGGTCGGCCTGCCCCGTGTAGAGACTGTCGAGCATGGCACGCTCGCTGGGCGCCAACTCGACGCGCAGCTCGAGGCCCAGAGCACCGGCCACCTGACGCGCCGTCTCGTACTCGTGACCGCGCCACTGACCTTTGTAGACGAACATGCTGACCGACGACGGTACGGTCACGACACGCAGCGTGTCGCTCTGCACTATCTCGCTCCAGGAACGGCTGCTTACGGCCCGCTCCGAAAGCACCTCGTAGGTGAGCATTCCGGCTATGGCTACACCGACTGCGCCGCCGGCTATAGCTGCATACAGATATCGCGATTTCATCAGTGCGTTGTGTGGATTTGTGTCTTTGGTCGGGAATAGGCTCTTCCCTTATATCGGTGCAAAAATAGACATTTTTTGCCAAACACGGACCTTTTTATAGCGAAATTACGCCATTGCCCGTTCCTTTTCTTGTTTTTTCGACCGGAAATACCTATTTTTGCACTGCTAAAGCGGTCAAAATGGACTTTGTCTCTAAAAACACTATCAAGCAAATCAGGAGTCTGGCGCTCCGGAAATTCAGACTCCAGGCCGGCGAATTCGTGGCCGAGGGCAACAAACTCGTCACGGACAACCTGCAGGCCATGTCGTGCCACCGGCTGGTGGCCGTGCCCGAATGGTGGGACCGGCACCCGGAAGCGCGCACGGCTGCCGACGAGTGCTGGCTCACGACGCGCGAGGACATGGAGCGGCTCAGCCTGATGCAGTCGCCCCAGGATGTGCTGGGCACGTTCCGCATCCCCAATCACCCCTTCGGCAACGACGAAGTGCGCACCCTGGCCGACCGGCTGGTCGTGGCGCTCGACGAGGTGCAGGACCCGGGCAATCTGGGCACCATCATCCGCCTCTGCGACTGGTTCGGCATTCGCGACCTGGTCTGCTCGCCCGACACGGCCGACTGCTATGCGCCTAAGGTGGTGCAGGCTACGATGGGCGCTATCGCCCGCGTGAGGGTGCACTACACCGACCTGCCCGCTTTCCTGCGCTCGCTCAAGCCGCTGGGCGTGCCCGTCTACGGCACTTTCCTCGACGGCACCGACATCTACGGCAGCACGCTCTCGCCACGCGGCGTCATCGTGATGGGCAACGAAGGCCGCGGCATCTCCGCACCGGTGGCCGAACTCGTCACGGACCGGCTGTTCATCCCGCCTTTCCCCAAAGACAGCGTGACCAGCGAGTCGCTCAACGTGGGTATCGCCACCGCCATCACGGTCGCGGAATTCAGGAGAAGAATATGAAAGTCTCGGTAATCATACTTAACTGGAACGGCGTGGAACACGGATTCCTGCGCCGCTATCTGCCGTCGGTGGTGAAGCATTCGACGCTGGAAGGCACGGAGGTCGTGGTGGCCGACAACGGCTCGACGGACCAGTCGCTCGACGTGCTGCGTGAGGAATTTCCCTCGGTGCGCGTCATCGCCCTCGACCGGAACTACGGCTTCGCCGAAGGCTACAACCGCGCCATCGCCCGGACGGAAAGCCAGTATGTGGTGCTGCTCAACGACGACGTGGAGGTAACCCCGGGCTGGCTCGAACCGCTCGTCGCCCACATGGAAAGCCACCCGCTGACGGCCGCCCTGCAACCCAAGATTCTGGCCGACACCGACCGCACTCGCTTCGAATATGCCGGCGCGGCCGGAGGTTACCTGGACCGGCACGGCTACCCGTACTGCCGCGGCCGCATCTTCGACACAGTCGAGGCTGACCAGGGCCAATACGACACCGCCACAACCGTGATGTGGGCTTCGGGCGCTTGCCTCTTCGTGCGCCGTGACCTCTACCTGCAGGCCGGCGGACTGGACGCACGGTTCTTTGCCCATATGGAGGAAATAGACCTCTGCTGGCGTCTGCGCCGCATGGGCCTGGAACTCTACTGCATCCCCGCATCTGTGGTCTACCACCTGGGCGGAGGCAGCCTGCCGCAAGGCAACCCCAAGAAGACGCGCCTCAACTTCCGCAACTCGCTCCTGATGCTCTACAAGAACCTGCCGCCCCGCCGACGCAGCCGCATGCTCTTCGTGCGCCGCCTGCTCGACCTCGTCGCCGCCCTCAACTATGTCGCCCACGGCCAGCTCGACCAGGCCCGCGCCATACGCGACGCTCACCGCGAGGCCAGCCAGATGATTCGCGACTTCTACGGGCCGGAAGAAAAGAAGCTCGCTTCGGAAGCACAGAAGCTTTCGGCTGAAGCACAGAAGCTCGCTTCGGAAACACAGAAGCAACCTGTTTTCGGCGAAGCAAAACCCTGCCCGGAAGAGCGCCACAACATTCTCGTGGCCTACTATCTGCTGGGCAAAAAGAAATATTCCCAACTCAAGTGAGTGTTTTGAACTGGATTAAAAACTTCGATATTTAAAGGATAATTAAAGCTTCGATAATTAAAGTTTTTTGCCAAGAAGAATTTTATTTTTTCTTTTAAAGGTATAAAGGTCTTTTGCCAAGAAGCTTTGACCAAGAAGCTTTGACCAAGAAGCTTTGACCAAGAAACTTTGACCAAGAAGCTTTGACCAAGAAGCTTTGACCAAGAAGCTTTGACCAAGAAGCTTTGAAAAATAAAATTTGACAAATATGTCATCCGGAACCGTACTGCTTATCATTGCACTTTATTTTGCCGTCATCTTCCTGGTGACCTGGCAGACCACACGCAACAAGAAGGAAAACAACAACCAGGCTTTCTTCACCGGCGCGCGCAAGTCGCCCTGGTGGGTGGTGGCCATTTCGATGATTGGCACCAGCATATCGGGCGTCACGTTCATCTCGGTGCCTGGCATGGTGGCCGCCACGCAGTTCAGCTACCTGCAGATGGTGCTGGGCTTTGTGGCCGGTTATTTCGCCATCGCCTACGTGCTGCTGCCGCTCTACTACAGGCTGAACCTGAACAGCATCTACGGCTACCTGGAACAGCGGTTCGGCCCGCGCGCCTACCGGACGGGCGCTCTGTTTTTCCTGCTGAGCAAGTTCCTGGGCTGCGGCGTGCGCATGTATCTGACTGCCCTCGTGCTGCAGGTCATCCTCTTCGACAGCCTCGGCATTCCCTTTGCCCTCAACGCCGCCGTCACGATGCTCATCGTGTATCTCTACACCTACAAGGGCGGCGTGAAGACGCTCGTCTGGACGGATATGCTGCAGACGCTCTCGCTGATTGCGGCCGTCGTGCTCTGCATCTACTACCTCTGCCAGGCCATGCACCTCGACCATACGGGACTGTGGCGCACGGTGGTGGACAGCGAGATGAGCCGCACGTGGTTCTTCGACGACGCCCTCGACAAACGCTACTTCTGGAAGCAGTTCCTGGCCGGCGCTTTCACCACTATCGCCATGACGGGCCTTGACCAGGACATGATGCAGAAGAACCTCTCGTGCCGCAACCTGGACGACGCGCGCAAGAATGTCATCAGCTACGGCTTCGGCTTCCTGCCCGTCAACCTGCTGTTCCTCACGCTGGGCGTGCTGCTCTACGCCTACGCCGCCCAAATCGGAGTCAGCGTGGGCAAACCGGACGAGCTCTTACCGGTCATCGCCACGGGCTCGGGTGCCGACGGCGTGCCGTATCTGCCCATCACGGTGGGCGTGCTGTTCGTGCTCGGCCTGATTGCAGCGGCTTTCTCGAGCGCAGGTTCGGCCGTCACGGCTTTGACTACCTCGGTCACCATCGACATCATGCAGGCCGACAAGCGCCAGGACGAGCAGCAGCTGAAGCGCACCAGGACGTGGGTGCACATCGTGAACTGCATCGTGATGGGCCTGCTCATCTGGCTTTTCGGCGTGATCGGTTCGGGGTCGGTCATCAATGCGGTCTACGTCATCGCCAGCTATACCTACGGCCCGCTGCTGGGCATGTATCTCTTCGGCCTATATACGAAGAAATCCAGCCGTGACAGCTGGATTCCCTACATTTGCGTGGCTTCGCCCCTGCTCTGCTTCGTCCTCGCCCAAAACAGCGAGGCGTGGTTCGGCGGTTACCAAATCGGCTTCGAACTTCTGCTCTACAACGCCGCCCTTACGGCCTTCGGCCTCTGGCTGAGCAGTGTGGCGAGGAAATAGAATTTAGAGTTTAGTAAATAGAAAGGGGGAAATACCAAGTTCGGTAATTCCCCTTTCCTTATATTTAATATTAAGAATTATTCTTTAGCTAACGCAACACGTTATTTACCCTTGCTTTGGCGTTCCGTTTCCGCTGCGCCGACGGCCACCGCGATGTGTGCGGCGCTTGGGTGCGGGGGTGGAAATCAGAGCCATGTCTTCGGGCGAGAACGACGGAAGTGCGGCGGCTGAATCTGCGTTCTGAGCTTCTGCACTCTGAGCTTCTGCACTCTGAGCTTCTGCACTTTGTGCCGGCTGCTGATTCTGACCCTCAGCCTGCTGCGGCTGCGGTTCGGCAGACTGCATTTCAACTATCGGCTGCTGTGGCTCGGCCTGCTTTGGCTGTACCGATTGCTGCTCGGCCGACATAGCCTCTGCCTGTGCGTTGGCGGCAGTTACTTCCTGCTGGGCGGCATCTGACTGTACTGGCTGAGCATTCTGTGCTGACTGAGCGGCACCCTCCTGCTGGGCAGGTTTCTCGTTCCGGGCCTTACGCTGGCGGTTGTTGAGTTCCTGGCGCTGCTGCTCGAGCTTCTGCTGTTCCTGCTTGAGCTGCTGACGCTGTTGGTCAAGCTTCTGCTGGTCTTGCTTGAGCTGTTGACGCTGTTGCTCGACCTGCTCTTTGGCCTGACGCTGCTGCTCTTTCTGCTGCTCCTGGCGCATGCGGTCTTCCTTTTCGGTGCGGCGCTCGCGCTTGTCACCCGGGCGGAAGGCGTTTTCGTCAATCTTGAGCTGGGCAACGGCTTCGCGCTGCGTCTGCGTGGCCATATCCTGCATCCAACCCGCACCGGCGGCCTGCTGTAGGAAGTGATACTGGCGCGTGAAGTTGTCGAGCTGCTTGAGGTCGTCCATCGTGATGGCCATAGGCCGGTTGGGCGCATACTGAGCATCCCACGTGTTGTCGTCGATGTTGTTGATGCGCTGCAGGTCGTCGCACATGCCCATGCTGCGGATGGCCACGGAAGCGTCGTTGGTGATGAGCAGCACTTTCTTTCCGCTCGCAAAGAGATCTACCACACGCCGTATGATGGCCGGGTCGGCAAACGAACCGTGGTGCGACTCGCTCGTAATGCCTTCGATGCGCAGACGGTTTTCGCGCTGCTGACTCAGGATGAGACGCTTGGCCAGACGTGCCGACACGTTGCGGCAGAGAGCCGGGTCTTCCCAATCGGCGTTCTGATAGTTGGTGGGTTCCTGTGCGCTGGCGAAGCGGTCAATCTCTTCGTAGGTTTCGCTCATGATGATGAACCGGCCGCCTTTCTTCTTCATTATTTTGGAAATGAATTCCAGCTGGCGTTCGAACATCAACCGGGCATTGACCTTCGGGTCGCTATGACTGGAGGTGTGGCCTACCAGCAGTTCGAGCCAGATGTTGGTGTCGCTCAACACGATGTCGTAGTCGAGCACCTGCACCAGTATGGCTTCGAAGAGAAGATGCCTCTCCTGCGCTTCCTGCAAGGTCAGCATCTGTATCTGCTGATCGTTGAGCAACGGGATGCGCGCATTCCACAAGTCGACAATGTCACGCACCACGAGGTTGCGCGGCATGGGGGGAACGGTGATGTTTTTTACTACTGTTTTCCTAGTCTCGGGTTCGGTCTTGGGGGCCTGTGCTGCGGGCGCCTCCTTAGCTGACTTGGGTTCTTCAGCTGGGGCTGCTACTTCGCCGGCCTCTTCCATGACCACTTCTTCTGCCTTGGCGGCTACCTTCTTGCGCGAACGGGAAGGGCGTTTTACTGCCTTCTCTTCTGCAACAGGAGTCTCTTCAGGGCTTGCTGTTGTGGTTTTTTTCATACTTATTTATTAAATCTAGGGCACAAAGTTAGAGTTTTTCGTGCATATCTGCAAATATTTGAACGTGAAAATGCCCGTTTCGGCCAAAATAGCTAAATTTGCGTCTCGTTTATCATGCCTCACAAGGGTTGTCAATACCTCTTTTTAAGGTTTGCCATAACCTCTTTACTAGGTTATCTTGACCTCTTTACTAGGTTATCTTGACCTCTTTACTAGGTTATCTTAACCTCTTTACTAGGTTATCTTGACCTCTTTACTAGGTTATCTTGACCTCAGGCTTTGATAAACCTCAAGAGCAGAGTTCCAAGAGCTCAAGCACAATTTGTCAAGACATTTTTAAATATGTATACCGAGAAAGCTACGCAGACAGACAGCACAAGACCGACAGGCCGTTTCGCCCCAAGCCCGACGGGACGGATGCACCTCGGCAACGTGTTCAGCGCCCTAATGTCGTGGCTTTCGGTCAAGAGCCGGGACGGCCAATGGATACTGCGCATCGAGGACCTTGACCCTCAGCGCTCGAAACCGGAATATGCACGGCAAATTGAAGACGACCTGCTGTGGCTCGGCCTTACCTGGGACGCCGGCGGAACGGCTTCTTGCGAATACGTGCAGAGCAACCGCAGCGCGTACTACCAACGGGAATTCGACAAACTAGACAATCTCGGTCTGCTCTATCCATGCTACTGTAGCCGCACCGACATCATGGCCACTCAAGCTCCGCACGAAAGCGACGGAAGGGTAATCTACCGCGGCACTTGCCGGCCTGACGGAAGCGAGGAAAAGGAAATGTGGCTCAAGCAACGTGCCGCAGCCTGCCTGCATGCGCCGTCGGTGAGAATCTGCGTGCCTGACGAAACCATCTCGTTCACCGACGGTCACTACGGCCTGCAGAGCACAAACCTGGCGCGGCAGTGCGGCGACTTCATCATACGCCGTGCCGACGGGGCTTGGGCCTACCAACTGGCCGTCGTCACCGACGATGCACTGATGCACGTCACGGAAGTGGTGAGAGGCCGTGACCTGCTCTTGTCGGTGGCGCAACAGCTTTTCCTCTACCGCACGTTGGGTTACCCGGTGCCGCGCTTCTGCCACCTGCCTCTGCTCTGCAACGAAAACGGCCAGCGCCTCAGCAAAAGAGACGCTTCGATGCACTTGGGCGTGCTGAGGGAAAAGTACTCGGCACCGCAACTCATCGGCCTGCTGGCTCACTGCGCCGGCCTCATCGACCAGCCTGCACCGCTCTCGGCCGAAGAACTTCTCCCCTACTTCGACTGGAACAAAATCCCTACCGACGACATCACGATAAGGACCGATGCCATCTGACAAGGAAGCTTCTTTGACCGGAAAGTTTTGGCTGAAAAGCTTTCTTTGGCTGAAAAGCTTTCTTTGACCGAAATCTTTGATGGAAAAATTCTTTTGACCGGAAAATCTTTATCCTAAAGAATTTCTTCTACCAGGAATTTTTGATAAAAATTTTTCTACCGGAAATCTTTGAAAAAAATCAGCAGTAAACTTTTGAAGAATACTGCTGACTAAGGTCTTTATCCCTGCCTATTGATGTGCTTGAGCTTTTGCGGGTCGAGCACCCTGATTCGCCGGCCGTCGACGTTGACCACGCCTTCTTCGGCAAAGGCGGCCAAAGTGCGTATGGCATTGCTGGTCGTCATGTTGGACAACGAAGCCAAATCTTCACGCGAAAGCTGTATGGCCAAGGTGCTGCCGTCGGCCTCAAAACCGTATTTGTCGGCCAGGAAGATGAGGCTGTCGGCAAGACGGGCGCGAATGTGCTTCTGCGTCAAATCGACGGTGCGCTGGTCGGATGTGCCGAGGTCTATCGACAAGTCGCGCACGAAGTACATGGCCAAAGCCGGATTGACATTGCAAATGCGGTCGATGAGGTTCATCGGTATGCACGCCAGAACGGATGGTTCGATGGCAACGGCCTCGGTGGTGTGTTCCTGACGGGCAAAGTAACTGCGGTAACCGAAGATGTCGCCGGGCTGAAAGAGGCGCACGATCTGGCCGCGGTCGCCGATGCCCTGCTTCTCCAACTTGGCACTGCCACGTACCAGACAGTAGAGGTAAACGGACTCTTCCTGGTCTTTGTAAATGTAGTCATTTCTGTCACAATTCAGGATAACCACGTCGGTAAGCACGGCGCGCTGCTGAGGTTCGGTCAGAAGGTCCCATATACTCTTCAACCATTTGGTCAAGTCGACTTCGTTCATCGTTTTGCTTTGTATATTTCGTTTGATTAATAAAATCCGCTTGTCATTACCACACGAACGACATGCCGAAGGTCAGCGTTTCCTTCATCTGTACCTTGTCGTCGACGCTGTCGTCAAAGCGCGGATACAGATATAGCTTGGAGGTGCAGTAACGTCCGAGTTTGATGTTGAATGTATTCTCGAACTCGACCAGCACACTGTGGTAGCTGGTGAAGTAATAAGCCCGGCTGCTCCAGCTCAGGTAGGGGGAAATAGTCCACTCAAGACGGCTCGTCACCGATGCACCGAACTGGTTGCGCGAACGGTTGCCGGCCTCGATGCCATAAGATGTGACCGAAACGCGATGGTCGTGCACGTACTTCAAGTTGTATGAGACAGGCGCCAGGAACAATGAGTACGAACAGGTCTTCTTCTTGTTCAGCTTCAGGTCCATACCGACGCTAAGGTTGAATTCCAACGGAGAGAGGAACGTGCTCTTCACCACTTTGCTGTTAGCGTTGTAATACTCGAAAAGCGGCGTCTTGAGGTAAGCCGATGTGCTGTAGTACCAGTTCTTCCATGCCTTGTAGCCATAGCTCACGTCGGCACGGAACGTATTGTCGTTGACGCGTATGGGGTGGATGGTGTCAGACTGCGTGTAGTAGCCCGACAAACGCAGCTCGAGGGAAATGTCGAGCGAGGTTTTCATGCTTTCGTCGTAACGGCTGAACACGAGTTTGTCGTAGGTGGAAAGCGTCATGTTGTTCTCGCCGCCTTTATACCAGTTGTCGCTGAGCGAAGTCTGGCTGAGCTGCAGGTCGGTAACGCCCTTGCGATGCCACTTGTCGGCATGGAACACAACCTGCTCGATATTCAAATCGGAATCGTCCAACTGGATTCCGCCTTCGGCACCAACACGCTCTTGCTTGTAGAGTTCGCGTCGCTCGATACGGTTCTGACGGAAGACGTCGAAATCGTCTTTCCGATACCAAGCCACTTCGTTGAGATGGCTGGATGCATAGCGGTGCACAGCCGCATGGCGCATCGCCCCGAACGCAAGCTGCCGGCTGTACGGATTGTCTGTTTCGGCCTTGGCAGCAAGCTGCTCATAGGCATCTTGCGGCATAACGGGTTGGTCGGCAACGAGCGGTGCGGAATGCAAATCGGGAATGTCGCCGTCGATGACTACCGGCATGCGGAGGTCGGCCTGCGCATAGACCAGGCTCGAATCGAATGCCATTGTTCCGACCTTGCGGTACAGGTCGCTGTAAGACGTGTCGGCCATGGCCAGTTGAAGAAGACTGTCGCTGACGGCTTTGACCGAAAAGTTCTGCACCCAGCTCTGCATCATCGACTGCCTGCCTGCCTCGACTGACTTGATGCTGTCGGCCGCATAGGCGGCAGCCGCTGCAGCACGCTGGGCTTCGATACGCTGGGCTTCGATACGCTGGGCTTCGACCAATGATGCTGCTACGATGGCGGCGGAATCTGCCGCCTCCTGCGCGGCTTCATCTATAGAAGTAGCCAGGGCTGTAGAATCTGACAGAGTTTGATTTAGAGAATCCGCAGAAGCCGGATTTACAGCATTTGCAGAAGCCGAGGTGGCTAAAGAGGTGGAATCTGAAGTGGCTATGTTTCCAGAATCGGCAGAAGGAAGTTCGGCAGGAAGTTCGAGATCTAGAACCGGCAGCGTTTGGTACACACTGTCTGCTCCCTGACCCTTTGCAGGAATCAGAGATACGAACAATGCAAATATCAAAAGCGTTTTTTTATCCATCTTTATCTTTTTCCGTTTCTCAATTTTTTTCTCTTTCCGTTTCTCATTTCCTTTTCTCACCATCGGGATTCTTTCCTTTTCTCACTTCTCCAATTCTGAATTTCTTTCCGACACAAACCATCTTTTCTTGATTCTCACTTTTCCCTTCTTCCTGATTCTCGCTTTTCCGTTTCTCGCATCAGAGCACTACGGAAGGCGGAATGGGGCGGCAGTTGTAGTGGGAAGCCATAATCTGGCCATAAGCACCCGCACTGCGCAAGGCAATCAAGTCGCCGCGTTTGGTGCAAGGCAAGCACTCGTCGACACCGAAGCAGTCGGAGGTTTCGCATATCGGCCCGACCACATCGTATGTATCTGTGCCTGCTTCCGTGCCGGCCGTGATATTTTCTATCTTGTGATGTGCCTGGTAGAGCGCCGGACGAATCAGGTCGCTCATGCCAGCGTCGAGTATCATAAACTTCTTGCCCAATCCCTGCTTGATATAAAGCACACGGCTGATCAGGCTGCCGCACTGACACACGACAGCGCGACCCAGTTCGAAGTGTACCTGCTGGCCGGGACGAAGCTTGAGATGCGCTGCATAGTTGGCGAAATAAGCGGCAAAGTCCGGTACCGGATTTTCGTCGGGATGCTCGTAGTCGCAACCCAAACCGCCACCCACGTTGATGGTCGCAAAGCGAATGCCCATTGACTCGAAGTGGTCTTGAAGCTGGTTGACGCGTTCGCAAAGCAAGGTGTAGGGCGCAAGGTCGAGCAACTGACTGCCGATATGGAAATGCAAGCCTTGCAACGAGACGTTGTGCAACGACGGAATCACGGCCACAACCTCGTCAAGCATCTCCATCGGAATGCCGAACTTGCTCTCGGGCAGGCCGGTCGTGATGTTCTTGTGCGTGTGCGCATCGACATTCGGGTTAACTCGGATGGCTACTTGCGCTACCTTGCCGTACTCGCGTGCCAGGCTGTCGATAACTTCAAGTTCGGGAACGGACTCGACATTGAAGCAGGCAATGCCGGATTCCAGCGCCAGGCGGATTTCCCAATCGGCTTTGCCGACGCCTGCATAGACTATCTTCGACGGGTCGAAACCGGCTTGCAAGCAAGTACGGATTTCGCCTCCGCTCACACAGTCGCAACCCAATCCACTGTCTTTGACCATACCCAACAAGGTCGGGTCGACATTGGCCTTGACCGCATAGTGCACACGGAAATCCGGATACTTGGCCAGTTCCGTGTTGATGCTGTCAAGTGTGCGCTGCAACAGGGCTTTGTCGTAATAATAAAAAGGAGTCTGAATCTGCTGGAATTTCTCTACCGGAAACAACATCTTGCCGTGTTTGTTTTATGGGACTACAACCCGTTTCGATTATTTTGGGCTACGACCCGTTAGAACAAATGCTTGCTGAGACTCTGAAGTGCCTTGACCTTGTCTTCCTTCTTGACAAGCATCGAGATGTTGTAGTTCGAACCGCCGTAGGAGATCATGCGTACCGGCACATCGGCCATGGCGTCGACAACACGGCTCTCGAAGCCGAGGTTATCCCACTTCATGTCGCCTACGACTGCGATGATGACCATATCGGAATCAACCTGTACGGAACCGAATTTCTTCAGCTCGGTCACGATTTCGTCCAGCTTCTTGTCGTTGTCGATGGTCAGGGAAACGCCTACCTCGCTGGTAGTCACGAGGTCGACGGAAGTCTTGTAACGGTCGAAGACCTCGAACACCTGGCTCATGAAGCCGTAAGCCAAAAGCATGCGGCTCGACTTGATGCGGATGGAGGTAATGCCGTCTTTGGCAGCTACGGCCTTGATCTTGCCCGACTCGGTCTGGTTGCTAATCAATGTGCCGGGTGCTTTCGGGTCCATGGTGTTGAGCAGGCGCACCGGAATGTTGTACATACGGGCAGGCGTAATGCAGGTCGGGTGCAGAATCTTGGCACCGAAATAAGCCAACTCGGCTGCCTCGTCGAAGTTGAGCTGACGCACTGGCTTGGTTCCCTCTATGTAGCGCGGGTCGTTGTTGTGCATGCCGTCAATATCGGTCCAAATCTGGATTTCTTCGGCACGGATGGCTGCACCGATGATGGAAGCGCTATAGTCGGAACCGCCGCGCTGCAGGTTGTCGATTTCGCCATAGGCATTGCGGCAAATGAAGCCCTGAGTGACGTAAATCAACTGGTCGGCATTGGCCTTCATCTGCTCTTTGAGATGCTCTTCGATATACTTGAAATCGGGCTCGGCATTCTTGTCGATGCGCATGTACTCGAGAGCAGGCAGGAAAGCTACCTTCACGCCTTTCTCCTGCAAGTACAGGTTCATCAGGTTGGTGCTCATCAGCTCGCCCTGCGCTACGATGCAACGCTCTTCGAATATGGTGAAGGGATGATTGGCAAAGGAACGGATGTAGTCGAAAATGCCGCGCAGGATTTCAGAAGCCTTCTGCTTGCACTCGGCAGTGCTGTAGAGATGTTCGATGACATCGGTATACTTCTGCTCCAGCTTGTTGATGACATCGGCAGCACCCATCGAATTCTGCAACCGGTAATAACCGGAAATCTCGAGCAAAGAATTGGTAGTGCCGGACATGGCAGACAACACAACGACCTTGGGCTGACCGTCTTCGACAATCAGTTCGGCTACACTCTTGATACGCTCCACATTACCTACGGACGTACCGCCGAATTTCATCACTTTCATATTTCGACCTGTTTTTTATTTGATTACCTTAACTTAGTACCTTAATTACCTTAACTTTAGTGTCACAACCACTGAAAGGAAAATTTGGTGTGCAAAAGTAGTCCAATAATTTCAGTCTGCCAAACATTTTCGCCAAAAAATATGTTTTTCAGCATATTTTCGGGATTATTCCAGCATATCGTCACTCGGATTGACCAGATAAACCGTCTCGGTAGCCCGAGTGAAGGCCGTATAGAGCCATCGGTAGAAATCGACACCCAAATGCTCGGGATTGATGTAGCCGACGTCGAGATAGACGTCTTTCCACTGGCCGCCCTGACTCTTGTGGCATGTCACGCAATAGCCGAACTTGACCTGCAGGGCATTGAAATACGGACTCTCTTTGATGACTTTGGCCAAGTCGCGCTGATTGCGAATCTCGGGATAATCCTGCGCGATTTCGCTGTACAGCGCCTGCATCCGCTCTTGCGGCAGGTTCGGCCCTTCGACCGTAAGCGTATCCAACAGGACGGTCACCTCCAGCTCGATGTCGTAGTCGGGCAAGCGTATCTCGACATCGGCGAAACGGAATCCGTAAAGCTGCCGCTCGTTGCGCACACGGAGCACTTCGATGATATCGCCGTTGGCAATGAACGGAAGGTTGTCGAGGTCTCGACCCCAGTAGTAGTTGTTGCGTACTACCAGCAGCCTCTCGCCTGCCGAAAGTTCTTCCTCTCGGCCCAATATCTGATTGCGGACGCCGGCATTGAACTGGTTGGCACGGACATTCGAGCGGGTTATGATAACGGTTTCGTCCAGACCTTTCTGACTGTACGACCGCTCCAGGTCTTCGAGAAACTCCATACCCTGCACCGGACGAACATCCTTGTACCTCTTATATTTAATACGCGGCAAAGCATCGACCGTGCCTTCGCTCAAATGCTGACGCAGCAACGTGGCATTGAGCAGGATGCCGGAATCCAATTGCTGGCGCGCCACCTCTGTCAGCTGACATTCCAAGACCTGCAGGCCGTATCCACCCAACCGGTTGCGGTCGAGCGCCGGACTTCTAACTTGCCCGACCGGCGGCAACTGCGCGTCATCGCCCACCAGCAACAAGCGGCAACCGTCGGCACTGTAGACAAACTCTATCAGGTCGTCGAGCAGATTGCCCGTACCGAACGGCGAACCTTCGCTGAAGGTCGATATCATCGAGGCTTCGTCGCAGACAAACAATGTGCCGGGATATTTGTTCTCAAGCAAATCGAAACCTTCCATGCCAACACTGAACCGGTGCTGCCGGTAGATGCTGCGGTGGATTGTAAAGGCGGCTTTGTCGGCCATCGAAGCAAAGACCTTGGCCGCCCGTCCTGTCGGTGCCATGAGGAAGGTCTTCCGCCCCGACTCTTTCATGGTCTTCTCAAGCGCGCCGACGAGCGAGGTCTTGCCGGTACCCGCATAACCCCGAAGAACGAACACCTGACCACTGCCCTCTTCCGACAGTACGAACTCAGCCAACTGCGCGAGGGCAAGCTGCTGTCCTTTATTGGCTACAAAGGGCAGTTTCGCGGCTATTTCTTGTGCAAAATCGTGAAATATCGACATATTTTTCAAAAAATTCGGTACAAAGATATTCATTTTGTGGAAAAGTGCGTATATTTGCGCACAAGAAAATTAATAAAAACACATAAAATCGTATACTGCAATCATGAAAATGGTATTGAATCTCATCCTCGTCGCTGCAGCCTTGGTGCTTTCGTGGATGTGCTATGAGAGCGTTCAAGCCCCTATCAAGTTCAAGGCTAGTGTAGAAAAACGCGACGCCGTTGTCATTCAACGTCTGAAGGATATACGTACCCTCCAGGAACAACACCGTGACCTCCATCAGTCTTACTGCGCAAGCTGGGCCGAGCTCATCAACTTCGCCAAGACTGACAGCGTGAAGATTTGCCAGAAAGTCGGTTCACTGAGCGACGAACAGTTGGAGAACGGCTTGACCGAGAAGAAAGCTTGGGAATACCTGTGCAACCCCAAGAAGTATGCAAGCGAAATCACCAAGTTCGGTCTTGACAAAGAGACGTTCAGCCGCGACACTGTCAAGGTCAACATCCTCGACAACGACTCTTCGCTCGTCGCCCGCAACGTATGGCAGTGGATTGACAGCATCCAGTATGTACCGTTTGCCCAGAACCCGAACGACACCTTCGAACTGGTGCTCGGTTCCATCACTACGGCTTCCGGCTACCAGATGAGCCTCTTCGAGGCAAAGGTTGCCTACGATGTCTATCTGCAGGGACTTGACGACAACGAACTGGAGAACAAGATTCAGGAGCGCAAGGAAATGAACAAATATCCAGGTCTTAAAGTCGGTGATGCCGAACAGGCCAACAACAATGCCGGCAACTGGGAGTAATCTGACCGTTCATGACCCAACAAGATGTCAAACAGATATCCATCCGGCTTCTACCGGATGGATTTTCTTATTCTGACCGGTTTTTCCCCATTTCTCCGGGGCCGGACTTTGGCCGGCATCTTGAGGAAGGGATTCTCAATACCCGGATTGCCGAACTCGAGTGCAGCGTGCACTGTTCGGTCGAAACAGAACGCTTCTCGTTCTCTCCTGCCGACATCGACGAGCCGACGGCCGAACAAATGTACCGGCTGACTCTGCCGGAGTTGACGGCTGACGAGAAGCTGATTTCTGAGACGGACAGCGAGACGGGTGTCAGAATCACATACGGCATTGACCGAAGCCTCTATTTCTTCCTCCAGCGCAACATGCCCGAGGTGTCGTTCTCACACCCTCTGATGGACTTGCACCGCGAGTGGAGCCAAAAGGGCGAGGTGAAGGAAAACTGCATGATAGCGGAAACCGGCAGCAACACGCTCGACATCCTTGTGTACATAGGCGGAAAACTGCATTTCGCCAACAGGTTTGAAGCCTCAAGCGCCGGTGACCGCACCTACCACATCATGAACGTATGGAACATCTGCAATCTGGATGTGCTCGACCACAAGATTTACCTGCACACAACGTCGGATGAACTGAAGTTCAACGTCAGTCACTATATAAAGCAATGCGAATCATAAGCGGACTATACGGAGGACGGAGATTTACTCCGCCTCACAACCTGGAGGCTCGTCCCACAACCGACATTGCCAGAGAGGGACTGTTCAACATTCTCCAAAACAGGATGGACCTGGAGGGAATGCGCACATTGGACCTCTTCGGGGGAACGGGCAGCATCAGCTTCGAACTGCTGAGCCGTGGTGTGGCCCAAGCCACTTGCGTGGAGATGGGGAAGCTTCAGCAGCAGTTCATTCAAAAGGTGGCTCAGGAACTGCGAATCGGCCGCGAACTGACTTTGATCAAGGGCGACGTGTTCCGATACCTCAAACAACAGTCTGCACCCGAGGGCGGAATCTTCGACTTCATCTTCGCCGACCCGCCATACGCACTACCGGAACTGGACTCGCTGCCGCAACTCGTCATGGGAAGCAACCTGCTCAAACCTGATTGCCTCTTTGTCCTGGAGCACGGCAAAGACCGGGACTTCTCCGGCCGGGAAGATTTCGAAGAGATGCGCACATACGGCGCCGTACACTTCTCTTTCTTCAGAAAGCCTGCACTTCAGACGACCGAAAGTTCGCAAGTCTGACTGGTTCGACCAAGCATAACGGCAATGGCGAAACTCTTCTGAGTCGAAGAAACCGCTCTAGAGCCGAAGAAACCGCTTTGAAATCAAAAGGTGCTTCGGCCGAAAAAGACAAATTGGATAAAAATTAAATACACATATTATATATAATAGAATGAGAAACTTCTTTCCCCTCATAGCCGCCTGCATCCTGCTACTGACCGGGTGCTCGAAAGACGCAAAGGGATTGCTGCCCGAATCGACAGGCACCCCTTACGACGTGTATCTTATTCTTCCCGATAGTCTGAAGGAAACGCCGCTCAACGACTCGCTGCACGCCATCTACGAACACCCGATGGAATGCACACCCAACGGCGACGATTACTTCTATGTCAGCACCATCAGCCCAGAGCATTTCATCCGCTCTATCCGGACGATAGGCAATCTGGTGACGGTCAATATCAGCGAGCAGAACGCCGCCGAACCGTTCGTCATCCTGGAGCGCAACAAGTACGCCCGCGGCCAGGTGATTGCCAAGATGTACGCCCGCGACGCACAGAGTCTGGCCGACTACATCATGCAACTGCAGGAAGGTCTGCGCGACGTCTTTGTCAAAGCTGAAATCAACCGTGCCATGAAGCGGATGGAGAAAGAAAACTCCATGAAACAAAGTGACCGGCTGATGAAGCTGCAGAATGTCTCGATGCTGATTCCGTTCTCCATACAGAAATCGGGAGTCGGAGCCGCCGATTCCACTTTCTTCTGGGCCACCGACGACTTTGCCAACAAACAAAGCCACCTGGTCGTCTATAGCGTCCCCTACACGGATGCAGGCATCTTCTCGCTCGAAGGGGCAGTTGCCACACGCGACTCTGTCATGAAGGCCAATATCAAAGGCGGACCGGAAGGCAGCTACATGACGACCAACAAGCGCATTATCCTCCCCGAATACAAAGCCCTGAACGTAGGCGGAAAGTATGTCGGCGAATTGAGAGGCGTATGGCGTATGGAAAACGGACTGATGGCCGGACCTTTCGTCTGCCACATGCGCCTCGACGAACTCAACAAACGTGTGGTCTTTGCCGAAGGATTCTGCTATGCGCCGGAGGACGGCAAGCGCAGACTTATCAGAAATCTGGAAGCTTCTCTCTACACGCTCCGTCTTCCATCCGACAACATGATGAGCGAGATTGAAATAACCCTCGACTAAAGGAGTTTCCCCTCCCCGTCGTCTGTGGCTTCGCTCTTTTGCCACACCCCGCTCAGACGTACGTTCCATTCAAATACTCAACACACCAACACCCAATGAAATCATTGCGCATAGGCATAACTCACGGCGACATCAACGGCATCGGACTCGAACTGATAGTCAAGTCCATGTCTGACCCTCTGATACTGGACCTGTTCACTCCCGTCGTCTTCAGCGATGCAGACTGTATCTCAGAGACAGTCAAAAGCATCAGGCAACAGCAAGACCAGCGACAGGGTCAACAGCAAGGTCAGGCACAAGGCCAGCAACAAGAAGAATATCCGCCACTGCAACTTGAGCAGGTCAGTTCGGCAAAAGAAGCCCAGGAAGGCAAGATTAACCTCGTGAATGTATGTCGGCAGAGTCCGCACATTGCCTGGGGACAGCAGACCGAAGAAGCCCTGCAAGCCGAAGCCGACTCGCTCAATGCCGCACTGGAGGCTTACCGCGCCGGCGACATCGACCTCATGGTCTGTGCGCCAGGCAAACTGGACAACGACATCGACAGCCACTCGCTGAGCGATTTTATCCAACAGGCGCTGGGCGCACAGAATATGGATTCGGACTGGATTGTCAATGGTCATCGTCGAATCCTGAAGCTTTCGCCTATACGTTTCTCCACCGAACTGGGCGAAGGCATTGCCATCGAGACTTTCTGCAATAACCTGAAGGCCGTCTACAACCAACTTCGCCAGGACATCGGCGATATTCGCCCCCGCATCGCGCTCGTGTCGGCCAACAACAGTCTGTCGCAACACATTCACGACCTGCAGGAACAGGGCATCACGTTGTTCGGGCCATTCAATGCCCAGACTTTCGTCAGCGGAGGTCTGCAGGAACACTACGACGGCGTGCTGTTCCTTGACGAAGAAGACGCCCGCCACCAGTTGATTTCGGCCCTCGATGCAAGCCAAACCTTCGGTTATGTAGCCGGTCTTCCACTGATACTTACCTATCCGCTGGTGGACGTTTCCTATCAGATAGCCGGCCAGGGACAGGCCGACGCCACTTCTATGCGAAACGCTTTGTATGCTGCTATCGACACTTACCGCAACCGCACGACCTATGAAACGGCAACACGCAAACCGCTCGAAAGACAATGGAATCCGAAGGGTAAAGACGACTACAAACTGGACCTCACCAAGGACGAATAAACCCCTTTCACGCACCCGTATTACCTCAGTCAACACACACCTATGCCAAGTTTTCAGATAGAAGGCGGACACCGCCTATGTGGTGAAATCACGCCACAAGGAGCGAAGAACGAAGCTCTCGAGGTCATCTGCGCTACGCTGCTGACCACCGAAACCGTGACCATAAGCAACGTGCCGGAGATTCTGGACGTGATTAATCTCGTCGAACTCCTGCGCAAGATGGGTGTGAAAGTAGACCATCCTGCCAAGGGCACTTTCTTGTTCTGCGCCAAGGAAATCGACCGGGACTATATGTTCAGCGCCGAGTACCAACAGCGTTCGTCGGCCCTTCGCGGCTCGGTAATGATGCTGGGTCCGCTACTCTCGCGCTTCGGACGGGCCATGCTGCCCCAACCGGGCGGTGACAAGATAGGCCGCCGCAGACTGGACACACACTTTATAGGGTTGCAGCGGTTGGGTGCAGACTTCACGTACGACGGCGACCGCCACATCTACCAGGCCGAGGTGGGCAAAGACGGACTGACCGGCTGCTACATGCTGCTTGACGAAGCCTCCGTCACTGGCACTGCCAATATCGTGATGGCTGCCGTTATGGCCAAAGGCGAAACAACTATCTACAATGCTGCTTGCGAACCCTACATCCAACAGCTGTGTAAGATGCTGGTGCGCATGGGTGCAAAAATCGACGGCATCGGTTCCAATCTGCTGCACATCACGGGCGTAAACGAACTGCACGGCACGACACACCGGTTGCTACCCGACATGATTGAAGTGGGCAGTTTCATCGGCATGGCCGCCATGACCGCCAGCGACATCACAATCAAGGACGTTTCCATCCCCGACCTGGGCATCATCCCGGACGCCTTCCGCCGCCTGGGCATCACTGTCGAACAGCGTGGCGACGACCTCCATGTGCCGGCTCAAGAGCATTATACAATCGAGTCATTCATTGACGGCTCTATCATGAACATCTCCGATGCACCCTGGCCCGGACTTACGCCCGACTTGCTGAGCGTTCTGCTCGTCACCGCCACCCAAGCCAAAGGCGCCGTACTGATACACCAGAAGATGTTTGAAAGCCGACTCTTCTTCGTAGACAAACTCATCAACATGGGCGCACAGATTATCCTTTGCGACCCGCACCGCGCCACCGTCATCGGCCTTGACAACCAGTACAAACTGAAAAAGGCCAAACTGACTTCGCCCGACATCCGCGCCGGCATTGCACTGCTCATCGCCGCTATGAGCGCCGAGGGTACGAGCGTCATCGACAATATCGGACAGATAGACCGCGGGTACGAGAATATCGACGGACGGCTTAACGCTCTCGGAGCAAAGATAACGCGTATCGACGATTAAGAAAAACCAGCGAGATGATAAAAGAAAGTCAACTGATAGAAATCGGGAATGTACAGAAGACTCACGGCTTGAAGGGCGAAATGAGTATCACCGTGTGCGACAGTGTCTTTGACGATGTCGAGAAGTGCCCTTACCTCGTCTGCCAGATGGACGGCATCTATGTACCTTTTTTCATAGAGAGCTACCGCTGGAACGGCAACGCCTCCATCCATCTGAAGCTGGAAGATGTCGACACCGTAGAGAAGGCCAGCACCTTCTGCGGACAAAAACTCTATTTCGACCGATGCTGCTTCACCCCGGAAGAAGCGAAAGACTATGACGCCTGCCGGGAGGAAGAGGAAGGGCTTGTCGGATATGTGATTGAAGACCTCACATACGGCACGCTCGGTCCGGTAACGGGCATCGACGACCAGACCGCCAACGTCTTGTTCATAGTCGACTACCATGGCAACGAACTGCTCGTTCCCGCCGCCGATGAACTCATCAGGAATATCGATGACGAGAAGAAAATTATCACCATGGATTTGCCAGCCGGACTTGTTAATATAGACGAGGCGGAAGACGAAGATACGCCGTTTCTGAAAATTTAACACACAAAAAGGCAACGATATCTGAAAACAGTCTATCTTTGCCAACGTAAAACGTAGTTTTCCACTCGGTAAAGTTATGCTTTCCCAGTCATAAAACGGCGTTTTCTTTACAGTCATGTAACGTTAGCCCGACTTGCTTGATTTACTCGGTAGTCGGTGTCCATACGGGAGTGCGGCCAGGTTGCCGCACGCGAAGGGTATGGTGTGCGGACGTTTATATGGCTTTTTTGTATCTCTGATAATCAACAAACTAAAAACATATACGACTATGCCAAAGACAGAAAAGGAGTACACAGTACCCGAAAAACTCGCCAATCTCTACAAGTTGCAGCTTCTCGTAAGCGAAATCGACCGCATCAAAAACCTTCGCGGTGAACTTCCTGAGGAAGTGGCAGAAATGGAAGCCGAACTCGAGGGCGAAAACACCCGCATCGAGAACTACAAGGCAAGCATCGCCGAGGCTGAAGAGAAAATCAAGAACCTACAGGCCAAGATTACAGAGGCCGAAAACCTCATCGCCCAGTATACCGAGCAGCAGAACGACATCCAGAACAACAAGCAATACGAGTTCCTGTCGAAGGAAATCGAGTACGAATCTCTTGAAATCGAACTCAGCAACAAACGTATCCGCGAGAATCTGGAGACTATCGACGACCTCAAAGGCCGCATCGAAACCACCTCTGCCGAAATGGAAGAGCACCGCAATGACCTGGACATCAAGCGCGGCGAACTGGACGAGATTATTGCCGAAACTCGCAGTGAGGAAGAAACGCTGCGCGAAAAGGCCAAGAAGATTGAAAACACCATCGAGCCCCGTCTGCTCAGCACCTTCAAGCGCATTCACAAAAAGACGCACAACGGACTGGCCATCGTCCCCATCGAGCGTGAAGCTTGCGGCGGATGCTTCAACAAAATCACACCCCAGCGTCAGATTGATGTCAAGATGCGCAAGAAGATTATCGTGTGCGAATACTGCGGCCGCATTCTGATTGACGAGAATCTCGCCAACGAGAACGAGATGCGCCGTCGCCGCAAGGGCATTCTCGCCAACGTCTAATCTGCAGACTACTGCTAGACACTGACGTACTACGCTCTTGACAATCACAACACTGACCAACCATGCCTTCTGCACAAAACAATACCCCCAACAGGAGAGTACCGAGACAGCAACCCGCTGCCCCGGCCTCCGTTGACGGAAAACTCCAACCACAAGCACTCAAGGTCGAAGAGGCCGTACTGGGAGCTTTGATGCTCGAAAAGGATGCTTACTCGCAAGTCAGCGAGATTCTAAATGCCGACATCTTCTACGACTACAAGCACCAGTTGATCTTCACTGCCATCCAAGAACTGGCTTTGAAGCAGGAACCCATCGATATCCTGACGGTAGCCAACCAGTTGGCTGCTGACGGAGTTCTCGAACAAGTGGGCGGGCCTTACTACATCTCGACGTTGACCGAAAACATCGGCTCAGCGGCCCATGTGGAGTATCATGCAAAAATCATTGCTCAGAAGGCACTGGCACGTCAGTTGATTCAATATGCCGGCAAGATTAGCTCCGGTGCTTACGACGAGACGACCGACATTCCGACTCTGATGCAGACTGCTGAGGCAGAACTCTTCCAGTTGTCGCAAAACAACATCAAGAAGGACACTCAGCAGATAGACCCCATCATTGACGAAGCCATCAAAAAAATTCAGGAAGCTGCCAACAGGGATGAAGGCATCTCCGGATTGCCTTCAGGATTTACCGAACTTGACAACATCACATCCGGCTGGCAGAACACCGACCTTATCATCATTGCCGCACGTCCGGCCATGGGTAAGACGGCCTTTGTCCTTTCGATGGTCAAAAATATGGCTGTCAACTACAAAATCCCAGTGGGTATGTTCAGCCTCGAAATGAGCAATCTACAGCTTGTCAACCGTCTGCTGCAGAACACTTGCGAGATAGTCGGTGACAAAATCAAGAGCGGGCGACTCAGCGACGAAGAGTGGACGCAACTCACGACACGCATCAAGGACCTGCAAGGTGCGCCCATCTTTGTCGACGACACGCCGTCGCTGTCGGTCTTCGAACTCCGCACCAAAGCGCGCCGCCTGGTCAAGGAGCACGGTGTCAAAATCATCATGATTGACTACCTGCAGCTTATGAACGCCTCGGGCATGCAGTTCGGCAGCCGAGAACAGGAGGTATCAAACATCTCACGCTCACTGAAAGGACTTGCCAAGGAACTGAACATCCCTATCATCGCCCTGTCACAGCTCAACCGTAGCGTAGAAAACCGTCAGAATGGCTCTCGTCCGCAACTCTCCGACCTCCGTGAATCCGGTGCCATCGAGCAGGATGCCGATATGGTTTGCTTCATCCACCGTCCGGAGTACTACAAGGTATACGAGGACGAAAAGGGCAATGACGTACGCGGCTTGGCCGAAATCATCATCGCCAAACACCGTAACGGTAAGGTCGGCGACATCAAGTTGCGATTCCGCGGAGAGTTTGTCCGCTTCCAAAATCTAGACGAAGACTCTAGCATCGACTCTACCATGACAGAGTATTCACAGCCTACGACACTGGGCTCGAAGATGAACGGGACGGGCAATGGGTTCGGCAGCCCGAACGGCTACGATTCCGTCAATGGCTATCCCGGCTATGACGCCAACTTCGGAGCAGCAGATGCCGGTACTGCACAATCTTTTCTGTCCAGCACCGATACCGGAGAACCCCCATATTGACAAAGACGAATTAGTCAACTTCACTAGAGACTACTATGCAAACGACAAAAACCACCATACTGACCCTGTTCTTGCTGATAGCCGCATCTGTCGGCTTAAAAGCACAAGAGACTGAGGCCCCAAACTATCAGGCTATTCGCCTTTCTATCACCAATAGCAAGAGCCCAAGTTTCTACCCCAAACTTATGGAGCGTTATGTCCAAAGCGATTCGACCCTTTCGCTCGAAGACTATCGCAACCTCTACTACGGGTTTGCTCTACGCGAGGATTTCGTGCCTTATCAGATGGAGAAGCAGCAGTTGTTTGATATCCGCCGCAAACTGGCTGAAAGCAACGGCGACCCAGCCCTTTGTCCGGAGGCTATCAGGGTGGCTAAAGCCATGCTGGATGACAATCCGTTCGACATACCGGCTTTGGCCGTCATCTCCATCGCTTACTATCAGACTGGCGACAGCGTCAACTATCGGTTGTGGGATATGAAGCAACAAGGCCTGCTCGACGCCATCTCTTCATCAGGGGACGGTGAGTCGCCTAAGTCTGCCTTCCATGTCATCAGCGTCGAACACGAGTATGAAATCCTCAACCGCTTGGGCCTCGAACTTGCCAAAGACTCTCTCATCGGCGACGACATCGAGTACTTGCGGGTTAAAGAAAACTCTGAGAATATCGAAGGCCTCTACTTCAACTTTGAAGCAGCAGCCAAAGAGTACCGCAAAAAGTACGAATAAGGTGTTTACTTATAGGAAATGTGCAGATCAAGGCAAATGGGCAAGTGATCGCTGAAGCCTCCCTCATATCTGTATCCATGATAACTGCACCAAGGCCGATGTCCCATATGCGTGGCATCTTCCTTGAGCATAAAGGGAAAGCAGACCGACCGAATTGAATCCACCCAAACACTTACTGTTCCGTGAGATGAAAGGTTTGGCTGTAAGTTTTGTTTGTTTGACTGTTTGTTTACAGCCTCCGGTTGCTTCAGTCCGTCATTAACCCAGAACTGATCCAGAAAATCCCACTCACCACGATACTTGTAAGTTCCATAGGCCAGCAGGCCCTGTCGCAGTTGTTGCTGCAACGGTTGCATCAGATTGGACAGGCCTTCGCCGAATCGCATGTTTTGACATAGAGACTTCGTGTTAGGTGCGTCGTTCATATCGCCCATCACCAACAAGTGAGGGCAACTGCGTACGGCCCGGAGACTATCGGCGAGGTGGCGAATACAACGGTGAGCGGCCGCACGAACCGGAGCACTCTTGCGCAATCCGCCTCTACGGCTCGGCAAATGACACACAACCACGTCAAGCGTATCTCCGCCCACCAGTCGTCCCCAAGCATGCAACAAATCCCTCGTCGGTTTTGAGCCGGCCGGCACTTGCACCCTCAGCCCGGCCCAACCTAATAAGCGAAAGTTGAACGGCTGATAGAGCAAAGCCACATTTATACCCCTCACATCAGCCGACTGCGTAATGACATATTCATACTGCCAGTGCCACAAGGGCGTGCGATGGAGCAGTGCCTCGATTACACTATCGTTCTCGACTTCAGCCAAACCAATCAGACACGGAGGACTTCCCTCCCCTACTTTTGCCACGACCTGTGCGATGCTGATAAGCTTTCGGTACTGTCTGTCAAAGGTCCAATGGCGGATGCCACGAGGTGTAAAATCATCGTCCTTCGTCTGTGGATTATCAGATAGGTCAAAGAGATTTTCACAATTATAGAAGAGCACACGATGCGTTTGCCTATATTCTTGCGCACATACCGAAAGTACGAAAAGCATGCTTGCCACACAGATTGCAGCAACTCTTCGGGCAAAGGTGGAAATACCCGTGCAGATAAAGAAATAGCGAACTAAGAATCTTGTCATAGCGTAGATTGTGTTGATATTAGAGAAAGGCAAGATTATAAGACATGTGCAATAATAGAAAATGCAGGCGAAATCAAGAAATGCCGGCTAGATTAGAAACAATTTCGGTGACAATAGGACCCGTATAATAGTGAAAAAAGATAATAAGGCGGGAAACATGGGGACCAAGGATACTTGGGAAATAAAGCAACCAAGAGTACATGGAAATGGTGTAACCGAGAAGACAAGACAACCAAGAAGATATGGTAACCAAGAAGACTGGGTAAGCAAGAAAAGAAAAATAAAGGGACACACAATGGCTGCGTATCCCCTTGTTTTCTTGCGTCAAACTCCAGTCCGGAGTCTAGCTTCTTAGTCTTAAGCTTCGGCAGGAGCTTCCTCTGCGGGAGTCTCAGCGGCAGCACCTTCTGCATTCTCAGCAGCAGCGGCAGCCTCCTCGGCAGCCTTGGCAGCAGCTTCCTCAGCGGCCTTAGCGGCAGCGGCAGCCTTCTTGGCAGCAACTACCTCAGCCTTAGCCTTGTTGGCAGCAACTTCAGCCTCAGCGGCGGCAGCAGCAACCTTCTTGGCAGCATCTGCCAGACCTGACTTCTTGGCGTCAATCTTAGCATCACGCTTAGCCTTCCAGGCATCGAACTGAGCCTTAGCCTGCTCCTCAGTGAGAGCACCCTTCTTGATACCTACATTGAGGTGCTTCATCAACATAACACCCTCATGAGAGAGAATGCTGCGTACGGTATCAGAAGGCTGTGCGCCAACCTCTACCCAATAGAGAGCACGCTCGAAGTTGATTTCGACAGTAGCAGGATCAGTGTTTGGATTGTAAGTACCGATTTTCTCAATATACCTACCATCACGTGGCGCTCTGCTATCTGCCGCTACGATTGCATAAAAAGCATAGTCTTTGTGACCATGTCTTGCAAGACGGATCTTTGTAGCCATTTCGCAAATTGATTTTAATGGGTTAATACTTGCTTCTCCCAAACAGGAAAATCCTGCTTAAACGGAAATGCGGGTGCAAAGTTACTTATTTTATTTTTACCGGACAAACATTCGCAGCGAAAAAGTTCGGCGAACAGATTTTTTCTCCGTTTTTCCTTAAACCTTTTGGATTTTGTCACGTCACAATGGCAAACGGAGCGAGGAAAGTACTTCATCTACACGTACTTTCACCTCCGCACAATATGAAATAAAGCACCGAACGAAAACAAAAGTATAACCAAATAAAAACAGTTTTTCAACCCTCTAATAACAATTGACACTATGAAGAAGAATTTGATTTTGACAAGTATCTGTCTCGTAGCTGCTATGAGTCTGTCTGCACAGGATGCCGGCGGACAGCGCCAAGGTCGCCAACCCCGTCGTATGACCGATGCCGTAGTTGACACTACCATCATCAACCACATGGGCATCGATACTGCCGTTCTACAGCAGGTATACGCACTGCAAGAGTCCAAGAAGGCCGAACAGCAGGAACTCCTCAAGAACAGCCGTCCCGAGAAGGGCACCCGCATGACCGACGAACAGCGCAAGGAGATGCAGGAGAAGCGCGAAGCATTCACTGCACAATACCGCAAGCAGCTCCGTGCCCTGATAGGTGACGAGAACTACATTCTCTACCTGGAGAAACAAGTCGACCGCCAGGGTATGATGCGTCCAGGTATGCCTCCACGCGGAAATATGCAAGGTCAACGTCAAGGTGGCGGACAACGTCAGGGTGGCTTCGGCGGCAATGACGACTTCGGTGGCGGTTCAGATTTCTGACATTTCGACCAAACGCTCTGATTCTCGGCTCAAAGTTCAAACCTTTTGGCCCGAACTTAAGGCCTTTCCAATAATCAGTAGTACCGCTACACCACACAAAGGGGCAGACTCCATTCAGTCCGGAGTCTGTCCCTTATTCTATTTGTACAAAATTTCAAAGTGCAACCTTATACGAAATGTTGCCTTGCACGAAGCGTCGTCTTGTTCGATGTGCTGTCTGGGAAAAGTGCTGTCTAGAGGGGAGTTTCGTTCCGCCATCACAGCTGAAACGACTTGGGCAAAGGCAGCTCGAAGCGGAGATTCTCGTGCGTCACAGGGTGATAGAACTGCAGCAGGTAGTTGTGCAGCATCATTCGACCTGTCGGGTTAGTCTTCGCACCATACTTAGCGTCGCCGGCTATCGGGCATCCCAGGTCGCTCATATGTACACGGATTTGGTTTTTGCGGCCCGTCAACAACTGGATGTCTACCATGCTGTAAGAACCATTATCCTTGAGCACTTCGTAGCGGGTCACAGAAAGTTTACCCTTCTGCGGGTCTTTGGTGCTGTAGACCTGCATAGCGCTGTTTTCGGTCAAATAGCTCCGCACCTCCCCCTTCCGTTCCGCCGGGACAGACTCGCAGATGGCCATGTAGCGACGCTCCACGATATACGACGTCCAAGCCTCACGCAGCATTTGCTGCACATGGCTGTTCTTGGCAAAAATCAAGATACCCGAGGTATATTGGTCCAAACGGTGGCAAACGTAAGCATGACTGTGTCCGTCAGAGGCATAAAGATAGTCGTCCACTATTTGCTGTGCGGTACGCTCGCGTCGGTTACCGGCCGGCACGGTGAGCAATCCGGACTTCTTCTCCACCACAACCAGGTCGGGGTCTTCGTAAAGGAGATGTACCATACGGTCATTGAGCGTGAGAAATGGCCGGGTAAAGTTGATGAGTACCTCGTCGCCGGGCTGTAGGGGTGTATCAAACTGCGTGGTAGCAGTGCCGTTGACCTTCACGTGACTATGCGAGAGGAGAGATTTGATCTCCGTGCGCGAACGTGGAGTCAGCACTTCCAGCATAAACGGAAGCAATGCAGTTTCCCCTTCAGGATGGAATGTTTCGATATAGTCAGCCTTGCGGACATAACGGTGTCGATTGTTCGATTTCATAGACTTATTTAATAATACAGGACAATCAATAATGGGCAATTTGTCCGCGAAGGTACACATTTTTTCGAAAATATTTGGTCGATACGATATTTTTTTTTACATTTGCACAATAAACAACCCCATTTTTGAACGATGAAGGCGAAAAAGATGCACAAAGAAGGCACTGCTACTCTCCTGACATACGGAGCTCTGCTAGTCATTGTCGCCATTATACTATACATAACAGGCGTCCCGTTTTGGGTCTGTCTCACGGTGATGATTCCGCTTCTTATAGTCTACGGTGTCGTCGTCAATTTCTTCCGTTATCCGGCCCGCACTTTCGTTGGCGATACAGTGCATGATGTAATTGCTCCGAGCGATGGCACGATAGTGACTATCGAAGACGTATACGAGCCCGACTACTTCAATGACCGACGGCTGCAGATTTCCATCTTTATGGGCGTCACCAATGTTCATGCGCAGTGGTGTCCGCTCAACGGAGATGTGCTCAAAGTGTCGCACGAAGACGGCCGCTTCAAAAAAGCCTATTTGCCCAAATCCAGCAACGAAAACGAACGTTCGACCATCGTCATCCGCAGCGATGCCGGTCCTGTCATCATGATGCGTCAGGTGGCCGGAGCCGTAGCCCGTCGCATCGTGACCTACATCGAGGCGGGTGACCGTTCGGAAATCAATGGCGAACTCGGCTTTATCAAGTTCGGCTCACGCATCGACCTCTTCCTCCCGATTGGCACCGAGGTGTCGGTCAAAATCGGAGACAAGGTCAAAGGCAACATCTCGACCATTGCCAAACTCTGAGACTTGGCTCGCGAGTATTAAGTCAAGTCTATATAGGTTAGTATCTTAATAGGCACAACAAAAGTGAAACTCATCAATCTTCCCAATATCATCACCTGCTGCAACTTGCTGTGCGGGTGTTTGGCCATACATTCCGGCCTGTTCGGCGACATTACTGCCGCCAGTCTCTATATCGTACTGGGTGCCGTATTCGACTTCTTCGACGGCATGACGGCACGCATGCTCCATATCTCCGGTCCTATCGGCAAGGAGATGGATTCACTGGCAGATGTAGTAACTTTTGGCGTTGCACCTTCTGTCCTCTGCTACCGGATTCTGGAGTCGTACTCGCCCGCATGGAACTGGATTGCACTGCTGGCCTTCATTATGGCCGCCTTCTCTGCCCTGCGTCTGGCCAAGTTCAACTGCGACGAACGGCAGAGCCTTTCCTTCATCGGACTTCCCACTCCGGCCAACGCACTTCTGTGGATTGGTCTCGCACACCTCAATATGTACGACGACATTCACTCGGCGCTCTCCATCTTGTTGTATCTCGGCGCAATGCTGGTGTGCTCCTGCCTTCTAATCTGTGAGCTTCCTATGTTCTCGCTCAAAGTCAAGCCAGGCCACATGGGCTTTAGCGACAACATAGTGCGCTATCTCTTTGTGGCAACTGCTGCAGTCATACTTGTCATCACTGCCATACTGGGGCTTCAGCCGCTTATGTCAAGTCCTGCAGCCATCATACTGCTCTACATTCTCTTCAGTTTGTGTCCCAGTAAAAATAAGTAACGCGCGCGTATGAGTATTCTCGGGTGTCTTCCCATTTTCCTTATTATTTTGGTCATTTTAGTGCAGAGCCTGCTAGTGGGTTTGGTGCGACTGCTCATAAACACGCTGGAAGATATTTTCTATGGCATTCGTTCGGCAATCAAGAACCTCTTGTGCAAGCTTTTCCTTCCTTCCCCACTGGAGTCCGAGATTGAAGACCCCGACTACTACTCCAAGACCAAGGAGCGGCCCAAGCGGTACAGCAAGGAGGACGGAGAGTACACGTCGTACAAGTGGATCAAATAAAACTACCAGTACTGCGTCATGAATATCGCTGCCATTTCTTCGCCCCATGGCCCCGGAGGCATTGCGGTGATTCGCGTCAGCGGACCGAATGCCATCGCCCACACCGACCTGCATTTCAAGCCCCACAATCCCGCACACACACTTTCGGGACGGCCTACACACACCTTGACATTCGGTCAGTTTGTCACCCCCAACGGCGAGACGCTCGACGAGGTCGTCTGCGCTCTCTTCCGAGCTCCACACAGTTTCACAGGCGAAGATGTCGTCGAGATATCGTGCCACGGCTCCGTCTACATTCAGCAGCAGATACTCGACACGTTACTCCATCCCAGCGCAGATTGCGGCCTACCGGCTATCCGACTCGCCGAACCAGGTGAATACACACGTCGTGCCTACGCTCACGGTAAAATGGACTTGACGCAAGCCGAAGCCGTTGCCGACCTGATTGCCTCGCGCAATGCGGCTCAGCACCGCATCGCCATCTCGCAGATGAAGGGTTCGATATCCCGGAGGCTTGAGGCTCTGCACGACCAGCTTCTCAAACTTACCTCACTTCTCGAACTCGAACTGGATTTCAGCGAAGAAGATGTCATCTTTGCAGACCGGCACGAACTGCTCACTCTGGCGCAGTCCATCGACAACGAGGTAGTTCGTCTATCCGAATCCTTCCGCGCTGGCAATGCTATCAAAAACGGCATTCCCGTAGCCATCGTCGGAGCGCCCAATGTCGGCAAATCGACGCTTCTCAACGCTTTGCTTCGCGATGACCGCGCCATTGTCAGCGACATACAAGGGACGACACGTGACCTCATCGAAGACACCATGACCCTAGGCGGCTATCTCTTCCGCTTCATCGACACCGCAGGCATCCGTCACACGGACAATCCCATCGAGCAAATGGGCATCGAACGTTCTGTCAGCGCGGCACAAAAGGCCCAGATTGTACTGCTCCTCAATGAGCCCGGGGTCGACTTTCCCGACGTACCCGTCCGCGAAGGGCAAACCGTCATCCGCATCACTAACAAGACTGAAGACTTCCGTGCCATAGACGGCACTGGCCTCCCCGCACTGGAGCAACAACTTATCGGCATTGCTCGAAGCATCCAGGAAGCCGATGGCGGGCTCATCATCACGCACCTGCGACACAAGGAAGCACTTGACCAAGCTCATCACGACATCCAGAGCGTCATCCAGGGACTCGAGATGCACCTCACTGGCGACCTCATCGCCGAGGACCTCCATGCCGTAATTGCCTCTCTCAACTCCATCTTGGGCAAGACCATTACAAGCCAAGAGACACTTAATAACATCTTTCAGCACTTCTGCATCGGAAAGTAGGTGCACTGCAAACTCCTTGTACCACTCATGTAACTTTTTCTTTGCCTCCTCTCTTGATATGTTCATCCTGAAGATAGCACGTTCCTTGCAGATGAGCGAATACGCCTCGCTCATCTGTGGGTAAAGACCGAACAGAATATTAGCCCTTTCCCTCTTGCTTTCTCCCCACTTGTCTCCTGACTGTGCAAGCATGTTGCGGGAACGTGTAAGCATTTCCACCTTAGTCTCCCCATTGTCGAGCAAGGTGGGCTTGTATTTCCGTTTACGGATGCGCTTGCGACCTCTGTGCTCTTGCATCCTCTTCGTTGCCACGAAGATCTCCCCAGTGGCAGAGACGGAAGAGACTCCTGCGGAGACCATCAAGGAGGAAGGCGATGAACTTGCCTTCCTTCGCAAAGTGGGCATTCTGCTTGGTCAGCACATTGCCTAGCGCATCATAAGTGAAACTGGTCTGCACGTTGTGGAGCGTGGCGGTTACAGTTGTGACGAGAACATGACTTCCGTTGTCAACCGTATACTCCGTGGATGTCGCAAGACTTACGAATTGCAGTATGGAAATTATGTCAAAGAAGTATCAAGGTAATATCCTCTGATATCCCCAGCTAATTTTTTACGGCGGTTTATAGCCTTGCTTTAATGAGATTTTCATACGTTACTCTTTTTATATTATAACTCAAAAACGGTTGACGACAGAATTTATTGCATTGATTTGTGTCATTATTCCTATCTATCTATGCGTTTTAAAAAAAGATGAACTTCTATATAACAATACTTAGTTAATATTTATTCAAATGCTTAAATTTCAAGTACATAGACAACATGTTCGGCTATATCAGTATATAGCTTCGATGGCCTTCGGCCCCTAGTTAAAGGGGTCTTTGAAAGTGTGGTATAAATAGTGTTAAAAGGCTGAAAATAATCGACTTAAAATTTGGCCAAGTCGCTGGAAATTAGTAACTTAG
>CAVGQN010000031.1:0-35027 GCA_963631395.1 bacterium
ATATTATATATATATTAAAAATCTTTTCTTAACCTTTCTTAACAGTAACTTCTCTTTTTCCAGACCCCAGACTTGCTCCTTTGGCCAAGCGAAAAAGTAACTTGCGGAAAATCGAACTGTAATTGTCACTGTCATTGCTCCACTGCAAAATTTCATCTCATATGGCTTACTAGCTCTGCTGATGAGCCTACCCAAAGAGCAGACTGGCAGACTTGCTCGGACGTAGATGCGCGTCTCCGCGCGCGTAGGCATGGACGTGTTATGTCTTGCGTTATTCGTGTTGCGTTGCGTTGCGTTCCGGGCCGTGGCTGTTTTGTGCTTGCACAACAGCGGTGTTTTACTTGTTTTTTGCTAAACCAAAAATCCAACACCCTCTTGCGCCGCAGGGTAATAAACCCCCAACACTAAAACCCAACACTCAACACTCAACATCCAAAATCAACCCGCCTCTCAGGTGCCTCCAGTATGGGTCTGTTCGAAATTGCTCCTTAACTCATCCGTTTTTGACCCTTAACACAGCAAAAAATTTGGAGGGCATGCAAAACTTCCCTATCTTTGCGCCGTGAATCGATGACGGGGAGTCGACGCGAGAGGGGATGAGACGCGGAGTGTGCCACGCGAGAGGTGAGAAGACGCGTATGGGTGTCGCGTATGGGTGTCGCGAGTGGGGATGAGACGCGGAGTGTGCCACGCAAGAGAGGGCTACGCAGTGGGGGCGCCGCGAGAGGGACGGCGAGGGAAAGCAACGCGGAAAATGCTCCCCAGTTGGGTTTCAAAAAAAATCCAGTTGAGTTTCAAAAAAAAACCAGTTGGGCTGCAATGTACCCCCCCCGCCCTTACACATGGAACATACTCTCCAGCCAGGTGTCAAACTTAACGAAAACGTTCATTAACATGCTCGGTTTCTAGTCATGGCAAAGTTCAAACAAGTTCGACTTTGCTTATGATACTTAACGACAACACAACCTGACAAAAAATGAGAAGCCCCGGACTTCTTGGTGTCCAGGGCTCCCCATATACGAACGCTCAGAAAGAGCGAGCGCGAAAGTGATTAACCGAAGTTGTCGAAGCGAATCATGTCGTCTTCCACACCGAGAGAGTGGAGCAGGTCGAGCACGGTCTTGGACATCATCGGAGGTCCACAGAGGTAGTACTCGCAGTCCTCGGGGTTCTCGTGGTTCTTGAGGTAGGTGTCGCCCATCACGGGAGCTACGAAGCCAGGCGTGTACTTGATGCCGGCAGCGTCGGCCTTCGGGTCAGGACGGTCAAGAGCCAGGTGGAAGTGGAAGTTGTCGAACTCCTTGTCGAGCGTGAGGAAGTCGTCGAGGAAAGGAACCTCCTCAAGCGCACGGGCACCATAGAAGTAGTGCATCACACGGTCGCGGCAGTTGAGTGTGCGGAGCATGTGCATAATCTGGGCGCGGAGAGGAGCCATACCGGCACCACCGCCAACCCATATCATCTCGCGGCCCGTGCCGTACTGCGGACGGAACTCGCCGTAAGGGCCCGACATGGTGACCTTGTCACCGGGCTTCAGGTTGAAGATGTAAGACGAGGCAATGCCTGGGTTAACCTCCATGAAGTTGTTGGCATCGGGTTTCTGCTGATCCTTCGGCTTGAACGGAGGAGTGGCGATGCGGACGTTGAGCGTGATGATGTCGCCCTCGTCAGGATAGTTGGCCATAGAGTAGGCACGCACCGTAGGCTCCGTGTTCGAGCAGTGCAGGTCGAACATGTGGAACTTCTGCCAGGCGGGCAGGTAGGTGTCGCCGATGAGACTCTTGTCGAAGCTGTTGTAGTCGAGCTCGAAGGCCGGAATCTTGATCTGAGCGTACGAACCGGGCTCGAAGTGCATGTGCTCGCCGGCAGGCAGAGCCACCTTGAACTCCTTGATGAACGTAGCGACGTTCTTGTTGCCGATGACGGTGCACTCCCATTCCTTGACGCCGAACACATCGTCGGGAACGATGATCTTGGCATTCTCGCGGACCTTGCTCTGGCAGGCCAGGCGGTAGTGCTGCTTGATCTGCTTGCGGTTGAAGAAGCCGACCTCGGTGGGCAGGATGTCGCCTGCGCCCTCCTCGATGATGCAACGGCACTGGCCGCACTTGCCGCCGCCACCGCATGCGCTGGAGAGGAAGATGCCGCCGCCCTGCAGGGCTGCGAGGGCCGTCGAGCCTATCTCAGACTGAATCTGCTTCTTGCCGTTGACGTCGATGGTGACGCTGCCCGAGGGAACGAGCCACGCCTTGATGACGAGTAGTAGTGCGACAAGCACCATGATGATAACCAAAAATACTATGGTAGCATATATAATTGTCTGTGTCATAATGTACTGTAAGTTTTGAATCGTGAATGCGTTTGGACAATTATAGCTGGATGCCGCTGAAGCTCAGGAAGGCCAAGGCCATCAGACCCGTGGTGATGAATGTGATGCCCAGACCCTTGAGTCCGGCGGGGATGCGGCTGTAGGACAGCTTCTCGCGGATGGCTGCGATGCAGGCAATGGCGAAGAGCCAGCCCAGTCCGGAACCGAAGGCGTAGACAATGGCGAAGCCTACGTTCTCAAACTCCTTCTGCTGCATGAAGAGCGAACCGCCCAGGATGGCGCAGTTGACCGCGATGAGCGGCAGGAAGATGCCGAGCGAGCCGTAGAGGGCAGGGAAGAACTTCTCGACCACCATCTCGACAATCTGCGTGATGGCTGCGATGACGGCGATGAAGACGATGAACGCCAGGTACGACAGGTCGATGCCCTCGCCGAAGAAACCGGGTTTGAGCAGGGTCTCGTTGAGCAGGTAGTTGAGCGGGAGCGTGATGACCTGCACAAATACCACAGCCGCGCCGAGGCCGACAGCCGTCTTGACCGTCTTTGACACTGCCAGGTATGAACACATACCCAGGAACAGTGCGAATATCATGTTGTCGATGAATACCGACTTAACAAACAGACTTAAGTATTCCATTGCTTTGTACTTTAATTAAGTAGTGTGTATGGGTGTTTGTCTCTGTTATTCCTCCTGCATGTCGGGGTTCTTGGTGCGCAGATACCAGATGATGCAGCCCAGGAGAATCAGGGCCGACGTAGGCATCACGAAGATGCCGCAGTTCTGGTAGCCGTCGTAGCCGGTCTCGTTGACGAAGCGGGCGATGACGTCGTAGCCGAAGAGCGTGCCCGAACCGAACAGCTCGCGGAAGGTCGACACCACGAAGAGGATGAGCGTGTAGCCGAGGCCGTTGCCCAGTCCGTCGAGGAAGGCAGGCCAGGGCTTGTTGCCGAGGGCGAATGCCTCAAGACGGCCCATCAGGATACAGTTGGTGATGATAAGGCCCACATAGACCGAGAGCTGTTTGCTCACGTCGAAGGCGTAGGCCTTGAGTATCTCGTTGACGATAATCACGAGGGCTGCAACAACGACCAGCTGCACGATGATACGGATGCGGTTGGGGATGGTGTTGCGGAGCAGCGAGATGATTACGTTGGCAAAGGCCAGCACACAGGTCAGCGAAATGCCCATTACGAGGGCGGGCTTCATCTGTGTGGTTACGGCCAGGGTGGAGCAGATGCCGAGCACCTGAACCACTACCGGGTTGTTCTTCCACAAGGGGCCGACAAACACACCGGGTTTCTTTTCTGTTGCTGCCATAATGTTATTCTGCGGTTATTGGTTCTACATTAGTACTGTCTGCGACTACCTGCACGCTGTCCTGGGCCGGAGCCTGGGCAGACTCACGGACGCCTGCCAGGAAGGCCTGGTAGCCCGTAAGGCTTTCGCCAATCATGTGGCTCACGCCGGTGGTCGTCTTGGTGGCACCCGAGATGGCGTCGACCTTGTCGGCACCGTTGGCGGGGTTCTTGCCTGCCTTCAGCACCTGCACGGGAGCGAACTCGCCGTCGGCCTTGTAGACGTGCTTGCCTACGAAGGAGAGGGCAAAGTTCGGGTCGTCCTTGATGAGGGCACCCAGACCGGCTGTCTCGCTTTCGTGGTCGAAGCAGGCGCCGGCTATCTCCGAGCCGTCAGGACCGACCGAGATGTAACCCCAGATAGGGCCCCAAAGGCCGGCGCCGTACAGGCTCATGATGTAATAGTTCTGTCCGTTCACATTGGCCACGAAGACCGGCAGCTGGGCGTCGTCGGACACGACACCGCCCTTGAACTGGGCCTTGATGGCAATCTCGAACGGGTCGACACCCTCGATGACCTGGCCGTCGACGCCCACGGTGAGTTTGTTCTGGTCCATGTTGTACTGCGACCAAATCTCGGCGGCATTGTCCATGGTGACCTTCTGTCCGAGCACGGAGCTGATGGACGAGAGTATCTGCTGCTTCTTCTCGTTGTCTTTGTTGGCCTTCTGCTGTGGAGCGAGACCTACGGCGGCTACGGTGAGCAGGATTGCTACGAGCACGGTCAGCACTGTAGCATAGATTACTGTATAGGTATTGCTATTGCGGTTCATATTGCTTATGCCTTTACGCGCTTTGCACGCTTGTTGATATTTGCCTCTACTACATAATGGTCAATGAGCGGAGCTACGGCATTGCCAAGCAGTACGGCCATCATGGCACCCTCGGGATAGCCCGTATTGAACATACGGATCACGATGGTCATGGCACCGATGAAGGCGCCGTAGATAAACTTGCCCGTGTTGGTGCGGCAGCCGGTGACAGGGTCAGTCGCCATGAAGACGGCGGCAAAGGCGAAGCCACCCAGACAGAGCTGCTGGGCTACCGTAGGAGCACCCTCGATGCAGACGCTGCAGATGGCACCGATGACGGCACCGCCGGCAAAGACGCTGAGCATGATGCGCCAGCTGGCTACCTTGGTGACGAGCAGGATGCAGGCGCCGATGAGGATGGCCAGTGTCGAAACCTCGCCGATACAGCCCGGGATGCAGCCCAGGAAGGCATCGAGTGTGGAGAACGTGGCGGGGTCGAAGGCGTGTTCGGCCAATGAGCCCAGCGGGGTGGCTCCTGAGAAGCCGTCAATCTGGCCGGCATTGGTGAGGGCCGAGCCCGTGCGGACAAAGACCTCGTCGCCCGACATGGCCTTCGGATAAGCGAAGAACAGGAAGGCGCGGGCTATCAGAGCGGGGTTGAAGACGTTCATGCCTGTGCCGCCGAAGATCTCCTTGGCAAAAACTACCGAGAAGGCAGTGGCCAGGGCAATCATCCAGAGCGGAGTGTTGACGGGCACGATCATCGGGATGAGAAGACCCGTGGCGAGGAAGCCCTCGGCCACCTCTTCGTGCTTGTAGGCGGCTACGGCCATCTCGATGCCGAGACCGACCACGTAGCAGACAACGACCTTAGGCAGGAAAGCCACCAGGCCATAGAGGAACTGCATGAACCAGCCGTCGTCGATGCCGCAGGCCAGGTCGTGCTGATAGCCTACATTCCAGAGGCCCACCAGCAGAGCCGGCATCAGGGCGATGATGACGGTCATGATGACACGCTTCGAGTCGACCGAGTCGTGCACCTGCACACCCTTGCGGCCGGCTGTTTCGCGCGGAACAAAAAGGAACGTATGGAAGCTGTCGTAGATAGACCAGAACTTCTCGTATTTTCCCCCTTTTTGGAAGAGGGGGTCAATCTTTTCGTTGATGAAATTGTTTAATTTGCTGCTCATAGTGTGGTGTTGTTATTCCATCTCTTTGCGGAGTTTAACAAGGCCGTCGGCAATCACCTGCTGCACAGGGGTCTTCGACGGGTCAACAAACTCACATAGGGCGAAGTCTTCGGGAGCCACCTCGTAGATGCCCAGGGCCTCCATCTGGTCGATGTTGTAGGCCAGGACTGCCTTGTAGAGGTGCTCGGGATAGATGTCCATGGGGAAGACCTTCTCCCACTCGCCGCTGACGATGAGGGCACGCGGACCGCCCTTCAGACGGGCATCGAGTGTCCACTGACGGCTCTTGAAGAGTCCGAGCAGGCCGGCCAGACCGGTGTGGCTGGTCGTGTAGCGGTTGAGGCCAGGAGTGATCCAGCCCAACAGCTCGTCGTTGTCCGAGCCGTCGGGGATGACGGTCACCGTGCGGTCGAAGAAGCCGAGCACGCCGTCCTTGCCTGCGTTGCGTCCGGTGAGGACGTTGCCGGCAATGTAGCGCTGCACGTAGTCGGTGTGCTTGACCTTGCCGTCGAGGATGCTCGAGAGCGTCTGGCCGGGGAGGACCTTGGCGTAGGCGGGAGCAACGACCTCACTGCCTGCCACCGTGATGGTGCGGCTGTAGTCGGCTTTTCCGCTCAGCAAACGGCCGATGACGATGACGTCGAAGGCGCTTACGGTCCAGACTACTTCGCCCTTGTTGATGGGCTTGATATGGTTGATTTGCACGCTGACGTTGCCTGCGGGGTGCGGGCCGTCGAACTCAGTGACTACGGCGTCGGCGAGCTGCAGATTGCTGCCTGCCTTGGCGCCCACATAGACCTTGCCCGATGTGAGCTTGGCCAGGGCGCTGATGCCGCGCTGTAGGTCGGCTTCCTGTCCCTGAAGGACGTAGGCGAAGTCGGGAGCGAGCGGGGCTGAGTCGAAGGCGCTGACGAAGATGTCGCGCGGCTGAACCTCAGGGTTGGCCAGCACGTCGTAAGGGCGCTGCTTGATGAAGGGCCACACACCGCCCTGGAGCATGGCGGCCTTGATCGTGTCGGCCGTCGCACTGGCGGGATCAACGCTGGGGAACTCTGCGCTCTCGGCCTTGCCGTCGCTGGCGATGACGATGCCGAGCACCTTGCGTCGGTCACCGCGCACGACCTCCTCGACGGTGCCGCTCACGGGACTCACAAACTTGACTTCCGGATGAACTTTGTCCGTGTAGATGACATCTCCGGCTTTCACTGTCTCTCCGACCTTGGCCACCACCTTGGGCGTTGAACCGATGAAATCATCAGGCACGAGGGTTACCTTTTCGGCAGCCTTCGTCGTGACGAGTTTCTTTTCGGCAACACCGGTCAGGTTGATGTCAAGACCTTTGTTAAGCTTAATTAAACTTGCCATTGTTGTTTGAGATAATATTGAAAAAATAGTCGATTACAGTACTAGCCGGGCACCCTGGATGTGCCCTTTTGCATAATTAATGCAGCGCGAATGTAATAAAAAATGCAGAGCTGCGTTTTCTTTTCGTGCATATTTCAATGATTGAATGAGAAGAAGGTGCTTCATTCGGGAGGTTTGAAAGTTTGAGTTTGCAAAAAAATGCAGATTTTCCTTTGCTTTTTCTCCGTTTTTCAGTACCTTTGCACCCGAAAAAAACGAACCCCTACAGCAGCTTAGATGACAATCGCGCGCGTTCATACTATATATATATTCCTTTTTGTGCTGGCGGCTTCGCCCTTCTGCACGGGCTCTCTGTCGGCGCAAAACGACCCGCAGAGCAGCCTGTACTGGGCCGTTCCGACGCTCTACAATCCGGCTTCGGCAGGCCGCGATTCGGCCCTCACCGTGTCGGCCTTTGACCGCATGCAGTGGGTGGGCGTGGACGGCGCTCCGCAGACGTTCTTCGCCTCGATTGACATGCCGCTCAAGGTCAAGAAGGTGCGCAACGGACTCGGCGTCAACGTGGTCAGCGACAAGGCGGGCCTCTTCAACACGACCTACCTCTCGGGGCAATACTCCTACAGCATGCAGCTCTGGGGCGGAAGGCTCGCCCTCGGCCTGCAGGCGGGTATGGTCAACCAGGCCTTCTCGGGCGGCGACATCTACATCCCCGATGGCGACGCCTGGGACGCTTCGGCCGACGGACTGCCCTCGGGCACGGTGTCGGCCATGGCCTTCGACTGCGGCTTTGGCGCCTGGTACGAGTGGCGCTGGCTCTACGCAGGCTTCAGCGCCCAGCATCTCACCGAAAGTGCCATCGACCTCGATGAATATGCCTACAGCGAACTCAAAAGGACGTACTTTTTTAATGTAGGGGGCAATATTCCACTCAGGCGTACGTTATTCTCAATACAGCCCTCTGTGCTCGTCAAGACGACCATGCAGGCCCTGCAGACCGACTACACGGTGCGCTTGACCTACAACGGATGCATGTGGGGCGGCCTGACTTTCCGGCCTGGCGACGCCGTGGTCGTGATGGTGGGGGCCAACGTGGGCAACGTCAGCCTCGGCTACGCCTACGACGTCGGCATCTCGCCCCTGGCCAAAGCCTCGAACGGCAGCCACGAGCTGATGGCGACCTACCGCTACAAAATCGACCTCGACAAGCAGAAACAGCATTCGCACAAGTCGATAAGGATTCTGTAGCAGAAGGCTTTGACCAAAGATAGGTTTTGACCAAAGATAGGTTTTGACCAAAGATAGGTTTTGACCAAAGAAGTTTTGATTATAAGAATTTTTGACCAAAGAGTCTTTGACCATAAAGGGCTTTGACAAAACTTTGACCAAAGAAAAGAAAGTTTATAGCACAAACCGATTTAGAATACTATAGATCAAAATGAAGAAATATCTTCTAGTTTTGGCGGCAGTGATAGCCGCCGTGTCGGGCTTGACCTCGTGCTCCAAGTCGCTGAGCGGTGCCGGAGGCGGCGAGGTGACGGGTGTGCGCGGACGTTCGTGGAACGAGCCGCAACCCTATGGCATGGTTCTCATCAAGAGAGGCTCGATGGAAGTGGGCGCCCAGGAGCAGGACAGCCTGTGGGGCGACCTGCCCGAGGCCAAGGGCGTCACTGTCGACGCCTTCTGGATGGACGAGAAGGAGGTCTCCAACGCCGTGTACCGCCAGTTTGTGCAGTATGTGCGCGACAGCATTATCCGCGAACGTCTGGCCGACCCTGCCTACGGCGGCAATGACGAGTACAAGATAGAGGAGGACAAGTACGGCGACCCCGTCAAGCCGCACCTCAACTGGGCCAAGCCCATCCCGTGGCGCAAGGCCAACGAGGACGAGCAGCGCGCCATCGAGAGCGTGTACCGTGTGGACCCGATTACGGGCAAGAAGATGCTCGATGCCAGCCAGATGAACTACCGCTACGAGGTCTTCGACTACAAGTCGTACGCCCAGCGCCGCTACCGCCTCGACCCGGAGCGCCGTAACCTCAACACCGATGTGGCCGTCGACTACGACGAGATGATTGTCATCTCGAAGGATACGGCCTACATCGACGACGACGGCAACATCCGGCGCGCCACTATCGAGCGGCCCTTGACCAACGAGTACGACTTCCTCAACACTTACATCGTCAATATCTATCCCGACACAACCGTCTGGATCAACGACTTCGCCAACGCCTACACGGAGCAGTATGCGCGCCACTACTTCTCGAACCCCATCTACGACGACTACCCGGTGGTGGGCGTGAGCTGGGAGCAGGCCAACGCCTTCTGCGTGTGGCGCACTGAGTACCTCAAGGCAAGCTACGGAATGCGTGGCGTGGAAATCGAGCCGTTCCGCTTGCCCACCGAAGCCGAGTGGGAGTACGCCGCCCGTGCCGGCAACAACGACCAGTCGTACAGCTGGAAGACCGACGTGGCTCGCAGCGAAAAGGGCTGCTTCGACGGCAACTTCAAACCCGGCGACGGCAACTACTCGAAGGACGGCTACATCATCACTTCGCCCGTGGGCGCCTACAGTTCCAACGACTTCGGCCTCTACGACATGTCGGGCAATGTGGCCGAATGGACCTCGACGGCCTGGAGCGAGTCGGGTGTGCACAGCGCCGCCGACATCAACCCCGACTACAACTACAACGCGGCCAAGGAAGACCCCTATCGGCTGAAGCGCAAGGTGATTCGCGGCGGTTCGTGGAAGGACGCCAGCCACTATGTGCGCGCCGACGTGAGGTCGTGGGAGTATCAGAACGAACAGCGCTCGTATGTGGGCTTCCGCTGCGTGCGCACTTACCTCGGCAATCAGAAGGCTGCGGTGAAGAGCAACAGCTCCAAGGCCTCGAAGCGCAGTTCGGGCGGCAGCACAGGCCGTTCGGCAAGCCGCTCGTCGCGCGGAGGCTCGGGAGGCAGCGCACACTCCGTAAGGCGATAGGATATTTATCTTTGCAAAACCATAAGGATTTATCTTTGCGATAAAATACAATTATCATGAAACTGAAAAAGAAATCTCTGTTGAGTCCGAAGACCTTCAACTATCTCTACAGCATAGGAGCCTCGATCGTCATCCTCGGTTCGCTCTTCAAGTTGCTGCACCTGCCCGGTGCCGACCTGATGCTTATCCTCGGTATGGGTACGGAGGCGTTTATCTTCTTCGTCTCTGCCTTCGACGAACCTTCGAAGGAGCCAAACTGGGAGAATGTCTATCCCGGCATCTACAAGCAGACGCTGACCGACGAGGAGAAGGCCCAGATAGCCGAGCGTCGCGCCAAGCAGGACGCCGCCCTCGAAAATGCTGCCCTCACATCGGGCCAGAACCTCGGTACGGAAATGCCTAACGGCGGCACTATCGTCATCGGTAGCGCCAATGCCGCAAGTGACGGCATGGCCGGTGGTGTGCCCGTGGGCGAAGTTTCGGGCGTGGCCGGCGGAACTACCGTGGTGCTGGGTGGAGCCGTAGCCGGTGCTTCCAGCATGCCTTTGATGGCCAACGGCAACATCGGCGTGACTCCCGAACAGGCCGACCAGGTGACGGAGGCTACCCGCAAGTATGTGGAGCGCATGACCGAAATCAGCGCTTCGCTCGAGAAACTCCTCTCGACCATGCAGGGCGTCGAGGACGGCGGTGTCTATGCCCAGCAAATCGGCCAGCTGAACCGCAACATTCAGAGCCTCAACACTATCTACGAGATTCAACTCAAGAACCTCTCGTCGCAGCTCGCCACTATCGAGGACGTGAACCGCGGCCTCAACAACATACGCTCGCTCTACGAGTCGGGCCAGAACGACAGCTACCGCATCCGCCAGGAGAGCGACCAGCTGGCCCGCAACCTGCAGCAACTTAACGAGGTCTACGCCCGTATGCTCCAGGCCATGACGGCCAACTACGGCTATCGTCCTGCTTCGGCCGTGCCCCCTACCGACGCGACGCAAATGTAATAAGCTGTG
Source organism: bacterium (assembly GCA_963631395.1). Taxonomy (GTDB): domain Bacteria; phylum Bacteroidota; class Bacteroidia; order Bacteroidales; family UBA3663; genus Liminaster. The sequence continues at coordinate 10,986 of CAVGQN010000031.1, forward strand.
AGCCGCTTTCTGATGCAAAGCAGAAGCGAGTAAGACCGCTGCCTCCGTCTCGGAAGAATGAATCCATCCGCAACGGGGGGAGAGGAATTCAGTAAAAATACCGTTTATATAAAAGGTGTAAATGAGTGCAAACAACAATCGTCTGAGCCCGCGCCAGAAGATGATCAACCTGATGTACATCGTCTTCCTGGCCATGGTGGCACTGAATGTGTCGAGCGACGTGCTGAGCGGTTTCAAGCACGTCGAGGACGCTCTTGATGCCGGCAACGGCGGTGCTCAGATCCGCAATAAGAAACTCTTCGACGAGTTTACGGCCGCCTACGAAAAGAACGAGGAGAAAGCCGGCCTTTGGTACGCCCGTGCCCAAAGCACCAAGACGCGCGCCGAGGCCCTCTATGCCATGATAGACAGCCTCAAACTCGCCATCGTGCACGAAGCCGACGGCGACGACGGCGACCCGAGCGATATACGCAACCGCGAGAACCTCGAGGCTGTCAACCAAATCATGCTTTCGCCTCTCCACAACGGCGGCCAGCGTCTGCTTTCGGCCATCAACGAGTACCGCGACGTGCTCATCTCGTATGTGCCGGCCAACGACGCCCACATCATCGCCAACTATCTCAACACCGAGATTCCGGAGGGCAACAATATGGGTCTGAAGGACTGGCCGACGGCTATGTTCGAGAATATCCCCGTGGCTGCCGCCGTGACGATTCTAGCCAAGCTGCAGGGCGATGTGCTCAACGCCGAGGGCGAAGCCATCTCGAGCCTGATGCAGAGCGTGGACCGCGGCGACGTGCGCGTGAACCAGCTTTCGGCCTTCGTCATCCCCAACAGCCGCAACGTGATGCGCGGCCAGAAGTATGAGGCACAGATTGTGATGGCTGCCATCGACTCGACGCAGACGCCGGCCATCTATATTGGCGACAAACTCTACGACACGGAGCGCAAGGGCTTCTACAGCGTCGTGGCCACTCGCGAGGGCATTCAGAACCTCAGCGGCCACCTCGAGGTTACCAAGCCCGACGGCTCGACCGAGCAGCTGCCCTTCGAGACCAACTACTTCGTCAGCGAACCGGTGGCCACCGTGTCGAACACGATGATGAACGTCATGTATGCGGGCATCGAAAACCGCCTCAGCATCTCCGTGCCGGGTGTGGCTGCCTCGCAGATCAGCGCCTCGATGACCAACGGAACCCTGGTGCGCGAGGGCGGTGCCTGGGTGGCCAAACCCAAAGAGGTGGACCAGGACGCTGTGGTGTCGGTCTACGCCAACCAGAACGGCAAGTCCATGCAGGTGAGTCAAATGGCCTTCCGCGTGCGCCGTCTGCCTGACCCCGTGCCCTACATCGCCTACAAGGACGCGAGCGGCAACCTGCAGAAGTATAAGGGCGGAAAGCAAATCTCCAAGGCCTCCCTGCTGAGTGCCAGCGGAATCCGCGCTGCCATCGACGACGGACTGCTCAACGTGGAGTTTCAGGTCAAGTCGTTCCGTATCGACTTCTTCGACTCGATGGGCAACGTAATGCCCGAAGACAGCAAGTCGGCCGAGTTCTCCAGCCGTCAGACCGAGGCGCTCCGTCGTCTGGGTCGTGGCAAGAAGTTCTACATCACCCGCGTCGTGGCTGTAGGTCCCGACGGCATCGAACGTACACTGAGCCCCATTGAAGTCAATCTTTGACCGGAAACAAGAAAGAGAAACAAACCATAGACTGGAAGGAGGTAAACTAGATATGAACACAAAACGCATCATCGTCTTTGCCATGACGGCCCTGCTGATGGTCAGCATGGCGGAAGCCCAGGTTTCGGTGCGCCGCACCGCCAAGAAAGATACGCAGACCGAGGCCAGCAAGGGTTCGGCCGGCAAGTCGAAGGCCAACGCCGCAACGCCCGCCAAGGCCGCTCAGCCTGCCAAGACCGCTCAGCCCGCCAAGACTGCCCAGCCCGCCGTGGCCAAAAAGTCGACACCTGCCAAAAAGAGCGAGCAGGCCGCTCCCGGCACTCAGGGCAAGAGCGTGCGCCAACAGGCCTTCGACGACTATCAGAAGAAGCCCGACGAGGAAATGGCCTGGCAGCACATCGTGTACCGCGAACTGGACCTCAAGCAGGACCAGAACGCTCCGCTCTACTTTCCTCCGGAACCTGCCGACGGGATGACCAGCCTCTTCCGTGTCATCATGGACGCTTTTGCCAAAGGCGAACTCAAAGCCTACGAGTACCTGGATGGCCGCGAGGTCTTCGAAGAGAAATACCAGGTCAAGCCGACCGACATCTTCGACAAGTTCCAGATTTACTATCAGACCGAGCCGGCCAAGCAGCGCGGCGGCGCCGAGACGTACAAACTCGACGACAGCGACGTGCCGAGCAGCGAGGTGCTGAGCTACTACATCAAGGAGCGCTGGGAGTTCGACCAGAAGCGCAGCAAGTACCAGCCCACCATACTCTGCATCTGCCCTGTGTTGCACCGCAGCGGCGACTACAGCGGCGAGGCTGCCAAGTACCCGATGTTCTGGCTTAAGTACGAGGACCTGCGCCCCTTCCTGCGCGGACACATGATTGTCAGCCAGGGCATGAACAAAGCCGCCCGCTACACGATGGAGGAGTTCTTTGCTCTCGGGCAGTATAAGGGCGAAATCTATAAGGACCTTAACCTGCACGGCCTCTCGCTCATGCAGCAGTATCCTAATCCCGACTCGCTCCGCATGGCGCGGCAACGGCTCGACGACGAACTGCATTCGTTTGAGGACCGCATCTGGGTCAAGGACCCCGAACCTGCTCCCGCCGAAGAGGGCAAGAAGACCGGTCGCCGTGGCAAGTCGGCCGAAACTCAGCCCGCCGCCCAAGCGCAGGGCGCTAACGGAGTGCAACCTTCCGGAAGCGCCCAGCCTTCTCCGGGCAATGACGGCGCCCAGGCTCAACCTGCCGACGGCGAACTGCAGGAAGTGTCCGACGCCGATGAGGTGGAGAAAACCAACCGCCGCACCGGAGCCAAGGTCGACACCCAGGCTGCCCGCGCCGAAAAGCAGGCCCGGGCCACCCGCGGCAAGTCGGTGCGCCGAAGCCGTTAAGTCTTGTAAATTCCTATAGAAGCTGGGTTTGTTTTATTTTCAATAAGAGTTTGCTCTATTATTTTGATAAGGTTTCGCTCTATTGTAAATAAGGGTTTACTCTATTATTTTAATAAGGGTTTGCTTCATTAGGTTTTATTTACCCCATTAGAGTCGGGGCATCTTTGGGAGCCATCATCTGTTTGTTCCATTCGGTTTTATTTACCCCATTAGAGTTTACCTCTTTATTATTAGAATAACCCCTGCTGCAAGTCAGGACAAAATTTCCTCACACTTTGATTACGATAGTTGGGCCGACAGCGAGCGGCAAGACGCGGCTGGCTGTCGATGTGGCACTGGCCTACGACACGGAGGTCATCAGCGCCGATTCGCGCCAAGTGTACCGCGGAATGACCCTCGGTACGGGCAAGGACCTCGACGACTACGTGGTGCGCAACGCCGACGGGCAGGTCGTCCGGACCGTGCCTTGCCACTTGATTGACATTCACGAGCCCGGCTACAAGTACAATATCTTCGAGTATCAGAAGGACTTTCACCGCGTGTACGACGACATGATGGCGCGCGGCAAAGTACCCGTTCTGTGCGGGGGCAGCGGACTCTATGTCGAGTCGGTGCTGCGCGGTTACCGCATGGGCGAAGTGCCTCCCGACCCGGACTTGCGTCAGGAGCTGGCGGGCAAGACGCTCGAAGAGCTGACCGAAATACTCAAGACGTACAAGGTCCTGCACAACACCACCGACACCGACACGCCGCAGCGCGCCATCCGCGAGATTGAAATAAGGCGTTATTATCAGGAGCACGCAGCCACGATGTCGACCTTCCCGCCCGTGCCCAGTCTCGTGGTCGGCATCGACGTGGACCGCGACCTTCGCCGTGAGCGCATCACCCGACGGCTGCACGAACGCCTCAAGCAGGGGATGGTCGACGAGGTGCGTGGACTTTTGGACAAAGTGCCTGCCGACGACCTCATCTACTACGGACTCGAGTACAAGTACGTGACGCTCTACGTCACCGGTCAGCTGGACTACGACGAGATGGTCCGCCAACTCGAAATCGCCATCCATCAGTTCGCCAAACGTCAGATGACCTGGTTCCGCGGCATGGAGCGACGCGGCGTCCAGATTCACTGGATTGACAGCACCGTCCCAGCCGACGAAAAAGTGCGCATTGTTGAAAAACTCTATGCACAATTTGCGCAAAAATGAGCGTAAAATCGAGTGCGCAACGCCTAGTTTTGCCCTCAAAAAAATTTTTTTGCCCTCTTTCCAAAAAAAATGTAAGTTTCACTTTGCAAATACAAATCTTTTGCTTATATTTGCACCGTAAAACTAAATATACCTATTGAAGTGGAGACATTTTACAGAACACACAAGTATCTGGTCGAACACGTCTACAGCCCTGTCAGACGCAGTTTGATAGACGAGATTAACTGGAGTAGCCGTTTGATCGGCATCAAGGGAAGCCGTGGTGTAGGCAAGACTACGTTCCTCCTGCAGTATGCTCTCGAGAAGTACGGCCCGGACGACCGTCGGTGCCTTTACATCAACATGAACCATTTCTACTTCTTCACTCACTCGCTGAGAGAGTTCGTCTCGAACTTCCAGCAGCAGGGAGGAAGGACGCTCTTGATTGATGAAATCTTCAAGTACCCCAACTGGAGTCAGGAACTCAAGTTTATCTACGAGCAGTATCCCAAGATTCAGGTCATCTTCGCCGGCAGCACGGTGATGCGCCTCAAGCAGGCCAATCCTGAGCTCAACGGTATCTGCGACAGCTACAACCTGCGTGGATTCTCCTTCCGTGAGTATATCAACCTCATGGCAGGCACCAACTTCCGCTCGTACAGCTACGAGGAGATTCTGGCCAACCACGCCAAGATAGCCACCGACATCTGCGCGCAGATTAAGCCCCTCAACTACTTCAAGGACTATCTGCACCACGGTTACTATCCGTTCTTCCTCGAGAAGAAGAACTACTCGGAGATGCTCATCAAGAACATGAACACCATGCTCGAGGTGGATGTGCTCTTCCTCAAGGAAATAGAGCTCGGCTATTTGCCCAAACTCAAAAAGCTGTTCCACATCCTGGCGCAGGAAGCCCCGTGCTCGCCCAACGTCAGCCTGCTGGCCAAGAGCATCGAGACAAGCCGCGCCACGGTGGTCAACTATCTGTCGTACCTCAAGGAAGCACGACTCATCAATATGCTCTATACGGTCGAGGAATCGTTCCCCAAGAAGCCCGCTGTAGTCTATATGCACAATACGAACATCCTCTATCCGACTTGCCTCAACGGCGTGGAGCCCAGGCAGTTGCGCGAGACGTTCTTCTACAACATGCTGCACTACAACAACAGGCTCAACAAGTCGAACGAGCGCAACGTGCAGTTCCTCATCAACCGCAAGGACCGCTTCCGCGTGTGCGACTGGGTCGTAAGGACCAAGAACAATCCGGAGTACTATTACGCCATCGACAACTACGAGATCGGTCACGACAACGTCATCCCGCTCTGGCTGTTCGGCTTCCTCTATTAAGGCCCTGCAACTTGATAATGCAAGTGGCTAACGTAATGCAAGTAGCTAATGTAATATAAGTAGTTAACGTATTACAAGTAGTTACGTATTATAAGTGGCTAACGTATTACAAGTGGCTTAATGGAAGAACAGGCTTAATATAAATATGTTCGCGCGTACACTATAATATTACGCGCACATATTTATTTAAACAAGAAAAAAGTATAACACAGGAAAAAAGTATAACGCAAGTTATCACAACAAAACCCAAATAAAATTCAACTAATCTTTTTTAACTCTATTCACAATGGCTAAGAAATTTATGACTTGTGATGGTAATACAGCTGCTGCGCATATCGCGTATATGTTCAGTGAGGTAGCTGCTATCTATCCTATCACTCCATCATCGCCGATGGCCGAAAACGTCGACGAATGGGCCGCACAGGGTCGCAAGAACCTTTTCGGTGAGACTGTACTCGTACAGGAAATGCAGTCCGAAGGCGGTGCCGCAGGTGCAGTACACGGCTCTCTCCAGGCCGGTGCTTTGACCACAACGTTTACGGCTTCGCAGGGCCTTCTGCTGATGATTCCTAATATGTACAAGATTGCCGGCGAACTGATTCCTACGGTGTTCCACGTTTCGGCCCGTACGCTCGCTTCGCACGCTCTCTGTATCTTCGGTGACCACCAGGACGTTATGGCTTGCCGTCAGACCGGTTTCGCCATGCTCGCCGAGGGTTCTGTACAGGAGGTTATGGACCTGGCTGCCGTAGCTCACTTGTCTACGCTGTCTAGCCGCGTTCCTTTCCTCAACTTCTTCGACGGCTTCCGTACTTCTCACGAGTATCAGAAGATTGAGGTTGTTGACCAGGAGTCTATCCGTCCTCTCGTTGACTGGGACGCTGTCAAGGCTTTCCGCGAGCGCGCCCTTTCACCCGAGCGTCCTGAGATGCGCGGTATGGCTGAGAACCCCGACGTGTTCTTCGCTCACCGTGAGTCTTCGAACCCGTACTACGACGCCGTACCTGACATCGTAGCCAAGTATATGGACCAGATTAGCGCCATCACCGGCCGCAAGTACCGTCCGTTCGACTACTACGGAGCACCTGACGCCGAGAACATCATCGTTGCTATGGGTTCTTCGACCGAGTGCATCAAGGAAGTCATCGACTACAAGGCAGCCAAGGGCGAGAAGGTCGGCCTCATCTCTGTTCACCTCTATCGTCCGTTCTCGCTCAAGTACCTCAAGGAGGCTATCCCTGCTTCGTGCAAGAAGATTTGCGTCCTTGACCGTACGAAGGAGCCGGGTGCAAACGCAGAGCCTCTGTACCTCGACGTTGTCGACGCTCTCAGCGAACTTGGCCTCTTGAACAACATCAAGGTAGTTGGCGGCCGTTATGGTCTGGGCAGCAACGACACGACGCCTGCACAGATTATCGCCGTTTACGACAACCTTGCAATGGCTGAGCCCAAGAACCACTTCACGCTCGGTATTGTCGACGACGTTACCTTCACCAGCCTGCCGGTAGGCGAGGAGGTTTCGGTAGCTCCTAAGGGCATGTTCCAGGCCAAGTTCTTCGGTCTCGGTGCCGACGGTACCGTAGGTGCCAACAAGAACTCTGTCAAGATCATCGGCGAAACAACCGACAAGTATTGCCAGGCTTACTTCTCTTACGACTCCAAGAAGTCGGGCGGCTTCACCTGCTCACACCTCCGTTTCGGTGACGAGCCTATCCGCTCTACTTATCTCGTTACTACGCCTAACTTCGTGGCTTGCCACCAGCAGGCATACCTCAACATGTACGACGTGACCCGCGGCATCCAGGATGGCGGCACATTCCTGCTCAACACCATCTGGGAGGGCGACGAACTGCTCAGCAATATCCCGAACAAGGTGAAGGCTGTTCTGGCTCAGAAGCATGTCAAGGTCTACTACATCAACGCTACCAAGATTGCTCAGGAGATTGGCCTCGGCAACCGTACCAACACCATCCTCCAGTCGGCTTTCTTCCGCATCACCGGCGTTATTCCGGTTGAGCAGGCCGTCGAGGAGATGAAGCACTTCATCGTCAAGTCGTATGGCAAGAAGGGCGAGGATGTTGTCAACAAGAACTACGCTGCCGTTGACCGCGGCGGTGAGTACAAGGAACTCGCTGTCGATCCCGCATGGGCTTCGCTCGAGGCTCAGCCTAAGGTTTACACCGACGGCGACAGCTTCATCAACGATGTGGTTCGTCCTATCAACGCTCAGGACGGCGACTTGCTGCCTGTTTCTTCATTCAAGGGCATCGAGGACGGCACATGGCATCCTGGAACTGCCAAGTTCGAGAAGCGTGGCGTAGGTGCTTTCGTGCCGGTTTGGGACGCTGACAAGTGTATCCAGTGTAACAAGTGTGCTTACGTTTGTCCTCACGCTTGTATCCGTCCGTTCGTCATGACGGCTGAGGAGAAGGCCGGCTTTGACGGTCAGACCATCGAGATGAAGGCTCCTGCCGCTATGAAGGGCATGTTCTTCCGTATGCAGGTAGGTGTTAAGGACTGTCTGGCTTGCGGCAACTGCGCCGACGTTTGTCCCGGCAATCCGAAGCTCGGCGGATCGGCTCTCACCATGCAGCCATACGACGACTCGTCAGAGGCCGCCGCTCAGGAAGCTGCACGCTGGCAGTACTGCGTTGAGAAGGTTACGAGCAAGCAGGATTTGGTCGACATCACAAGCAATGTCAAGAACTCTCAGTTCGCCAAGCCTCTGTTCGAGTTCTCGGGCGCTTGCGCAGGTTGCGGTGAGACTCCTTATGTCAAGCTGATTTCCCAGCTCTTCGGTGACCGCGAGATTGTGGCCAACGCTACCGGTTGCTCGTCAATCTACTCGGGCTCAGTTCCGTCTACACCTTACACGACCAACGAGAAGGGTCAGGGTCCTGCTTGGGCCAACTCTCTGTTCGAGGACTTCTGCGAGTTCGGTCTTGGTATGGCCATCGCCAACAAGAAGATGAAGCAGCGCCTCACACGTCTCATGACCGACGCTCAGGAGAGCAACCTCAACGCCGAGACCAAGGAGCTGTTGAGCAAGTGGATTGCCAACCAGAACAATGCTGCCGAGACCAAGGCTTTGGCTCCTCAGATTGTTGCTGCCTGCGAATCGGCTGACCAGGAGGTTGCCAAGGAGATTTTGACCTACAAGGATCATCTCGTTAAGCGCAGCCAGTGGATCATCGGTGGTGACGGTGCCTCATACGACATCGGCTACGGCGGACTCGACCACGTAATCGCTTCGGGCGAGGATGTCAACATCTTCGTTATCGATACCGAGGTTTACTCTAACACGGGCGGCCAGTCATCTAAGGCTACTCCTCTCGGCGCTATTGCCAAGTTTGCCGCTTCGGGCAAGCGCGTGCGCAAGAAGGACCTCGGCATGATTGCCACGACCTACGGTTATGTCTATGTCGCTCAGATCGCTATGGGTGCTGACCAGGCTCAGACACTCAAGGCCCTCAAGGAGGCAGAGGCTTATCCCGGACCTTCGCTCGTCATTGCCTACGCTCCTTGTATCAACCACGGCTTGAAGGCCGGTATGGGCAAGAGCCAGGCTGAGGAAGGCAAGGCTGTAGAGTGCGGTTACTGGCACCTGTGGCGTTTCAATCCTGAACTCGAGGCAGATGGCAAGAACCCGTTCACTCTCGACTCTAAGGAGCCTGACTGGAGCAAGTTCCAGGACTTCCTCAAGGGCGAGGTACGCTACGCTTCTGTCATGAAGCAGTTCCCGACCGAGGCTGCCGAGCTCTTCTCTAAGGCCGAAGAAATGGCCAAGAAGCGCTACGCTAGCTACGTACGTCAGACCAAGCTCGAGTATTGAGCCGATGTCTGAAACTAAGATGTCTGTAAATCAGAGTCTTAAATATAGAATCTGAATAGGATTTCTAAGAATCTGAACAGGATTTTCAAGAATCTGAACAGGATTTCTAAGAATCTGAGTAAAGATATCGAGAACTAAGATGTCTTCAAGGCATCAACAATGGGAAAAGCTCGGCAAATCGCCGGGCTTTTCTTGTCTCTAGAGTTTACTTGTCTCTAGAGTTTACTTGTCTCTAGAGCTTAACTTTTCTTGATTTTGTCCTTAATCCTTCTAGTTTTCTGACCATAATTCTGACCATAACCTTAACTTGTTTTTGACCTTAACCTTTATACTTTTTGCCTTAACCTTAACTTTAACTCGTTATTTCCCCTTAATCTTTTACTTTTTTGACCGTAGCCTTTCCGGTTTTTGGCAGCCAACCTTCTGATTTCGGGGCTTAGTTTTCTCATGTCTTGAATATTTTTGCATAAATATACGTAAAGCTAGAGTCCGAAATCAATAGCATTGTGCCGTCTTGTAGGGGTGAAGGAGAGGAAAAAGTAAAGCACTTTTGACCGAAAATAAAAAATCCGTACGGCTCAATGAAAAATATGTACAGAATTTGGTCTCCAAAAATGCAAAAAATCGGGATAAAACGCACATTTAATAGCAAAATATGGTGTACAAAAGTGGTAAAAACGCGATTTATGTCCACAATTTCACATTTTTATATACAAAATTGTGTTGCATTTCTTTGCCAAATGAAAAAGAATATTTACCTTCGCGCCGAGTACCAACATAAAATCGGGTGCGTTGTAGCGGCAAAAACAGAGGTCCGCACACGGCTCGGATAAGAAAAAAGGCAGGAGTCTGCGTGCGGTTCTCTCCACGTAAGGCTCTTCGGCAAGAGAAGACCAGGACTTTCCCCGAGGTTGACTCTTATGCAAAATGAAGGTTCGGATGGCTCGAGTGCCGTTCTTGATCCCTTCAGATTGGCCTTTGAGGTGTGTAAGAAAATAAGAACTAAGAAAACAACAATAGTAGTATGTGGATCATATTTCTATTCATGCCCTCCTTGGTGAGTGTAGTGTTTTATGCCATTTTGGCTTCGCGCAAGGGCAAGACCGTTTCGCAGAAGCTCTTGGGATGGACGCTATTGGCCAGTGCCGGATATTTCATCTGCGACGCATTGGTCTACTTCCCTTATTCATCGAGCATTGTCATCTGTGCCGCTTACATGACGCACAGTTTCTTCAGCACATTGCTCCCTGTGATGGTCATCATGTTCTTATGGTCGCTCCACACGGTGCGTGAGCACTTTAGCAAGTGGTTGCTGTTGTTGCTTCTCGTGCCCGTCATCAGTTGCTTGCTGCAGTGCTCGGCTTACCTCTCGCTCGGTATGTCGGAGGCTGCCGACTATATGGACAACGGTCTGCCGACAGGTCTGACCGAGGTCGAGATTCTCAAATACCGCACTTTCGGCGTTATGGCCATGAATGTTTATCGTGGCGTGTTTGAGTCGAGTATGGTGATTAGTGGCCTCTTTATGCTCGGTTCGCTCATCGTCAGCGACTTTACTCCGCGCGTCATTGGCAACTTTATCTCCAAAGGCGGACCGCTGCGCCCGTTGCATCTTGTCTCCGTGCTTTTCCTGCTCATGTTGCTTACCTCCGTGGCACGTATCGACGTCTTCGGTGAGGACATCTTAGTTTCCCTGGGCTTCCTCTTCCAGGCCTTGTGCCTTGTCGGCATCGGCGTGATTGGCGCGTCGTTCCTGAGGCAGCCTGCGGTGCACATCAAGTACGTCCACGAGCAGCCTACCTTCGACAATATGCCTATTGTCGTGCAGAAACACACCAAGCATGGCGTCGGTGGCAATACGGAGACGACGGGCGGAACCATCTACGATGATATCGAGTCGGAGAGCTACCGTACGCTCAATCTCCGCGACGAGTTTATCGAGGTGATGCGCGACCAGCAGTGCTATCTCTACCCGGGCATGGGCCGTCACTCTGTGGCCTCCATCCTCAATGTCCAGCGGCGCAGTGTCGACCACCTGGTGCGCTTGCTCTACCGCATTCATTATGAGGACTATGTGAAGGTGCAGCGCTGCGCCTATTGCATCCGATACCGTGACCTCTATCCCGACATTTCCGACACCGACCTGGCTATGGAGTGTGGCTTCCCGTCCACTTCCATCATGCGCAAACAGATGAAGGAGTGTAAGGAGCGCTACGACATCTCCGAATAAAGTCTGCGACGTCCTAACTAAATAAAGTTTGCTTAAAGGCACGGCAACTTTGCTAAAGGTAACTTTGCTAAAGGTAACTTTGTTAAAGGCAACTTTGCTAAAGGCAACTTTGCTTAAAAGCAACTTATTAAAGACTGCTTCAAGTTTGTGTCTGTGACGTCTTGATTTAGAAGAATAACAATCACTCGGCATATTTGGTCCGCCACATTGCTGAGTGATTGCTTTTTTTTGAGGATTTATCGGAGAAAAACTTTCTGCCAAAATGGAGTAACTTTGCAGCCCAGTTGGAAAAATTGCTGCCCCAGATAGAGAAATATTGTCAATTGGTTGAGTAAATCATATAAGTTTTCAGCTATGAAAGAAGAAACCAATGATTGTTCAGAGAAGAAAATGTGCATGGTGAAGAAAATGTACACGGCCGTTGTCGTGACAGCTCTCGTGGTTTTGTTGCTTTGTGCCGGCGTCTACTGGCTTTTCCTTCGGAACGGCGGCGAAAAAGGGTCTGGCGACAACGCCGATAAAGAAATGATATGTGACCAAAGCGGGGCAGAGGGAGAAGAACTTTACACCGATGAGGAAGATATTTGCTCCGACGAAAGAGATGAGGCTTGCTCCGACACTAATGGCGAAGATGCTTGCTTTAATGAAGGAGGAGATGCTTACTCTAATGAAGGCGAAGATGCTTACTCTAATGAAGGCGAAGGTGCTTGCTCTAATGAAAGAGGAGATGCTTACTCCGACGAGGAGGAAGTCTGTGTAGTAGACGACGACAGCCCGGTGAGCCAATTCATGAGAATCATGGAGGCAGGCGAGAGCGTATGGCGGCATGATGATTTCGTCGGCAACCGGCAATGGGTAACGTTCATCTATTTCTACCCGACTTCAGCTGGAGGCGGCAGGATGAGCTACATCTTCTTCAATGACGATTTGTCCGAATACTACGTTGACCATTCCTACTCGGGCTCTTATGCCATACAGGGCGCAGACATAACGTCCACTATGCGGTGTTTCCTCCAGGGCCGGCCCGAAGAACTGATGTTCTTCTCCATATCGGAAAAGAACGGTTCGCTGTGCCTCTATCGTCAAGGCGAACAGCAGCTCTACTTCCATCATATCGACACCACGCACAAAGACCCTTACCGGAAGTACAGCAAGCGCGAGCAGTAGGGAAGGGGGAACCGCAACCTGCCGAACATTACGCGCTCGGTCAGATGGGCAAGGGGCAGTAGGGAAATATTCCTTCTGAGTGGGAACCGCAACCCGATGGGAAAACAAAAAAGCAAGGCTTGCTTGAACAAACCTTGCTTTTGTGCCCGAGGCGGGACTCGAACCCGCATGGCGCTAACCATACGCACCTGAAACGTACGTGTCTACCAATTTCACCACCCGGGCAGGGTGTGCTTGCAGAGAACTTGGCTGGTTGCTGACCACGCCGTGTATCTCGTTCAGCGGGTGCAAAGGTAGTGAATAAATATGGACTTACCAAATTTTTTCGGCATTTTTTTCAAAAAAAGTGCGATTTTCTTTCGAGTTTCACTTTTTATGCCTATATTTGCACATCAAAACAGCTATTTGCATATCAAAACAACTAAAAGTAAGATATAAAAATGAAGTTCTGGTCCAGGTTTTGGCTTTTGCTGGCTTATGCCGGTGTCGGTCTCTTGGTGAGCCTTTCGTTGTTTGTCGTATTCTCTTTCGTCACGCAGATGGTCGACAGCGGTGCACACGTGTTGCTTGGTATGCATGTCGTCCAGTGGGCGCAGAATATCCTGGTCATGATGCTCATGCCGATGCTTTGGATGGTAACGGTGTGGTATAGGGACAGGCTCGTTGTCGGGAACCGCTGGCGTGCGGCCTTAGGCCAACTCGGCCTGCTGCGGACTGACTGGCGCATGATGTTTCTCGTGGTTCTCCTGTCGGTTTGCTCCATTCCGCTCATGGATGCCGTCGAGGTGGCGTGTATGAACTTTCCGTTGCCCGAGGCTTGGCGTGCAGCGCTCGACGGCCAGTATGCCGAGAGTCAGAGACAAATCGCATACATGCTGCAGCCTACGGGCGTGTGCGGGTGGATAGAGCTCGTCCTGCTCATGTGCGTTTCGACGGCAGTAGGAGAGGAGATTATGTTCCGGGGCGCTTTGCTCAAATGTTTTACGGGCTACACGCGGCTCAACGCTCACGTCGTGGCGTGGACGGTCGGTCTGATTTTCGCAGTCGTGCATCTGGACCTCATTGGCCTCGTGCCGCGTTGGCTGCTCGGTGCACTCTTCGTCTACCTGGTCTATTGGTCCGGTTCGTTGTGGCCATCCATACTGGCCCATCTGCTCAACAATCTCTGGGCGCTCTACTCGTACAAGACGGCTGACCCTGCCGAACTGCTGCAGCCGGCAAGCGAGTGTTCGTTCGGCCCGGTACTGATAGTTATGAGCGCTTTGCTCACCGTGCTGCTACTGGTGCGCATGTATCGGTCGAGAGTCGTCAAGGAGGACTAACAAAGAAGTAAAATACGGGCTTGAAGAGGTAAAATACGGGCTTGAAGAGGTAAAATACGGGCTTGAAGAGGTAAAATACGGGCTTGAAGAGGTAAAATACGGGCTTGAAGAGGTAAAATACGGGCTTGAAGAGGTAAAATACGGGCTTTGAGAGGCCAAAAAAGCAATAATTTTGCCTTTTGCCAATTTTTTTTGACAAAAATGTTGGAGGTTCGGAAAAATATCCCTATCTTTGCACCCGCAAAAATCAATGGCCGGATAGCGAAGTCCCGAGGGGCTGCTGAAGGTCAAAGAGCACTGCCGAAGTGGCTCAGTTGGTAGAGCAACGCATTCGTAATGCGTGGGTCACGGGTTCGAGTCCCGTCTTCGGCTCTGTGTATTTCTCTCTCTTATATATAACGGAGTGTCGCTTCCTTTTGGTTGCGGCACTTCTCTTTTCTTTGGCCGGCAGCGGTTTTCTTTAGCCGGCAGGGGCATCCAAAGGCTCTAAAGACACAAAATGCGCCGAATATGGAAGGTTTCGGCCAAAAAGTTTGTTTTGTTCGCGAAAAATCCATACTTTTGCGTTCCAAATATAAAAGTACATCATGTCGCGCATATTGTCTATTGACTTCGGACGGAAGCGTACGGGACTCGCCGTCACCGACACGCTGCAGATAGTGGCCAACGGCCTCTGCACCGTCGCCACCTCCGAGCTCGAGCAATATCTGGCAGATTACTTCGCGCGCGAGTCCGTCGAACGTATCGTGATGGGGCTGCCGCGGCAGATGAACGGCCAGCCGAGCCAGTCGTGGCAGTACATCGAGCCATTCCTCAAGCGCCTGCACAGCCGTTGGCCCGCATTGCCCATCGAACTGGTGGACGAGCGTTACACCTCGGTGCTGGCCCAGCGTGCCATCCTGGAGAGCGGAGTAGGCCGTCAGCGCCGTAGGGAGGACAAGGCCATGGTCGACACCGTAGCCGCCACCATCATCCTGCAGTCGTATCTCGAGTACAGGACTATGCCCGGATTCCGCCCCGTGACCTGGCCGCCCGCCGAAGGAGGAAACTAAAAGACAACAATAATAAGACAACAATAATAAAACAACAATAATAAGACAACAATAATAAGACAACAATAACAAGACAACAATAACAAGACAACAATAACAAGACAACAATAATAAAGATAACAATAAAATAAAAAAACAAACAAAATATGTTACTACCCATATACCTGTACGGTCAGTCCGTGCTCCGCAAGAAGGCGGCAGATGTGCCCGCCGACTATCCGGAGCTCAAGACTTTGGCCGACAACATGTTTCAGACCATGACCAAAGCCAACGGTGTCGGTCTTGCCGCTCCGCAGGTCGGTCTTGCTCTGCGTATGCTCGTCGTGGACGGCACGGTGCTTGCCGACGACTTCCCGGAGTGCGAGGGTTTCCGTCGCTGCATGATTAACCCCGTTGTGGTCGAGCAGAGCGAAGAGACCAATACGCGCGACGAAGGCTGCCTCTCCATACCCGGCATCTACGAGTCGGTCAAAAGGCCGGACTGGATTGTCATCCGCTATCTTGACACCGATATGGTGGAGCACGAGGAACGGCTGACGGGCTATGCTGCCCGTATGGCCCTGCACGAGTACGACCACCTGGACGGCACTATGTTTGTGGACCACCTCTCGGCCCTGCGCAAACAGCTCATCAAAAACAAGCTCAGTGCCATCATCAAGGGCAAGGTCAACTGCAGCTACAAGTACAAGGCCGTGTAAACCCCTACACATTATCCCTAGATTACAACATTAACCAACAACCATACAAATGAAGAGCGAACACCAACAACCCTCTGCAGACCGTCTGAAGGCGCTGCAGACCGCCATGGAAAAGATAGACAAGACCTTCGGCAAAGGTTCTATCATGCGCATGGGCGACGAGAAAGTCGAAAAAGTGGATGTCATCCCGACCGGTAGCATCGGCCTCAACGCCGCACTGGGCGTAGGTGGCTATCCGAAAGGCCGTATCATCGAAATCTACGGTCCCGAGTCGAGCGGCAAGACCACACTTGCCATCCATGCCATAGCCGAAGCGCAGAAGCAGGGCGGCATTGCAGCCTTTATCGATGCTGAGCATGCCTTCGACCGCTTCTATGCCGAGAAGCTGGGTGTCGATACCGACCAGTTGCTCATCTCACAGCCCGACAACGGCGAGCAGGCTCTCGAAATAGCCGAAAACCTCATCCGCTCGTCTGCCATCGACATCATCGTCATCGACTCGGTAGCCGCTTTGACCCCCAAAGCCGAAATCGAGGGCGAAATGGGCGACAACCGCGTCGGCCTCCATGCCCGTCTGATGAGCCAGGCGCTGCGCAAGCTGACTTCCGTCATCGACAAGACCAATACGGTCTGCATCTTCATCAACCAGTTGCGCGAGAAGATTGGCGTGATGTTCGGCAACCCCGAGACCACTACGGGCGGCAACGCGCTTAAGTTTTATGCTTCCGTGCGCCTCGACATACGCCGCGTGACAACGCTCAAGCAGGGCGACGAGGCCATCGGTTCGAGTGTGCGCGTCAAGGTCGTCAAGAACAAGGTAGCTCCTCCGTTCCGCAAGGCAGAGTTCGATGTCATGTACGGCGAGGGAATCTCGCGCAGCGGTGAACTCGTAGATCTCGGTGTGGCCTACAACATCATCAAGAAGTCCGGCTCATTCTTCAGTTACAACGGCAGCAAGCTCGCTCAGGGCCGTGACGCAACCAAGGCCCTCATGATGGACAATCCGGACCTTGCTCAGGAGATTGAGGACAAGATTATGGACAAGATTCTGCACGGCGAGGCCGCTCCCGACACCGAGTCGCCCGAAGGCGAGGCAGAATGACTCTAACCATCGACCCGACATTCCTTTGCCCGACCTGTACTCTCGCTTGGGCAGGGGAATGATGCGGGTCTATACACCTATACATTTTATCTCTGCAAAAGCACATTAATATATTGTATTTTTGTAAAAGCACATTGTATATTGTATCTCTGTAAAAGCACATTAATATATTGTATTTTTGCAAAAGCACATTGTATATTGTATCTCTGCAAAAGCACATTAATATATTGTATTTTTGTAAAAGCACATTTGAAAATGGTAATTGAATACTCAGTCACTATGCTTGTGCCTAAAAGTATGTAATTGCCTTTATTATATCTTTATCAAAAATTATATCTTTATCAAAATTCATTTCTCTCATTTATGAAAGCACATTTTCTCTCATCCGCACTTTTGCTTTCGGCTTTCATCCTGCCACTGCAGGCACAGACTTTGCCCACGCAAAACCGCAACGTCATGTGGTACGAACGGCCGGCCCAGGTCTGGACCGAAGCATTGCCTTTGGGCAACGGACGTCTCGGAGCCATGGTCTACGGAATACCCGGCAACGAACGCATCCAGCTCAACGAAGAAACCATCTGGGCAGGTTCGCCCAACAACAACGCCAATCCGGAGGCGCTCTCCCATCTGCCCGAGATACGCCAACTCCTGCTGGACGGCAAGTGGGAGGAAGCGCAGACCCTCTGCACCCGCTACGTCAAGTCGCCCACCAACCAGGGAATGCCCTATCAGACCTTCGGCGACCTGCGCATCACCATGTCCGGCCACGAACACTACACCAACTACCGGCGCCTCCTCGACCTCGATTCGGCCCGCACGGTGGTCGAGTATGATGTGCTCTCGCACCCCGGCCAGTCCGGTCCGCAGGAGTACAGGCACTATCGCCGCGAGACGTTCACGCCCTTCGGCGACAGCGTCGTCGTCATCCGCCTGACGACCGACGTTCCCGGCGGATTGACCTTCACGGCCACCTTTACCACCCCGCAGCAGGACGCCCAGCTCACCAGCAGCGGCGAGAAAATCCAGCTCACGGGTCTGACCAGCACGCATGAGAAGCAGAAGGGCAAGGTGCGCTATTGCGGTCAGGCTACCGTCGCCACCAAAGGCGGAAGCGTGTTCAGCCGCGACGGCTCCATCTACGTAAGCGGAGCTTCGGAGGCTACCGTCTATGTCTCCATTGCCACCAACTTTGTCAACTATAAGGACATCTCGGCCGACGCAGACCTCCGTGCCGCCCGTCAGCTCGCGCAGGGCATGCAGAAAGGCCATGTCCGCCTTTGGGCAGACCACGTGCAGCACTACCTGGAGCAGGCCGACCGCAACACGCTTTGGCTCGGTCCGGACGAGAAGGCCGCACAGCCTACCGACGTGCGCCTGGCCGGATTCGGGGCCGAATCCGCACACGACAACCACCAGGCTGCCCTCTACTATCGCTTCGGCCGCTATCTGCTCATCTCGAGCAGTCAGCCCGGCACACAACCAGCCAATCTGCAGGGCATCTGGAACGACAAGATGCAACCCAACTGGGACTCGAAATACACGGTCAACATCAACACCGAAATGAACTATTGGCCCACCGAGGTGTGCAACCTCACCGAACTGGGCGACCCGCTCTTCTCGATGATCGGGGAAGTGAGCGAGACCGGTGCCGAGACTGCGAAGGTGATGTATGGCACGCAAAACCCCTCTGCGTGGGTTCTGCACCACAACACCGACATCTGGCGTGTGACCGGCTCGGTCGACAATGCGCCTTCGGGCATGTGGATGTCGGGCGGCGCCTGGCTGACGCAGCACCTCTGGCAGCACTATCTCTACACGGGCGACAAGGATTTCCTCCGTCGGGTTTATCCCATCATGCGGGGCGCTGCCCTCTTCTTCGACGAGACGATGGTCGAAGAGCCGTCCCATCATTGGCTCGTTGTCTCGCCAAGCAATTCGCCCGAAAACGGGCCTAAGGGCTTCCGCGCGACCACCCAGTACGGCTGCGCCATGGACAACCAGCTGGTGCGCGACCTCTACTCATCAGTGGCCGCTGCCGCCCGCATTGTGGGAGAGTCGTCCGACTTGGCTTATGCCGACCGCCTGGATTCGCTCCGTGCACGGCTCGTGCCGCACCTGGTCGGTTCGTGGGGGCAGTACCAGGAGTGGCTGGGCGACTGGGACAATCCCAACGACACGCACCGCCACATCTCGCACCTCTACGGCCTCTTCCCGTCCGCACAGATTTCGCCTCGCCGCACACCCGAGCTCTTCGACGCCGCACGCACTTCGCTGATACATCGCGGCGACATCTCGACGGGTTGGGCCATGGGTTGGCGCGTGTGCATGTGGGCCCGCATGCTCGACGGCAACCACGCCTATACGCTCCTCAAGAACCAGCTCCGACTGGTGCGCGAGAATGCGACCTCCGACAGGTTGTCGGATGGCGGCACCTATCCCAACTTCTTCGACGCCCATCCGCCTTTCCAGATTGACGGCAACTTCGGTTGCATAGTCGGTATTGCCGAGATGCTGATGCAGAGCCACGACGGCGCCATCGACCTGCTGCCGGCTCTTCCGGACCTCTGGCGTGCCGAGGGCCGTGTGACCGGTGTCGTGGCCCGCGGCGGCTTCGTGCTCGACATGGAGTGGAAGGACGGCCGTGTGACCCGCCTGGCTGTCACAAGCCGTATAGGCGGCAACTGCCGTCTGCGCTCGGCCACCCCGCTCAAGGGCCGTGCACTGAAACTCACGGCCCGGCCCGGTCAGCACCGGTACAAGGCCAATCCCAATCCGCTTTACACCCAGTTCGTGCCCGATGCCGACGTCATCGTCAACGACAAGGCCCAGCTCAACCCCGTCACAGCTCCCGCCGAGTACGTCTACGACCTTCCGACCAAAGCCGGACAGACTTATGTCCTGACGGGCAAATAAGTCAAGGATTAACTACTTAATATATAAGGATTAACTGCTTAATATTCAGGAATCAACAACATGATAAGTATGATGCGAAAAATCTTTTCTGCCCTCCTTGCAGCCTTGCTGCTTACGCTGCCCTTAGTCATTGACCATGCTCCGCTCCAGGCTGCCTCAAAGCCCTGGAACCACGGCCGGCTCCAAGTGTCGGACAACCACCGCTATCTTCAGCACGCCGACGGCACGCCGTTCTTCTGGCAGGGCGAGACGGGCTGGCTCCTGCCGGAGCGGCTCAATCGCGACGAGGCCGAATACTATCTCTCTCAGTGCAGTGCGAATGGCTACAATGTGGTGCAGGTGCAGACCATCAACGGTGTGCCGGCCTACAACGTCTACGGCCAGTCATCGCACCCCAACGGCTACGACTTCTCGACCATCGACGCGCAGGGTTATGGCTACTGGCAGCACATGGACTACATCATCCGCACGGCCGAGCAGAAAGGCATCTACATCGGCATGGTATGTATCTGGGGCGGTTTGGTCAAAAGGGGAATGATGACCGTGGAGCAGGCCCGGCAGTACGGCACTTTCCTGGCCAACCGCTACAAGGACGCTCCCAACATCGTCTGGATTATAGGCGGCGACATACAGGGTTCGGTCAAGACCGAGGAATGGGTCACGCTGGCAGAGACGATACGCGGCATTGACCACAATCATCTGATGACGTACCATCCGCGCGGCCGCACTTCTTCGGCCACGTGGTTCAACGATGCGGAGTGGCTGGACTTCAACATGTTCCAGTCCGGTCACCGGCGCTATGGCCAGCGCAATGGCGACGGCGACTATACCATAGCCGAGGACACCGAGGAGGACAACTGGCGCTATGTGGAGAGCGCCCTTTCGCTCAAGAACATCAAGCCTATCCTGGACGGCGAACCGTCGTACGAACGCATACCGCAAGGCCTGCACGACGTGACTCAACCGCAATGGACGGCTGCCGATTGCCGGCGCTATGCATGGTGGTCAGTGTTGGCCGGCAGCTGTGGACACACCTACGGCAACAACGCCCTGATGCAGTTCTACAAACCCGGCACGGGCGGTGCCTATGGCTGCACAACCCCATGGTACGAGGCCGTCAATGACCCCGGATTCCGGCAGATGCACCACGTCAAGGACCTTATGCTCCGATTGCCTTACTTCGACCGCATTCCGGACCAAAGTGTGCTGGTGGGCACTTACGGCGAACGGTATGAGCGGCCTGTGGCCAGCCGTGGCAAGGACTATATCGTCGTCTATACCTACACGGGTGCGCCTTTGACCATAGACCTCACCAAAATCTCGGGCGCCAAGAAGCATGCCTGGTGGTACAGCCCTTCCGACGGCACGCTCTCTGACCTCGGCGAGTGCGCCAATGCGAAAAGCCAGACGTTCCAGACGGGCAAGAGCTACGGCGCCGGCCGTGATTACGTACTCGTCATCGTCGATGCAAGCAAGGACTATCTGAAGTGAGCCGGGCCACAATATTATAAACCAGCCCTCGTCTGAAGCGGACGGGGGCTGGTTTGTTTTGGCTATGTCTGGCCTGCGGATAGGGTTTGTTTTGAGCCGTCAGTCTCGCTCCAGGTAAGTGTAGCCGTAGAGCCCATTGCGGTAATTGGTGAGGAACTCCTTGCCCTCGTCGAGGGTGATGCGACCCATCTTGACGTTTTTGGTGACCCAGGCCTCCAGGCTGCGCACCATCTTCTTGGTGTCGTACTCCACCCAGCGCAGCACGTCCTGCACGGTTTCGCCGTCAATGGTCTGGTCGATGTGGTAGCCGTCTTTATCCACGCTGATGTGCACGGCATTGGTGTCGCCGAAGAGGTTGTGCAGGTCGCCGAGTATCTCCTGGTAGGCGCCGACCAGGAAGACGCCGAGGTAGTATTTCTCGCCCTTCTTGAGGCTGTGTATCGGCATGGCGTTGACGATTTGACCTTCGGCAATGTAGCTGACCACCTTGCCGTCGCTGTCGCACGTGATGTCCTGCAGGGTTGCCTTGCGGTCGGGTTTCTCGTCGAGGCGCTGCAGCGGCATGATGGGGAAAATCTGGTCGATGCTCCACATGTCCGGCAGGCTCTGGAAGAGGGAGAAGTTGCAGTAGTACTTGTCGGCGAGCAGTTTGTTGATTTTGTGCAGTTCGTCGGGCACGCGCTTCATGCTCTTGGTGAGTTCGTTGATTTCGCGGGTCACGCTCCAGTACAGTTTCTCTATCTGGGCGCGCGTCTTGAGGTCGATGATGCCGTGACTGAACATCTGCAGCACTTCGTCTCTGATTTGCTGGGCGTCGTGCCAGCTCTCGAGAGCCGAGCGTTGGGTCAGGTTGTCCCAGATTTCGTACAGCTCCTTGACGAGTTCGTGGTCGTCGGCACCCACTTCCCACTCTTCGGGCATTTCGGGCAGGGATTGCGTCTCAAGCACGTCCATGACCAGGACGCTGTGGTGGGCCGAGAGGCTGCGGCCGCTCTCCGTGATGATGTTGGGGTGGGGCAGACCGTTCTTGTCGGCAGCCTCCATCAGCTGGTAGAGAATGTCGTTGATGTACTCCTGAATGGAATAGTTGACCGACGACTCGCTGCTTGCGCTGCGGGTGCCGTCGTAGTCTACGCCGAGTCCGCCGCCGGCGTCGACAAACTCGACCTTGAAGCCCAGCTTGTGCAGCTGTACGTAGAACTGCGATGCCTCTCTGATGGCCGTCTTGACGTGGCGGATATTGGTCACCTGGCTGCCGATGTGGAAGTGTATCAGCTTGAGGCAGTCCTTGAGGCCGTGTGCCTCAAGATACTCCATGGCCTCGAGCAGCTCGGACGAGGTAAGTCCGAATTTCGAAGCATCGCCGCCCGACTCTTCCCACTTTCCGCTGCCGCTCGATGCCAGTTTGATGCGGATGCCGATATTGGGCTTGACGTTGAGCCGCTTTGAGATGCGGTAGATGAGTTCGAGTTCGTTTTGCTTTTCGGCAACGATAAAGATGCGCTTGCCCATCTTCTGGGCGAGCAGAGCCAGCTCGATGTAGTTCTGGTCTTTGTAGCCGTTGCAGATGATGATGGTGTCGTAGTCGGCACAGGCTGCGATGACGGCGTGCAGTTCGGGCTTGGAACCGGCTTCCAGTCCGAGGTTGAACTTCCTGCCGTGGCTTACCATCTCGCACACGACGGGCTGCATCTGGTTGACTTTGATAGGGTAGACCGTATAGCACTCGCCCTTGAATCCGTACTCATCGCTTGCCTTCGTGAAGCACTGCGACATGCGTTCGATGCGGTTGTCAAGGATGTCGGGGAAGCGCAGCAGGACCGGTGCGGAGATGTCGCGCAGCGCCAGTTCGTCCATCACTTCGCGCAGGTCGACGGCAATACCGTCTTTCTTGGGGGTTACGACCACATGTCCCTTGTCGTTGATGTCAAAGTAATTCACGCCCCAACCGTGAATGTTGTAGAGTTCGGCAGAGTCTTCAATGTGCCACTTTTTCATTGTTTACGTTTTTTACAATTTACCATTACAATTAACCTCTCATCCCTTAGGGAGGAAAAAGCAAAAATGAAGGTACAATCCTATTTTGCGGGTGCAAAGTTATGTATTTTATTCGAATATAGGTGTTTTTTGCATCAATTATATCGTATATTTGCGCTAAAAGGCCTGTATTTGCACGTTCCGGACTTGACTTTACCCCGTTCGGCGGTTGCGTGCGGCTTTCGGACTATTTGTTTTATTGCTGTCCAAAACTTTTGGCTTCGGCGCGTTGGGTGGGGCTTTGTCCCGTCAAGCGCTAAAGCAAAACGCATAACGTAAAACGAAACACGTTAGTTGTTGTTCTTGAATTTCAACTTGCGGAAAATCGAACTGTAACTGTAACGTAACGCGTTGTTGGTTGCGACTCACTTGGAAAGTTCTGCTCATATGTGATTGAATAGCAGGTCATTAGCGCTATGAGACAATGATATTACCGCCAAGACAAAGACGGTGAAGTAAGAGATATGTCTTGGCCCGCATAGAAAGATTTTGACTATCGCAAGCGTTACAGCGTTACGCGTTACAGTTCGATTTTCCGCAAGGGTAATACAGATGGCGAAAATGTGAATTGAGAAATTTATATATATATAATATATATA
>CAVGQN010000032.1:0-33940 GCA_963631395.1 bacterium
AAATTTTTGCCCGAACATTTGGCCGTTTCGGCAAAAAGGCGTACATTTGCGCAAAAGTATTTCGACAAATAGCGTCAGCCGTTTGAAAGAGATAAGAAGAAATGACAAAAGCGAAACCATTCATTAAGTGGGTTGGTGGCAAGGGCCAACTCTTGGAACAACCGAAATCCTACCTCCAGAGCCTTTACCAAGAAAGCATACTTATTGTATATATAACTTCTCATTACGAAGAAGATATTCAATGTACAAATTGAGCCATAAACTTATCGTAAGAAGCAATGTATAAATATACATATTTATGTAAATCATTAGCACACAATGATTAACTATATCGAAAACACTTAGAAATGCATATATTTTGTATATACATTTCTAAATACTGCTTTGCATATTTTTCGAGACATCTATACTTATTGTATAAAGAAAGCGCAAGACTTCTCCTGCGAAAGTCGGACGTTTTCTTTTGCACTGGGTGTCATGAACGTTTTATGTTTTGGGTGTTATGTTATGTTTTGTGTTGAGCCTTGCGGACCATGAGGTTTGTTAATCCGCGTAACAGTGGGTGTTTTGGGTGTTAAGTTTTATGTCGCCTTGCGAACAAATGCGTTATGTGCGGGAGTTGGGTTTACGCATCGCGCAACACATTATTGTCAGTTCTTTTGGTCAAAAGCACTCCGATTTGCCCCTTTGGCTGCAAATATTCCCTCAAAAGAGCGGGTATGTCAGATTAAATACGTATCTTTGCCAACGGCATCGAACAAAATTTGCCTCCGAAAACAGACAAATATGCCATCGGCATCAGGCAAAACATGCCGACGGCAAACAAGAATCAAACAACAAAAACTCAGAGCACTATGACACTTGACGAATATCAGAAGGGAGCCCGCACTACGGCCATCTACCCCGAGGAAAGCCGAATCGTTTACCCCACCCTGGGCCTTACGGGCGAAGCGGGCGAGGTGGCCGACAAAGTGAAGAAAGTGATACGCGACAACGGCGGACAGTTTTCCGACGAACGCAAGCGCGAGATTGCCCTCGAACTGGGTGACGTGATGTGGTACGTGGCCTCGCTGGCCCACGACTTGGGCTACTCGCTCGAGGATGTGGCGCAGATGAACCTGGACAAGCTGGCCTCGCGCATGCAGCGAGACAAGATTCACGGCTCGGGCGACGAGCGCTAAAGCCAGGCGACGAGCGCTAATTTATTTGTTGCGCACTTTGGCCATAAAGCGCTCGCGGTCGACAACGAAGCGGAGGTGGTCGCCTTCGCCGATGAGGCCGTCCTCGTCGGAGGCGGTGACGTGGAAGCGCAGTTTTCGGCCCTCCACGCTCTCCAATCGGGCCGTGGCGGTGACGGTGTGGCCGAGTCCGGTGGGCTTGAGGTGCGAGGCGCTGATCTGTCCGCCCACGGTGGTCGTGCCTTCGTCGAGGCCCTGGGCGGCGAGCTGCATGGCGGCGTTCTCCATCAAGGCCATCATGGCGGGGGTGGCAAGCACGCGCAGGTCGCCGCTGCCAAGGTTGCAGGCCAGGTGACGCTCTGACACTACGAGCGTGCTGGTGTATTCTGTTCCGGGTGTGAGAAGCATAATATGAATGTGTTGGGTTTGGGTTTTATGTTTTGGGTTGTGCCGTGTATTGAGCGAAAAAAACAACCTTCCGGACTTTAACGAAAATTCCATCAATTCCGTGCATTCCGTGTTCGTTTAAATTAACTCCGTGGTCTAAATTCTAAGTTCTAAGTTCTAAGTTCTAAGTTCTAAACCCTAAGTTCTAAACCCTAAGTTCTAAACCCTAAGTTCTAAACCCTAAGTCCTAAACCCTAAGTCCTAAACCCTAAGTCCTAAACCCTAAGTTCTAAACTCTAAGTTCTAAACCCTAAGTTCTAAACCCTAAGTTCTAAAATCTAAGTTCTAAGTTCTAAACTCTAAACTCCGGGCAAAGGTAAGGATTTTTGCGGAAGCGCCAACACGGGCGGACGAAATACGGGCCTTCGGCCGAAAGTTGGCAGCCATTGTGGCAAACCGACTTTGCTTATTGTCGGGTTTTGTGCTTCGGGCAGGGAGTTAATAAGGCCGGGGCTTTGAAAAATGAATAAATAATCATAACTTTGCACACCCAAATTCAAACAAAACAGACAAGTTCTATAACAAAACAGACAAGCTATGTGGTTTTATAACCTGCTGTTCAACACGGGAGTGGCACACAGTGTGCTGCTCGTTTCACTCACCATCGCCCTGGGCCTCGCCCTCAGCCGCATCAAGGTGTGCGGCATTTCGCTGGGCGTGACGTGGATTCTCTTCGTCGGCATCCTGGCCAGCCACTTCGGACTGGTGCTCGACCCCACCACCTCGCACTTCGTCAAGGAGTTCGGCCTCATCCTGTTCATCTACAGCATAGGTCTGCAAGTCGGCCCGAGCTTCTTCGCCTCGTTCCGAGCCGGCGGCATGACGCTCAACATGCTGGCCACGGGCCTCGTCCTGCTGGGCTGCATCATCGCCTACATCATCCACCTCGTGACGGGCGAGAGCCTCTACGCCATGATAGGCGTGCTCTACGGAGCCGTGACCAACACCCCGGGCCTCGGTGCCGCACAGCAGACCTACAGCGACATGAACGGCGGCGCCACGAGCAGCATCTTCGCGCAGGGCTATGCCGTGGCCTATCCGCTCGGCGTGGTGGGCATCATCCTGAGCATCATCCTGATACGCGTCATCTTCCGCATCAACTTCGACAAGGAGCAGCGCCTCTACGAAATCAATGTGCATAAGGACAGCGACACGCTGAGCGCCGTCACCCTCGAGGTGACCAACGACGCCATCTGCGGCCGTAGCCTGACCGACATTCAGACGCTGGCCGGCCGCGAGCTGGTGGCCACCCGCCTGCAGCACCGCGACACCGAGAACATCGAGCTCGTGACGGGCAGCACCGTGCTCCACAAGGGCGACCGCCTCTTCCTGGTGGCCAAACCGCAGGACGTGGATGCCTACGCCGCGCTGCTGGGCCGCAAACTCGACGACATGGACCAGGACCGCTGGGACCACGACAAGCACAACGAGTTCGTGTCGAGCCGCGTGGTGGTGACCAACTCGAAGATGCAGGGACGCCGCCTGGGCGACCTCAACGTGCGGCAGACGTTCGACGTGACTTTCACACGCGTGCAGCGTGCTGGCATCGAACTCATCGCCTCGCCTTCTCTCATCCTGCAGATGGGTGACCGTATCACCGTGGTCGGCGCCAAGGACCGCGTGGAGAAGGTGGCCAAGGTGATGGGCAACGCCGTGTCGCGCCTGGACCACCCGCAGATCTTTTCGGTCTTCCTGGGCATTACGCTCGGCGTCATCCTCGGTTCGGTGCCTATCTTCTTCCCGGGCATGCCTGTGCCCATCAAGCTGGGCCTGGCCGGCGGACCGCTCATCGTCTCTATCCTGCTCAGCTACTACGGGCCTAAGCTGCACATCATCACTTACACCACCAACTCGGCCAAACTACTGATGCGCGAAATCGGCATCGCCATGTTCATGGCTGCCGTGGGCCTGGGCGCCGGCGACGGCTTCGTCGAGACGGTGACGAACGGCGGCTACTGGTGGGTGCTCTACGGCTTCATCATCACCTTCCTGCCCTGTATGATTATCGGCATCCTGGCCCGCGTGGTGTTCAAGCGCAGCTATTTCACGATTGCCGGCATGATAAGCGGCGCCACTACCGACCCGCCGGCACTGGCCTACTCCAACAGCATCTGCGGCAACGACCAGGCTTCGGTGGCCTACTCGACGGTCTACCCGCTCACCATGTTCCTGCGCGTGCTCTGTGCGCAGCTGATGGTGCTGCTGGCGATGTAGAACTTAGAACTTAGTACAAGATGAAATTCGTGAGTTGGAACGTGAACGGACTGCGGGCCGTGTGCGGCAAGGATTTTGACGGTATCTTCCGAAAGCTCGATGCCGACTTCTTCTGCCTGCAGGAGACGAAGATGCAAGCCGGACAGCTGGACCTGCAGTTTGAGGGCTACACTTCCTACTGGAACTACGCCGAACGCAAGGGCTATTCGGGTACGGCCATCTTCGCCCGCCACACGCCGCTCTCGGTGAGCTACGGCATGGGCGAGTGGACCGACGAAGACGGACAGACGGTTACGGACCACGAGGGGCGCGTCATCACGCTCGAGTATGCCGACTTCTATCTCGTCACGGTCTACACGCCCAACGCCCAGGACGGCCTGCGCCGGCTGGACTACCGCATGACGTGGGACGAAGCCTTCCGCCGCTACCTCTCCCGGCTCGACAACCTAAAGCCCGTCATCGTGTGCGGCGACATGAACGTGGCGCACGAGGAAATAGACCTGCGCAACCCCGCCACCAACCGCATGAACCCGGGCTTCACGGACCAGGAGCGCGCCCAAATGACGCAGCACCTCGAGGCAGGTTTCACCGACACGTTCCGCCACTTCTACCCCACGCTCACCGACGCCTACTCGTGGTGGAGCTACCGCTTCCATGCCCGCGAGAAGAATGTGGGCTGGCGCATCGACTACTTCCTGGTCAGCAACCGCTTCGTGCCCCGGCTGGAGAGCGCATGCATTCACAGCGAAATCTTCGGCAGCGACCACTGCCCCGTCGAAATCGTCGTGAAGTAAGGATTTTCGCTTCACTTTGCCCTAAACCAGAACTTCGTGTCGACTTGCGACTCCACACGCGCCTCGACGTCGTCGGGCAGGACGGGGAAGAAGTCGATGCCGGTGCGCGCCTCGATGCTGTCGACCGTAACGACAAAGCGCTTGAGGTCGGTGTGGCATTTGTGGTTGGGCATGATGAAACCGATGGCCTGCGGCTCCGCGGCAAAGGGAGCGAACACGATTTTGTAGAAGTATTCGGGCACCAGCACCTGACCCTTGCCGATGGTGGTCATGGCGCCCTTCTCGGCAGCCGTGCGCGGCAGTATCGGCCCGCACACAATGGTGATGGCACTGTCGCGTTCGGCCCACTCGCGCACACGGGTTTCCAGCTTCTTCCAGGTGCCCGTGTTGAGCTTGCTGTCCTGTGGGCAGACGTTGCTCAGGTAGAAACTCTGCGCCATCGAGGTCACGCTCCACTTGAGGTCGGCGGCCGGCGCCATGTGTCCGCGGCTGTAGCCCGAGCGCTTGTAGTCGGAGAGCTGCGCCATCTGACGGGCCGGCACGTCGGGGTCGGTGTCGAAGTTGAAATTTCCGCGGTCGATGTTGCCCAGCGTCTCGGCAAAGGTCAGTTCGTAGAGCACCCAGTTGGGCACTTTGTAGTCGGCATTGTACGAAATGACACAACCCGTGTGGCGCAGTATCTGCGAGGTGCAGTCGTAGTCGAACTCGGGCCAGAACTCTTCCTCGGGGTTCGCGCCCGCGAGGGTATAGGCGCCACGGGCCGAAGAACCCTGCCCGACCGCCGACGACGACCCGGCTCCGGGCATCTGCATCCCGCTGTGCGCCTTCGGGACTGACGGGGCTTCCTGCGGCGCGGTCCCGAAGGCCGACCACAGCCAAACGGCGGCGAAGACACAGAGCGACACGAGAATCAAGGCGGCCCGGAGTTGACCGGTTTTTCCGCCTTTACCTTTCCTTTTGGTACTTTTTGCACCGGATTTCCGCGAAATTCCGGTTTTCTTGTTGTACATAATAAAATAATCGTTATATTTGCACGTTACATTATAGGCACTCCGCGCGCACGATGCACGCCGTAAGCCGCTGCAAATGTAATGACAAAATCTCAATCGGCCAAACAAACGAACATAAAAGCATGCAAAATATGGAACTGACAGACCGCTTCCTCCGCTATGTCAAAGTCGAAACGACAAGCGACGATACTACCGGTGTCACACCGAGCACACCGACCCAAATGGATTTCGCCCGAATGCTGCGCGACGAACTCACCGAGCTCGGCTTCGACGACGTGGTGCTCGACGACCTCGGCTACCTCTATGCCACCCTGCCTGCCAACACCGACAGGCCCGTGCCCGTACTGGGCTTCATCGCCCACATGGACACGGCTCCCGACGCCTCGGGCCGTGGGGTCAAGCCACGCATCATCGAACACTACGACGGCAGCGACATACGGCTTAACCCCGACACCGTGATGCAGACCAGCCTCTTCCCCGAACTGCTCGACCACGTGGGCGAAGACCTCATCGTCACCGACGGCACAACGCTGCTGGGCGCCGACGACAAGGCGGGCATTGCCGAAATCATCACGGCCATGATGTACCTGCGCCAACACCCCGAAATCAAGCACGGCAAGGTGCGCATCGCCTTCAACCCCGACGAGGAAATCGGCATGGGCGCCCACCACTTCAACGTGGAGCTCTTCGGCTGCGACTGGGCCTACACCATGGACGGCGGCGAGGTCGGCGAACTGGAATACGAGAATTTCAATGCCGCAGCGGCCAAAGTGACCTTCCAGGGCACTAACGTCCATCCGGGTACGGCCAAGGGCAAGATGATCAACGCAGCGCTGCTGGCCATGGAGTTTGCCGAGCAACTGCCCGAGGAGGAACGTCCCGAGACGACCGAAGGCTACGAGGGCTTCTACCATCTGACCGAGATGGGCGGCACGGTCGAGGAGGCTCACCTCTCGTACATCATCCGCGACCATAACCGCGACCTCTTCGAAGCACGCAAGCAGAATCTGCTCGCCATCGCCGACAACCTCAACGCCCAATACCCCGGCTGCTGCAAGGCCGTGGTCAAGGACCAGTACTACAACATGCTCGAGAAGGTGCAGGAGGCCGACGCCGCCAACCAGAAGAAGGGCCTGCCTGGCATCATCGCCCTGGCCGAACGCGCCATCACCGAGGCCGGCGTCAAGCCGAAAGTGCAGCCCATACGCGGCGGTACGGACGGCGCCCAGCTTTCGTTCAAGGGCCTGCCCTGCCCCAACATCTTCGCCGGCGGCATGAACATGCACGGCCGCTTCGAATATGTGCCCGTGCAGAGCATGGAGAAGGCCATGATGACCATCGTCAATATCTGCCGCCTCGTGGCCGAATGAAAGAACATTTTGCTGCAAAGCACACACCCTTGCCGAACAAGCAGATTTCCTGAACAAGCAGATTTTCCTGAACAAGCAGATTTTCTGAACAAGCAGATTTTCTGAACAAGCAGATTTTCTGAATAAGCAGATTTTCTGAATAAGCGCCAACAACACAATGCTCTATCTGATTCACACCGCCCCCCTGGCCCGGAAGGCAGAGATTGACCTGCCCGCCTCGAAGAGCCTTTCGAACCGGGCCCTCATTCTCAAGGCCCTGAGCGGAGGCCGCGGCTCGCTCTCCCACCTGAGCGACAGCGACGACACGCACGTCATGCAGGCGGCCTTTGACGGCGACCACACGCTCGTCGACATCGGAGCGGCAGGCACTTCCATGCGCTTTCTGACGGCCTACTATGCCTCGACACCGGGCGCAGAGGTCACGCTGACGGGTTCGGAGCGCATGAAGCAACGCCCCATCGCCATCCTGGTCGACGCGCTGCGCAGCCTGGGTGCCGACATCCGCTACACGGAGGCCGAGGGCTTTCCGCCCCTCCACATCTGCGGCAAGCAGCTCAGGGGCGGCGCTTTGACCATCGACGGAAGCACTTCGAGCCAATACATCTCGGCTCTGCTCATGATAGCGCCCACTTTGACCGACGGCCTCACCCTGCACCTCACGGGACAAATCACCAGCCGGCCCTACATCGACATGACGCTCAGCATGATGCGCCGCTTCGGTGCAAAGTGCGCGATGGAAGGCCCGGTCATCACGGTCAGCCCGCGCGCCTACGTGCCCGCCGACCTCTCGGTGGAGAGCGACTGGAGCGCCGCTTCCTACTGGTACGAACTGCTGGCTCTCTGCCATTACGGCGAGGCTGCTTCCGGGTTGCAAGACGGGGCTTTGAGCAAGGCTGCATCGGTGCTTCAAGACAAAACTTATAGCAAGACTTCCGGGTTGCAGGACATTGCTTTGAGCGAAGTCACCCTTCTTGGTCTGCACCCCGACAGCCTGCAGGGCGACAGCCGCGTGAGCGAGTATTTCGCCGAGCTGGGCATTGCAACACGCTTCACGGACCGCGGCGCCGTGCTCTCGGCCTCGGACCAACCCTTGCCCACTGAGGTCTGCTGGAATCTCGCCGGTCAGCCCGACCTGGCGCAGACGCTCATCGTGACCT
Organism: bacterium; assembly: GCA_963631395.1. Classification (GTDB taxonomy): domain Bacteria; phylum Bacteroidota; class Bacteroidia; order Bacteroidales; family UBA3663; genus Liminaster. The sequence goes on from CAVGQN010000032.1 coordinate 8,171, forward strand.
GCTGCGCCCTAGGCGTACGCTTCCGCATCGGCGGTCTGCACACCCTCCGCATCAAGGAGACCGACCGCATCACGGCCCTGCAGACCGAACTGCACCGCCTGGGCTTCGTGGTCGGGGCCGAAGGCGACGATGTGATGTTCTGGAACGGCGAACGCTGCGAGAGTCAATGCCCCGTCGTAATCTCTACCTACCGCGACCACCGCATGGCCCTTGCCTTCGCCCCCATGGCGCTCTACCTGCACCAAAGCGCCCTCTACGTCGACGACCCCGGCGTGGTCAGCAAGTCGTACCCTGCCTATTGGGACCACCTAAGGCAAATCGGGCTTTCGGTGGGTGAGTGAAGCGAATCTTTGACCAAAAGAATATTACTACCCCTAATCAAATTAAGTTGTAATATGTATCATTTCTATGATGTTGATAAAGATGGAAATTGGAAGGAGCACGAATTTTCCAAATCCAGTGCAGGGTGTATGTTTATATTTTTTTTGATATTTGGATTTATAATACCTATAATATTGTTTTTTATTCTTAGATAATTAAGACACTAAGTTAAGTAAAGAAGAGTGTGAGAAGTTATGCGACGTTATTATAACCAATACTAAGATATGATTATCATAATATATTTGTCTGTGCTGATTGCCGGCCTGGCCCTGCTGACCTTCGGACTTTCCCTCATCGGGCACAAACGCTACCGCAAGCGCGTGGAGGACGGCACAGCCCGGCCCGACGAGACGTCGCCACTCGAGGTTACGAACGATGTGCCGGCCGAGTGCTGCGGACAACATGCTACCTGCGAACGCGATTCGCTGCTGGCTGCCGTGTCGAAGGAAATCGTCTACTACGACGACGAGGAACTGGACGCCTACCGGGGCATTGCCGCCGACCAGTATACGGACGAGCAGACGGAGCAGTTTGCCGAGGTCTTCTACGACCTGAAGGAAATCGAAGTGGCCGGCTGGTGCCGCTCACTCCAACTGCGCGGCATCGAACTGCCCGACGGCATCAAGGACGAAGTGCTGCTCGTCGTGCGCGAACGGCGCTTCGAAAGCGTCAGCGCGGGCGGCGACCATAGCAACGACAAGGTCCGCCCCGCCAGGCAGACGTCACAGGTGTGAGGCTTGATTTTGTCCGTAATTTTGCCCAAGACACAAAACATAACACATAAAACACAAAACACTCATGCGGCGCGTTGCATACTCGATTCTGATTACCCTGCTGACGGTAGGGCTACTCGCCGCGTGCAAGTCGAACACCAAGCTCAACCGCGGCATGGCCGGGCTGACCACGAAATACAACATCCACTTCAACGGCCAGGAGGCTTACAAGGAGAGCCTGAAGAGCCTGGAGGAAAACACGGACAAGGACGACTACTCGCGTCAGCTGGCGCTGCACCCCATCTACCATCAGATAGGCGAAGAACCGACCACGCAATTCGACGCGGCCATCGACAAGTGCAAGAAGTGCATTCAGACCAAGAGCATCAGCCAAAAGCCGAAGCGCAAGGCCAAGAGTTCGCCGGAATACAAGTTGTGGCTCTCGCGCGGGGAGTATAATCCCTATATGCACAACGCCTGGCTCCTGTCGGGGCGCGCTCAGTTCTACAACGCCAACCTCGACGCCGCACAAGCCACGTTCCACTACATCGTCCGTCACTTCTGGTGGAAGCAGACGGCCGTCGACGAAAGCCACATCTGGCTGGCCCGAATCAATGCACTGCAGGACGGACGCTTTGCCGCCGAAGCCGAACTGGGACTGGTCATTCCGCGCAAGCAATACAGCAGCCAGTCGGACCTGGAGCGGCTCTCTTACTACCACAACATGCCCCGCCGCCTGCAGCGCCTCTTCAGCCTCGCCCAGGCGGAAATCCTGCTGCAGCAACCGGACAGCCAGGCTTTGGCCCTCCCCTATCTGCAGAAGGCCCGCTCGGGATTTTTGACCAAGGTGCAGAAGATTCGCACGGATTTCTTCATCGCCCAGATCTACGAGAAGGAGGGCGCCTACGACCGGGCTTACCGTAGCTATGGCCGCATCATCGGCCGGGCCCGCGACTACAAGACGCAGTTCAACGCCCGCCTGGCACAGGTGCGCGTACAGGCCAAGGAGGCGCGCGAGGGCAGTGTCACGACTTCGGCCAAAAGCCTGCACAAGATTGAACGCCGTCTCAACCGCATGCGCCGCCAGGCCCGCAACGGCGACTATCTGGACCAGATTCACACCGCCCTGGCCGAGGTGGCCCTGATGCAGCGCGACACGGCTCGGGCCGTGGAACAATACGAACTCGCCATCTCGGAGAGCACCCGCGGCGGTATGGACAAGGCCGCAGCCGCCCTGAGCCTGGGCAGCCTCACCTTCGGCCAAGGCGACTATGTGCGCGCGCAGAAGGCTTACTCTGTCGCCATGGGAATCATCAAGGAGGACTATGAGGGCTACGCGGAAATAGCGCGGCTTTCGGCCGTCCTCGACGAACTGCAGACGCATGCCGAAACGGTCGAGCTGCAGGACAGCCTGCTCCACCTCTCCACCCTGGGCGAGGAGGAGCTGAACGAGGTCATCGACAAAATCATCGACGAACTCTACGAAAAGGAAAAGGAGGAAGCCGAGGCTTCGGCCCTCGCCGAATACGAAAACCGCAAGTCGCAACAGGTCGACCCCCTGGCCCAGAAGACGGCCACGCAACCTACCGTAGGGCAACAGGACAAGTCGTGGTACTTCTACAACCCGGGCTCTATCAGCCGAGGCAAGAGCGAGTTCCAACGCCTGTGGGGCGCCCGCAAGCCCGAGGACGACTGGCGACGTAGGAACAAGACGGGCACGCTCAGCTTTGACACCCCCGCCGACACCATCCAGGAGGAATCGGCTGACGCTGAGCTGCTGCCAGACGAAGCCACCGACGGCGGCGATGCCTCTGTCACCGACGCTGCCGCCACCGACTCGATGCCTACCTACAGCGAGGACGAACTGAGCGACCCGCACTCGCGCGCCTACTACCTGGCGCAAATCCCCCGCACGGCCGAGGAAAAGGACAATGCCAACCGGCTGATTGAGGAAGCGCTCTACAATGAGGGCAAGATAATCAACGAGAAGCTCGAGAACTTCCCGCTCGCCATCCGGACTTTCCTCGACATGGAGGTCCGCTATCCGGAGTCGGTCTACAGGCTGGAGACGTACTACGCTATCTACTTGATGTACATGCGCATGGGTGACACGGCCCACGCGGAGGAATATCGGCAAAAGCTCATCGCGACGTTCCCCGAATCGGCCTACGGCATCGCGGTCGCCGACCCCAACTACATCGACAATCTCAAGGAGATGGCCCGCGGCCAAGACTCGCTCTACATCGCAACCTACGCCGCCTATCTGGACGGACAGACCGGACAGGTGCACGACACATACTACTTCGTCCACGACAAGTGGCCGCTCTCTAATCTGATGCCTAAGTTCCTCTTCCTCCACGCCCTGAGCTACGTTCCGGAGGGCGACAAGGAGAGCTTCCTCGAGGCGCTCGAGCAACTCACTGCAACGTGGCCGGAAAGTGACGTCTCTCCGCTGGCCAGCCTGATGGTGAAGGGCATTCACGAGGGCCGTGACGTGCAGTCGGGCAGCGTGCGCGGCATGATGTGGGCGTCCTCGCTCCGCCAGGCCGGCGACAGCACCGCTCTCGACACGACCCAGCTCTTCGTCGACGACGATACGGCGCCGCACCTGCTTCTGCTGGCCTTCAAGACGGATAGCCTCAACCGCAACGACCTGCTCTTCGAAATCGCCAAATTCAACTTCGAAAACTACTTGGCGCGTGACTTCGACCTCGAGTTTATCGACACAGGTGGAGGGATCTCGGTCCTCGTCATACGCGGCTTCGACGACCTCAATGCCCTCATCGACTACCACGACCGCATGGACGTCTCTCCGTCGCTCTCGCTGCCTGAGGGCATTACGCAGATTGACATCAGCGAACCGAACTTCCGCGCCCTCCTGGCCGGCCGCACCTTCGAGGACTACTTCCACTGGGTCGAGGCCACATACGGAGAATAGAGCGTGTTGCATTATGCGTTATGCGTTTTACGTTTTACGTTGACTCCGGTCCGCGGTTGTTTTTAATGTTTTTTTCGCTCAACACAACACACAAAACATAAAACGCTCTTTGCCCGTAACGGATAACACAAAACACAACACATAAAACACAACACACTATGAGACATTACCTCCATCTGCTTGCCATGCCGCTAATGCTTGCCGCATGCACGGGCCAGCCGAAGACGCAGCCCAAACCGCGGCCGGGTGACCCCATCCGCATCAACCAGCTGGGCTATTGCCCCAATCAGGAGAAGTACGCCACCATCGAAAGCGAGGGTTGGGCCGAAAAATACGTCATCACCTCGAGCGAAACGGGCGAGACCGTGTGGCAGGGCCCGGCCATGTACAGCGCCACAAGCCCCTGGAGCGGCAAGGTGCGACAAGTCATTGACTTCAGCGACTTGCGGCAGACGGGCTCATACGAACTGCAGGCCGGTCCGTACCGCAAGACGCTGACGGTGGCCCAACACCCCTTCCGCAACCTTGCCATCGGGGCCACCAAGGCTTTCTACTACCAGCGCAGCGGCACTCCGATCGAAGAAAAATATGCAGGCCAATGGCACCGGCCTGCCGCACATCCCGACACTTGCGTCCTCGTCCATAGCAGCGCAGCGAGCTCCGGCCGCCCCACCGGCATGGTCATCTCCTCGCCCGGCGGCTGGTACGATGCGGGCGACTACAACAAGTATATCGTCAACTCGGGCTACTCGACCGGACTGATGCTGACTTCTTTCCAGCTGAATGCCGACCAGTATGCCTCCTATACGCTCAACATACCGGAGAGCGACAACACGCTGCCCGACTACCTGGATGAGATTAAGGTCAACCTGGAGTGGATGCTGACCATGCAGGATGCGGACGGCGGCGTCTACCACAAACTCACCACACCCGGGTTCGAGGACTTCGTAATGCCCACGGAATGCCATCAGACGCGCTATGTGGTGCAGAAGGGCACTGCGGCCACGCTCGACTTCGCCGCCGCTATGGCGCAGGCCGCCCGTGTGTATAAGGTCTATCCGGACGGCGAGGACTTCGCACGCCGGGCTCTCCAGGCCGCCGAACGGGCCTGGAAATGGGCACAACGCCATCCCGATGTGGTCTATGACCAGGAAAAGATGAACAGCCAGCACGAGCCGCAGGTCACTACGGGAACGTACGGCGACGGACACTTCGACGACGAGTTCTTCTGGGCCGCCAGTGAGCTGTATTTCACCACGGGCCGCAAGGCTTATCTGTACAACGCCTCGAACTATGCTCCCGCCCTCGACTACACCTACGAACTGCCCTCGTGGGGCAATGTCTACGGCCTGGGCATCATGGGCTGGCTCATTCAGGGCACTTTCTACAGCTACACGGACGAGACGGCTGCGCTCTACCGCCAGGCCCTGCGTCTGGTCACCGACTACTGCGACCAGTACCTGGCCCAAGTGCCTGCGTCGTGCTACCATGCGCCTTTCGGCAACGAACCCCGCGACTTCGGCTGGGGGTGTCTGAGCGAAGGCTGCTGCGTGCGCGGCATCACGATGCTGATGGCCTATCGGATGACGGGTGAAGCACGCTATCTCACCGCCGCCCTCGAGTGCGCCGACTACCTGCTGGGACGCAATGCAACGGGATACTGCTACGTGACGGGCTTCGGCCAAAAGTCTCCGCTCCACCCGCACCAGCGCGTCAGCGCCTCCGACAGCATCGACGCCCCGCTGCCCGGCTTCCTGGTGGGCGGGCCGAACCCAATGCAACAAGACACTTGCCAATATCCGTCGGATATGCCCGACGAATCGTACGTCGACATCACCGACTCGTATGCCTCGAACGAAATCGCCATCAACTGGAACGCCTCTCTCGCCGCCTTCGCCGGCTGGCTTGACGCCGCTATCCAATAAACGGGATTTGAACATAAAGGATTCTTAAATCAGGCTCTAAACAAAAGGATTTTTGGCACAAGACTTTCGAACAAAAGGCTTTTCACAAAAAAGATTTTTCGAACATAAAGATTATTAAAATAACGACTCTTCGCACACAAGACATGAAGCAGACATTTCTTTTATACCTCACAGTTCTCCTCGTAATGACGGGTTGCCACCGCCAGTCCAGCAACAACGGCATCAGCGTCATCACACCTGCCCAGCGACTGGAACAACGACTCGACACGCTGCGCCATCACGGCTATATGTTCGGCCACCAGGACGACCCCTTCTACGGCACTACGTGGGAATGGGAATCGGGCAAAAGCGACACGCGTCTCGTGACCGGCGACTGGCCCGCCGTCATGGGCTTTGACCTGGGCGGCATCGAGATGGGCGACGACAAGAACCTCGACTCTGTCCCCTTCTCCCGCATCCGCGAGGAAGCCATCGCACACTACTGCCGGGGCGGCATCATCACCTTCAGCTGGCACCCGCGCAATCCGCTGACGGGCGGCACGGCGTGGGATGTGAGCGACACGGCCACGGTGAGCAGTATCCTGCCAGGCGGCGCAGAGGCCGGCAAGTTTGAAGTGTGGACCAAGCGTGTCATCGACTTCCTGGAAACGCTACAGACGCGCGAGGGCCGCCGCATCCCCATCCTGCTACGTCCCTGGCACGAGTGCAACGGCTCGTGGTTCTGGTGGGGCGAGAAGTGCTGCACGGACGAGCAGTACCGCGCGCTGTGGTGCCTCTTCCAGGACCGGGTAGGCAAGGCTTTGCCCAAAAGCATTGTGTGGTGCTACTCGCCCAACCTGCAGGGCAACTGGACGGAAGACCGCTTTATGGAGCGCTATCCCGGCGACGACCGCGTGTGGATGATTGGATGCGATGCCTACCAGTGGGGCACGGAGAAGGACTTCGTGCGTGACCTTACCGCCGACCTTACGTTCCTCGACAGCCTGGCAACGCAGCATCACAAGGTCATCGCGCTCACGGAGTGCGGTTACAAGAATTCGCCAGACTCTACCTGGTGGACACGCGTGCTCAAGCCCGTCATCGACCCGTTCCCCCTCAGCTATATCCTGCCTTGGCGCAATGCAAAGCACGAGCACTTCGGTCCGGCACCTGACCTGCCGACCCGTGAGGATTTCATCCGCTTCTACGAGGCCCCGAACACCCTCTTCCTGGAAGACATCAACCCTAGCAAGATGCGCGTTGGCCGCGACTCGTCAGAATTGCTTTGGCTATAAACACAACAGACCTGCCTCTTTCCGTAGCAGGTCTGTCTTTTGTCTGTCAATAAGATAAGATGTGCCTTAATAGCGGGAATCGGGCACGCGGGTGGCATCGAGCTTGAGCAGGATGAAGAGCAACACCGTAAACGATATCAGACTCGAACCGCCAAAGCTCAGGAAGGGCAACGGAATGCCGATGACGGGCATCAGACCGATGACCATGCCGACATTGACCGCAACGTGGAAGAACAGAATGCACGCCACGCAATAAGCATAGACCTGCGCAAAGATGGTGCGCTGCCGTTCGGCTATCACGATGATGCGGAGTATCAAGACGGCATAGAGGACTAAAACCAAAACAGTGCCCACAAAACCTTGCTCCTCACCGATGGTGGTGAAGATGAAGTCGGTCTCCTGCTCGGGAACGTACGACAACTTGGTCTGCGTTCCCTGCAGATAGCCTTTGCCAAACCATCCGCCTGAACCGATGGCTATCTTGGCCTGGTTGACGTTGTAGCCGGCGCCGCTGAGGTCTTCCTTTAGTCCGAGCAACACCTCAATACGGCTGCGCTGATGGTCTTGCAGGATGTGGTGGAAGGCATAGTCGGTGCTGTACTGGAAGGCTACAAAACCTATTGCACAAAGCAGGATAAGCGCATACTGCGACATACGTCTCTTGACCCACCGGATGAAGATGTAAAGCACTATCCAACCGCACACGGCCAGGCCTACATACCGATAACGCACTAGCCACAGATATTCTTCGGGTACGGGCACGAAGGTCCGGACTATCCAATACACTAGACTCGCCACAAAGGTGACCGCCAATATGCGCACGGCAGCGTGTGTGTCGCGCGCATAGACGGCAAACATGGCTGCTACGAAAATCGGAATCAGCAAGAGTATCAACGGCTCGCCGAAGATGAGCCCCAGCACGAAGATCAGCACCATACAGAACCCTACCCACAGCACTATGCCGGGCATTCCCTCGCGATAGAAAAGCAGGATGAAGGAGAAGTAAACCAGGGCAGAACCGGTCTCGTTCTCGAGCAAAATCAAGAGTACGGGTATCAGGATAACGATGCACGCCTTGAGATAATGGGCAAGGTTGTCAAGCTTGAAGCCATACTGGTTGAAGACCCAGGCCAGCATCAGCGCTGTACTGAACTTGCCGAACTCGGCAGGCTGGATGGCAATGGGGCCCAACTGGAACCATGAGCGTGAGCCGTTTCTGGTCGTTCCCAGGAAGATGGTCGCCACCAGTACGCACATAATCATAATATAGACGACGGGCGCCCACGCCATGTAGGTCTTGGCTTCGATAAAGAGAAGCACAAAAATCAGAAGAACGCTCAACCCAATCCAGATAAGCTGACGACCGGACTGACGGTCGAAATCAAATATGCTCTCATCCTCAAAGCTGTAGGTGGCAGCATTGATGGCCAGCAACCCTGTGCAGACCAGTATTATGTAGAGTATGACGGTAAACCAATCCAATGACTTGAACATACTTGCCTCGTGTTTTGTTTGTTTCTTGCCTCGTAATATTAAAATGATTTTGACCAAAACTTTGCTTTGCTAGCACCCAGGTTTTTACTTTTTGTACGAATCCATATACATCATGGTCGACGTCTCGAGCATGTGCTCTTCGATGTACTTGCGCCGCGGAGAAATGGAATCGTTGAGGTATTTCTCGATGACCAGCGAACCGATGGGGACACCGAAGGTCGCTCCGAAACCGCCGTTCTCCACAAAGCAGCAGACGGCAATCTTCGGGTCGTCTTTGGGCGCAAATCCCATAAAGACGGAGTGGTCGCGGCCATGCGGATTCTGTGCCGTGCCTGTCTTGCCGCACAAAGCTATTCCCTCAGGGTCAAGATTGCCCATGCGGCGCACCGTACCTATGATGGCGGCTTGTCGCATTCCCTCGGCGATGATGTCGTAATTCTTCTTTTCGACCAGTGTGTAGTGACGCTGTAGGAAGGTGTCGGGTATTTGTTCGTAGCCCTGAATGTCCTTGATGACGTGAGGAATGTAGTAGTAACCGCGGTTGGCTATGGTAGCGGCCAAATTGGCTATCTGCAGCGGCGTGGCGAGTATCTCTCCCTGGCCAATGGAAATGGAGATGATGTTGAGAGGCTTCCACTTGTCGGTGGCAAAGGCCTTGTTGTAGTACTTGGTATTGGGTATCAAACCGCGCGTCTCGCCGGGGATGTCGATGCCCAGCTTGTAGCCGTAGCCCATGGAGACCATATAGTCTTTCCAATGGTCGAAGGCTTCCTGCACGGACTTGTACTTCTTGTTCTCGAGTATCCGCACCAGACACCATCCGAAATATCCGTTGCACGAGGTGGCTACGGCCGGCACAATGGACCACGAGGCATTGCCGTCGTGACATCCCATGCGGAAGTTGCCCATGACGAAACCTCCATGACAAGGCAACTGCGTCTCGGGCGTGATGGCTCCGTCCTGCAATGCAATCAGACCCTGGGTGGGCTTGAACGTCGAACCGGGAGGATAGGAGGCCGAGATGGCTCGGTCGAAAAGCGGACGATAGGGGTTTTTGGAAAGTGCCAGATAGTTCTTGCCACGCTGACGGCCTGCGAGCTGTCGGGGGTCGAATGTCGGGCTTGACACCATGGCGAGAATCTGACCTGTGGCTGGTTCGATGGCCACGAGCGCACCGACCTTATTGTTCATCAGACTCTCGGCATACTGCTGCAGTTCGGCATCGATGGTGATGTGGATGTCGCAGCCCGCCACCGGTGCCTTGTCGTGCTTGCCGCCTTCGTACGCGCCCATGATAATGCCCTGGGGATTGCGATAGAGTATCTGATGGCCTTTCTCGCCACGCAGATACTTCTCGTAACTGCGCTCTACGCCGAGGTCGCCCGTAAAGTCTCCGCGCGTGTAGTAGGGGTCGCGCTCTATCTCTTTGGCCGAAACCTCTCGGATATTGCCCAGGATGTGTGGAGCGATGGGATAACGGTACTGACGGATGGTACGCTTGCGCGTCTCGAAGCCCTCGAAGCGATATAATGCCTCCTGCACGCGCGCACAGTCCTGACCCGAGAGCTGGGTGGCAAAGGTCTGAGGCGTGTACTTGCTGTAACCGGGATTGCGCCGGCGGTCCTTAATCTCCTTGATGCGCTGGATAAACTGCTCTTTGGTGATGTCGAGCGTGCGGCAGAAGTCGAGCGTGTCGAGGTGCTTGACATCGTTCATGGTGACGAGCAGGTCGTAGGCAGGCTGGTTATAGACGAGTTCGCGCCCGTTGCGGTCGTAGATGATGCCTCGCGAAGGATAAAGCGTGCGGTTGAGAAGTGCATTCTCGATGGCTTTCTGCTTATACTCCGTGTCGAGTATCTGAAGATTGAAAAGCCGGACGATGTATATGAGTATGGTAACTACGACCATTGCCGCAATGACGAGGCGTCGCCGTTCCTGTTTTAAGTCGTGCTGCATTGGGCGGGAATGGGATTAAGATAAGTACGTTACGCAGGCCTCACTTGCGCCTGAAGATTATCTCGAGGACAATGATGAAGATCAGCGTCAAAAGGGAGGACATAAAGATTTTGACAACCAGCATAAGCGGGTCAAACAAGGTAAAGGCTTCGACCACGTAGAGCACGACGCAATGCAACAGCACTACGGTGACTATAAAACGGAGAAAAGCCGCCCACCCCAGCTTGTCGGCGTCGGGCAAACCCGTCTTCATATCCTCAGAGAGAACGTAGAGGTGCAGAATGGGCAAACGCAATGCCATCGTAGTGGTGAGGGCAAAGGCATGCAGACCAGGCGTGCAACAGAAGACATCGATGATGAGTCCAATCAGGAATCCGGTCAGTATCTGCAACGGACGATAGACCTCGACCGGCATTTTGACCGCTACATAGAGATAAAGCAGCACAATGCCACCCGCCAACGTCAGATGGTTGAACACCAGGACTTGGGCAGCCAGGCCAACGACAATCCAAAAAAACAATATCAGAATGGGCATGGCTCGTTGTTTCTTATCAAGTGAACATTGTTGACACGGTCAAATCGTGTGGACAACTCGACCTTGAAACTCAAGAAGTTGTTGTCGTCCGACGCTGCCGTCTCCCTAAGGTAACCGACCTGCACGCCACGCGGGAAGGAATCTCCGTAGCCGGTAGTAACCACGGTGTCGCCCAGATTGTAGCGCACATTGCGCGGCACGTCGACGAGAAGTGCGTAGCAAGGGTCAATACCGTCCCAGACGAGGGTTCCGGATGACTCCGAGCCCTTGAGGCAAACACTGAGGCGCAACTTGGGATTGAGCACGCTGATGGCCAGCGAGAAATGGTCGCTTACCTGCGAGACAATGCCCACTACACCGTTTTGGTCGGCTACAGCCATTCCCACACGGACGCTGTCGGCCTCACCCCGGTCGAGGGTAAGATAGTTCTCGGCCTGCGTGACGCTGTTGTTGACCACATGAGCGATGGTATAGGTGTACGGACAACAAGTGTCGGCAGCCATGGCAGACAACTCCCCGAAGTCTCGTACCGCATTGCGGAGATTGATATTCTCTTCCTCCAACTGCCCTATGCGAGCCAGGAGTTCCTCGTTGATGCTCCTCAACCCGAAGTAACCGGTCACCGCACTCGTAGCCGTATAGATTTCACCACTCACACGATTAGCGCTCCCCAACCACACACTCCGCTGATAGGGATTGCGCTGGAAGAGGAGGATAAGGCTTAGAATCGCCAAAACGAGCCATGTGAAAAATGGCCCGTTTCGGGTGAAAAATCGCAATAGATTCTGCATCTGATTTCAGTTAACGGAATAGCCGAAGCAGATTATCTCAAGAGGAACGGATAGTTATCGACGTTCTTGAGGGCAAGGCCTGTGCCTTTGGCCACTGACAGGAGCGGGTCGTCGGCCACATGGAACTGAATACCAATCTTGTCCTGCAGACGTTTGTCCAAACCTCGCAACAAGGCGCCGCCACCGGTGAGCCAAATACCATTGCGTACGATATCGGCATAGAGTTCCGGAGGCGTTTCCTCCAGGCCCTTGAGCACGGCTGCCTCAATCTTCGAGATGGACTTCTCAATGCAGTGGGCAATCTCCTGATAGCTGACGGGCACCTCCATAGGCAGCGCTGTCATCTGGTTAGGTCCACGTACGATGTAGTCTTCCGGCGGATTGTCGAGCATGGTGAGCGCCGAACCTACGTTAATCTTGATTTGCTCGGCCGTAGGCAGTCCGACACGTATATTGTGCTGACGGCGCATATAGTCCATAATGTCCTGTGTGAGGTCGTTGCCGGCTACGCGGATGGAGTTGTTGGTCACAAGTCCGCCCAACGAAATGACGGCAATCTCGGATGAACCGCCTCCGATGTCGACAACCATGTTGCCCTCAGGGGCCAGTACGTCGATACCGATACCGATGGCAGCGGCCATTGGTTCATAAAGCATATAGACATCGCGGCCACCTGCATGTTCGCTCGAGTCACGCACGGCACGAATCTCGACTTCAGTCGAACCCGACGGAATGCCGACAACCATACGGAGCTGGGGTGAGAAAAGGTGATGTCCGCCAAAGGCCATCTTGATCATGCCGCGCATCATCTGCTCTGCGGCATAGAAGTCAGCAATGACACCGTCACGCAAAGGGCGCACCGTGCGAATGCCTTCAGGGGTTTTGCCCTCCATCTGCTGTGCCTTGTGTCCGACGGCCATAAGCTTGCCGTCACGACTTTCCAGGGCTACGATAGAAGGAGCGTTGAGTACTATCTTTCCTCCATGGATGATGACCGTATTGGCTGTTCCCAAGTCAATGGCCACATCTTGTGTTAGTCTTAAAAAGCTCATGTTAATCTTCTATTGGCTTATAAAAATGAGAAACTATCACTTCTGCTCAGCAAACCAAGCGTGAATGGCCGTATCGTAGTGCGAAGAGACGCCAAAGGCCTGCTCAGCGAACGACAAACGATCCTCATAGTCGCTGACGGCGCCCTTCTTGTCCAGCATATCTGCGAGCTGCTGATACTGGGCCTTGCTGGCTACGATGACTACGTCCTTGAAGTTCTTGGCAGCGGCACGAATCAACGAAATGCCGCCGATATCTATCTTCTCGATGATGCTCTGGAAGTCGGCACCCTCAGCTACTGTCTGCTCGAAGGGATACAGGTCAACGATGACGAGGTCTATTTCCGGGATGGCATACTGCTCCATCTGGGCACGGTCGCCTTCATTGTCACGACGACCCAAAATGCCGCCGAATACCTTGGGGTGCAGGGTCTTTACTCTACCGCCTAGGATGCTGGGATAGGTAGTCAGGTCTTCTACCGCTTGACACGGCACACCGATACTCTCTATGAAATGCTGTGTGCCACCGGTCGAGAGAATGGTCACGCCTTCGGCATTGAGCTTCTTGATAATCTGATTCAGGCCGTCCTTATGAAATACTGACACGAGGGCTGTCTTTATTTTCTTTTGATCCATTGTGTGAGGTTATTGAAATTCTGTTATCTTTTTGTCTTTGTTTGTTCTGTTTTGCCAGAGTCTTTCTTTTTTTGCCAAAGTCTTTCTATTCGCAAAAAAGCTCTACAGCTTGTAAGTAAACTCTACAGCAAGTATCGCGAATTTGGACAGAGTCTGTCTTTTAGCCAAAGCCATTCCGTCTGATGAAGTCGCTTTATTCTCTAGAGTCACTTCATGCGCCGAAAGGGCTCTATAGCCGGGGATTTCTACCGTCTATTTTTCAGGCGCAAATATACAAATAATTTCCGAAACACACGCATTATTGCATCCTAATTTTATCAAAAATTTGTCTGAACCTATTTTCAAGGTCATTTTGTCGGTACAAATGTGCATCTTAGCACCCTTTTGTCGACTTTTGTCATGCAAAGTTGCATGTCCGTTGTCAAAAAGGCTAGAACTCTTGCTTTTGCCATCAACCGGATACTTGGGGCAAAGTCCCAACGCCTGGCGCAGACAGTATTTGGTCTGCATCACAGCCACTCCCGACTCAGGATGTTGTTCATACGCGGGCCGGACATCGGCAATACCCATCCGGCGCAGCATCTCGCGGGCTTTGTCATTGAGCACATTGGCCCGATAGTCTGAGGGAAGGATTGGCCTGGCGTCTATTTGCCCGGCACGACTCACGTAGTCAGGCTGGACATACGAGGTCCGTTCTCGGTCAAGAATCTCCTGACGCTTATGGTCGAGGGACGCAATGCCGTCCCGCCTCAACTGATTGAGAACTACGGAGGGGACAAAGCGTCCGTCGCTGTCTACGGTGATATGACCGGGCGTGTAGATAGTGTCGCCCAACTTGGAGAGCTGCCGGACGATGAGGTCGGTTTGGTCTTTCTGTGCTAACTCAAAGGCACCTTGGGCCGTAACACTCGCCACCGAGGACGGGATGACCGAATGGGGCACCGAGAGTTCAAGCGTCAACCGGTCTGCCGTAGCGGAGAAATGCATATCGAGCGCGATGCGACGTTCGGAGGTCTTCTTCTGCAACTGCTGACTGAAGGCATAGTCGAGGTTGCGCCATACTTCCATGCCGCGCCGCAACTGACGGCACACCTCTTCCCCTTCAAGCGGGAAGATGCGACTGGTGTCGGTGTCGTAACGATTGACTCTGAAACCGATGCTTCCGTCCACAAGGAGACCATCCCCATTACTGAGCTTGACGCACTCTGCCAACGTAAACCAGCCAGGGCCGACATTGCCCACACGGCCGATATACTCACCCTGCGACTTCGGACTCTCGTGATTCCACATGACCTCTCCCCGCTTGCCATCGGCCATATACAACGTAAAACCTCTATTGAACGACTTGGCCACATCGGGTTCGAAGGTATAGGTGCATCGGCCCTCGGACAAGGGAGCATAAAGCTGACATTTTTCTTTGCCGAAAGAAAAACCTTTGCCGAAAGCGGCATTTTCTTCTGAAGAAAAGTATTTACCGGGAAAAGAATTCTTTGTGGAAAATTGATCTTCGCCGGAAGAAAGATTTTGCCCGAAATCCCCTTTCTCAAAGATTTCGTCCAACTGACGACGATAGTAGGCCACCACATTCTTGACGTAGCCCATATCCTTGAGTCGGCCCTCTATCTTAAGGCTGTCGACTCCCGCCTCTATGAGTTGCCTGAGGTAGCTACTGCGGTTCATATCGAGCAAGGAGAGCAAATGCTTCTGCCGCACGAGTACGCGACCATCGCCATCGAGCAAGTCCATCGGCAAACGACAAGGCTGGGCGCATTCGCCACGATTGGCACTCCGACCCGTGAGACAAGCACTCAGATAGCACTGCCCGCTGATGCAGACGCAGAGTGCGCCGTGCACGAAGCACTCTATCTCGATGTCAGGCACAGCCTGATGTATCTGCCATATCTCGTCAACGGACAATTCGCGGGCAACCACGAGTCGTGTGAATCCCAACTGGTGCATAAGCCTGGCCCGCTCAATGGTGCGGTTGTCCATCTGCGTGGAGGCGTGCAGGGCCATAGGGGGGAGATGCAAGCCCAGGAGTCCGTAGTCCTGCACGATAAGCGCATCGACACCGGCATCGTAAAGTTGCCACGCAAGACGTTCGGCTTCGGCCAACTCGTCGTCGCGCAATATGGTGTTGAGCGCTACGTAGGTCTTGGCACCATACTGATGACCGAAGGCTGCAAGCCGCTCGATATCGGCTACAGCATTACCCGCAGCAGCCCTTGCACTGAACCGTCCCGCACCTATATACACGGCATCTGCGCCATGTCTGAATGCCTCTATACCTATCTCCGCATCGCGCGCGGGTGCCAATAATTCTATTCTCTTCATTCGCGATAATGATTCCGCGATTATAAAAACTACAGGTTATTTGCCCAAATCGAACTGTGCTCCGACCTGGAAATCGAAGAAGCCGTTGTGACCCGTGCTCACGCTCATGCCCGTCCCCGATACGCCGGAGAAGAACTCGCTCGTAATCATCTGGTAAGCCATATCGGCATAGACGCTCCAGCGGTCGGTCAATCGCCGGTTACAACCTACGCCAAAGCCGACCATCGGCGAACCGGACTTGGTGGACCTGTTGCTGGCAAGTCCTGCACGGGGAAATACCAGGACGCTCCATTTTCGCGAGGCGTCGTAGCCGGCGAGCATATTGGTCATATTGAGCAGGACGTCCATATAGGTGGCCACATAGCCGCCATCGTCCATATTGTTGCCGTCATTGGAGGCCACCCACTCGAGGTGTCCGTTCTCGAAGAGCGGAAAACCGTTCTCCCAATTGACCCGGACACGCAGGGCAACTTCGGGCGAGAACCACCGGCCAAGCGCTACGTCGAGGCCAAAGGTCTTGCCCTTGGGAAAGACATGCGCAAAGTTGGAACCATAAGGGTTCTGCAGACTCATATCCAAACCGGCCTGCACAAACCAGCCTTTCCAAAGGGACTCGCACAAGAGCAGATTGCAGCCATCAGCAGAACTGGAAGCATGAATGTTTTTGTCTCCTGCAGATGCTGAAAGATTGGATGCACGACGGCTCTTGTCTCCGGCGTAAACCCGTCGAAAACCGCTTTTACCCAAATCGAACTGCACGCCGAAATCGATGTCAAAGAAGCCGTTGAAATTGGAGCCAATGCCCGTGCTCTTCTCTACACCTACGAAACCACTTGACAAGCCGTTGTAGGCCACATCAAGATAGAGGCAATACCGGTCGTTGAGCCGGTAAGTATTGCCAACGCCGATACCGATCAACGGCGAACCTTTGGACACGCCGAAGTTATAAATAATGCCCGCGCGCGGGAAGACCTGCAGATTCCACTTCCGTTCGGCATCATATCCCCACACAAGGTTGTGCACATCGAGTTGGATGTCGCCAACCAAAGAAATATAGCCGCCCCGGTCCATATTCTTGCCGGGCTGATAGAAGGGCGCCAACCAGTTGGCATGACCGTTCTCAAACAACCGGATGCCATTTTCCCAGTTCACTTTGCCTCGCAGACCCAACTCGGGTGTAAACCACCGGCCTCCCGCCACGTCAATACCGAATGTCTTGCCATTGGGAAAGACGTGGGCGAAGTTGTGTCCGTAAGGGTTCTGTAACGACATGTCCAAACCCACCTGCACATACCAGTTGTCAAGGATGTTGTTGTACTCTACAGCATGGCTCGTTTTATAGGAAGTGACCTGATCTGTTGAACCTGAAGTAGTTTGACCCAATACATCCGAAGTGGTTTGGCTCGAAACAACCGAAGTCTCTTGAGCCCGGACAAAACCCAGTCCCGCCAGAACTGAAAGCAAGAGGCAAATAGTTTTTTTCATATCGTCTGATTGTTTGCTTTTCTGTTTGTTTTTATCTAATAAGGAATATCGTCTGATTATTTGCTTTTCTGTTTGTTTTTATATAATAAGGAAAGTCTTTTATCTTTAATAGTACCCAACTCTTATAATTTTCCAACACTTTTTCTATAATCCCAGCACGCAGCTTCCGCCTACGGAAAGCATATTGGCATGGTTCATACTGAAGTACGAAGCGGAATAGTAGTCGTAGTCAGCAAAGGCTCTGAATCCGACCCGTTCTTTGGCCATAAACGTAAGGTTGATGCCTGCCCCGCACCCGAAGCAATCCTGGCTCGGCACCTCGGTTTCGAACATCATCGTACGGTCGTAATGTACATAGCCGGCACTCACCTTCCCTCCCACTTGCCAATAGGCCGAAAGCGGATAGGAGAAGTAGGGCCCGGCACTGCCTTTGACCATCCGATACGGCTCACACTCCACACGCATATTGCCAATGGTAAAACGCCCGCCTAAGCCTACAAACGGACTCCAGAAGTAAGCCCCCTCTACGCCCGACACGGCACCGGCCGAAGCGCGATGCGAAGCCGTTCCTGTCTTGAAAACATTATGGCCAAGGGGCACCTGACACCCGAGGTAAGTCGAGACGAACGAAGGACGGAAATACCTTTCGCGCCGGGCCCAGCCGGCTTGGCTGCGGATGCCTTTGTCCTTATATATAAGGTCGGCCAAATAATAGCCCAACTCTGTGGAGAGGATACCTATGCCGGCGCCCATCAAGACGTCGCTCATCCAGTGCTTGTCGTTGGCAACGCGCAGCAAGCCCGTACCCGTAGCCACCACATAACCGCCGACGGCAAGCCAAGGATAATCTTCGCCATACTCTTTGGCCAGCATCGTTGCCGTCATAAAGGCCTTTGCCGTATGACCGGAGGGTGTGGAATTGCGTTCCGACCCGTCTGGACGCCACCTCGGACAGACCTCCTTGACACCAAGCACGGCGCCACACATGATAGCTGTGCTGAAAGCATCGGACACAATCATCCTGCTCCACGAACTTCTGCTCTCTACTCCGCATGCCTTCATGCCAAGCATGACTAAAGCGGGCGAATACTGCGTGTACTCATCGACGGATGTCAAAAATCCCGGCATAAAGTCGTTGCGCAACCGCCTTATATGCACGTCTTCGGCCTTAAAAGCCAACCCGCCCACTATCAGCGGAACGCCGACAGCGGTCATACGATAAACCTTGGATGAGGTGAAACGACGTACCTGGGGTAAGGTCCCAAAACTTGTGTTCTGGTCTCCGAAAGCTGCCTCTTGAGAGAGAAGGACGCAATCTTGTGAAGCAGATGGGTCGTTGACTTCAAAAGTAGATGTAGAAGAGTCATTAACTTCAAAATTATTAGAAGCAGAAGAGTCTTTTTCCTCAAAAGCGGAGACTTGTGAGCAAAGAACAGCGCTCTGGGAAGAACAAGCCGTATCTTGTCCAAAACGAGTTGAGTCCTGGGCAAAAACGGGAACGGGAAAAAAGAACGAAAGAAGACAAAGAAAGACACCAATCCTCCAACCACCTGGCACGCATGAGAGAAAGAAGCGAGCCGCTACAGAAGTCCGTTTTCTTTTCATCGGCAGAGACGGGCAGTTGGGGATTAGTCGATTATTTCTCGGTAATATGCAAGAAGCGCGTCAACTTGCTGTACAAGTTATTGTCCTTCTTGTCGATAAACGCATCCAAAACACGGGCCGTGCTCTGCATTGGAATAATGTCGTAGTCTGCTATGGCTGCAGGAATCAGGCAACTGCACCCGGCCTTAAGTTCTACCTCGCACTGGGTGCTGCGTATCTTAATCTTGCAACTTCCCTTCAGGCATACCGAGATGATGAAGCTGTCATACTTGACCAAGTTGCGGTGGAAGGGCGCCGTCACATCCGTAACCCGCACGCTGAAGAACGGGGACTCGATGACGGGCACTGCGCGACTCTCGTCGGCCTCATAGACGGTGCGGTATTCTTTCTCGACCTCAAAGTTGACGGCCTGCTCTGCAAGGTCTACGTGCAACTGACGCGGCTTGCCGTCCATACCCACACGATTGTAGTCGTAGACACGATAGGTCACATCGGACGACTGCTGCACTTCGGCCAGAAGGATGCCTCCGCAGATGGCGTGAATGCGCCCGGCCGGAATGTAGAAGACGTCGCCCGTATGCACTTCGTGCTTGGCCAATACGTCGCAGATAGTGCCGTCGGCCACGCGTTGCCTGAATTCCTCGTGCGAAATGTGTTTGCGAAATCCTACGTACAGACACGCTCCGGGTTTGGCATCGACGACATACCACATCTCGGTCTTGCCGAACTTGCCATGCTCCCTCTGCGCCATCTCGTCGTTGGGATGCACTTGTATGGAGAGGTTCTGTTCTGCGTCAATGAACTTGACGAGCAAAGGCAGTTTGTTGTTGTACTGCTCAGCCACACGCCCACCCAGGAAGGCTTCCGGCATACGGGCTATGACGTCGGGAAGCATCATACCTGCCCAAACGCCATTGTCAACGACGGAAGAAGAACCGGGCACGGCCGAGACCTCCCAACTCTCTCCTACCTTGTCTTGCGGACCGAGTCCTTTCCACTCTGACAGGCGTGAACCGCCCCAGATGACCGTGTGCAAGTTGGGCCGAAAGAGCAACGGATAAAGGCTATTGTCTGTTGTCTCCATGTTGGCCTCACTTTGTTGCGTATCCGTCCGGATTGTTCTTCTGCCAGTTCCACGAGTCACGGCACATGTCCTCAATGCCGTACTTGGCCTCCCAACCGAGTTCGGCTTTGGCCTTGGCCGGATTGCAATAGCATGTGGCGATGTCGCCGGCGCGGCGGGGCTTGATGACATAAGGCACATCAACGCCATTGACCTTAATGAAGGCTTTGACCACATCCAGTACACTGTAGCCATGACCCGTACCCAAATTGTAGATAGCTAGACCGCACTTGCGCTCTATGGCCTGCAGGGCCGCCACATGTCCGGAAGCCAGGTCTACAACATGGATATAGTCGCGCACTCCGGTTCCGTCGGGTGTAGGATAGTCATTGCCGAATACGCCCAATTCTTTGCGCTTGCCTACAGCCACTTGTGTGATGTAAGGCATGAGGTTGTTGGGGATTCCGTTAGGATTCTCGCCGATACGTCCGCTCGGATGTGCTCCAATGGGGTTGAAATAACGGAGAAGCACTACGTTCCACTCGGGGTCTGCCTTCTGCACATCCATCATCACCTGCTCGAGCATGGACTTGGTCTGACCATAAGGATTGGTGCAGTGGCCCTTCGGACAATCTTCGGTAATCGGAACGATAGCTGGGTCGCCATAGACGGTAGCCGAACTTGAGAAAATGATATTCTTGCATCCGTGGTTACGCATGACGTCCATGAGAGTGAATGTGCCGGTCATGTTGTTGTGATAATACTCCAACGGCTTGGCCACACTCTCGCCCACGGCCTTCAGACCTGCGAAGTGAATGACTGCATCAAACTTGTTCTCATCGAAGACTTTGTTCAGAGCCTCTTTGTCGAGGATGTCGGCCACATAATACTTAATCTCGCTATTGACCAACTCGCCCACACGCTTGAGTGCTTCGGGGTTGGAATTTGCGAAGTTGTCGACGACTACGACACTATGGCCGGCTTTCATGAGTTCTATGATAGTATGGCTTCCGATGAAGCCTGCACCACCTGTCAGAAGAATGTTCATGTCTGTAATGTTTTAATTTCTGTTTTATTCGGTTTCTAATTCTGTTTGTCCAGTTCCATAAACCAGTTCGGGGCGGATTCCCGAGTCTGTTCGATTCGGGTTTCTTTCAGCATCAATAAGCCTGTCCGTCACCGAAGACGGCGTTCCTCACCGTGTAGTACATGATCTTGATATCGAGCCACAGAGACCAGTTCTCGATGTACCAGATGTCCTTCTTGATGCGGTCTTCCATCTGCCAGAGATACTCGGTCTCGCCTCGCGCGCCACTTACCTGAGCCCAACCCGTGATGCCTGGCTTGACGAAATGACGTACCATATACTTGTCGATGAGGGCCGAGTATTCCTCAGTGTGGCGTACCATGTGCGGACGTGGCCCGACCACCGACATACTGCCCATAAAGACGTTGATAAACTGCGGCAACTCGTCGATGCTGTAATGACGCATCAGATTACCCCACTTGGTCTTGCGCGGGTCGTCTTTGGTGGCCTGCAGTCGGTCTGCATCCTTGTTGACCTTCATGCTTCGGAACTTCAGGCAATAGAACTCCTCGCCCAGCAGACCATTGCGCTTCTGACGGAAGAAGACGGGACCGGGCATGGTAATCTTGGTGATAAGTGCTACGATGAGGTAAATCCACCAAAAGCAAGTCACAAGGAAAACGCCGGATACGACGATGTCGAAAGCTCGCTTTATAACCCTGTTGTAGGTCTTGCGCAGAGGTTCCTTGCGCAGGGAGAGAACCGGCATGCCGTTAATCATCTCCACCTCCATGGCGCGATGCACATAGTTACGCACATTGGGGACAGAATAGAACCGGATGAAGTGGCTGTCACAATAGTTGATGATGTCTACAATCTCCTCGCTGCGTGCCGACGGCAAGTTACAAAAGAGCATCTCCGGCTTCGGGTCGGCCTTTTCCAACCAGGCAATACACTCGTCCACCATACCGATGCGGTTGGCCTGCTCGGGAAGGTTAACCGACACATGATCGTCAAAATACCCAAGGAAGCGATAGCCTTTGCTGAAATCACCGACCATACACTGATACAGGTAGGCAAGGTTGTGGCCTGCACCGACAAAGACGACCGTATTGGCATGCTTGGCATTACGCCGATACCCCTTGAGGATGGAGTGGCTGAGCATACGGCTCAAGCAAAGCACCAAGAAAAGGCTACCGCCCAATGCAAGCGCCGGCCAAAATCCGTAGCGCGAATAGCCGTCTACATACAGATATAGGGAAAATACGAGAATCAAAAGCAAGGTGGACTTGAAAACGCGCGAAACGATATCCTCGGCGCGGGCATAACGGGTATGTGCCAAAGGCGGAATTGCCAGGATACTGACGAGGTAACTTACATTCCACAAGAAGAAGCCATGCGCTGCCATAGGCACGTAAGAAAACTCCCCGAACACGAAGTACAACGCGTTCAGCAGTATCAAATCCAGTACAATTACAACAAACATGTTATAAAGAGGTCTATAAAATATCGGTCTACAATTCTAGTTACTACTCTCCAGGTCTTTCTCTCCAAGGATTTTGTCACATTCAAGATTTTTCCCATCACCCGAGCCAGCGGTCTGACTTCAGACAATGTCGAATCATCTGTTCATTGCGGGCAAAGTTAACACAAATATATCAACCTCCAAAACATTTCTCCAAAAAAAAAGTAAAATTTTACAATTTGAACATTTGTGGCAAATAATGAGGTGTCAATTTTGCAACGACAAACTTTTTTCGGCCTTTTGTCGTGTTTTTCTCTGCATTTTCTTGGAAGGGTCATTTTTTCACGCTACCTTTGCACTATTGACCCCAAGTCAATCACCTTTTGACCTATGCCAATCGGCTTCTGACCTCAAGTCAACCCTTAAAGTTCTAATCTGAATACTGAATACTGAACTCCAAGTTTCAAAGACCAAGTTCTAAGCACTAAGTACTGGGTACTAAGCACTAGGCTCTAAGTTCCAAGTTCTAGATACTAAGTTCTAAAGTCCAAAACTCCAAGTTCAAAACTCCTGACCATCATATGAACGATTACTTCGTCATCATAATAGGTATCTTGGGCATCATCATCTGGGGATACGCCATTTTCTGCATATTCTTCAAGCAGATTGTGGTGGACCGCATCTTGTCCCGTTCCAAGTATTGGTACATCCTGGTCATCTTCCTGCTGATTGCCCTGCTGCCGTTCTCCATCACGACAGTAGCCTATTTCAACGACGTCCACCCCTACGACATTCTCTTCTACAACAATCTCTATGGTTCGGGAGGCAACGACCTGGAATCGAAGGTCGAGTACCGTGCCGAGATCCAACGCTACATCGTCGAACAGGCCGAAGACCCTTCGCTGCTTGGCACGGTATTTTTCCATTTCCGCGGCATCGGTGCACAGTATGCAGCAGGCACTCCGCGAGGCCGTGTGTGGGCTATCTGGATAGGCATCATCGGCACACTCCTCTTCTCGGGCCTGCTGATTCCATCCGTGCTCAGCATTACGCGCAAGCGAAGCGACGACTGGCAATGGGGCGAGGCCCGCTACAACATTCAACGTTCCAAATATGCCGTCATACTGGGTGGGCACGAAGCGGTGCCTGCTTTGGTTAAGCAACTGCTCGCACGCAAGAAGAACCCTCTGAAATATGTCATCGTACAGACGACCAACAACGTCTTCTACTACCGCGAGGAACTACAACGCGAACTCACAGAAAAAGAGGAATGGCACACCATCCTCTACTGCGGCGGACGTAATAGTCTGACCGACATGGAGCAACTCCATCTCGAACGTGCCAGCGAAGTGTATCTGCTCGGCGAAAGTGCCGGTCGGGAATCGGAGGGCGACCACGATGCCCTCAACATGCTGTGTCTGCGCAACATCGCCACCACGCTGCAGAACAAGCGCCGGAAGGAGCGCATGAGGTGCTTTACGTTGTTTGAATACCAGACCACGATGGTCTCGTTCCAGTACAGCGACCTCAACGATGTAGTCCGAAAGCAAATAGAATTCATTCCGCTCAACATACACCAGCTATGGGCCCAAAACGTGCTGGTGGAATACCGCAACAAAGCCGCCAACCGGCTCACCTACCTGCCGCTGGAGGGCAAAAACCGCATTACGCCCGAGAGCGAGCAGTTTATTCATCTCATCATCGTCGGGATGAGCAAAGCCGGAATCGCTATGGCCGAAGAGGCTTGCCGCATCTGCCACTATCCCAACTTCGACACAAAGGGCAAGCGTACACGAGTCACCTTCATCGACCAGAATGCCGAGCAGGAGATGATTTTCTTCGAGGGCAGTCACCAGGAGATTTTCAAGTTGGTGCGCCATCGGTATTTGGACTCAGGCCAACCGGACTTCCTCGACACGCCCTGGACAGACCCGATGCTCGACGGCCCGTACAAACACTTGGCCGACACCAGATACGGGTCATTCCTGGACATCGAATTCGAATTTGTGAAGGGCCGCATCGAGAACCCCAACATGGCGACTTACCTGCGCCACGCGGTCACCGAACCGAATGCCATCACCACGGTAGCCGTTTGCTTCAGCTACACGCAGCAAGCCACGGCAGCTGCCGTATATATGCCGCGCGAAGTCTTCCGCCACGCCATTCAGGTGCTTGTGCTCCAAAAGCATTCGTCCGAACTCGTCGCCAACCTGGCAGGCATCGGCAAGGCGAAAGAGCAAGTAGAAAATATGCGCTACAACATCATCCGGCCTTTCGGCATGCATACTGACATCTTCCCAAAAGACTCTATCGTAGATTATCGTCTTGCCAAACTTGTCAACTATGTGTACCACAACACGGACGACACCCGACTGGAGCACATCAACGACATCGACGCCGAAACGGGACTCACGATTCAGGAAAAATTCTGGCAACAGTGCTCTGTCGCCGAGCAATGGAGTTCCAACTACAATGCCAACAGCATTCCGACCAAGTTGAGATACCTCGGACTCGATTTTGAGAATTCGCCTATCGAGGAAATCGAGCGCAGTCTCAACGAAAGCGACAAGATGGACATGCTTATCTCTGTGGAACACAACAGATGGAACACCGAGAAATTGCTTACCGGCTTCAGACCTCTGACGCAGGAGGAAATACAGCGTTTCGACCGGCTCATTGCCGACAAGACCCCATACTCCGAAATCAAACAACTGAAAGCCGACCTGCAGCACGGTTGGGAAATGGCGCACCTGGACATTTGCTCGTTCAAAGACCTCGAGGTGTACGATGCCCCAAGCATCGTCTACGACGAACTCCTCACGCGCGCGTTGCCTTATATCGTAATGCGCTGGCGCGAGTCCGTGTCTCTACAATCTGCATAGGAATAGCCCCTATGGAATGTGAGTTATAATATAGGATAAGTCATAATATGAGATGAGATATAATATGAGAAACCATATTCTAGTTCTGCTAAAACGGCTGGAATATGGTTTCCTATTACTAAACCTACGACTTGTGTCGAAAGAAATGCAGATTTCTGCCAATTCCTGACTTCGTCACTTTTCCGTGCCATCACATGGCACACATTGAAAATCAATG
>CAVGQN010000033.1:0-33892 GCA_963631395.1 bacterium
ATACACACCGATGAAGTAGTGGTCGTCGATAGTGTTCTTCCACAGCATCTGCGGAGCGGCTGTCCATGTGCTTCCATCGAGCGTGTTGATGGCATTGTCCACCACGCGGTCGCTCACCTGCGGAGCCTTGGTTGCGTCGCCAGTCCATGCATAGACACTGATTTGGTCGCCGTTCTCGAAAGACTGCGTGCCAGTGGTGGCATCGGTTGCCACACGGGTCAGAGCATTGATTTCGGTAGAGACCGTGATATATTCAGAAGAGACCGTTTGGCTGTTCTCTTCGTTGCTGCAGCTGGTCAAACCAAAAGTCAAGGTTACAAGGAGCGATGGAATAAGGATTCTTTTCATAATAATATAGTTTTATGTTAATATTCTTTTATTTCTTGGGTTGATTAATATTCTTGGAATGATCAATATTGAATAATCAATATTCTTGGGTTGTTATGTTTGCGTATCTGTCCGGCCAGTCGCCGGATGGGTGAGGTCAGTTCTCAGGATTAAGGATTTCGCTTTCGTACGTCCACCCTTCCGTCCAGTCGTCGATGGTGCAAGCCGAGAGATGCATAAAGGGGCGAATATTGTGATAGTCGAGCGTTATCAGGTATTTCCGGCCCGGCTTCATGACCGGTGCCTCGATATCGAAATCATTCTCAATGCCATTGGCAGCGGAGATATGGAACGACAACCTGGAATAGCTCTCGCCGTACTTCGTCGGCATCAGCCGCAAGGTGTCAGTTTCCAGCACAGTACCCTGGGCCGTAGCCGTAGGCACCGTTACCTCATCGGCCGAGGCATGCGGCTTGCCGTAATCACCGTCGGCATCGGGTACGCACGGATAGAAACCGCCTGCAGCATTCTTCACTGTACCCGTCAAGACGGCCGAAGCGGGTGCATTGTTGAGCGTGACGGTAAGTTCGGCCAGGACGTACCGCAGAGAGTCGGTCACAAGGGTTACGCAATCCGTACCTGTTACCGTAACGTCGGCCACGCCATAGAAAGCCTGTTGTGGAGTGGCTTGCGCACTGGTTGGTGTCAAGAGCAAATCGTCCATTTTATCGGTACCGACAACTTCGAGTGGAGACTCCAGATTGGCAGTAGCCAAAATGCGGTATTGGCCGGCTTCCAAAAGGAAACGTTGGGCTGACAGCTGGCGCACATCGTCATACTGCAAGTTGCTGACAGGCGCGCCCATGGCGACATCGTATATCCACAGACGGAGACCGTTTATATCGACAGCCTCGCTCTCATCCTGCCAGGCAAGCGCTACAGACAGGCCGCCCGTCTCGCCATCATGCGCATCCTTGTCACATGCAGTCAGCAGGGTCAAAGGCAGACACCACAAGAGTACCCGCACCCACAGTTTTGTATTATTTCGTTTCGTTTTCATCATTGCCTACACTATATTATATAGTCTTTTATCGTGAACCATCTTGGGATAATACCCATTTTATATACACAACACACACGATACTATCTGTCAGATTCCGGTTGCTGTTCGGTCGAAGCGCGGCGGGCCTTGGCTGCATCCTGGGCCTCGAAGTCACTGCCCATACCGATGACTTCGATGCGGTCGGCGCTGATGCCGCGCTTGACGAGCCATGCCTTGACGGCCTCGGCACGCTGGCGGGAGTAGATCTTGTTGACCGAAGCCGGACCTCTCGTGTCGCACCAGCCCTTGACACAGACCTTCATGTCGGGATTAGACTGCAAGGTGTCGAAAATGCTCTGAATCTTTGTAGTCTCAGAGGCCGACACGCCGATGCGGTTGAAGCCGAAATAGATGTCGGGGAAGACGACAGTTTCTGCCTTGTCGCCCTCGGCGTTCTCGCCGGCCGACGATGCAGTAGGTTCTTTGATTGGCTCTACAGACACTTGGTCGCGGGGTGCGGCTTCAGCGGGAGCTTCCGTTTCCTCCGGGCAAACAGTACGTTCGGGTTCGGGCGTGGTGACGGTCGAAGCGTTGCCGGACGATGCGGTGTTGTCATCCTTACCGAAGAGGAAGCCCAGGCGCAAGCCACTTTCCCACACGAAGTTGTTCTCGTGACGGTATTTGGGCATAGCATCCATCTTGCTACCCGTCAAGGCGGTCAAACCCGTATAGACGCCGACTTGCAGATGCGGGGTGATGAAGTAAGCGCCGCGCACATCGCCGCCGTAGCCAAGATGCCACTTCGCGTCGTACGACAGGAAATCCTTGCCGCCGTCCATAGTCTGGAGCGAAGCCTTGGTGCTCACGGCATAGAGATGCGGCGAGAGGTCGACCGCCCAGCGGCTCTGGCGTGTGCGCTTGAAGAAGCCAAGCACGTTGACATTGAGCCGTACGCCGTATTGTCCGATGCTGACCTTACTCTGCAGGTCGCGGTAGTTGAAGCCCTCCATGCCGAGCACGGCTGCATTGTACCGCACGCCGTCAGCGCCCAACCAGTATTCCTGCGTGGAGCAGCAGTCCTGCACGGCGAGCTTCATGCCGCCGTGTTTGGCCACCAGTTCGGCCGAAAGCACCGGATTGAAACGGTAACCGCCATACAGCCCGGCTGCCCATCCCGGTCGGGTCTTGTCGTAACCGAAACTCGAGAAAGTGCTCACACCGAACGGCAGACCGCCCTCAAGACCGGCATACCAGCCCCGCGACGGAACGGCACTGTCGGCAGCAACCGCCCTCTGCGTCCCTACCGTAGTGGATGACAGCAAGACCAGGAGGGTCGATATCATCAATAGACTTTTGTGATTTGTCATTGCAGTATATAAAACTTGTCTTAGCGTTTGTACCAATGGATTTCGTTGTACTAATGGATTTTGCTGTACTGATAGATTTCGTTTGTACTAATAGAGTATCAAGACACCGAAAGAAATGTAAGTGGTATAATATACAAAGGCAACAGGCATCAGTGCCTATTGCTCGCAAAGGTAAACAGAAATCAGCAGAGTTCAAAACAAACCCTGCCGATTTTGCTGATTTTGTACTATTTTGTTCAACTTTGTACGCTTTTTTCATTGTTTGGCACTTCAAACTTCACATTATGCATGTCTCCGCTGCGCATAAACTCCTCGTGGAAAGAGAAGGCGTGATGCAAAGACAAGGGCGTGTGGCCCGAGATGCCGTCCGTCAGTTTGAGGTACTCGCGCAACAATGGGCGATAAGACGGATGGGCGCAGTGCTCGATGATGACCTCGGCGCGCTGCACAGGCGAAAGGCCGCGCAGGTCGGCCACACCCTGGTCGGTGATGATGCACATCACGCTGTGTTCCGACGAGTCGACGTGCGAGACATAAGGCACGATGGCCGAGATATTGCCGCCCTTGGCCACACTCGGGCAGATGAAGATAGAGATGTAGGCGTTGCGAGCAAAGTCGGCAGCGCCACCCACACCGTTCATCATCTTGGTGCCGAGCACGTGCGAAGAGTTGACATTGCCGAAGAGGTCCACCTCGAGTGCCGTGTTGATCGAGATGATGCCCAATCGGCGCACCACCTCAGGATGGTTCGATATCTCGAACGGACGGAGCACGATGTGCTTCTTGTAGAACTCGATATTGTCCATCACCTTGTCGTAGACGGCATCGCTCAAGGCCAAAGCGCCCGTCGAGGCAAACGTGCAGCGGCCCATGTCGATAAGGTCGATGGCCTGGTCCTGCAGCACCTCGGTGTAGAGTTTGAAAGGCGGAATCTCGGTAGCCTGCTGCAGTTCGTGCAGGATGGCGTTCGACACATTGCCCACACCGCTCTGCAGGGGTAGAAACTCAGCCGGGATGCGTCCTGCTTTCAGTTCGCCGATGAGGAAGTTGGCCACATTCTTGCCTATGCACGCTGTCGTCTCGTCGACGGGATTGAAAGGCTTGACCCCGTAGCGATAGTTGCAGTCGACCACAGCCACCACCTTGCGCGGGTCGACCTTGAGCACCGGACTGCCCACACGGTCTTGCGGTTCGTAGATGGGTATCTCGCGGCGATGGGGCGGGGTGGCCGGAATGTAGATGTCGTGCAGGCCCTTGATGCGCGCATCGTAGGCCGAATTGAGTTCGATGATGATCTTGTCGGCCATCTGCGCATAAGTCTCGATACAGCCTATACCGCCCGAGAGGACGATTTCGCCCTCATCGTTGATGTCGAGCGCCTCGATGATGCAGTAGTCGATTTTACCCAGAAACCCGTAACGCAGATACTGGCCCACGACGCTCAGGTGCATATCGAAGTAGTTGATTTCGCGGGCGTTGATGCCGGCGCGCATGGCCGGCGAACCCTGGAAGGGCATACGCTTGTCGATGGCATGGGCTTTAGCCAAAGCCTCGTCCACACATTCGTTGGTCAAAGCGCCGGTAAAGAGGTTGATTTTGAAGGGGCGGCCGGCGGCATGTTCTGCCTCAGCCTTGACAGCCAAAGCGGCCGTGACTACACGCGGACTGCCCGCTGCTGTAAAACCGCTGACACTGACCGTTTGGCCGTTCTCTATCATCGCTGCCGCCTGCTCAGCGGTCATTTTGGGATAAATCATACTCAAAATTTGTTCGTTCGGCAAAAAATATATACCTTTGCGCTGCAAAAACCTGCAGTCGGGCAAGAAATACAATACCTGTCTATCAGAGCATCACGCGCCTGATTGGTGTGGCAAAGGTAGTGTTTTTACAAAAATTTGCAAAATGCCGCCCCTTTGCATCTGTGAGGTTTAGGCTAATTTAACAAAAAGCAACATGAAGAAACTCTTTATTGAAACATACGGCTGTCAGATGAATGTCGCCGACAGCGAGGTCGTGGCCAGCATCATGCAAATGGCCGGATACGAGATGTGCAGCGACATAGAGGAAGCCGATGCCGTCTTTGTCAACACTTGCTCGGTGCGCGACAACGCCGAACAGAAGATCTACTCGCGCCTGCGCTTCTTCCAGTCGCTCAACAACAAGCGCAAGGCGGCCAAGGGCGAAGAGGCCCAGGGAAGGCTGCTGGTAGGCGTGCTTGGATGCATGGCCGAACGTGTGCGCGAAGAACTCATCTCGCAGGGCGCTGACCTCGTGGCCGGACCAGATTCGTACCTCGACCTTCCCAACCTCATCGCAGCTGCCGAGCAGGGCCAGGAAGCCGTCAACGTACAGCTCTCCACGACCGAAACCTACCGCGACATCATCCCGACGCGCATCGGCAACAGCCGCATCTCGGGCTTCGTCAGCATCATGCGCGGCTGCAACAACTTCTGCACCTACTGCATCGTCCCCTACACCCGTGGCCGCGAACGAAGCCGCAGTGTGGAGAGCATCCTCAACGAAGTGGCCGACCTGCGCAGCAAGGGATTCAAGGAAGTCACCCTGCTGGGTCAGAATGTCAACAGCTACCGCTACTGCGACGAAGAGAAACAGGAAGGCACTGACTTTGCCGACCTGCTCAGCATCGTGGCCGATGCCGCGCCCGACATGCGCATACGCTTCTCTACGTCCAACCCCGAAGACATGTCCGACAAGATACTGCTCGCCATGGCCGCCCACCCCAACATCTGCCACCACCTGCATCTGCCGGTGCAGAGCGGTTCGAGCCGTATACTCAAGAAGATGAACCGCAAGTACGACCGGGCGTGGTACCTGGACCGCATTGCTGCCGTCAAACGAATCATACCCGACTGCGGACTCTCGACCGACGTCTTCTGCGGCTTCTGCGGCGAGACGCTCGAAGACCATGCCGAGACACTGAGTCTGATGCGCGAGGTGGGCTACGATTCCGCCTTTATGTTCAAATACTCAGAGCGTCCGGGCACTTACGCCGCACGTCACTTTGAGGACGATGTGCCGGAAGAAGAAAAGATACGCCGCCTGAACGAAATCATCGCCTTGCAAAACGAGCTCTCCCTCGCCTCCAACCGCCGCGACATCGGTAAGACCTTTGAGGTTTTGGTTGAAGGCTACTCGAAGCGCAGCCGCGAACAGATGTGCGGACGAAGCCAGCAGAACAAGATGGTCGTTTTTGCCAAAGGCAATGCCAAGCCCGGCGATTTGGTCAAAGTGCTCGTCACCGACGCCTCTTCCGCCACGCTTATCGGCGAATTGGTCTGAAGACCGGTTTTTACACTGGCATAAAACTTGACTTTAGCTATTGGTCTGAAGCCTGGCTTTGGCTATGTATAAAACTTGGTCTTGACCATAAAAAACTTCGACTGTTAAAGCCCGGCTTCGGCCAAAATCTCACCCACTAACCTCAACTCACTATTCACCGCACCAAGCTGCTGCTTTCTCTCATTCTCACGCTCTGCGCCTGCAGCCTCTCTCCCGCCCGCGGAGAAACACTCTACCGGCCCGATGCCGACGAAGACGCCCGTCCCTGGACCTTCTGGTACTGGATGCACGGTGCCGTCAGCCGCCGTGGCATCACCGCCGACCTCGAAGCCATGCGTTACGAAGGCCTGGACGGCTGTTACCTCATGCCCATCTACGGCCCGGACCGCGCCCCCGAACTGGGCGGCACGCTCCGTCAGCTCACGCCTGAATGGTGGCAGATGGTCGACTTTGCCTTGCACGAAGCCGACCGACTCGGGCTGAAAATCGGCATGCACATCTGCGACGGCTTTGCCCTGGCAGGCGGACCGTGGATTACGCCGGCACAATCCATGCAGGTCGTAGTCAGTACCGACACACTGCTCACACTCAAGCGCAAGACGGCCTACACAGAGGCGATGCTGCCCGCGGCTTACGAAGGCTCGACGGGCTACTACCGCGACATAGCTGCCTACGCCATGCCCCTGGTGGGCGGATACGGCACCGTAACCGACACTCCACGGGTAGAAAGCAAGACAGACGGCTTCGAGTGCGACCCTGCGACCGGACGCATCAAGAGCCGAAAGGCCTGCCGCTTCACGCTGACCTACGACCGGCCCGTGACCGTCAGCGCTCTCGAAATCACGACGTTCAACAACTCTGTCCAGGCCCTGCGCATGAAGGTGTACGCCCAGGCCGACGACGGCAGTCTGCAGTTGCTCAAACAGATAGTGCCACCCCGACACGGATGGCAGAATTACGACTTGCCGACCACCGTCGCCTTACCCACCGTCACCACACGCCGACTCTGTTTCGACTGGACGCCCGAAGGCAGCGAGGCAGGCAGCGAAGACCTTGACAACGCCAAGTGGAGCAAGACGCTCAAGATACAGTCGCTCAAAGTCATTTCCGACCCGCGCATCGACGACTGGGAAGTGAAAGCCGGTCGCGTGTGGCGCGTTTCGTCGACGGCGCAATGTGCCACTTCAGCCGAAGCCTACGTACCCGCTGACAAAGTGGTGCGGCTCACGTCCGGCAACGACAGCGTGCGCTACTATTCCGGCCGCGTGCTCTATAGTTTTGATTTTGAGTATAAGACAGCGCCTGCCACGACCTACCTGTTGCGCCTGGAGGATTTGCACGACGTAGCCACCATCGTGCTCAACGGGCAAGACTGCGGCAGTGTGTGGACGGCGCCTTACGAAGCCGACATCACACGGGCCTTGCGCGACGGCCACAACCATATCGAGATACAGGTAGCCAACACCTGGAGCAACGCCATCGACGGCCACGACCTGGGCCGCGACCCGTTTGGCGGCATCTGGACGAATGCGAAATACCGGAAAGCGTCGAAGGCTCTGCTTCCCGCCGGCATATTGGGCGGGCTGCAGATAATCGGCGTGGCGCAATGAGGCAATAAGATTTCAGTATATTTTGTCAGAAGAGAAAGCTATCTTTAAGAACTTCCTTCTGAAGAGAAAGCTATCTTCAAGAACTTCCTTCTGAAGAGAAAACTATCTTCAAAAACTTCCTTCTAAGGGGGAAACTAACTTCAAGAACTTCCTTCTAAGAAAGAACCAACTGAAAAAATCTTTTCCCCAATAAGGAAAAAGCTTCTTACCAATAATGGAAAAACACTTCACACATTCCCTTCCGCAGGAAAGCACAGCTTTTCGAGCGTAGCGACAGCTTCTTTCATGTCGTCGCCGAACCGCGAGTGGCAGAGCAGAAAGTCAGGCCGGCCCTTGGCAATCAGTGCATACAGTTCGCCGGGCATCGTGTCAACATACGAGGCAATGGCGCACTCGATGTCATCCTTCTGCCAGTCCATGCCCGAATACTCGTACACCCGCTGCTTCTGGTGCAGGAAGCAATAGGCGGTCTCAAGACTCTCGCGTGAAATCATAACTTTTGTCTTACTTATTTTCCCGAATGATTTTTACCAAACAAACCAGTCTTGCTTCCCAAACCAGTTTTGCCAAATAAAACAACCTTGTCTTCCAAATTGTTTTTACGGTCAAAGCCCTGACTTTCCGGCACGGCGAGCAGGCCGACCGGCGGCGCGGGAAGAGGCTGGAAAGTGTCGGGCAAAATCCGTACCGGCATCCCGACCCAAAGGTGCGGATAAAGGGCGAGCAAGTCGTCGTTGCGCAGGCGGATGCAGCCTTCCGAGGCGCGCAAGCCCATCGAGGCAGGGTCGTGCGTGCCGTGAATGCCGATGCCGTGGCCTGCATTCAGTCTGACGAACCACGGTCCGTAAGCCTGCCGGATGTAGCCCTGGCCGTCGCCGAAGTCGTGCCCCCAGCTGCGGCTGTCAGTCACCGCAACGATGCGGAAGTCGCCCTCCGGCGTTCGCATGTCGCCGTCCTTCTGCTTCTGCCCCCAACCCCGTCCGCACGAGATGGGGCAATGCAACAGCGTGTCGCCGTCCTGCACCAGGGTGAGCGTCATACGGTTTTTGTCGACGACAATGCTACCGCGGGCCTGGACGTCGAAGACGAGGCCTAACAACAATGCTATGGGCAGCAAAAATCTCCACATCATGACAACGTTCAAAAAGATAGCAGTCAGTATAACCTTCAAAAAGATAATAGTCAAAAAACGGCGGACAAAAACAAGCGCTAATGCTGATATCCGTGGCGCAAATATAGGCAAAAAATCCGAATGGCGGACAGACCAGTTGAAAAAATCATTTTTTCGGCCCATTTGTACTGCGGTTTCGACAAAAAGACGTATCTTTGCGCCATGAATCTGAATGATTTAAAGGAAAAGGCGGTCGGGGCTTTAGGTTTCGAACGCCTCAATGCAATGCAGGAAGAAATGCTCGGGACGGTCGTTTCGGGCCAAAACGTGCTGCTCCTGTCGCCCACAGGAAGCGGCAAGACGGTGGCTTTTCTGCTGCCGCTTATGGCTCTGGGCGGAAAGACGCTGGTCATCGTTCCCTCCCGCGAACTGGCCCAGCAGATTGGCGAGGTGGCGCGCAAGTTGGGTTTGCCCAACACCGTGTGCTACGGCGGCCACGACGCCCGCATCGAGGTACAGCGGCTCGAGTCGCTGCAGGCCAATCCCGACTGCCTCGTCATCGGCACGCCCGGCCGACTCAAAGACCACATCGAGCGGCAGCGCATCGTGCCCAAAGACTTTTCGCAACTCGTGCTCGACGAATACGACAAAAGCCTCGAACTCGGTTTCGAAGAAGAGATGCAGGCCATCATCAGCCGCTGCACCGGGCTCAAGCTCCGCATCCTGACCTCGGCCACGCATGCCACGCCCATTGCACCGTGGATTAACTTCAAGCCTTACCGCCAGCTCGACTACACCGTGCAGCCGGAGGAAGAAGGCCGCCTGCGCCTGTACCGCGTGGCCTCGCCCATCGCCGACAAGCTCGAGACGCTCCGCAACCTGCTGCTCAGCCTTCCCGACGACGGACCGGCCATCGTGTTCAGCAACTACCGCGAGAGCGCCGAGCGCATCGCGCATTACCTCGCCGACCAGGGCATAAGCTGCGCCCTCTACCATGGCGGCATGGAACAAGACATACGCGACAAAGCCCTCATCCGACTGCGTGCCGGCTGCGTGCGCGTGCTTTCGGCCACCGACCTGGCAGCCCGCGGACTTGACATTCCCGAGGTGCGTCACATCATCCACTACCATCTGCCCGCCAGCGAGGAAGCCATCACGCACCGCAACGGCCGCACAGCGCGCGCCGGCGCCGACGGCACGGCCTATCTGATTGTCGGCCCGGGCGAGTTCCTGCCCGAGTTTGTCGACGACAACCTTCCCTACTTCTCGGCGCGCAAGCGGCCTGAAGGCAAGGCAGCCACGCCACCGGCCTTCACACTCGTCTACATCGGCCGCGGCAAGAAAGAGAAAATCTCGAAAGGCGACATCGTCGGTTTCTTCACCCACAGCGGCGGCATCGACGGCAGCCAGCTGGGCAAAATCTACGTCATGGACCACTGCAGCTATTGCGCCATCCGCAGCGAAGTGGCCGGCGAAGTGCTCGAGCGGGTCAAAGGGCTGAAGATCAAAGGCGAAAAGACGATTTACAAAGCCGTCGACGGAAACTGAAAAGGATAGAGGAAAACTGAAAACCAGCAAGACCGAAAAAAGAAGAGATTAATGATTTTGTAGAGTAGGAAACTCATAGAAAAGAAGATGGAAATCAAAGACCTGGTGCTGCAGAAGCCGCGCTTCAACGCACTCGTCAAGCGGCTTGCCCGCCTGCAGAAACAAAACGACACGACAGAAGTCATACAGCTCAAAGGGCTGAAAGGTTCGGCGGCCTCGACATTTTTGGCGCCACTCAAGAACGCCTGCCCGGGCGTGTACCTTTTTGTACTCGACGACGAAGAGCAGGCCGGCTATTTCTACCACGACATCTGCCAGATAGCGGGCAGCGAAGGCGTGTCGTTCTTCCCTTCCAGCTACAAGCGCAGCATCAAATACGGGCAGCTCGACAGTGCCAACGCCGTGCTCCGCAACGAGTCGCTGACGGCGCTTGACAAAGGCAACGTGGCCATCGTCACCTACCCGGAAGCACTGGCCGAAAAAGTAGCCACCACCGAACGCGTGCAGCACAACATCCTGCACCTGCACAAAGGCGAGAAAGTCGACAGCAAGTTTGTCGTCGACATGCTCAACGAGACGGGTTTCCAGCGCGTCGACTACGTCTACGAACCTGGTCAGTTTGCCGTGCGCGGTTCGCTCATCGACGTCTTCAGTTATTCCAACGAATACCCTTACCGTATTGACTTTTTCGGCAACGAAATAGACTCGCTGCGCAGTTTCGAGGTCGACACGCAGCTCAGCCGTGAGCAGCTCGACGAAGTCACCCTTTCCCCATCGTTCGAAGACGCCGAGGTGCAGGGCATTTCGCTGCCCGAGTTCATGCACGACGGTGCCATCGTCATCTCGAACGACCCGCTTTGGGTCAAAGACCGCGTGGCCGACATCTGTTCGCAGCAGCTTTCCGAGCAGCTCATCAAGAGCGAAGAGGGCGATGTCAAAGCCCTGCAGAAGCTGGTCGAAGCCGAACGGTTCAAGAAGGCCTTCGACCGCTTCTCGTCCATCATCATCAACGACAAAGTCTCGCCCTTGGCCGACGGCAGGCAGGCCGACACGGTCATCGAGTTCCACACGTCGCCGCAGCCCGAATGGCACAAGAACTTCGACCTCATCGCCCAGGATTTTCTGCGCTACCAGTCGGAAGGCTACACGCTTCACATTCTGAGCGACTCGCCCAAGCAG
The DNA here is from genome assembly GCA_963631395.1 of bacterium. Classification (GTDB taxonomy): domain Bacteria; phylum Bacteroidota; class Bacteroidia; order Bacteroidales; family UBA3663; genus Liminaster. The sequence continues at coordinate 11,485 of CAVGQN010000033.1, forward strand.
CTCGACCGCATCGAAGCCATCTTCGAAGACCGCGGCGACCATTTCACGCTGGTGCGCATCCCCCGCACCGTCCACATGGGCTTCGTCGACGACGACACCAAAAACTGCTACTTCACCGACCATCAGATCTTCGACCGTTACCACCGCTACAGCCTCAAGTCCGACCGCGCCCGCAGCGGCAAGATAGCGCTCAGCATCAAAGAGTTGCGCGAGTTTATGATAGGCGACTACATCGTGCACGTCGACCACGGCATCGCGCAGTTCGGCGGCCTCGTCAACATGCCTATGGGCAAAGATCCGGCCACGGGCGAAGAGCGCTACCAGGAAATGGTCAAGCTCATCTACAAGAACAACGACCTGCTCTTCGTCTCCATCCACCAGCTCGACAAGCTCTCCAAGTACCGCGGCCGCGATGCCGAACCGCCGTCGCTTTCCCGCCTGGGCAGCGGCAGTTGGGAACACATGCGCGAGCGCACCAAAGAGAAGATGAAAGACATGGCGCGCGAGCTCATCAGCCTCTACGCCGTGCGCCGCGAGGAAAAAGGCTTCAAGTACAGCCCCGACAGCCAGATGCAGCACGAACTGGAGGCTTCGTTCATGTACGAAGACACGCCCGACCAGCTCAAGGCCACGCAAGACGTGAAGCGCGACATGGAAAGCGACAAGCCGATGGACCGTCTCGTGTGCGGCGATGTCGGTTTCGGCAAGACCGAGGTGGCCGTACGCGCTGCGCTCAAAGCCTGCAACGACTGCAAGCAGGTGGCCGTGCTCGTGCCCACCACCGTACTGGCCTTCCAGCACTACAAGACCTTCTCCGAACGGCTCAAGGACTTTCCCGTCCGCGTCGACTACCTGACCCGCGCACGCACGGCCAAGCAGACCGCCGCCATACTCGACGACCTGCGCGAAGGCCGCATCAACATCATCATCGGCACACACAAGTTGCTGGGCAAGACCGTGCGCTTCCAGGACCTCGGCCTGCTCATCATCGACGAAGAGCAGAAGTTCGGCGTCAAGGCCAAAGAGGCGCTCAAGCGTCTGCGGCTCAATGTCGACACGCTGACCATGACGGCCACGCCCATACCGCGCACACTGCAGTTCTCGCTGATGGGCGCGCGCGACCTTTCGGTCATCGCCACGCCGCCGGCCAACCGCTATCCCATCCAAACCGAAGTGCACCGCGACGAAGACGACATCATACGCGAAGCCATCAACTTTGAGCTGTCGCGCAACGGGCAGGTCTTCTTCCTTCACAACAAAGTGTCGCAGCTGCCCGACATCGTGAGCCGCATCACCAGGCTCGTGCCCGACGCCCGCGTGGCCTTTGCCCACGGCAAGATGGAACCTGACATCGTCGAGCAGCTCATCATCGACTTCGCCAACCACGAGTACGACGTGCTGGTCTGCACCACCATCATCGAAGCCGGACTCGACATTCCCAACGCCAACACCATCATCATCAACCAGGCGCAGAACTACGGCCTCAGCGAGCTGCACCAGCTGCGCGGACGCGTAGGCCGCACTAACAAGAAGGCGTTCTGCTACCTGCTCACCCCGCCCTACACCGCCATCAGCAGCGACGCGCGGCGCCGGCTGCAGGCCATCGAGAACTTCTCCGGACTGGGCAGCGGCATTCACCTGGCCATGCAAGACCTCGACATACGCGGTGCCGGCAACCTGCTGGGCGGCGAGCAGTCGGGCTTCATTGCCGACCTGGGCTACGAGGCCTACCTCAAGATACTCAAGCAGGCCGTGCGCGAACTGAAGACGCAGGAATTCAGCCAGCTCTATGCCGAAGAGCAAAAGACGGCCGACACCGTCACCGAAGAGTGTACGCTCGACACCGACCTCAACGTGTGCTTCGGCGAGAAATACGTACCCGAAAGTTCAGAGCGCATCGCCCTTTACCAGGAACTCGACAACCTCTCCACGCCCGACGAGGTCGAAGCCTACCGCCAGCGCATCATCGACCGCTTCGGCAAGATACCCAAGGAAGGCGAAGAACTCATCCGTGTCGTACGTCTGCGCCGCCTGGGCCGCGAGCTGGGCTTCGAGCGCCTCATACTCAAGCAGAACCGGCTGAAGTGCTACTTCACCACCACCTCGCCCGACTACTACACGGGCGATGTCTGCGACCGCGTCATCCAGTACGTCTGCGCCCATCCGCGCCGCTGCCGGCTCGAAGACAAGGGCGGCGTACGTTCCGTGACCATCGACCAGGTCGACAGCATCCACGAAGCCATCCGCGTGCTTGAGAAGATTTGATTTTCGTGCAAAAAAAGGGCGTTCATAACCCGCTGCGATGAAAAATCCGGCCGTTTTTCTGACAAAATCGTACATTTTCGGGTTGTATTTGTTCGCGTTTTTGCAGAAATCCATATATTTGCGCTTAAATCCTAATAGCGTGATGACTAAGACTACACGATACATTCAGTCAGTCCTGCTGACTTTGCTGTGCTGCACCGCACCGGGTGTGGCCGCGCCCATTGCCGACAACGATGTCGTAATTCTTTTCGACAACGACGTGCACGGCAGCATGGTCGGCTACCCCAAGATGGCAGCCCTCAAGCAGGAGATGCTGCGCATCACACCTTACGTTGACCTCATTTCGCTCGGCGACTTCTCGCAGGGCGGCCCGTTGTGTTCCGTTTCCCACGGCAAGTACGCCGTCGACGTGATGAATCTGGTCGGCTACGACTACGTGACGCTCGGCAACCACGAGTACGACTACGGCCTCGAGCAGCTCAAGATGCTGACCGACAGCCTTCACGCCGAGACCTTGCTCTGCAACTTCCGCGACCTGCGCAACGACTCGCTTCTCTACAAGCCCTACACGGTTCGCAAATTCGGCCAGGTCAAGGTCGGCCTTATCGGTGCCGTAGCGCCCGTCACCAAGACCAACAATTCGCCCGAAATCTTCGTCGACAGCCTGGGCAACGACATCTTCACCTTCGGCCGTCCGCATTTCTACGAGCTCATACAACACTATGTCGACGAGACGCGCCGTCTGGGTGCTGACGTCGTCATCCTGCTCGGCCATCTGGGCGACCTCGAGATTACAGTCGAGACCTCTGAAGAAACCATCCGGCGCACGCGCGGCATCAACGCCGTGCTCGACGGCCACGCCCACCACATCATCAACCAGAAGATGGCCAATGCCGACGGCGACTCCGTTCTGCTCGTCTCCACCGGTGCCAACTTCCAGAACATGGGCCGTCTCGTCATCACGCAGGACGGGCAGTGCACGGCCGAGCTCATCGCCGTACCCGGCTACAACAACGAGGTCAAGGCCGTCAGCAACCTCATCCAGTACTTTGAGGGCACGTTCGACAATCTGCCGGCCATTGCCTCCTCCGACTTCGACCTGTGTGGCTTTGACCGCGCCCACGACACCTACGACCGCAACTGTCAGACCAACCTCGGCCAGCTCACGGCCGATGCCTACCGCGTCATGTCGAAGGCCGACATCGGCTGGATCAACGCCGGCGGCATCCGTGCAGGCATACCTGCAGGCAAGATTACGTTCAAAGAACTGCTCGGCGCCTTCCCCTTCGAAAACCAGATTTGCGTGGCAGAGTTCACAGGCCAGCAGATACTCGACGCACTCGAGTTCGGCTTCTACCATGCTCCCGAAGACAACGGCAACTACCCGCAGCTTTCCGGCATACGCTTTGACGTCGACCTCACAGCCACGCCTGCCGTACAGTGCCGGGCCGAAGACGGCGAGTTTACGGGCATTGGCGACGGTCCGCGGCGCATCAAGGGTGCCGAAGTGCTTGACCAGCAGACACAGCAGTGGTTCAAGCTCGACCCGCAGAAGACCTACACCGTAGCTTCCATCGACTTCATCCTCCTCCGCGGCGGTTGCAACGGCATACTGCATGGCGGCCGCATCGTGCAGGACAATCAGATGAAAGACACGCAGCTTCTCGAAGACTACCTCGTCAAGGTTCTGCACCGCACCGTGCCCGACCGCTACAAAGACATTCGCATCAAACTGTGAGCGGATTTTCTTTTAAGATAAGAAAGTTCTATTCCGGCAAAGAAGAATTTTCTTCAAGAGCGGAAGAAGGTTCTATTCGAGAGAAGAAGAAACGGATTTTTGTTTGGCGTATTCCGAAGGAGTAACGCCAAACTTCTTTTTAAAGCATTTGATAAAGTAGCTGCCCGAAGTAAAGCCCACCGACCTGTGTACGGTTGCGATTGGAGTATCCGGGTGTTTGGTCAAAACCAGGGCGGCCTGTTTGAGGCGGATGTCGCGAATGAACTCGATAACCGAAAGGCCCGACACGGCATGGATGCGGCGATACAGGTTGGTGCGGCTCATGCACATATCTTCGCTCAGTCGCTGCACATTGTAGTCCGGGTCAGACATATTGGCTTCGATATGACCGATGATTTTCTTCATCGTATCCTCCGCCTTGATGGCCTGACTCTCGTGGCCTTGCTTGATTTCTATTTCCCTAAGCGACAAGCGGTTGCGCATCTTCTGAAGGTTAGACAGAATATGGATGCGCTTGTTGAGGTTCCAGAGGAAGACGGCCACGCCGGCGCAGAGAGCGGCGAAGAGAAGCCGTGCCCAGGCCGTTTGCCACCAGTAAGGCACATGATAGAGCGGCACTTGCGTGATGTGTTCCGACCACCGTCCGTACTCGTCGGTCGACTTCAGCAGCAGCGTGCTGTTACCCACCGGAATATTGTTGAGGTACACGGCATTGGTACCTTGAGGCAGATACATCCAGTTGCCGTCGCCGTCCAGTTTGTAGGCAAAAGAGATTTTGTCGGCGGTCAAAGGCCGGTTGACAGAGACATAGAACGTCAGGTTCGAACATTTGGCCGGCAAGGTGATGCAGTCTATGCCTTGCGGCACGATGCGGAGAGAGTCGTCCAGGCGGCAAGAGACAGGCCTGACCTCGTAGTGCGTGTCGGAAGTTTGGTTGAGAGCGGTCAAGGGCGATATTTCGAAGTAAGCTCCGGCAGCCCCGATGCCCATATCCTTTTGACCGGTGCACTCCAGCTTGTAGAAGTTCGAAACCTGCATTTCAGCGTCCTGGCTGCGGAAAATGCGCATATTGCCGTTCTCCGGATTAACCTCCCTGACCATTTGGTCCGTCAGAATCCAGACATGGCGCAACGCGTCCACCTGAATATCGATGACGGCACTGCGGTCCGGGTTGCGCAGAGCTTCCTGCACGACCGGACTGTTGCAGCCTGCCGGCAGCTTATACACCTTGCCGTCCTCGGTACCGAGCCACAGCGTACCGTCCGGGCTGATATCCATGGCCGTGATGTTGCAGTCTGCACCTACGATGAGTTGCACGTTATTGTCAAGAGTGCGGCGGTACAGTCCGCGGTTTTCGACCAGGAAGAATATCTGCCCGTCCACGTCCGACACGGCCCGGGTGACTGGCCGGTCAGTATGCCACACCGCTTGCAAGGCCGGTTGGCCGGCAGGCGGATTGGGCAGCAGCAGCGAGAGGCCGCGCTTCGTGCCGATGAGCAGGCAGTCGCCCTGGTCGCGGATGGTACGGATGTCAGTGTCGAGCATGGCCACGGTTTGGGCCGAGACGCGCAACCGGTCGTCGGCCGAGAGCGAGAGCAGCTTTCTGCCGGCAGCGCACCACGCACCCGTCTGATTGCGTTTTGGCGCCAACAATCGGCTGTTAACCCTGATGTTGTCGGCCACCGAGAGGCGTTCCGTCCGTTTGTCGTAGAGCACCAGCCCGATGCGGCCTTGGCTTATCCAAAGGCGGTCGCCGTCCTGTATGCACCGGTCGGCGATGAGCGGATAGCCCGTCTGGCGTGTCATCTGCGGAATCGTGTAGCGGTGGGCCGGAACGAAATCGGGCGACACGACGAACGTGGTCGGGATGAAGCCGCCCACCCACAGGCAGTCGTCGCGGTCAATCCACATTCCGTCCAGAATCTTCTTTCCGGCCGGCAGGAACGGCGAAGTGTCGACAGGGCTCAGCGTCCGGCCGTCAATATGGTAGATATAGAGGTTGTCGGTCGTCGAAGTATAGACGAGACCACGCTTCCAGTCCACCTTCATGTCCAGTATTTGGGCCTGGTCCAGGCTGGACGCCGTAGCCAGCTGAGCCGTCAGCGCATGCGTCGCCGCGTCCATATACAGCACGCCGCTGCCCCAGGTGGCAATCCAGTAGCCGCCCGAGCTTGTATCCTCAACGATGCGGGTTGGCGACACCCTGATCTGCGATGCGAGAGGCACGATGCTGTCGCTGCCGTCGTACTGCCATATCTTGTTTCGCCAAAAGAGAATCCACACGCGCCCCTGGCTGTCTTCGTAGAACGAAGCTGCATTTTCGTGCGGGCGGCGGTCTTCGAGAATCTTCTGCCCGGTGTCGGGGTCAAGACAGTAGACGGTGCCGGCCACGCAGGTCCAAAGCCGGCCTTTCGAGTCGCACATCACGGCCGAAGTCTCGCCCCGGTAGTCGGTAGTCGTCACCCGGTAGGTGTGCTTGTCGATAAAGCAGAGGCCGTCGGCCGAGCCGAACCAGATGCGGCCTTGCCTGTCTTCCGTGATGCAGATGACGGTATTGCCGCCCAGCCGGTCAATCTGGTAGCCATTGTCCCGGCAGATGCCGCCGCCACGCGTGCCGTACCACATGTAACCCTCCGAATCCTGCATGATGCAGTGCACGTTGCCCACCGGCAGTTGCGCTTGCGTCGGGAGGCCGGTTACGACAAAGCCCCTTGCCTCCACTGGGTTGCACAGCAGCAGGCAAAGGGCCATGAGTCTATAGAGAGGGTGGCAAAGCAGGCTTTGCAGTCTGCGATAGAGACTGAGATAAAGCAGGCTTTGCAGTCTGAGATAGAGCGTGTGGTAAAATCCGTACGGGTTATGCTTCGTCATGTCCGCGGTCATTGGGGTAGTGATTCAGGTGATTTGCAAAGGCAATCGGCATTGCGGTTACGGTTGCAAAGATAATCATAAATCACGACATACAGACAAATTCCCCCGATTTATTTTACCAAAGTCCCGATTTATTTTACCAAAGTCTTGACAGAGCCTTCCTTGGCCTTGACAATATAGACACCGCCTGGCAGATTGCGGCGGGCCGGAACCTCAGCGCCGTTGGCGTCATACACCTTGTAGCTGTCAGTGCCGTGCACATAGATACGGCCGTTGCGGCTGGTCACATAGAAAGGCAGCACCGCGTCGGCCAGCGGGGTTGAAATTGCGCTGGTCGGGTCCAGGCTGGTCGTCAGCGTAATGGTCTGCGTCGGCAGGTCGTCGGCAGTGACTTTGACGGTCAAAGAGCCGGCCTGGCGGGAAGTCTGGACGATGGCCTGAGCGCGGCCGTTGTAGAGTTTCGGCGAAGGATTGCGGAAGCTCTCCATATCGTTGGGGCAGGCATTGCCGCAGGCCAGAATCTTGCCCTCGCCCTCCACGGTGAAGTGGACGGTGCGCTGTGAGTCGTAGACTACCTGACCCTCCTCGTCAATCAGTTCGGCGGTGACATAGGCGAGGTCGAGTCCGTCCGACATCAGTTGGGTGCGGTCGGCCGTCAGCCGAATGGCAACAGGCGTGCCCGTCGTCTTGAGCACGAACGAAGCGCCTTCCTGTTGGCCGTCATACTCGACAGCCTTGAGCACGCCGGCCTCGTACGGCACCGTAAAACCGGCCCAGAACGTAGCCGAGGTCGACTGCGTGCCGATCAGCTTGTCGTTGAGGTAGAGGCGCACCTGAGGCGAGCGCGAGTAGACGTTGACCGTGACATTAGTGCCGGCGGCATAATCCCACGTCCAGCTTTGGTGTTCCAGTTGCCAGCCCCAGTTGGAGATAGCCATATACGTGCCCGACGGCGCCACTTCCTCCACGGCCATCGTAATGGGCTTGCGGTGCCACACCACGTCGCGGTAGTACGACTGCGGCTTCTTCGTGCCGACGAGGTCAATGTCGCCGCACCAGCCGTTGAACCAGGGCCAGCCCGGCGAGAACGGTTGGTTACCGCTCTTGCGGAACGAGGCGCTGCCTATGCCCGACTCGCCCAGATAGTCCATAGCTGTCCAGACGAAGTCGCCGATGATGTAGGGATGTTTTTCCACGAGCACCCAGTTTTCGGAAGTCCGTTTCGGGTACGACTCCAGGCCCACCATCACGCGGTCAGGGTAGTTGGCGTGGTCGCTCTCGTACTTATTGTAGATGTAGTTGTAGCCGCCCACGTCGAGGCTCTTGAAAGCCAGCCGGCTGTCGTCGTCCCACGAGTGCTTGAAGTCGTCCCACGACGGGATGGCGGCTGTGATGGCGCGAGTAGAGTCGAGCGAGAGAATCGTGTTGCGCATACGGGCAGCGGCAGCCTGGCCTTCGGTAGTGATACGGCCGGGAATTTCGTTGCCGATTCCCCACATGATGATAGACGGGTGGTTGCGGTCGCGCAGAATCATGGTCTGCAGGTCGCGGTCGCTGTATTCCTCGAAGAACTGGTGATAGTCGTCGGCGTTCTTGGCTCTGAGCCATTGGTCGAACGACTCGTCGAGCACCATCATGCCGATGCTGTCGCAGGCGTCGAGGAAGTGTTCCGACGGGATATTGTGAGCCGTGCGCAGGGCGTTGAAGCCTTCGTTCTTGAGCAAAGTGATCTTGCGGTTCTCGGCGGCGTCGACAGCGGCGGCACCCAGCAGGCCGTTGTCGTGGTGCACACAGCCGCCCTGCAGCAGCGTGCTCTTGCCGTTAAGCAGGAAGCCCTTTTCGGCCGAAAACTCGAGCGTACGCACGCCGAAGCGCGTCACGATCTGGTCGGTCGTCTTTAGGCGCGTATCCTTGACGCTGACCACAGCCCGGTAGAGGTAAGGGTTCTCGGGCGACCAAAGCTGCGGATTGTCGATGCGCAGGCGGAAGCTCACCGTCTCGTCGTTGCCCTTGCTCACCTCGACAGTCTGCTGGCCCGAGGCAACAGCCTTGCCGTCCTTGTCGTAGACGAGCACCGACACTTCGCTTTCCGACTTCTTCTTGAGTTCGTTTCTGACCAAAGTCTCGATGCACACCGTGGCCTTCGAGTCAGAGACTTCGGCCGTGTGCACGTAGTTGCGCCAGGCGTCGAGGTGCACCTGCGGCGTCTTGATGAGCCACACGTGGCGATAGATGCCAGCGCCGGCATACCAGCGCGTGTTGACGCCGTTGTTGGTGACCTTGACCGTAAGCACGTTTTCCGTGCCCGGCGCGTTGCAGAACTCCGTAGCGTCGAAGCGGAAGCTCTGGTAGCCGTAGTGGTTGAAGTATAGCTTACGGCCGTTGAGCCACACGGTGGCGTAGTTGTAAGCGCCCTCGAAGTAGAGCATGATGCGGCGGTCGCTGTCTTCCTGGCCGAGCGTAAACCTCTTTCGGTACCAGCCCTCGCCGCCTATGGTCTGCCCCGTCGAGTTGCCGCCCACGCTGCTGCGCGAGAACGGGCCGATATGTTCGCCGCCGGCAGCTTCTGCGGCTTCCGTCTCCACGCTCCAGTCGTGAGGCAAAGAAAGGGTGCGCCACGACGAGTCGTCATAGTCGGGACGGATGGCATCGCTGGCCGCGCCGTAGTGGAATTTCCAGTCCTCGTCGATGCAGACCTTGCGGTCGTCGGCCGTAGTCGTCCCTACAGACATGGCCGAAATCAGCGTGAGCAGACCTATAATGAGTTGCTTGGTTTTCATATTCAATCCGATATTTATTGGCAGCCTTGTCAATCCCGGTTTTTCCAATAAGGAATGGCTGTGCAAAGAAAAGCAACACCGGGATTGATTAGCAGCTTGTATTTATATTTTTTATTGTTTCACGATGCTTGCGCCGAAGGCTTTCAGGTCCTTGGGTGCGGCGGTCAGGTGGCAGGTTTGGCCATCGTCCTGCAGCAGCCACACGGTCTGACTGGTCAGCGTTTGGCGGAAAGAGCCCTGCAGCGTACCGCATTCGCCCAGGTCTTGGGTTCGGGTGGCTTTCATATCGACCAGCACACGGTCGAAGGCGTAGCACGACCTGTTGCCGTCGTTGGCCCTGACCAGATAGACGCCTCCGGCCTGAATGGCGTTAGCGGCCGAGGTGGTGAGCACGAAGTCGTTGCCGTGCGGGGTGGCGGCCGTGGCGGCACGGACCTCGGCGAAATACTGGCTTGTGAGCGTAGAGTCGACGTCGAAAGGCAAGCAGAGCGCAGTCAGGCAGTCGTCGGGCAAAGTGCGTTTGAGCAGCACATTGGCGAAGCACGAGCCTTTCACACACGTCACGTCGTAGTCTTCGCTGAGAGCGATATCTTCGGCCTGGCCGGGCGCGATGCACGAGAGCGTGACGTGCGAGATGCTGGTCCAGTCGTTGAGGTTCTGCGAGTCGGCCGTGATGCCTATCGTCAGCGTCTCGCCAGCCTTGACGGTGCAGGTCACCGAGAGTTGCTGCCACTTGTTGCTGGTGATGGCTGCGCGGCTTTCGCCGGCTTTCAGGTAGAGGCCCGGCTGGCACGTACCTTTAGTAGCGGCGTCGTTGTAGACTTGTGCCACGGCATAGGCAGTGACGACATAGGTGCCGGGCAGCAGGTCGCTGACATCCTGCCAGATGAGGTCGGCGTTCGTCACCGGAGTCCAGTACCACGATTCGATGCCTATGCCCTTGTAGACCTCGCTGTCGAACTCCGTGTTGTGCTTGTTGTAGCCGGCGGCTGCATCCTGTGCGTTGCGCGACCACGAACTTTTAGCCTGGCACGAGGCATTCTGCACCCACGCGCTCATGTCGTACGGCCGCTCGGCCGTAGCGTTGAGGTATTGGTCCAGATTAATTTCCCCCGCCCTGACGGAGCTGAATGCAGTCAGCCACGACAAGGCGAGGACGGTTAGAGTTACTTTTTCCATCTCGAATAACATTGCTTAGAGAGTTTGTTTTTCGAGTGCAAAGTTACAATCCCGTCCGACAGCGCGGGCCGAATGAGCGTGAATGTTACTGACACAAATCGTGCTTACTGCGTCATGCAACATTTGAGCACATCTTCGCGCAACATTTGTGCTATCCCGAGGTTTTCACTCCGGTTTCTTTTTCCCTGTTTTTGCGGGATAATTCTTTTTTGGGCAAAGGCTTTTTATTTACGAGCAAAGAGCTTTACGCTCAAAGCTTCTTGGCCTTAGCCTCCTGCACGGCGGCCTGGATGAGCCGGTAGGCGATGCTGCCGCGCGACGGCGTGACCGGTGGCAGATTGAGCGGGTCGTACCACCCGGCGTCGGCAATTTCGTCGGCCTGCAGAGAGAGTTCGCCGCTCTCGTATTCCGCCGTGTAGGCAAACATCAGCTGGGCGGGGAAAGGCCAGCTCTGCGAGCCGAAATAGCGCAGATTGCGGATGCGCAGGCCCGTTTCCTCCATCACCTCGCGCATCACGGCGTGTTCCGCCGTCTCGCCCGCCTCGATGAAACCGGCCAGGCAGGCATAGAGGCCGTCGCGCGCATTGACGTTGCGGGCCAGCAGAATCTTTCCCTCGCGGTGCACGAGCACGATGACGCAGGGGTTGATGCGCGGGAAGATGACGTTGCCGCAGCCGGGGCACACGCGTGCCGTGAGCTTGGGATGTGGTTCGAGCTTCTTGCCGCAGCGGCCGCAGTAGCGCGTCATGCCTTGCCACTCCAGCAGTGCCTTGGCCCTCGACGCCAGCAGCACGTCATCCTCAGCGTGGTCGGCGCAGTAGAAGCGCAGCGGTTCCGTCCGGTAGCCGTCAGGCAGACCTTCCTCCGTAGCGAGCGCCAAGGCCACGATGCCGCTCTCCGCCTCGTCAGCCCGCTCCTTGCAGCCGCAGCATTGCTCCAGCCGCACCAGGTCACAGGCCGCGAGGTCTTCCCCGTCGCTCTTGACCACAATCTCCTTTTTGCCGCACATGGCGAAGTAGCTCGCCTCCGGCTTCTCGGTTGTTTTCATCTGTTCAAAGCTTAGAATTTAGATTCGGCCAAAGATACGCAGAAAATCCGGTTCCTCCAACATTTTGGAGAGAAAATTTGGCCATTTCGTCAAAAAGCCGTACATTTGCGCCCGGTTCGAAACGTGTTATGTGTTGCGTGTTATGTTTTACGTTTAATCCGAATATTATCCGGGAACTTGATTCACAGCGCAATATCCGTTTTATCCGAGCTATCCGTGTTCACTACGTGCTCATTTTTCGCCATGGCAAAGTTGAAGCAAGTTTCGCTTTGCTCATCTGGCTTACGAAAATGTTCACTACGTGCTCATTTTTCGCCATGGCAGAACTCCAGCGAGCTTGGTCATGCTCATTCGGCTTACGAAAATGTCTGTAAAAAAACGGTCCGTGAGGAAAAAACTCCGTCTAAGTTCCGTCTAAGATTCGCGGATTAATAAAAAAACTGCGACCGTAACGCAAAACGCATAACGCAAAACGCATAACGCAAAACGCATAACACAACACGCAAAACCCATAATGCATAACACAACACGCAAAACCCGTAACGCATAACACATTACTGACATGCTCAGGCACTTACAGGCCATCAGCCGATTCCTGGCCAACTACACATCGGCGTTCATCATTGCCGTCGCCGTACTGGCGTTTTTCATGCCCCAAGCCTTCGACTGGGTACGCGGCATCACACAGACCGTCATCCTCGGCATCATCATGCTCACCATGGGCCTGACGCTCACCACCGACGACTTCCGCATCCTGGCGCGCCGTCCGCTCGACGTCTTCATCGGCACGTGCGCACAGTTCATCATCATGCCCGGCGTGGCCTATCTGCTCGTGCGCGTGTGGCACCTCGACCCTGCCCTGGCGCTCGGCATCCTGCTCGTAGGCTGCTGTCCAGGCGGCGTGTCGAGCAACATCATGAGCTACCTCTGCCACGGCGACGTGGCCTTCTCCGTCGGCATGACCTGTGCCTCCACGCTGCTGGCGCCCGTCATGACGCCGCTGCTCATGCAGATCACCGCCGGCGAAATCATCGAGATTGACGCGGCCGGCATGTTCCTCAACATCCTCATCGTCACCATCATCCCCGTCGGCATCGGCTGCGGGCTCAACTACGTCTACGGCCGCCGCTCGTACTTCCCCACCCTGCAGAGCCTCATGCCCGGCGTCAGCGTCACGGCCCTTGCCTGCATTGTGGGCGGCGTCATCTCCACCGTTCACGATGACCTTCTCGAGCGCGGCCTCTTCCTGTTTCTCTGGACGTTTATGGTCGTCTTCTGCCACAACTCCTTGGGCTACCTGCTCGGCTGGGTGGCCGGCCGGCTGGCAGGCTTCAACACCGCCAAGAAGCGCACCGTCAGCATCGAAGTCGGCATGCAGAACGCCGGTCTCGCCACCGTCCTGGCCGGTCACTTCTTCGCTGCCCAGCCCCTTGCCGTACTGCCCTGCGCCATAAGCTGCGCCTGGCACAGCATCTCCGGCACCATCCTCGCCGGCTTCTTCCTCTGGTGGGACAAGCGCAAGGCATAGGCGGGTTTCCTCTTGTCGAACTTGTCGGAAATTCCGTTTAAAATCCGCGGATTAATAAAAAACAAACCCAGCCCGTGCATCACATTTTTGGTCGAACATTTGGCCGTCTCGGCAAAAAGGCGTACATTTGCACCGTGCGAAGGGCGAGATGCGCTCACGGTACAAGGCCGAAGAGCGGATGCCGGCGCACACTATGAGGTCACGTCGGAACGTGTACGGGACAGGGAAGAAAGAAGATTTGGCCATTAATTCGACCACAAAAGAGTGTTAGTTATGAATACGATTTCCATAGACAGCAACGTATACAAAGGAGCTGAGATTTATGCACGTCTGCACAACACCAATGTGAAAGACTTCATCGAGAATGCCATTATCGCAGCTGTAGGCAAGAGCGCCCAAACGGCGGGGAAATACACCATGAAAAGCGAAGCCGAACTGTCGCCTCAGGTGCGAAGCCTCATCGGCATTGCGCGCACAGCCGATACCGATGACATCAACGGACGCGACGAGCGCCTGGAGTATCTTATGGAAAAGCAATAAGCATGGAAAAGCTGTTTCTCGACACGAACGTCATCATTGACGTACTTACCCGCAGAGAGCCTTTCTTCTTGGCCAGTGCCAACATCCTGGAGCAGGGTGCGACTGCATCATCACCAGGAACAAGAAAGACTTTCCGTCAGACGGTGTCTTGCCCGTGTACACACCTACCGAGTTCTTTGAGCTGTAAGAACCTCCCACGGCAGTTTCCACGCGCCCGGATGGCAACCCAAAACCCAACACCCAAAACATAGCACCTTTATCCGTTCCGCGGATAAATATAACCCACGGCGATGACGGCATCGAGGTGGTAGAAGTTTGTTTGATACTTTTTGCCATCTTCAGCAGTATGTGCAATTTTTGCACATACTGAACTTTCAAGCAATTGTATTTCGTTGCACATGTGTCTTCTGTTGTGTGTACAAAGGTGTTAATCCACAGTCCAATAACCGCCAGTCTTAGTTGCACCGCGAAACTCTATTCTACCTTTACCCGTGAGCGACCTCAGTTGGCGTTGGATTGTACGCAGACTCTTTTGCAGCAGCCTTGACAAGGTTGGCGCATTGAGTCCGGGATTTTCGGCTATCGCTCTCAGCAAGATTTCTTCTGCATTTGCACCGCCATTTGTACCGCCATTTGTACCGCCATTTGCACCGCCATTTGCACCGCCATCATTGTCATTTACACCGCCATTTTCCGTTTGCAGGTTAGGCTGGCTTCCCCATTCCTTAGAGGCATTGATGTGCAGATAGCGGCTTTTCAGTTCCCACTGGGCGCCGTAGAGCAGGTTTTGGAAGAAGCGCTCGAGGAAGACGGGCGTGTAGTCGATGCCCTTTTTGACATTGCGGTAGTTAGCGCGCACGAGGGCATTGCGGAAGTACCACGAGTGGCGGGCGAACAGCTGGTTGTCGACGTCGAAACCCATAGAGCGCAGGTATTGTATGGCAAAGACAGCCGTGGTGCGGGTGTTACCCTCGCAGAAAGCGTGAATCTGCCAGAGGCCGGACACGAATCGGGCCAGGTGCGCGGCGACGGCCTCCTGGTCGAGACCTTTGTACGCGAACGACTTCTCCTGCTCGATATCGTAGTCCACGGCGCGGCGCAGGTCTTCCCAGTTGAGGTAGCTGACCGTGTCGCCGTCGAGCACCCATTCGCGCTTCGTAATGTCGTAGTCGCGCAGGCGGCCGGCATGCTTGAACACGCCTTCGAAGATGCGGCGGTGGAGCGAGATGTAGCCGTTGGTCGAAAAGGCGAAAGTGCGCGACTTCAGTATGCGCGCTATGTTGGCCGACACCTTGTCAGCCTCTTCCTCCTCCTCTTCCTTAGGCGTACGGGCGGTTTTGCTCTGATAGTAAGAGTCGATGAGCCGGCGGCTTTCGTCGAGAGAGATTTTGCCCTCGATGTTGCGACCGGCCACCTCGAGCAGATACGCCGAAGGTTGCAGACCGTCCACAGCTTGCAGTCCGATGGCCGTCTGCCATAGCGCGGCACTCTCGCGTCGTGACGGTTCGCCCTGGCGCAGATATTGGTCGAAAGAGTCTATATAGTCCGTCTTGTCACTCATCGCTTTTTGTTCTGTTTTCCAAAAGCCTTATAGCATCCAGATAGTCCTGCTCCACATCGCTGATGACGCGTTGCTTGTATTTGCGGTATTCATTGGTAGCATGTTCCATTGCCTCGGCGTGCGTCACCGTGCCGGCAGTTCTTTCCAGTAGCCTCCGCCGCCGAGTTGCTTGAGCCGTTCGTCGTCGAGGGTAAAGCCTTTCTGTATGTACTCTTTGAGCCGCAAGGTGGCCCATTGGCGGAAGCGGGTGGCCGTGATGGAACGCACGCGGTAGCCAAGAGCTATAATCATGTCGAGATTATAGAAAGGTATTGTTCGCTCCACCTGACGGATTCCCTCTTGTCGAACTTGTCGGAAATTCCGACAGGTTGACTCCTCCGTCAGTTCGCCTTCCTCATAGATGTGCTTAATGTGTTCCACAACATTGGAACGCGAGGTTTGATACAGTTCGCACATCTGTGCCTGCGTGAGCCACAGCGTGTCGTCCTCAAGCCGAACGTCCACTTTGGTCAGGCCGTCGCTACCGGTATATATCAGTATCTTGTCGTTTTCTTCCATCGGCTTATATCACTTTCATGTTCGCCCCACTCGCCCCGCCGCATCGGCTGTCGGGCCGCAGGCGGGCACTATTGCAGTGCAAAGATAATCACTTTCTTCGAGCTGGACAACAAGATGCGCCATTTTTTTACAGCGCAAAATATTTTATTCGGTGGCATCGAACAAAAATCGCCGATTTTATTCGGTGGCATCGAACAGTCGGTAATCTGTTGCCAGATGCGCCGCTCGCTGGTACGGATAGAGCGCACGCGTTCCAGCAACTCGCGAAAGTAGTCCTTGCCGAACACGGCCATTCCCTGCTTCAGTCTTTCATCGTCCAGGGCAAAACCCTTCCTGATGTACTCGCCGAGTATCTTCGTAGCCCACTGGCGGAAGCGCGTGGCTCTCATCGAGTTCACGCGATAGCCCACGGCGATGATGGCATCGAGGTGGTAGAAGTCGACTTGCCTCTTGATGTTCCTTGCGCCCTCGGTTTGAACTGTTTCCATTTTGGAAATAGTTGACTCTGCCTTCAACTCACCCTCGGCATATACATTTGCCAGATGCTTGCTGACGGCAGGCACACCCACTCCGAACAGCTGCGCCATAGCCTTCTGCGTGCACCAGATTGTTTCGTCCTTGATCACCACCTGCACCTTGCCCTCACTGTCGGGCATCGAGTACAGCATAAATTGTATTTCGTTGCTCATCGTCTTCTGTTGTATTGTCCTCACTCGCCCAACATGCCATAGCACTCGCCCACGCGGGCGCCGTCGTTGGTATATTCCACTATGTTGACGAACCTGGCCTTTTCCTTGGGGCAAGGGTTGTGGTCAGCGTCGTAGTAGTACGCTATCGAGTAGTCGCCTCCGTTGGGCGTACTGCCCATTTGTTTCTCCGTGAAGCGCGGGTCGGCCTGCATGGTCACGTTGTCGGCCCTTTCGCCTGCCACTTCGTCCAGTAGCTTGTCCAGTTCTCTGTCAGTCATAGTGCGTATTGTTTTTTGTGTCTCGGCCGAATCCCTTGACGGTCTTCTGGTCTATGTTGAGTTTTGACATGATTTTATGTTTTGTGTTGAGTTATCAGTTCAGAAAAGCTCCAGCTGCTGACCTGGAGCGGAAGGCACTTGGGGCTTGGTGCCGAAGTAGAGTTCGATGTTGCCGAACTGCTTGTCGGTGATGCAGATGATGCAGACCTTGCCGTATTTGGGCAGGTTGTTTTTGATGCGCTTGCGGTGCACCTCGGCATTTTCCATGCTGGCGCAGTGGCGGATGTAGATGGAAAACTGGAACATAGTGAATCCATCCTGCATCAGACGTTTGCGGAAAAGGGTGTATTCGCGAATATCCCTTTTCGTCTCGGTCGGGAGGTCAAACAATACAAGCAGCCACATGACTCTATATTGACTGAATCGTGCTATGGGCATGGCGGGTCGGGATAAGAAATCTTACGCAACTCGCCGCTGAAGCATTTGTAGAGCGAGGCCGTGGTCTGAGACGCAGCCACGAGAAGCGGATTCTTCTTCCCTCCTATCGACACCTCGAGCGAGGGAATGTAGAGGAGTTCAGCCTTTATGTCCTTCGACAGCTCCGCATCCTCGCCATATTGCTCCACGATGTCACACACGAGTGCGTCCACATACGGGCGGTAGGGTTCCATAATGTCATCGGCCAGGCAGTAGGCATTGTAGCGGTTATGGTGATGAATACCCAAAGTCGGCAACATACCGCTCGAGACGAGGGCACGGGCAATCACGGCACGCAGGATGGCATAGCCATAGTTGAGCATATTGTTGGGCGGCACGCCGTCACGGTCTCGCACGAATCCGTCAATGTGGCCGAAGAGACATCGCCAGTAGTATACGGCGGCACGTGCCTCCAGATTGTCCGAGTCTCCGCTGCGCACATCGCGCGCCCAAGCCTCCATACAACCCGTTTCTGCCTGTCGGCAGTTGGCAATGACGGCGGCCTGGTTGCGTATCTTGCACTGCACCGTCTGCTGCCAAAGCTGTTTGCGCAGAGGTGCAGAGGCTTCTATCTGGTCGTGGAAACGTTCAGACTGTATGGTATTACCCTCCAGGGGCAAGAGCAGGCCGACAGGCAGCGAGTGAGAGTCGCAAGTGATGACGGCGCAGTTGTTCTCGAGCAGTGCTTCAAGGGCTGCCGAGGTAATGGTGATGCGCTTGTTGTCGAGCACCACCACACCGATATCCTCGATGGCGCGGGTCTGCTCCACCTCTCTTTTAAAAGATTCGGAGACATCAGAGCACTCCACCTCCGGCATCTTGATGACAAGTTGCCCGTTGCGCACTGACAGATAGGCCGGATTGCTGAAACAAAGTGTTTTCTTGATCATGGCAGTAGTCTTGAGGGTTTGGGCCGGCGAGCCTAATACTCGCCGACCGCTACGATTTCACCGATATGGTTGACACGAACCTTGACGACACCTTCGAGTTTTTTGAGACTTGTTATACGTTTCCAAGTAGTCTCTTGCAGTTCCTTGGCTTCTTCCACAGTTGTATCCAGATGATGACGGAATGAATAGTCTTTAGACGAAACTTTCTGCACTCTATACAGATTGGGGCTGATTCGGTCAAAGTTGGCTTTGTCCGTCAGGTCAATCTCCTGCGGGTCAAATCCCGTCTTCGGATTAGGGAACACAAAGTATTCGTTCATTTTCATCGTATACTGGAACTGCCAGCCGTCTTGCCTGCGGTAATTACGGTCTACGACGGGGTCGCCATTGTTGGCACGCGTCACTACCTCCAAGAAAGTGACAAGTCGCTCTTGCAGGTTTCCATCTTCATCGCGGTAGATAGCAACGTGGTGGTTGTTGGCCGTCTGCACATAGTCGCAAGGCGCTGCTTGTCCGGTGGCCTTGTCGAGCATCACTTCTCCCCGGTTATCGCGTTTTGTATGGAGGGGCACACCTTGCTTTAGGATACGCACCTTGACCTTCTTGATGGCAATGCCTTTTGCCTCATTCTGCCAGATAGGATTTTCATCCAGATTGCCAAAAGCAGCCTTCTTGTCGCCATTGCATTGGTCGAGGCGCTGCTGGAGAATCTGCGCTATGTTTCTGTCGATTACGGCCGACAGATTAAGTTTCTCACTGACAGCCACACGCTGAGTGCAGTTTCCATCCTTACCCATGCCATAGATGGTCTCGTTGGATAGCGGACCACGCGGCGTAAGCTGCACCTGGTCGATATGGCCTCCTCTGACCTTGATGCGGTTGATGTTGCGCGTCATCACCTTGTTTTTGGCCTTGATAGAAATCAGCACTTCAGCCAGATGCTTACGCGCCTCCGCACGGAACTCTCCTTCTGGCATCGGTGAGTTGAATACCAGTTTATGCGAACTCTCAGAGCGGTGCAGTTCCTTGCACTCGATGCCGTATATGGCACCTGCCTTGTCAAAGCGCGCGTTGAGGTGATTGAGATACTGGATGATGCTCGGCTTGGTAAAAGCAATGGTGAGGGCATCCATGGCATGGTGGCGATGGTCATTGCGCTTGCTCCAGTCCTTGATGCGGTGCAGCGTGCGACCGTCCTTGTCCGTATAGTCTTCGGTGAGACCGAGAGCCTGATACTTGCCGTAGTTGAGCTCCTGCATGACATCAACAAGCTGCCAGTCTTCACGCAGTCGGCTCGTGACGCTTCCAGTAGTGGCAGTGACCACGGGCACCATCTGCTCGAGTATCTCGCGCGCCTTTTTGGCTATATACTGCGTGTCGCGCAAGTCGCGGTCCACGAATCCGTCCGGAATGTCGGCTTCGCGCATAAGCAGGCGGGCAATTTTGACAGGCGAGATTTTCCCCTTGAGCGAGTTGACGCGCTGCACATATTCCTCCAGGCCCGTCTGACCATAGTTCTGCTCCACATAGTCGTAGGCGGTGGCATTGCCTTTGTCTATGTTGACGGCACGGCTCTCTAGGGTCTTGTTGGCAAACGAGTCGTCAAACAGGCGCGCCTTGGGTATGATGTGCTCAATGTCGAAGTCTTTGCTGAACAGCTTCTCCTTACTTATATAAGTATTGGAGTAGAGCGTCTTGTAGCCATTGTCCTTCAGTTCCTCATAGAGCCGGTAGCGAAGGATGTCGTTTTTAGTCACTTGCACGAGGCCGAAATCTTTCTCCAGCGTCTTGCGTATGGCTTCATTCTCCTTCGTGTTGTCGTTAATGGCATCGCTCATCTTCTTGCGTTCCTCTTGGTTCTTCTTCAGTTCGCGGGCCAGTTCGATGCGTATCTCGTCCGGCTTTCCGTATGCGGCCGAGAGCGCATTGACCACATTTATCATCTGATTGATAATTTTCTCCACCACAGGATTGCGCAGAGAGTTTTTGGGCAGCAGTTCGAGTTGCTCCTTGTAAGTTCGGCTGAGCAGCTCCTCTTTGGTCCGCGAGCGTACGGAGTGGTTATAACCGGCCAGTTCGCAAGCTTCGCTATACGGGTAGCCTTGCATCATGGAGGGCAGTATACGACGTATGGCTTTGGTGCTCAGACTACCGTAGTCGGGCTGCAATCGCGTACCGGCCATAACCATGGCGCAATCCCGGTCGAAGCCGCACAGACGGCTTATCTTGTCGTAGAGAGCTTCATTGCCAGAGGCCGACTTGTCGCCGGCGTAAGAGTAGAGCAAATGCCAAAGCCGGAAGGCGGGCTGTGCCTCCAGCGCCGAACCCTCCAATTGGGAGTCAAACGAAAGAATCTCGGTGTTAAACCCAAGTTCGGCAAAGATACGTTTCACCGTATCACGCACTTCGCTGGCCTTCATTTTTGCGAAGTCATACTCTCCGCGACCCGACTGGCTGATAATCTCCTGAAACGATGCATAGAACTCTGCCATCGTAGTATTACCATCCAGCTGAGTAAAATTGAGGTCGGCCTCTCGGGAGTCTTCTTCCAGCAGTTTGAGCACTTGCACTTTAGTCAACTTCTGTTTGATGCATAGCTCCTGGTAGAGCTTGTTCTTCTCTTCTTGAGTGAGGAATCTTTCACCAAGCTGTAGCTTCGGGTCTATATTGTCAAAGAGGCCTGGCTCCATATCGACAGCCTTGGCTTTCCTGCGGCCATTGTACGAAACCTTGACGTCATTGAGGCGTTGCCAAACCTTAAAGTCTTGAAACAGCGGCGACGACTTCGGGCACACCTTGCTACCTGTAGTGACCTTTTTCCGTTTGCCGTCGGGTGTGGTGACCTCTATCTCATGGTGCTCCAATTCGCAGTAGCTGACGAGGTTCTTACAGCTCTTCAACTCCCTCTGATAGAAGATAATATCACCGACTTTCTTCTTTAGTTCTGGCGTAAGTTCGGGATGGAATTCGGCTTGTTTCTCCCATATCGACTCAAACTCATCCAGATAGTCCTGCCTGTAGAAAGTCTGGCTGACCAGACTGTGGTGCCTGTCGTCAAGCAGCTGCTGATACTGCCACTGGCCGATGGTCTTGTGGCTGAAGTACAGTTCCTTGCTTCGGTCGCTAATCATGCCCAGCAGTTGACTTGAGCCGCTGATTGCGCCGCTTATTTTATCAAGCACGTAGGCCACGACTTCGATGTCCAACGGCTCACTGACAGCCTTGGACCGCCATTCGCATTCAGTAGCATATGCTTCCTTGCCGCTGTTTTTGGCCGTAAGTATATTGCGCTTCTGCCTAAAGATGATGGCCGGGCGGCCATGCCCGTGCAAAGCCTCCCTCATGTCTGCATCCAGAATGTCAGGATGAAACTGCGACTGGAAGTCGAAGATGCGGTCAAACTCCTTGTGCAGGTCAGAAGGATAAAAGGACAGCTTGGGCCGACGTCCGCTTTTCTTAAATTCTCTATATAGCAGTTGCCCAGGGGTGATATTCTCCTCACTGAGTTGTTTGGCAATATCCATGCCGTCTATCAGTGCACCTTCATCTTCCGTGTTGGCCTTACGATTGCTCTTATAGCCGCGCTTTTTGTTTATCATAAGTAGTACGCGCGCGAACTCCTCGAGCGTAATTTCGCTCTCGGCTGCCGTGGCGCGCAGGCGGTGCGTCTGGAACGTAGTGTCTGCTCCATCCTCACATAAGACGGAGTCCGGACCTACAAAGCCCTGTTCCTCCAGGCATGCACGCAGTGCCTCACGACGCAATTTGTACCGCTGTAGATTGCGTCGCATACCACGCTTCTGACGGCGGCCGGCATTGGTCGTTATTGCCTTTCCTTTGGTGAAGTCGTTCTTCTCGTCGACAGTCAAAGAAACTTGCCTCACGCCGAGACGGACTATGGACGACTTCTCTCCCTCTTTTTCAGCCTCGTTGACAAGAGCCCATCCTATACTTGTCGTTCCGAGGTCAAGACCTATGATTTTTTTCATTTTTGTTGGCTTATTTA